>JAXGWF010000005.1:0-113723 GCA_040773465.1 Geobacteraceae bacterium | reverse complement strand
CGCTAAAGCTTCGGCTGGCAAGCCAATAAGGTTTGTCGGTCGAGGCTTTTTTTGTGCGAAGGCTGTCCGCCGTAGCCGCTGTCGTGTCCGCTAAAGCTTTAGCGAAGGCGGAAGTTTACGAAAGCGCTTGGCGAAGGAGGACCAAATGAACATCTGATTCCTTCGCTAAAGCTTCGGCTGGCAAGCCAATAAGGTTTGTCGGTCGAGGCTTTTTTTGTGCGAAGGCTGTCCGCCGTAGCCGCTGTCGTGTCCGCTAAAGCTTGAGCGAAGGCGGAAGTTTACGAAAGCGCCTGGCGAAGGAGGACCAAATGAACATCTGATTCCTTCGCTAAAGCTTCGGCTGGCAAGCCAATAAGGCTTGTCGGTCGAGGCTTTTTTTGTGCGAAGGCTGGTGGCTTGAGATGACAACGGAAGAGTCTCGCCCCCTATCCGATTTGAGCGTATTCTCGCAATGCACGCACCTCCCCCCCCCTGCACTGTCGCCTGACAACTTCCACAGAGCTTCAATTGACACAAACATGGTATTTCCTTCGGAAATCTCTGGCAGGATGGCTCATTCCATGCTATAAGAAATTCAGGTTGCTGGAGGATACAGGCTATTTTTCCGTCATACCCTCCCTGCACCACACACCTACTCCGCGGATGCACCGACTTCCGTTTTTTCCTCGAGGTTCCAGCTATATGAAGATTTGCGTAATCGGCACCGGCTACGTCGGCCTGGTTGTCGGCACCTGTTTTGCCGAAAGCGGCAACAAGGTCGTTTGCGTCGATATTGACGAAGCGAAGATAGAAGGCTTGAAAAACGGCATCATTCCCATTTACGAACCGGGTCTCAAGGAACTCATTCTCAAGAACACCGAAGAAGGACGCCTCAGTTTCAGCACCGACCTTTCCGAGTCGGTAAAAAGCTCCCTGCTCCAGTTCATCGCCGTCGGCACCCCGCCCGGCGAGGACGGCTCCGCCGACCTGATGCACGTTACGGCCGTGGCCCGGGAAATCGGTCGCGCCATGGATAGTTTCAAAATCGTCGTCAACAAGTCAACCGTGCCGGTCGGCACCGCCGACCTGGTTCGCAACGCGATCCGCGAGGAACTGGAAGTGCGGAACGTCGACATCGAATTCGACGTGGTCTCCAACCCCGAGTTTCTCAAGGAAGGGGCCGCCATCGACGACTTCATGAAACCGGACCGTGTGGTGATCGGTGTTGACGATGTGCGCACCGCCGAGATCATGAAGGAGCTGTACGCGCCTTTCATGCGGCGGACCAACCGCATCATCGTCATGGACGTGCGCAGCTCGGAAATGACCAAGTATGCCGCCAACGCCATGCTCGCCACCAAGATCTCCTTCATGAACCAGATGGCCAACCTCTGCGAGGTGATGGGCGCGGACGTAACCGCGGTGCGCGAAGGAATCGGCTCGGATTCCCGCATCGGCTACGACTTCCTCTTTCCCGGGGTCGGCTACGGCGGCTCCTGTTTCCCCAAGGACGTCAAGGCCCTGGTGAAGACCGCCGAAGAGAACCAGTACGACTTCCTGCTGCTGAAGGCGGTGGAAGAAGTCAACGAGCGCCAGAAGCAGCTGCTGCCACGCAAGGTCGTCAGCTATTTCGGCGACCCGTATGCCCGGCAGCCGCTGGAAGGAAAAACCATCGCCCTCTGGGGCTTGTCTTTCAAGCCGCGCACCGACGACATGCGAGAGGCGCCGTCCATTGTCATCATTAATCGGCTCCTGGAGGCGGGCGCCACGGTTCGGGCTCACGACCCGGTGGCCATAAAGGAAGCCCAAAAGGTTTTCGGCGACCGTATCGATTACAGCAGCAACGAGTATGAGATTCTGCAGGGCGCTGACGCCCTGGTGATCGTTACCGAGTGGAACGAGTACCGCAACCCGGACTTCGACCGGATCGGCGAACTGCTGACCAAACCGGTCATTTTCGACGGCCGCAACCTGTACGAGCCGCGCAGGATGAAGCGGATCGGCTTCGACTATTTTGCCATCGGCCGCAACGGCAGGCCGTTCAGCTCGGAAAGGGGCTAGCGTAATGCGGGTACTGGTTACAGGCGGCGCCGGTTTTATCGGTTCACATCTCTGCGAACGGCTGGTAAAAGAAGGACATGATGTTCTCAGCCTCGACAACTTCTTCACCGGCAGCAAGGACAACATCGACCACCTGCTCGATCACCACCGGTTCGAGCTCATCCGCCACGACATCATCGAACCGATACTTCTGGAGGTCGATCGGATCTACAACCTGGCATGTCCGGCGTCACCGGTCCATTACCAGTTCAACCCGGTCAAGACCATCAAGACCAGCGTCATGGGGACGATCAACATGCTTGGCCTTGCCAAGCGGGTCAAGGCACGGATCCTCCAGGCATCCACCTCCGAGGTATACGGCGATCCCCTGGTTCACCCGCAGACGGAGGAATACTGGGGCAACGTCAACCCCATTGGCGTGAGAAGCTGCTATGATGAAGGAAAGAGGGTTGCCGAAACGCTGATGATGGATTACCATCGACAGAACAAGGTGGACATCCGCATCATCCGGATCTTCAACACCTATGGCCCGCGCATGGCCCTCAATGACGGCCGCGTCGTTTCCAACTTCATCGTCCAGGCCCTGCGCAACGAAGACATCACCGTCTACGGCGACGGCAGCCAGACCCGGTCATTCTGCTTCGTGGACGATCTGGTGGAAGGAATGGTGCGCCTGATGAACCGCGACGGGATCACGGGTCCCATGAATATAGGCAACCCCGCTGAAACCACGATCCTTGAATTCGCGACCCGTATCGTCGAACTGACCGGCTCATCATCGAAAATTATTTTCAAGCCGCTCCCGGCGGACGACCCCAAGCAGCGGCAGCCGGATATCACCCTGGCCCGAGAAATCCTCGGCTGGCAACCGGAAACGGATATTGATACCGGGCTGAAAAAGACTATCGACTATTTTTCCCGTATACTGGCAATGTAAAGAATAAGAGCGGAGCCTATGAAAAAGCGGATGTATTTCATCCCTGCCGGATTTATCCTCATTTTCCTCTCTTTCACCATTTTCGGCGAACGGGGACTGTTGCGCATCTATCACCTGAACCACGAAAAACAGGACCTCCAGGAACGCGCGGCAATCGTCAAGCTCGAAAATGATCAGCTCAAGAGAGAAATAGAAGCTCTGAAAACGGACCGCCGCTACCTCGAGAGCCTAGCCAGAAAAGATTTCGGATACGTTCGCAAGAACGAGATCATCTACCAGTTCCCCGCAAAAAAGTGAATCACGTGCCGCGGTAGCCATGCCGAAGAGCTCGCGGGTGGGCGCCCTTCCCGGTCGACGATTGCGCTTCCCGCACTCGGCACATAATTCCGGAGACTATAATCGTGACGGAAAGTCAGCAGATACAACGCTGCGCTATCTGCGCCTGGCGTGGAGAATGCAAGAAAAGATTCTGTATCCCCGACGGGGGACGTCGCTGCCCCGACTTTACCCGGGACATAACCATAAAAACCCCGGATGAGGAGCAGTCGGAAAAGACCGCTGATAGGTAGCAAATCTGGAGGAATAATGAAGAAAACCCTGCTCGGGCACGTACGGAAGTGTCTCGAAAATTGTTATACGGAAGGAAGCCTTTCATCAGGCATCGTGCCGGATATCGTTATTGAAGTCCCGGCCCATACGGAACATGGCGACTTTGCGACCAACGTCGCCATGCAGTTGGCAAAGCCGGAAAAGAAAGCGCCGCGGCAAATCGCCGACATACTCGTCAAGCAGCTGAAGGAGACCGGCGACCTCTTTGAAAAAGTCGAAATAGCCGGCCCCGGCTTTATCAACTTTTTCATCAACAAGGATGTCTGGCGCGACTCCCTGAAGAGCATCCTCGCGGAAGGAGACCATTACGGCAAGGGATCAGCGGGCAACGGCAAGAAAGTCCAGGTGGAATTCGTCAGTGCCAATCCCACCGGACCGCTCCATATCGGTCACGGCCGAGGCGCGGCCACCGGCGATGCCGTCGCCTCCCTGCTCTCGGCCGCCGGATTCGAGGTGGTCCGTGAATATTACATCAATGACGCCGGCAACCAGATGGATACCCTGGGCAGGTCCGTGTATCTCCGCTATTGTGAATTGCTCGGCAAAACCATCGAATTTCCGGAAAACTGTTACCAGGGTGATTACATCAAGGATATCGCCCGCGACTTAGTGACAAAGTTCGGCTCCCGATACCTGGACGCCCCGGATCAGGATGCGATTCCGGTATTCGCCAAGATCGGCGGCGACATTATCCTCGACGGCATCAAAAACGATCTGGCGGATTTCGGGGTCGTCCACGACACCTGGTTCTCGGAACAGACCCTGTTCGACGCGGGCAAGGTGGCCGAAGGCATTACGCTCATGCGGGAACGCGGCCATATCTATGAGGAAGAAGGAGCCCTCTGGTTCCGCACCACCGATTTCGGCGACGACAAGGACCGCGTCGTGGTGCGCGGCAACGGGGTAACCACCTACTTCGCTTCGGATATCGCCTACCATCGAGACAAGTACGAACGCGGTTTCGATTGGGCCATCAATGTCTGGGGCGCCGACCACCATGGCTATGTCCCCCGCCTCAAGGCGATCGTCCAGGGACTCGGCCGTAACCCGGACGATCTGAAAATAATCCTCGTTCAGCTTGTTTCCCTGCTGCGCGACGGCGTTCCGGTGTCCATGTCCACCCGCAGCGGCGAGTTCGTCACGCTCAAGGAGGTCGTGGACGAGGTAGGCCGTGACGCGGCACGCTTCTTCTTCCTCATGCGACGTTCCGACAGCCAGCTGGATTTCGACCTGGAACTGGCAAAACGGCAGAGCACCGAAAACCCGGTCTTTTACGTACAGTACGCCCACGCCCGTATCTGCAGCATATTCGAAACCGCCACTGAAAAAGGCCTCGTCCCGGAGGATTTCAACGCGATATCCCTGGCCAGGCTCGATGCGGCGGAAGAATTGGCTCTCATCAAATTCCTGGGGAAATTCCCTGAAACAGTGGAGGGCGGCGCCCTGAACTTCGAGCCGCACCGGATAACCTATTACCTCCAGGAACTTGCCGGCCTTTTTCACGGTTTCTATAACAGGCATCGGGTCATTGGCGAGGATCCCGAATTGTCCGCGGCGCGTCTCCTGCTTCTCAGGTGCACGGCACAGACGCTCAAAAACGGCCTTCTTCTTCTCGGGGTATCGGCACCGGAAAAGATGTAGCGTAAGGGCGCACCAACCATGGCGATCGATTACAGGCCCAAAAAAAATGTTACCAGAAATCGGCCGCGCAAGCGTCCCATCAAGACCATTGCGCTCATGATCCTGGGCGGTATCGTTACCGTCTATGGGCTCGGTGTTGCAACCGGTTGGCTGATTTTCAAGTATTTCCCGGAGCCCCCCCCTGAAATGACGGCCGGCATGGCGCCTCCGGATGGCGCAAGACAGCCTCTGCCGCCTGTTCCTCCGCCCGGCACGACAAAAAAAACACCGGGGAACCCGGATAACGATCCCGACCTGACGTTCTATTACACCCTGCCGAAAGGTGAAAAAGGCGTTATCGGAAGCGGGATCAACATGCTCCCCCCGACTGCTCCCGTAAATGCTCCCCCGGCGCCCGTACAACCGGTTGACAAACAACCGCAACCGGTGAAAACAGTGGAAGTCAAAGGAATATCCCCATCCCCCGCGGCCGCCGGTGAAAAAAAAGCCGTATCACCCGCGGAGCAACAAACGGTTTCGAAAAACAAGAATCCCGAAAAGGAAACCTTTACGGTCCAGGTTGCCGCTTTTCATGAAAAGAACGAGGCATGTACGCTGAAAGACAAGCTGCGGGCCGGCGGCGTCACAGCCCGGATCGAGGAATACACCGTAAAGGGCGAAGACACCTGGTTCCGGGTCCGGACCGGGCGAAAATTGGACAGGGATGCCGCGGCCAGGCTGGCCGCCAAGATCGGCGGAAACGCCATTCTCGTCCCCGACTGACCGGAAATCCGCATTCCGCGTGTTTTTACGGAAATTATAGGTTGACAGGTCGCAAGTCGCTATGCTATAAAGTTTGAGTTGATTGAATGACGCGGGGTGGAGCAGTTTGGTAGCTCGTCGGGCTCATAACCCGAAGGTCGAGGGTTCAAATCCCTCCCCCGCAACCAACACAGCCACAAGGACTTCGGTGTTGCACCGAAGTCCTTTTTTTATACAAAAAGTCTCCGCCTCAAATCAGTACATTCCGGCAATATTCATCCATGAGCATCCGGAACCGGCTTCAGCCAGACCACATCATAAGGCTGCAAGGTGATCTTCAAGGTCCCGGACTCGGCTTCGAATGTCCTGCCGCTCAGCAGGTCCCGCCAGATATCCTTTTCAATGCCGAGACAGGAAAGCCGCAGCTCCACGCTGCACGCCACACCCGCCACGTTTGTCATAGCGAGGATGTTACGATCCCCTTCCGGGGATGTCCGCAGGACCGTGAACACCCGGGGCGAGATCGCCAAGACCTTCTGGTCCCCCTGGGGATGAAAGGCCCGCTCACGGGTACGCGCAAGGTTCATCACCGGCCAATGCCGTGCCAGCAGGGAAAGCCTGGAGCCCGGGTCCTTCACACTTTCGGCAAGCTCCCCAACCTTTATCACGGCACGATTTACATCCCGCCTTATCCCGGTTTTCCGGACCGGTTCGTGATCGTTGGAACTGCCGATCACTCCGTGGACATAAAGGCCCGGAACACCCTGGATAACGAGCGCGATACTCCTGGACGCAAGATATCGCTTGACCTGGAGGTCCATTGCTTCTTCAGCGTGATCCCCGTTAACGGCACTCCACCAGGTGGTGTTGATCTCATAGGGCTCCTCTGTTCTGTCCACAGTCATCTTGTAGGAAATAAGGGCGCCATTTTCTTCCGCCTTCTGAATAATGAATTCGATTTCCTCTTTCGGAAGAATTTCTTTTACTCCCATGAGGCCGATGCCGTCATGGGTATCAAGGATATTGAAAAAGGTGGCGGCGCCTGAAGGATTTCTTACCTCCCGAGCCCAGCGGGCAAGGATCGTCGCATCCTCCCGGTAGAAGGCGTGAAGGACCAACGGCGGCAGTGCGAAATTGTAGACCATGTGCGCTTCGTCGTGACCGTTGCCGAAATAGGAAATATTGTCCTTGTGCGGAACGTTTGTTTCCGTAAGCAGGGCAACGCCGGGCGCCGCCACGCTCATCACGTCCCTCAGGAGCTTGACCACCTCATGGGTTTCCGGGAGATGCACGCATTCCGTCCCCGGTTCAGCCCACAAATAGGTAACGGCGTCCAGTCTGATAATGTCGGCCCCGTTGCGCGCATAAAACAGCAGACCGTCGATGATGCGCAGGAGCACGGCGGGATTCCTGAAATTAAAATCGATCTGATCCTCGGAAAAGGTCGTCCAGACGTATTTGGGACCCCTGTAGGTATCAAACCTGGTAAGGATATCCGTTGTCCGCGGCCGGAAGATCTTGTTTCGCTGGTCCGCCGTCAGTTGATCAGGAAAATCGTAGGCGATAAAGAAATCCTCGTAGTAGGGATTTCCGTCCAGGAAGTTTTTGAACAGCCGGCTCCGGGAAGAGCAGTGGTTGAGAACCCCGTCGAACATGAGAGCGTAATCCAGGCCCATTTCACGGATATCGTCCCAGGTACCCATTTTCGGGTCGACGCGCGAGTAGTCGACTATGGAGAATCCCCTGTCCGAGGAATAAGGAAAGAAGGGAAGGATGTGGATCGTATTGATGGCGCCCCTATTCAACGTCGAGACGAACTGATGCAGGGCGGCCAGCGGAGAAGCTGTCGCCGGTCCCTCAACAATGTCTCCGTATGTGATGAGCACCATGTCCCGCTCGGTGAAACGCTCGTCGGGATCGATCTCCCGCTCCGCTTCGATCAGATCATCCGGCTTGTAGGCATAGTGAACTCTCACGATCCGTTCCAGTTCCGGCATGGTCTTCCGGGCCTTCTCTTCTCCGTAAAGGAACCTGAGCCGGTCGAACATCCTTTTCCCGGTTTCAACGGGAATCTCGAGCAGGGATTTCGTATAATCAGGGTCTTCCCGATACGGGATTCGCGACCATGCCGGGGTGTAACGGGCTCCGGAAGACTCCGGCCGTTTCCTGTCCACTTGTTCGCTCATGCTCTCTCCTTCTCGTTTTTCGTCTGAAAGATTTTCTTGTCACCTGAACAGTTCAGGCGCCGCCCGCTCTCATGTCATATACGCCTCTTTCATCGAGAACCGAAATCGGCACGGAAACGGTTCTCCAACTTACGTCGGAATACCCGTAAAATCCCGTCAGGCAAAAGGTATTATGGGCAATCGTAAGGTGTACGGCATCCATCCACCCCGCATATTCTTTTAAGGCGACCTTTCCGTTGTCCGGTTCAGCATCGTAATCCGCATTTGCCGCACTGCACGAAAGAGAAATTGCAGCTTCTACGTCTCCACTTCTCTTGACTTTTTCAGACAGTTCCTTAATCTCCCCGATCATCTCTTCATTCAAATCAAGAACGACATAGTCGGCGGGCTTGAAATATTTATCGTCATCTGAAATTTCAAGGATCAGTCTTTTCATAAAACCCTTCTGTATCTGCCGTTCAAGCGATCAACAAAAAAATGATCGGATGTGCATTCATTATCCGTACTCGGCACTGTCCGTTCAGAAAGTTGCGTCCATGCCGGATTTCCTCCTCCCGGCCCATGCCCACTCTTTCCCACGCTTGCGAGCTGAAGTGCTTCGGCGCACAAACGGGAGAGGGCTTTGGCAGGGTGTAATGACCAGTGTTGTAAAATTTACAATACAAAATGTCGGCAAATTTTACACATATTCTTTGTTATACGTATTCATTCAAGTAAACCGGGAAACAATTCCATAACCGTAACCTTCCAAACAAGAGTACCCGTCTGAATTTTATTTATTGCCCGCCTCGTTGTTCTCCAAGCGGGATTTATGCTTTTTGAGGGTCTGGTTGAGCAGCGATATGATTTCCGTTGCCGCATGAACAATATGATCCGCCTCGAACCCCGCCCTGGTCATCTCCCGGTAAAATGTCTTGGCGACGATCTTCGACAGGGTTTTCGGATCCCCGCTGAGTGGCGCAATAGCGCTGGCGACAAGACTTTTCGCTTCCTGGGCCAGGGAGAACTGCAGGAACTTTGATTGGAGTATTTTTTGCAGCTCACTGACTTGGATAGATTTCCCGACAAGCAGGCTTACAAAGACGGCACGATTCAGATCATGTTCGTCCAAAGTTCGCCCGTTCTCCGGGTTACTGAAATTCATGACACCGATAACCTTGCCGGTTATCATTATGGGTACGACAATGAAGCATTTGCTCGATTGCCGGGGACGACGCGCCATGGACAGATATTTTGTTTGCATGATATCTTCCACAAGCAGCGGTTTCCCTGATTCGGCGACTTGACCGGCGATGCCTTCCCTGACTTTCGCCGCCTCCCGGAGTGCAACCTCGGGGAGCGAGCCGTATTTTGCGAAGATCCTCAGCCTGAAATCGTCACCATTCGTTTCGTGCTGGAAAAGCATGATGGAACAGTTCCGAACCTCCAGAATTCCGGCAGCCAGTACCGCGAGATCATTCAGACAACTGTCCAGGTTTGACTGCTGCTCCAGGAAATTCGACAGACCGACCAGCTTGAGAAGTGAATCATGGTATGGTTCCATTTTGACGCTACCCCACTGAAAAATTTCCGACCAACACACTAGCGGTGACTACACATGATACCGAACACACAAGGAAAAATCGGCAGAGGCAACTCTCAGACCCTGCTGAAAAAAATCTCGATTTTCGCCTGTCTTTCCGAAGAACAACTGGAAATGTTACAGCAGATTATCAGGAAAAGGCGCTTTCGCAAGAACGAAATCATCCTTTTGGAGGAAAACACCGCCCATTTCATGTATGTGGTTTTTACCGGCAAGGTGAAAGTCGTCCACCAGAGCGAAAAAGGCAGAGAGCATATCCTCGCCTTTCACAGGCAAGGCGACTCTTTCGGCGAGATGGCCCTGCTTGACGGAAAAACGGCTCCCGCTTCGGTTATAGCCATGGAAGATTCGGAAATCGGGCTCCTGGCACAAAATGATTTTGAACACTTTCTCCTGAACAATACCAAGGTCGCCCGTCACATCATCACGATACTCTGCGAAAGATTGCGGGATTCCTGGGGCATGCTCAAAGTCATGAGCCTGGCCGATGCGGAGCAGAGGGTCAGGGCGGCATTGCGCCAGATTTCATCGCTTTATGGCGTGCCGGACCAACGCGGTACGATAATCGCCCTGAAACTCACCCACAAAGATATTGCCGAGCATGCCTCCGTCGCCAGGGAAACGGTCTCCCGCCTGCTCAAAAGATTTGCCCGCAACAATGAAATCGAGATCCTGGACGGAAAATATATTCTCCTCAAACCCGATTTTTCCAGAAAAATCGCTTTTCTGTGATCTGCGTCACTTGCTCGAAAGCCATTCCTGTCGTTATATATTATAGAAATAAAATTCTGTTTCCGAACGGGTAAACCCCGGGTAACCGGGGGACACAAAGCCACGGGTCCTGCATACAGGAAGGATAGCCGGGTTGCCGAAGAAACATGGCCCACCTCCGTGTTCTCGTCGGTGGCCTGTTTCCAGAGGCACGGGGAAACAGGTTCTTCAGGAGGTGGGTCATGCAAGGTACGTTAAGATTCCGGTTGAAGTTCGCGGTAACCGCGGCGGTATTCTGTCTTATGGCATCGTTGTGGGGATGCGGAGGCGGTGACGGTTCAACGCCTTCACTGAGTGCGGAAAGCAAGTCGGCGGAGATCGCGAGCGATACGACCAAGGGAATCGGAAACAGCGATTCGGCGCCCTTCGTATCAAATGAACTGCTCGTTCAAACCAGGGCGGGAACGGCCAAGAAAAAAATCGATGAGGCGCTTTCGGGACTCGGGGCCACTACTGTTGAGGAAATTCAGCAGATCAGGGTCAAGAGGATCAAGGTTCCGGCCCAGGCCCTGGAAAAAGTAATGGCCGCCCTTGCCAAAAATCCCAATGTAAAATTTGTCGAAAAAAACTTCATCCTCCAGGCCGCAAGTACTCCCAATGATAGTTCCTATCCCTCCCAATGGCACTTGCCGAAGATCTCCGCACCGCTCGCCTGGGATATCACCACCGGCTCAACCGAAATCAGCATCGCCATCGCCGATACCGGTGTCGATCCCGATCATCCGGACCTGGCGGGAAAACTGCTGACCGGCTACAACTTCGTTCTGGGCAGCACCGATACTCATGATTTTTACGGCCACGGCACTAAAGTCGCCGGTGCCGCAGCAGCGATCAGCAACAACAGCCTCGGCGTTGCCGGCGTCGCCTGGACCAATCCCATAGTGCCCCTGGTAATTACCGATTCCAGCGGCTACGCTACTTATTCAGCAATAGCCGGCGCCATCACCTATGCGGCTGACAAGGGTATCAGAATTGTCAACCTGAGCTTCGCGGGGCCGAGCAGTTCCATAACCCTGCAGAATGCAATCGATTACGCCTGGAACAAGGGAACGATCCTCTTCGCTTCCGCCGGAAACTACGGCACCAGCACGATTCAGTATCCCGCGGCGTGCAATCATGCAGTCGCCGTTACCGCCACAACCTCCACCGATACGCTCGCCTCATTCTCCAGTTATGGCGACTGGGTTACGGTTTCCGCTCCAGGCTCCTCCATCCTGACCACCAGTAATGGCGGAGGATACTCTTCCGTCAGCGGCACCTCGTTCTCATCACCTATTACCGCCGGTCTCGGGGCAATCATTCTGTCCTCCAACCCGAACCTTTCCGCAAGCCAGGTGGTTGATATCATCAAACAGAATGCGGACGACCTTGGTAACACGGGATTCGACTCCAGTTTCGGCTACGGAAGAATAAACGCCTACAAAAGCCTTGTTGCCGCGAAAAACACCCTTCCGGTAACCGACTCCGTAGATCCCGTAGCAACCATTACCTCTCCGTCGAACGGCGCTGCCGTAAACGGCATTGTACCGGTAAATGTAACCGCCAGCGACAATGTTGGGGTAACTCGGGTTGAGTTGTATATCAACGGTATTCTCCATGCCACGGATACTACGGCTTCCTACAGTTTTACCTGGGATACCGCTTCGCTCACTAATGGGACATACTACCTTACAGCAGTTGCCTATGACGCGGCAGGCAATAGCGCGCAATCCAATCAGGTCAATGTTACGATTGCCGCGATTGACGACACCACCGCCCCCCAGGTTACCATCCTGACACCGCCGGACGGTTCTTCCATCAGCAAAATCAACAAGGTCACCATCAGTGCGACGGCGTCCGACGACATCGGCGTAACGAGAATGGAGCTCTACATTGACGGCACGCTGAAGAGCACCAGTTCAAACGAGACCATCAGCGCAAACTGGAACACAAAGAAGATAGCCAAGGGAGCACACACGATAACGGTTCAAGCCTTTGACGCAGCAGGAAATATCGGGACAGCGACCAGTACCGTTTACCAGTAGAAATAGAACGGGGGACGGAAAATATATTCCGCCCCCCCTTTTCCCTTCCATATTTATAAATTCACGATCAGTGTTATTACTTTGCGGATCTCCTCCTTCTTAAGAACGCCAAGCCGAGCAGACCACCACCCAGCAACAACAGCGTCCCGGGCTCGGGCACAACTTCCTGGGGTGGAATGCCGCCCGTGGAATCAGGCACCAGTACCCATGCCCAACCGTTTGTTTCGTTATAGGCATTGCCGTCGCCTATCAATGCATATGTATCATAACCAAATCCGGTATTGTAAGCAAGTAGACTTACCCCGGCTTCCTTACCATCCTTTGAATAAAAGTCGCCCCACATTGGAGCTCTGTCCGTAACAATCCACCACGTATCTGTTAATGAATCTGATGGAGAATCCCACTTGATTCCATAAACGTCTGCCGGCAAACCGGGATTTGAATTTCCCGGATCATTGGAATAAAACCACGTTGGCCCTTCATCAATATTGCCCGAAGCATCTATTATATTGGCACTCGTAAAAATATTATTACCTGAACTTACCTCTATTATTTCATGACTTGGCGATTTATGGTCTACCGAAAATGTATAGGTATAGGTCCACAACATCGTATCCGGGTTATATTCAACCACCCATGAAAGTCCCGCATTGTTACTCCATGATGCGGTTCCATATAGACCATCACCACTGGAAATGCTGCCGGTATAGGACAATCCCCAAACATTTCCTGATATGCCTAGAACAATCAAAAGAATAAATATAAAGTTTTTCATACTACACCCCTCTTCTCATGTCCCGATAGGGCCCAAAATCTTATATCACAATATGATATATGCAATTTCTGTGCAATAATTACAACCCTCTGATATTACGATATATTTTATAACCTATTAACGTAATGTAAAATATCTCGACACAAGTACTAGTCTTCAGGCCTTTTTTGGGCGACCTTTCTTACCTTTCAAGCCTGATTTTCTGTAAACTATCCCGACATCACTCGAATTCCCCTGAATTTTCCACGGATTCCTGCAAGTTTTCATTGCAAATAATCCATTCTGTGACTAGTATTTACACCATGTTCTATGTCGCCCTCAGGATACTGCTGTACGACAAGACCCGCTCGCTCATAACGCTTCTCGGCGTCGTGTTCGCAGTCAGCCTCATCTTTGCCCAGGCCGGCATCTATCTCGGTTTGATGGAAACATCTTCGGTCATCATCGACCACACACCCGGCGACATCTGGGTAACTTCCAAGAACAGCAAGAACTTCGATTTTTCCCAACCGTTCCCTGATCCCATTTATTACAAAGTTTTATCCGACCCCGACGTTGAGTGGGCGGAAAAACTGATCGTTGCCTGGGGTGTCATCCGCCAGAAAGAAGGGGGAACCGAACAGGTTGAAATCGTGGGTTTCAATCCGGATACCGGTGTCGGCGGCCCATGGGACATGAAGGAAGGGAATGCCCATGACGTAAAGAACGGCAATTTCGCCATTGTGGACGAGTCAGCCATGAAGCGCCTGGGAGAACTTCAAGTCGGCGAGTACCGGGATGTGCTTTCCCATCGCCTTCAGATCGTCGGAATATCGAGCGGGGTAAAGTCATTCACCACGGCTCCCATCCTGTTCACTTCCTTCAACCTGGCCCAGAACCTTGTCACCTATGTCGGCTCGGACAGCACCGTTTTTGTTATCGCCAAGGTCGCCCCCGGAAAATCGACGGCGCAGGTTGTCAAGAACCTGAGGAAGAAGCTGAAAGGGGTCGATGTCTTCGACAAAGAAACCTTCAGCACCAAGACCCGTCTTTACTGGACGATGGAAACCGGCGTCGGCTTTTCCTTCCTGCTGACAATCGTCATCAGTTTCCTGGTCGGGATGCTCATTGTCGGACAGACAATCTATAACTCCACGGTAGAGCACATCAAGGAATTCGGAACACTCAAGGCGCTCGGCGCCGACAATCGTGACATCTACAAGATCATCCTTTCCCAGGCGTTCATCAATGCCTTGGCCGGCTACTTGGTCAGCCTGTGCATAACGATCATTTCGGTTAAACTATATGAAATGCATTACATGGTCATGGTCGTAAAGGCCTGGCTGAACCTGCTTGTTCTCGGGCTCACGCTCGTTATGTGTTTCTCGGCGGCCTTTGTCTCCATCCGGAAGATAAAGAAGATCGATCCCGCCATCCTTTTCAGAGGCTAATTCGTGGACAAAGCGATAGTAACGAAAAATCTCTCAAAGATTTATTCCGACGGCCACACGGAGGTCACCGCGGTCGCGGGAGTGGACCTGGAACTCTTCGCCGGGGAGGTAGTAGGCCTGTTCGGGCCATCCGGTAGCGGCAAAACGACGCTACTTTCCATGCTCGGCTGCATCCTCCAGCCTACAGACGGTTCCTATCAACTATATGGCAGTGAGGTATCCGTATTGACCGAGGCACAACTTCCCGCCATCAGGAAGAAGTACGTTTCCTTGATTTTCCAAGGCTTCAACCTCTTCCCTGCCCTTACCGCTTATGAAAATGTCATGCTTGCCCTCCAGATAAAAGGAATAACGGGACCGTCAGCCGACAAGAGAACCAACCAACTGTTTGCCGAAGTCGGCCTCACGGAAAGGATGCATTTTCTACCAAGAGACATGAGCGGCGGCCAGAAACAGCGTGTAGCCGTTGCACGGGCTCTTGCTTCGGACGCCCCTCTCATCCTGGCGGACGAACCGACCGGCAACCTTGACCATGCAAACGGCAGGAACGTCATGGAAATCCTGAGAAAACTTGCCCGGGAACAACGGAAATGCGTCGTTGTCGCTACACATGACAACAGAATCGAGGATATATTTGACCGGATCCTCTTCATGGAAGACGGCAGGATCGTCAGGGAAACCAAGGACACTGAAAGGCTGAGGCTGATGCGGGAATTGACGTCGAGTTCGATAGAATAAATAATTCGATTAACAACCCACGCCGCCGAGACAATTGATTTGTCGGAAAGAAATTTTTACACCCCAGCCCCTCCTATTATAGGAGGGGAGCTATTCTCTCTTCCCCCTCTTTGATAAGGAGGGGGCCAGGGGGTGGTGAATAAGCTGAAGTTTCTCAGAAGCATAAGAGGGCAGACACGGGGGTCTGCCCCTGTATAATCATGAAATTTCGCAACAAAAACCAGAGATTACTTTCGGAGAATATATGAAAAACACCCGCTTAGGAATCATCATCATAGCGGTATTGGTTGTTATCGCTGTCGCTATCGCGCTACTAGGCCCCCAGCTTGTCAAAAAGGGTGAAGGAACACGGGAAGCGGGCGATACGAGTGCACTCGTCAAATCCAAGGGAATGGTTGAAAGTGAAGAAGAAACGGAACTACGCAGCCTGGTATCCGGGGCCGTCCGCGAAATGTTGGTGAAAGAAGGGGACCCGGTCGGCAAGGGTGACACTCTTGTGATAATCGACAATGCCAAAGCCGTCGCACGGGTTGCCGAGGCGGAAGCCATGACCCGTGAAGCAAAGGCGAGGCTCAGGCAGATGGAAGCAGGTTTCAGAGCGGAGGACGTGGCAATTGCCAAGGAGCGAGCCGAACGGGCCGAGGCTATTTACCGCCAGGCAGACGACGAATTCCGTCGGCAGCAACGGCTTTACGAAAAAGACGCGACAACGCTCCTTGAGCGGAATCGAGCCGAAGAAAAGATGAAAGTCGCATCCGCCGAATGGAATGAAGCACAATCTTTACTGAAAAAGTATCGAAAAGGCGAGCGCAAGGAAGACATCGACGCGTCACGAGCCGCCCTTTCACGCAGCACGGCCGAACTGGAATACTCTCGATCTCTGCTCGCTGACCACACTCTGCGATCACCCATCAACGGGGTCGTGACCGACAGAATGAAAAAGCGCGGCGAGATGGTTGATATCGGCACGCCCGTTCTGAAGCTGATCAATCCGCAAAAAATGCGTATACGGGCCGAAGTGGATGAAACCGATTCCGGCAAGGTGACCGAGGGAATGACGGTGGAAGTGGTGGCGGATGCTTTTGCCGGGAAAATTTACCGGGGAAAGGTCACCCGGGTGTTGCCCCATGTAAAGCGGAAAGCCCAGAAATCCTTTGACCCGATGGCGTCATACGATATCAACACGGAACAGATTTACATCGATCTCGACACTTTCAAGGGCCTCAAAAACGGTATGACCGTAACGGTGCGGTTCCTCAAATGAAACGTGCTTCTATACTAACATCACTATTCTTTATCCTGATGTCGGGTCAGGCGTTCTGCCTCGAGATTTCCCTTGAGCAATGCGTCACCCTTGCACACAAACACAACAGTGGACTGAAATCCTTCGAAGCGGACACCATCGCCGCCGAAGAAGCATCCGGCATGGCATTCAAGGATTTCCTTCCGACCCTCAGGCTCCAGGGGAATTACTCCATTTTCAACAAATCACCACGGTTGATTATCGACCGCAATTCCTTTGCAAACGGCATCCCGCCGCTGGACACGGAGCTCCCCCTTGGAGATCAAAACTTCTATTCGCTCATGTTGACCGTAAAACAACCCCTGTTCACCGGCGGCATTCTCACCAACACCTACCGCAAGTCAAAGGCATTGCATGAAGAAACCCGCCTGAGTTACGAGCGACGGCAGCGTGAACTGACATTCGAGGTAAAAAAGGTATTCTACTCCGTCCTCAACGAACAGTTGACGACCGGGGCCATGGAAAAGCTTCTGCAGGCCAAGAAAGAGCGGTTGCGGGTCCTGAACGAATTGCTTGCTGAGGGATATATCAGCAGAGAAGAGGTGCTCCGCCAGGAAACCGATGTTCTCTTTACCGAGCTTGAACTGATGAAAAGCAGAAATCGCGCGGCAACGGCTCAGGCCCGGCTCAAAGATCTCATCCACTATACGGGAAGTGACGAACTGTCCCTCCTCGGGAAACCGTTTAACGGAATACTAACCCCTACTCTCCAGGAAATGCGTGAGTCTGCCGTTGCCCATCGTGAGGAGTTGCAATCGTGCCGTTCACGGGTCAGTATGGCAAACGCGGACGTATCAATTGCCCGGGGCGGCTTCTTTCCCCAGGCGTCACTGTCAGGCAGCTTCCTGCAACAAAAGGAAACGAACCTAACCCGCCCACAGGTCTGGCTGCTCACGGCAACCATTGACTGGCCCATCTTCGAATGGGGCAGGACGATCAATGATGTACGAAGGGCAACCGCCAAAAAGCAGAAAGAGGAGTACCTGCTCGATGAAGCGGCCCGCCGGGTTGCACTCGAAGCAGAACAGGCCTGGCGACGAGTAAAGGAAGAAGAAAAGGCGGTTGCCGCCCATGAAAACAACATTAAAACCTTCGAATATGCCTTGAACCGTGATCTGGATAAATTCGCCGAAGGAAAGCTGAAACTTTCAGACCTGCTCGAAACGGAATCAGCTTTTATCAAGGCACATAACCGCTATCTTGCCGCGGTCAACACTCTGGATACGGAACTGGCTCGCCTGGAAGCGGCGACATCCTTCTCCATCGAATCGTGGATCATGCCGAAACCCGTGTATCATGTGGATCTCGATGTATTTTCAAATCGCCTGAATGCGCTGGTACAACAGCGCAAAGAAAAGAAGAACGCCAATGGACGGAAACCGGTTGCAAAACCGCCGCGAAATCCGGAGCAACCTGAATCCCGGCAAACCACTATTTCCGATTCCGCACCGAAGTATGACATTCAGGCAGGATCGTTCAAATCCCTGCGAAATGCTCAAGCTGTACAAAGGTCAATTTGCAAGAACGCACGGGCAGCCAAGCTGAGGATCGTACATGTCGGAAAATTTTACAAGGTTCGCATCACTGGGTTCATTACGCCGGCAGAAGCGGAAGCCACGGCAAGGCGCCTGGGTATCGATAATTATCTGATCGTCAGGACCGACAATGGACACTGAAAAACTTCTGCGCAATGAATTTTCCCGCAATATCGGCCTGCTGAGCGAACACGATCAGAAAAAGCTGCTCTCCTCACGGGTCGCCATCGCCGGCGCCGGCGGCGTAGGAGGTATTCATGCACTGACACTTGCCCGCCTTGGCATCGGTAATTTCACCATTGCCGATCCTGATACCTTCGATGCGGTAAATATCAGTCGCCAGTTCGGCGCCTATCACAGCACCTTTGGCAGAAACAAAGCTGATGTCATAGCCGATATGATCCGTGACATTAACCCGTACGCCGATATTCGGATATTTCGGGAATACGTTACCAGAGAAAACCTTGACTTTTTCCTCGCGGATACCGACATCTTTATCGACGGCATAGACTTTTTCGAGATCGACGCCCGGCGGCAGGTCTTTGCCCGCTGTCGCGAAAAAGGTATTTTCGCAATTACCGCGGCTCCTCTCGGTTTCGGCGCTACCAGGCAGATATTCTCCCCTCAGGGGATGCCCTTTGACGAGTACTTCGGCATCTCTGATTCCATGGAATACCGGGAAAAGCTTGCCGCCTTCGCCGCCGGCTTGGCGCCACGCCCTTACCACATCAAGTACCTCGACCTCTCAAAAGTCAGCTTCGCGAAAAAAACCGGCCCGGCCGTCTCACCGGCATGCACCCTTGCCGCCTCCCTGGTCGCAACCGCGGTCGTTGCCATCCTCACCGGCAAGGGAGCGGTAAAGCCGGTGCCGCACTACCTCCAGATAGACCTGTTACGGGGAAAACACAAGAAGGGATATCTCTTCATGGGGGGGAAAAATCCACTGCAGCGCCTTATCAAGCGGCTCATCCTTCGCAAGGCAAGGCTTGCCGA
Organism: Geobacteraceae bacterium; assembly: GCA_040773465.1. GTDB lineage: Bacteria > Desulfobacterota > Desulfuromonadia > Geobacterales > Geobacteraceae > RPRC01. The sequence continues at coordinate 94,418 of JAXGWF010000005.1, read as the reverse complement.
AAGATAGTAAGACATCAAGCAAGCAGAATGCCGTGCTGTTCGTGCTGCATCAACAACTCAAAACCTCTTCGATTGGACGCCGGATGGAGCGAATTGTCGGTTGACCGGCATATCCGACTCGAAAGAGTATTATCATGGCATTCTTCTCGGCAAACGGCACTATTTCCTGTAACTCCCGGCTAACCTTCGTCAAACGCACATATTGTTTCTTGCTGAAACCGGCTTCTCCCGCCATCATGATGCGAGTCAACAAAAACGGAACCCCACCAAATGGCTGAAACGACAGGCCCAACGAGGTTGCCTGAAGCCACACCCTCTCAAAAAAACGACCACCGTTGAAAAAATCGACATTCTCCGCACTATCCATAACAATGATGCCCAGCGCGGAAGCGCTGGTAAGGAGACCGCTGTTAATGATGCCGATCATCCTGTGCGTGCCGAACAAGTTGAGCAGTTTTTGCAATTGCCACGACGAAAGCATCCGGAAAAACAGCCGTTCCGGTGACGATAATTCCAGGCTGCCGGCGGGCATACCATCGCGCGTAGCGCGTATTTCACGCTCGTTCCAGCGAATCCAGCGGAACAGGTTGGCATGCAGCAGCGGATGATTAAAAATGATACTGTCCACCGCCGCACCCAGCGATGCAATGCTCCGCATAATTTTCCTGTCCTCTATTAAATGCAGATGCGCACCCTGTGGTGCGGTAGTCGCGGCAAGACGCCGGGACACATCATCCGAAAGCGGAATTTTCTTATACGCGTTACGGTTAGTGCAGCGCGTTTCAAGGAATGCCGCAAGAGGATCGGACTCAACCTCAGCTTCGCTGAATTCTATACGGGCGACGGCGCCATCCGGCCCTTCGGGAAAAGGTGTTACTTCAGTCCGCAAACCGTTATCGGATGCGGCCAACGCAATATTCTCGGCCACCATCCCCATTGTCACATAGGAGGCAGTGTACGCATAGTCGCCGAAAAACTCCGCCCTTTCATGGTCGAGGCAAATGGTGACAGATGAGTCGGTGGTGGAAAATTGCCACGGCTGACAGTTATCGATTGAAGGGGCGAGGGTTCCGGCCTTGAGCAATTTGTTTAAAAGACTTTTTGATAACATGAAAAGAGTGTACCCGATTTTTCAGAAGGGGTAAACAATAAGGCTCGGGAATTTTTTCGAGCCAATAAAAAAGGGACTGAAAATTCAGTCCCCTATTGAGATACTTTATAATGTTGTCCGCTAGTTGCGGCGCTTACGGCTGAAAAGTCCCGCGGCCAGGAGACCCAAACCCATCAACAGGAAGCTGCCGGGTTCCGGAATCTGCACTGCTCGAACCGTGAAATCAAGATTGTCGAAAATAGGCCACGAGCTCGATGGAGTCGGCGTACTGAACCCGCCGTTACCACCGGTAAAATCCGTAAAGAAGCTGAGGCTACCCCAATTTTGACCGATGATGGAACCGTTAAGAGAAATATTCGAGAGATCGATTGCTGTTGAGGGATTCCCAGCGGCAAAAGCTGCAAGCTGAACCAGATTTACAGGTGCAAAAACCGTCAAGTAGTCACCAGCAGCTGCATCCAACCCCAAGGTAAGACGATACGTTCCATCAGTTGCATACGTCAAGCCGGTCTGAACGCTTCCATCTCTGGTATAGTTGTTAGCTGAGTCCTCATACAATAAACCAAATTGGATACCATCATTCGTGAGGCCTGTTTGCGAGGTAAAAGTGAGCCCACCATATACAGTTCCTGTAGCCCAATCAAAATATGCCGTATCAGCTCCGGTTAAAGGCTGTGCATAGTACTGAGCCATCGTCAGTCCTTGAGGGTTCGTAAATGTACCATCCATCGAACTGATTTTTACCGCGGTTATGGCCGTCAACTCGTTGTAGGTAGTGCCGGCACCGATCGTTTGGTTGCTCGTCCCTTCGATGGTATTGATACCGACGATTGTCACGAGGATGTCACCCACACCGACAGTAGTAGGGTCACCATCGCCATCAATAATAAAATCGGCGCTATTGTCGGAAAGAAGAGTAGCAGTTCCATCCGGCCAGATGAGTCCCCCTACGGATGTTGCATTCGCACTTGTAAACAGACCAAGCGACATCACCATTGCTGCCAATAAACACAAAATCCCTTTCATCATTTTCACCTCCCTCCCTTTCTGATTTATGGATTGTATTCTCGTTTCCATATTGTTACCTCCAGAATAATTCATTGTTCGTTTAAAGAACTGCAATCCATGTGCCATCTTGCAACAGTACAATATTACTAGCTTTTAAAATATCGTTCCTTGTTAACGGATGGCATTGTAAAGGTTTCCGACATACGGTCAAGAATACTTTACGGAGTACAAACGGAGCACGATTGGGCTTAACTAAAGGGAAAGGAGAAGTGCGTGGTGGGGTACTGATTTCCCGCATTAGCGGAAATGTCGTACGGGAAGGTTTCGAGATTTAGTGCGAAAGCCTCATAATGCAGCCTTGATTGACGCCATTGCGATAAGTCAGGTTCAGACTTAGCATAAATATGTGCCCATCAAGGCTGACCATGTTTAAGCATTCGCTCCAGGGCTCGACAAATGGGGCCTAATTTGTTGTATTTACGGACAAATATCATGCACAACAAATTCCCAGACTTCGGGGCATTCCTGCCTCACCCTTGCCAGGAGTTTATCCAGATTTGCCTGGCATGGCTGCCGCATTCCATGAAAGTCGACCAGTGGCCCGATAGGCTGAAAGAATATGCCGTAGCGGGCAAGGAGGCGCAACAGGGAGGGTTCCATCACCGCCAACCAGTCGGTAATGCCATGTTCCCGGCTCATTCGCACAATTGCTTTCATCAAGCCAAGCACCACGGAAGGCCGAGCAATGCGGTCCTTTACAGTCGATTGCAGTCCATCGCTCTTGATCGAGTCGTCAATCCCCGCCGTCAACTTTCGCGCCATCTTTGAAATGGCAAACCTTGAGATTTCCGCTGTTGTCTGAAAACACAAGGGTCGTAGGCGATCTGCACGGAAATTTCGGCAGATTTGTTGCATTGGAAAACAATTGTCAGGATTTTTAACATCCGGGAAAACCAGCCTGACCGTTCCAAGACAGGAGTCATCGATCCTCGACACTACCAGGCTGTGAACGGAACGATTGTCAAACCGGTCGATTTCCCTCTGATCAGGAAAAGCACCGGATTCTTCATAGCACCGCTCCCGGCAGTAGACCTGGTAGCGTAGCCGATAGGCATGGTCGAGAAGTTCAGGGGTATCGGCCGGTACAATGTCGTACCAATCATTGAAGACAGCTATTGATGTATTTCGAGAAAATGCAGGAGAATAATTTTGTACTGTAACAGCAGCTTGCATGAAAAATCCCTATCAACAGCAAAATCACCAGATAAAAAAAGGTTTTTTGAAATCTAATGATTGTGCCGCCCTTCTTTTATGCAATAATTAGATCAAATAAATTACACGCAAAGAAAACTCTGGAAACAAAAAAGCCGGATGCCCAATATCCAATATGATATTTCGGCAACCCGGCTGTCTCGGTAAGACCCTGTAGGCTTTCCGCCCTGCCCTTGCGGGCAGTTTAGTATTTTCGTATATCTATCTAATTTTAAGTAGATTTTCTGTATACCCAATTACCAGATATTCTTAAATGAATCAAGCTATTTATCGTGAATTTTCTTTAAATTTCATCTATAGCCAACGTAAAGCATGAATTTCGGTTTAGCCGGAGACACATACGAACAAATTCCAGTACATGCTTTATAAATGAAACTCGGGTTCTTCAGCCACAGGGGCACACTGACGGGTACACGTTTACGCGACGTGGGTAAAACCGTTTTTGTACCTTGACAACCCTGTAACACCGTCATAGTATTTTTACCATTTTAATCCAGCATCATTAAAAAATAGAAAGACCTCTTCCATGTCCCGATTTTTATTCAGAACAATACCGAAAGCCGACCCCATAATCAACGAAGTGTACCGACTGAGATACAAGGTCTACTGCGAGGAATGGGGCTTCGAAAATCCGGAAGATCATCCGGGTGGGCTGGAAACGGACGAGTACGACCCGTATTCAGTTCACCTGGGAGCATTTTCCCAGGAAAACGGGCAGTTGATCGGCACGATACGACTCATCATGAATTCCGAACATGGATTCCCCATTGAAAAATATTGCTCTTTTTCATCCGACATATCTTTGCCCGACAGGAACAAAGTCGCTGAAATATCACGACTTGCGGTAAGCAAGGAGTTTCGGAAAAGAGCGGTGGACCGGCTGCTGTACAATGACGGCCAGGAGGCTCAGGTTCCGCGCGAGGAATACCGGGAGATAGAAGAAAAAAGAAAGCAGGAATTCCATATCATCATGGGTCTTTACATCTGCATGTATATGGAAAGCAAAAAAATAGGTTTGACTCACTGGTATGCGGTCATGGCCAAGGGACTCCGCATCCTGCTGAAAAGAATGAACATCCAGTTCTCACCCATCGGTCCTGAAGTTGAGTACCATGGACTGAGGGTACCCTACCTTGGCGTTATCGACGACATCATTACAAATGTATCCTCGTCAAGAGGCGAATTCATGGAAGAATATAGGGAAGAAATTGTTAGCGGATAGGGGGATTGCAGGCGGCCACAACTGTTTGTCATGTAGGGGCAGGCCCCCGCCTGCGCGCTGGAGCGCTTCGTCGCGCAAGCCCGTGCCTGCCCAAATGAAGGGCAACCACAGGGGGTTGCCCCTACAGCCCCTAATCCCTAACCGCTACACGCCAGCCCCCAGCCCCTAATCCCCAGCCCCCAGCCCTTACTCCCTGGCCGCTATCCGCTAAATCACCAAAAATACCACTTCCCCGTCTGCAGCACATAGATCCCCAAAAGCAGATTCGTCACGCCGTGGGCTACAATGCAAGCGGCAATGCTTCTGGTGAAGTACAGAAGCAGGTTATAGGCGATTCCCGCCAGAATCCCGGCCAGAAACAGGTTGTGCTCAAAACCGAACAACACGACTGTAATCAAAAAGGACGGCCAGGTAAACCTGCCGATGGGCACCTTGGCAAAGTCATGGGAAATTATGTAGCGGATAAGAAACGAGCGCCAGAAAAGCTCTTCCATAACGGGAACAACAAGAGCGGCTCCCGCAATACGCGACATGATGAGCAGCCGGCGAACCGCTTCTTCCGTGGCCAGGTTGGGATTATATCCCCGCAGCAATCCAATGGTAGCCGCGGGGAAATCCATATGTATCCACATGACGAAGACCACGATGCCGGCGGTAAAGGCGGCAAAGACAACTGACGGTTTTACGAGTTCCCTGGGCGCAATCTCGTCATACCGGTTCCGGAACAGATACAATAGGGCCGCCACGGAAAAAACCTTGAGCGGATAAATATAAAGCATCTGCTGTTCCGTAATGCTGAACAAACCTTTTCCGGCAAGGAACCTGATCAGTTCATCGAGTGCAACGAATGCCATATACAAGGCAAATGGGGCAACTCTGCTGAGGACCCTGATGTTCATGAGACGAAATCTCCAGACGAAACATATTCAGCCACGTCAGGCACGAAAATATTTCAAGGCCTATCCCACTAGTGTCCCAACGTTTAAGTGAATAAAAACAACTGGTTATCGTTGTTGCCTGTTTCTTTTTCGCAGGTTGACTCTGTAAGTAGCTGTATTAACGGCATTCGTTCAAAAATCGTTACGCTCAGGACCTGTAGAATTGTGTAGAGACTGGCCTCAATTTTCATGCGCTTTTTCATGATGGCGACGAGCACATACACCGAGACGGCGATCCAAATCTGGACTTTGACGGCATTCTCAGAAGTGCCGTAGAAGGTCTTGATCCTCAGGTTTTGTTTGATCCATTTGAAAAACAGCTCTACTTGCCAGCGACAGCGATACAGTTCGGCTATGGTCAGTGACGGCAGAACAAAATTATTCGTAAGGAACACAAGAGTCTTTTCTGTCGTCGCATCATAGTATTTCACCCGACGCAGTTTTTCCGGATAACACTTTGCTTGTCGGACTCCGGTTAATTGCACTGACTGATCACAGACAATGCCTGTGGTACGGTCCACTGGGTGCGAGTATATCCGGCGGCACTTCAGATTCGACTTGGCTCGAATGACGAAGAACGCTCCGCCGTACGTGAAAGGATAAAGCCGTTCGAAATCCAGGTATCCCCGATCCATGACATAGAAAGCTCCCGGCTCGATAGGAAGAAGGTCGAGAGTTCTGACCTCGTGAAGCTTTCCGTCGGAAATATAGATAAAGGCTGGGATATTGCCACGTAAATCCAGCAGGGTATGCAGTTTTACCGCTCCCTTGGTTTTTCTGAAGTTGGCCCATGGAAACATGGAGAGGCATAGATCGATAGTCGTTGCATCCAATGCGTAAACTGTGTTGTCCAGCTCCAGCGCGAAGTCGTCGCTGAGGTAAAGCTTCCGGGCAACCTGTATCAGCGACTGTGCAAGGTCGGCATAAATACGCCAGTCGCGAACCTTGTTCGCGTTTGCCAGCGTATTGCGGGAAACGGCACTGCGTATTCCCATGTGGTACAGCTTGTTCTTCTGGGCACGCAGGCAGGCTTCGATATCCCTGAGGCTTTCGCGGTAAGTCAACTGCGCGAAGGTCATGCAGAGGTAATGGTCGAGACAGGTAAACTCCTTGACCTTGAAGTCGCCGTTGTACCGATCTACGCATCGATGAAATACATGGAGCGGAAGATGCTCCATCACTTGAGAGAACACGAGCTTGCCGGTGTACATGGTCCACCCCTTCGTACAGTGCTGTACGAAGATGTACGGACCTCTGGAGCATTTTCAAGTCGTTAAATGGCATTTTCTCGATTTCTCTCAATGTTATCGATCAATTACGGCCTATCAGTGATTCAACGTTGGGACACTAGTGGGCCTATCCACTAAAATAAAGTGGACATGACTTATCACAAGACCTGCCAGGCTTTCAAAAACCCGGCAGGTCTTGTGATATCAAACCGTGGCTGATTATTGTTTCAATTTCGGATTTTTGATGTTAAAAATCCGTAATACATCTTTCTCCGTTGCCGGCAAATGCTGTCAAGTTTTCCGACACCTTGTCCCAATTAACAGTTTCCGAAACTTCTCATTGCCACAAATAACCCTACAAAGGGTGGTTTTTCTTTCGGCACTGATATTGCTTCTATAATTAAAGCAACCAAAGGTCAAGGAGAAAAATACTCATTATGCAAGCTTCCCTTCAGCCATTGACATCACTGGAAAAATGCGATGAGAAAGTATCCCTTCTCAAAGATCTGACGGATATCATTCTTGGCACTGACAACATAAGCACAATCGCAAACATGATTCTCGACATCGTGGTCGGCTATACGAAAGCGAAGAAGTGCTCTTTGATGCTGCTCAATGATCGTCGGGAATTGTCAATTGTCGCGTCAAGGGGTATCGATCTCGAAGTTTGTCGTAACTTCCGGTCGAAAATCGGTGAAGGTATAGCCGGAACAATTCTCAGGGAAATCGAGCCCGTCCTTATAGAGGATATCGACGACAACGAACGTTTTCGCTCCATGAGCCATGGCATCTACCGGAGCAAATCCTTCATTTCCTGTCCGATAATCGGTAAAAAGAGAATGCACGGTGTTCTGAACGCAAGCGAACACAAGGATTCTTGTTCCTTTGCCGAACAAGAGCTTGTTCTCATGCAGATCATAGCCCGGCAGACGGCCGTTGCCCTTGAAAATGCCTACCTGGTCGCCGATCTCAAGGAAAAAGCTGCGGAACTTGAAGCAGTCAACCGCAAGCTCATTGAAACCGACATACTCAAAACGGACTTCCTGACCCGTATTTCCCATGAACTGCGTACGCCTTTGAATTCCATCAAGGGCTCAACATACTACCTTCAGAATTCAGACAGTCTCTCTCCTGCCGAGCATAAGGAATTTTATTCAATCATTTCCGCGGAAACCGATAAACTTATCACCATTATTGAAAGCCAGTTCGACTTCCTTGCGTATGAAGACGAAATGAGGAGTATCAAGAAATCAGTGGTAAGTCTGGCGGATATTCTCAAGGAGCTGTCATCTTCACCAACGTTATCTCAAAAGCTTGCCCAAAAAGGTCTATCCCTTGAACTTCAGATTGCACTGGGTGTTTCGGAAATAGTCGCTGATAAGATCAAGACCTCTCAGATGTTCATTAACCTGATGGAAGGTTTCCTGCCATATCTGGCTGAAAACAATACCATTCGAATCGAAGTGAGTGAAGGAGATCTCATTACCGTTTCGATTCATTTCAAAACCAGGCTTCCGGCGGAAATCAGGGAGGCGGTATTCCAGTCCACCCATCCTCTCAAAAAGGATTCCGATAAAAACTGTCTCAAGCTTTATCTTGCCAGGAAGACCGCGGAAAACCATGGCTGGGATTTGAACATCGAGCACCAAAACGATTCTTCCACGGTTTCAATTGTCATCCACAAGAGCAAAAGGCAGAAAATCGAAGCTGCCATCGGTAAAGGAGTTGATCTTTTCCTGGAGTTCATTGCCGAGCTCATGGAGGTTAAAACATGTTCCGTCATGCTGCAGGACGAAGTGACAGGCGAGCTTCGTATCCAGAGCGCGAAGGGACTGCCCGAGGACATCGTAAAAAGAACGCGCATACGCCCCGGAGACCAGATAAGCGGGTGGGTTGCCCTTGAGGGAAAACCTATCCTGATAGAAAACATCGAAAACGATACGCGGTTCTCAAGAAGAAACACTCCTCAATACAACACGAAATCACTCCTCTCCGTTCCTCTTAAAATTGACGAGACGATTTTGGGCGTACTCAACCTCAACAATAAAAAAACCGCGGAGCCGTTCACGCCCCAGGATCTCTCCATCGCGACAGTGCTCGGCACGCGCATATCTCACCTCATCGACAGGCTGAAACACGAAGAAAACTGGGAAGAAGGCTTTCAGGAATTTACCGAGTCATTCAATAAGCTCCTCGCGGCGGGACGTAAATATCATAAAAAAGAGAGCCTGTTTCGTGATCTGGCGAGAAAAATAATGGAAAAGCTTGATACGTGCGACGAAGAAAAAGAACTGGCCTTATATATAGCAACCATTTACGATCTCGGACTTGTACTTATGGATGAAGAAGTGCTGCACAAGCAAAAACTCGACTCATCCGAATTCGCAACCCTGAAGGTTCACCCCTTCACTACGGTAGAACTATTAAAAGGCATCGAGTTTTCTCCCGAAGTCAGGATGGCGATACTCCATCACCATGAAAAGTTTGATGGCAGCGGGTATCCTGACGGACTCGCAGGCGAGGCAATCCCTCTTATCTCACGAGTTATCGCCGTTGTGGACAGTTATTGCGCCATGGTTTCCAAAAGGCCGCATCGTGAAGCGATGACAAGCTCTGATGCTCTTCAGGAAATAAGAAACGGAGCCGGAACGAGTTACGACCCGGCATTGGTGAAGGCGCTGGAAGCTGCAGTAAACATTTGAATAGGGTTCAAGGATTCGAGGGTTACAGGGTTCGAGTGATAACCTAATAACTCATCAACCCATAAAACTATGAACGAAGCGGCCTCATAAACACATGAACCATTGAATCCTCGAATCCCGGATCTTTATTCTTTGCCTTTTTCACCAGCCCCCTGGAATCCTCGAACCCTCGACCCCTTGAACACTTTTTTCATCCACTCATCCCATGTTTCTTCATCAGGTCGTACAGGGTCGGTCTACTCACGCCCAGAGCCTCGGAAGACTTGACGATGTTCCCATCATGCTCCTGCAGGACCGAGGCAATCAATTCCCGCTCGACCTTGTCCCGAGCTTCCTTTAACGTCATCTTCTTCAAGTCGGCCGCCAGGGGAGCCGCCGCAATCCCTTCAAAACCGAGATCGGCAGGCTCGAGAAACGGTGATTCCGCCATGATCACCGCCCGCTGCACCTTGTTTTCCAGTTCCCGCACGTTTCCCGGCCATTCATAGGATCGGAGATAATCCATCGCTGCCGGGCTGTACCCTTTCACCTTCCGATTGAGCCCTTCACTGAAACGCCGCAGAAAAAGATTGGCCAACAGCAGAATGTCGCCGTCCCGCTCGCGAAGCGGCGGAAGGTGAATCGTAATAACGGCGGTCCGGTAGTAGAGGTCTTCCCTGAAGCTTCCCTCCCGAATGGCCTTTTCGATATCGATATTGGTAGCGGATACGACCCGGGAATCCACAACGATATCCTCCCTGCCGCCGACCCGCTGTATAACCTTTTCCTGGAGAAAGCGCAGCAGTTTCACCTGGAGACCGGCGGGGAGCTCGCCTATCTCGTCAAGGAACAGGGTTCCGGTATGAGCATATTCAACCTTCCCCTGGACCCTTGCATGGGCCCCGGTAAACGCTCCTTTCTCATAGCCGAACAGTTCCGACTCCAGAAGGTTTTCCGGTATGGCGCCGCAATTGATGGGAATGAAGGGACGATCTTTCCTGAGACTCATAGTGTGGACTGCCCGGGCAACCAATTCTTTTCCGGTCCCGCTCTCACCGGTCACGAAAACGGGCACATCAGATGTTGCGACCTTCCTTATGGTGGCAAAAACCTGCTCCATCTGAGGGCACTGACCGACAATGCCGCCGAAATGGGTAATTTTGTCTTCCACGGCGGTCTGCAGCCGACGATTTTCATCTTCGATGGCGCGTATATGAAATGCCCTGGCGATCACCACGCGCAGCTCACTGATATCGATCGGCTTCCGGTAATAGTCGTAGGCGCCGGTTCGGACCGCCCGGAGAGCACTTTCCCGTTCGTCGTTACCGGTTACCATGATAACCTTGGCTGCCGGATCGATGCCAAGTATCTCCTCCAGGCACCTGAACCCTTCCGTAGTTCCGTCGACATCGGGCGGCAATCCAAGATCGAGAGTTACAACTTTCGGGCGATGCTTGCGGAAATAAGCTATTCCTTCTTTGCCGTCAGCGGCAACCGCCACCTCGTATTCCTTGGCAAGCCCCCACTTCAGCTGTTTCCTGATATCTTCATTGTCATCTATGATCAGCAGTTTTTCCATTATGTAACCTCGGTTAAGGGTTCAGGGGTACCAGGATTCCAGGGGTCCAGTGAAAAAGTCAAAACCAAAGATCCGTATTAGAAGATTCAATAGTACATGTGTTTATGAGTCCGCTTCGTTTATGGATTCATGGTTTGATGAGTTGTGAAGTTATCACTCGAACCCTCGTCCCCTTGAATCCTGGACCCCTGATTTCTTTCCTGACCCCTCGAATCCTAGACCCCTCGAATCCTCGAATCCTTGGACCCTTCATCTCACAATCTCCAAAAACGAATACCCTGATCTACAAACATTTCGGGATCATAGATACCCTTAACATCAACAACAACAGGATTGCCGATTGTCATCCCGACAAAGTCCCCTACGAAAAAATTCCTATACACTTCATGAGCTACGGCGACAATCACGGCCGTCGCAGGTTTCAGCCCGTCAGGAGGGACAAGTGTAACGCCGTATTCATGCAATGCCTCGTCCGGATCAGCAAGCGGATCGCTCACCTGTACGTTCACTCCGTAGTCCTCCAGCTCCCTGATAATGTCAATTACCTTGGAGTTACGAAGATCCGGGCAGTTCTCCTTGAACGTCAGGCCAAGTACCGTTACGGTGGCGCCGTAAATGTTGTGCCCCGCGTGAATCATTTCCTTGATCGCCCGCTGGGCAATGAATTTGCCCATGCCGTCGTTGATGCGGCGCCCCGCCAGGATCACCTGGGGAATGTACCCGATCTTCTCAGCTTTGTGCGTGAGGTAATAGGGATCGACACCGATGCAATGCCCGCCGACCAGTCCCGGCGTAAAGCGCAGGAAGTTCCATTTGGTACCGGCAGCCGCCAGAACAGCGTTGGTATCGATACCGAGCCTGTCGAAGATCAGCGACAATTCATTCATGAGAGCGATGTTCAAATCGCGTTGGGTGTTCTCTATTACCTTGGCCGCTTCGGCCACCTTGATGCTTGAAGCCCGGTGCACGCCCGCCTCGACGACCGACTCGTAAACACCGGCAACGATCTCCAGGGTTTCCTTGTCCTGTCCCGAGACTACCTTCCTTATCTTGGTAAAGGTATGCTCCTTATCGCCCGGGTTTATCCGTTCCGGACTGTAGCCGACGGTAAAGTCCTTTCCGCTGGATAGCCCTGAAACCCGCTCGAGAACGGGAACGCATTCTTCCTCTGTCACCCCCGGATACACGGTGGATTCGTAGACAACGATATCACCCTTTTTCAGTGCTTTGCCCACTGTTTCCGAAGCCCGTATCAGCAGGGAGAGATCAGGCTGATTTGCCTTATCCACCGGCGTAGGTACCGCGACAATGTGGAAATCAGCCTGCTTCAGCTCCTCTATGCCGGAGGTGAACACTATCTCTGCTTCCGCGAGGTCTGAGGCACTTACCTCACCAGTCCGGTCGTAGCCATTTTTGAGTTCATCAATTCTGGCCCTGCTGATATCAAACCCGATTGTCTTCCCAACCCTGCCAAAGGCTACCGCAACGGGAAGCCCGACATAACCGAGGCCGACAACGGAAACAATGCGATCCATGGATAGTAACTCCTTTACAAAATATGGGTTCGAGGGATCTAGGGTTCTAGGGTTCGAGGATTCCAGGGGTCAAGTGATCGCTCATACACTCATGTACACATGAACTCGTCAACTTATGAGCAAAACGGACGCATAAATCCACAAACTATAAAATCCTTGAACCCCAGATCTTTGGCTTTGCCTTTTTCACTAGAACCCTTGAATCCTCGAATCCTCGACCCCTAGAACCCTCGACCCCTAGACCCCTAGAACCCTTCACCTCGTGACCCGCTGCTCGCTCTTCGGCAGCCACACCGTAAACACGGAACCGACACCAACTTCACTCTGTGCCTCAATGGTACCTCCATAGGCTTCCACGGTCTGCTTGCACTGGTAGAGGCCGATACCGAGCCCCTTTTTCTTTGTTGTCCGGAACGGCCGGAACAATTCATGGGTTAAAAACTCGACCGTCATACCGCACCCGGCGTCTTGAACCCGAGCATACGCTCTCGATCCTTCCACACCGATATTCACTTGAATGGAGACGTGCTCGCCGCTTGCCTCAAGTGCATTCAAAAGCAGATTATGGATTACGTTCCTGATCTGCTCGGGATTAACCACGGAAAATGCTGACGTGCCTTCGCATTCAATCAGAGCCTGCCCACACGTCTTTTTGATTTCCCGTATTGCCTCTTCGGCAAGATTTCGGATGTCGACTGAGCCGGTTTCCAACATTACGCTGTCCTGGGTCATCTTCAACTGCTGCGTCAGCTTGTTCATCTTGTCCAGAGAGTTCCTGATGGTATCAAGCATATCCGCCTGGAATTCCGGCTCATGGATATAGTCTCGCGCATTTTCCAACAGCATTGACAGGCTTGAGGCAAGGTTTTTCAAGTCATGGACAACAAAAGAGGATACCTTAGCCACGGCCGCTACCTCCCTGGTGTCCGCAAGCTCTTCCACCAGTCGGAAATTATCGAGGGACAGCAACGCTTGCTGGGCAAAAGTCTTCATGAGGTCATAGTCCTCGTAGATATACTCCTCGAAAGCCAATTGTTCGCTCAGGACAACTATCCCCCTGACGGCTTCCTTGTTATCGACCAGGGGCACCAGAAGCCGCGCCTCCGTTGTGCTGACGAAATCCGTTTCATGGGGGGCAGGCATATATTCTTTATGGGATGAATTAAATACCCTGTCCTTCTCCAGAAAATACGTAATCAGCGGTGTCGTCGCAGGCAATTCAGCATATGCGTCAGGAACACCCTGATAGGCGGTCCTGACGAACATCCTGCCGGCGCCGTCCAGCAGATAGAGCGCACATCCCTTCAACCCGAAGGCTTCGCGGTAGGTAGTCAGCACAGCGGCCATCACCTCATCAAAACTTCTGCATGATGCCAGGCGTCCGGTAAACCCGAGCCACGCTTCCCGGTAGTCGTGCTTGTGAGGATAAAAATGCTTGTTGACGAACACCTTCGCCCGCCTCCGCAATTTCTCTGAAAAAAGCACCAGGAACAATGCAACTCCCGTTGCGAAGGCAATGAAAATAGCAAGATTCCTGCTGAAAGAGTCACCCAGGTACCTGATTCCTTCTCCGATGAAGCCGAGTATCAGCAGATACAGCCCCACCACGAAAAGGGTAAGCGATCGGTAAAACACGTACCTGGAAACGGTAATGGCAACATTATTGCCGCGGAAGAATTTTGAATAGCCGAGCAGAAATGCGGCAAGGATGAAAACACCCGACCGCACCGGCGCCAGGTTCATATTGATCGTTCTATACAAAAGACCCTGGCTGAAATAGAAGATCAGTACTGCCAGGATTGTGGCGAACCCGATAACCTCGAACTTTATCCCGTACCTGTTGCTTCCCGTTGTCGCGGAGAACGTCACTTCAAGATTCATCAGGGAAAGAACGCAGTACATGAGGATGCCCATGTAGAACCAGAAACCGACGGTTCCCAGGAAGAGCATTTTTTCGGTCTGCAGATCCGGAGCATAGAAAAAGGCAATAACAGGAAACAGCACCACGCTCATGGGAAAAATCGCCGACACGGCAAGAAGAACCTTCCAGAAGACGCTGATCGACTTTTCATGGATGTTGCGCGCATAGGTAAGGCTATAAAACAGCAACATCCCCGGCAACAGGGAAACGGGAATCAGGAGCACGCGCGAAAGGGTTTCCGGGGTGTACCACTGGGTAAAGGGAAGCCAGTCCGCAATTTCCGTCAAGGCCAGAAGAGTCAGGGTGAGTCCCAGGGACACGTTGGCGGTGTTTCTTTTCCGGGCAATAACAATGATCGCCAACACGATGAAAAGAACCGCGGCGGTTACCGGGAGAAAAGTTTCATACATCAAGACAAAACCTCTTATCGTAATAGTTCGGCATTCAAGGCGCACGCCCACTTGATAATTTCAGACCGTTTCCGGTCAAAGGACTCGGGCGGCCAGTTGCCGAAGCGCCCCTGTTCACTCCAGGGGGAACTGCCTCGGGCACGCTTCATTTCAGCCAGCCTTTGCTCAATTGCGGCAACCCGGCTGCTACCACGGCGTTTCGCGGCAGCTATGAGCCGTTCGAGTTGAAAGATATACCGGTAGTCGGTAATCCCTTCCCGGACCGCCTCCCAGACCGGGGTCGAGAGCACAGAGCCCCCCCATGGATACGTCACCATGATTTCGGGGCCGTCCAACACGGTAAACGGATTTCCGTTACTCCCCTCGCCCATCTGGTATGTCCAGGGGACCACGCCCTTCACACCCCATTGCCAGGCGCCGAATCCAAAAACATACCGAGTATAGCACAGGTTCAAACCGGTCAGGGCACCATTGGGGTAGATCCACCATTCATTTTCCATGAGGCGAAGACGGTCGGCTTCGGCATCGCTGTCAGGAGTGCCGGTGCACATGATCGACACCTCGGGCCAGGGACGGGTGATGAGTGTTCTAAAGCCAAGTTCATGGGCGACAGCATTCAGTTTCTTCGCCGCCTCGACCCGGTCGCGGTCTTCCCGGTCCGGTTCGTCAACCAACTGGACAACAAGCCTTTCTTTTGCTATCCCAACCTCGCCGGCCAGCCGCTCGAAGTATCGCAGCAAATCCCGCAGTCGCCGCTCGGCAACCGCTTCATCATACAGCAAAATGCTGCCGGGGTGTTTCGGTTTCGCCGTATGGAGCAAGTGTCCCAAATACCAGCAGAACGGACCGGGAAAACCAATCTTTCGGTAGTACACAAGAGCTTCCCGCAGACTTTCAAGAACCGGTGCGCCGGAGCGGTCCTGCAGGTAGACAAAGCGGGAATGGGGATAAACCATGGTCATCCCGTGCTCCCGAAGATCCCGGTAGATTGCCGCTCCCTGCCGGGCAAGCGTTTTCCGTTCCTGATCCGTCCAGCCGGTTGAATCCAGTTCATAGAAGGCATAGTCCATCATCATGCCGTACTGGATGTCCGTGTCGGTCAGCGTGAGCGGCAGGACGGTAACATGAAAGGGAATTTCCGTTTTGGAACCTTGCTCAGGGGTTATGGTAATAATTGCATCAAACTCACCGGGCCTGGTTCCGGCGTCACTTCTGAGCGTCAGCCAAAAAGTTCGGGTGATGTTCTTCCCGACAACAGGGTCAACCGACTCCAGAATCCGGGGAGCCAGTCGGTACTGTATGACTTTCCCCGGTTTTTTCTCTCCAACCGCCTCGGTCAGCAAACCTACCGAAGCGATGTTGAGCGAAAGAGTGTTCGCTACCCTGCCCTCACCATGAAATGGCGATACTCCAATCTTTACACGGCCCAAATCCCGGACAGCCCGCAGAGAAAAGGTAATCGGCTTGTATTCGTTCCGGGAAATCACGACGGATATGTTACGTACCGCCTGGTGGTCTCCTGGTTCAGTATCGGGGAAGACCCGTTCCAGAGGGTTCGTTGCAAACAGCGCATACCCTCTCTCAAGATCGCTGGTTGAAGGAGTCCGGGACTGCGCCCCCGCGACATTTTCCGTGACCGGCCGGTAGCGGAACCGGGGACATCTCGAATCCAATCCGGAAAAGGTCCTGCACAACTCATCCCGCTCAAGATTTTTACCGCATTGAGCCAGTACACGACCTTTGTCATCGGTCAACTTGATGAATACGCGATAGGCCCCGTCCGGAATACCATAGACATCCTCGCGCGAAACCCTCCGCGACCAAGGTGCGGGAAGGTTGAACTCCAGGCCACCTCCGGGACCATCCAGGTGGGAGAGCGATGCACGCGCAACCGAGCTCTCGTTGTAATACAATTCACCGGCTACGCTCCGGGGTCCCTCCTTCAGAAACTCCGGTCTGACCCTGAACCCTACAAGTATCCGTGATCGCATTTCCGGAGGGTTGAAGGGAATAATGCTGTCCCGAACCAGATAGGATACGATGGCTATGTCCGTCTCAGGCGAGCGGTGCAGGTCCGAGCAGGAAGCACAGCAACACAGGAGAACCGCCACTATCCAAATAATTTTTATAAATAAGATCTCACCGGATCGTGTTAAGCAATTCTTTACCATCGCCGCACCGCAACAATACAGCGCATTATATTCCATGCAATTCCCGGCTACTTTCTGTACCACATTTTAAAACCCGCCCGTTGCAGCATACTTGACCCCCCGGAAACCACCCGCACCTTATTATAGCCCTGATGCCAGTAATACGCTGCCGCTTTGGCAGCGACAGCATCACCGATACCGTCACAGTAAAAAGCAACTATCCGGTCCCGCGGCAAGGTGCGGTAAAGCTGCAAACGGTTGCCGGGGTAGGATTTTGACCCGGAAATGTGCTTCCATTCGTACTCTCCGGCATAATTGGCATCGGCCAGCACGAGTCGGCCCAGTTTGTAAAGCTGCTTTGCCTCGAATGCGGATATGCGCGGCACTTCAGGGTAATCGGTACGTTGGGTCTGATATCCAGCCATTTCAGCATTGGCCAATGCGACCAGTATGCAACTCATCAAAAGACAGGAAATACCTATCATTAAGAACTTTGTCCGCATTATAGCCCCCTTTTACTCTATGGTTTTGCCATTTTATCCTGTGGGCCCTTCACTCAATCTAAAACTCATGTTTGTTAATTTTTTTTTACCATTCTCAATGATAACCAAATTGGCATAAGGAGTCTTTTTTTGAAATGTAAGAATATATTTCCTTTTACTTCCATCAAGCTCCAAACCTATTGATCGATTATCTTCAGTCAACTTGATATTTTCCCGCAAAAGCCTTCTTTTTTCCGTCTGGGTTTTCGTATCACACGGAATCATCACATGGAGGAATATGGTATCTTTCTTCAACTGGGTCGGCTCTACTTCCATGCGCCAGTTCCCATGCTGCATAGTATAGGGTCCGGCATTGGCCACTGCTTCCCCATACATCTGCCATTGGTTATATTCAACATCCATAAACTCATAGGAATTCCCATTGGCATGGTCACTGCGCAACACAATGGTACCGTCGGGAAGCTTTGGAATCCCATATCGATGATCCATCAGAACGATATACCCGTTTTTCGGATCAACTTTCTTTATTTTACCCCACCCCTTGTAGTACACATCATCCACGAGCCAGTTGGGATGCCCCCTCAAGCCCTCTGAATATGGCATGTCCGTCGGGCCCACGTAAATAAAATCTCCAGGAGCAAATCCTTTTGCGTCACGGACATGGATGGTGTTGCCACCTGTGTATGACGATGCCAGAACCGTATTCCGCACTCCCTTTTCATCACCACCACCAACGAAACGGGTAATGGCATGCGACGGCAGCATTGTTCTTATCAACAATCTGCCGTCAGACGGGCCGAAGTTCCAGCCCTTGATAGTTATTACCCCCGGGTTAGCAACATGGGAAATGCCGCCGTGTATCGTTCCACAGAGCTCAACACCTTGCGGTTTGCCCTGGACATGTACCTTGAAGGGAATAGTTCCTGAAAATTTTTCTATTCCTTCATGCTCTGGTCGATACACAGAATGCAATAGCCACCTTTTGGGATAATCGGCCTTGGTGGAAGTCACTCGGTCGAAAATGACAATGAATTCGTCCGGACGGAGAAAAACGATATCCCTGGTTACAAGGGACACCTTAGGATTATGGCCCTCAGTTGTAACAGCTGTTGAGTTGTAAGAACGGGTTATATCTGCATGAATGTAATCATACATGCCGGGCACACTGGAGAACTTCCTTATCCCGCCAAGAAAGTATTCAGGATCGGCAAGATCAGCCACCTTCTTGAGTGGGTCAACCCACCGCTGCCCTGCATCATTGGCATATCCCTTCCAAACAGGATCAGTTTTTTCCTTATCCAGGGATTCTCCGGGACGATAGATGAGAAGCGAATTATGAGCAACCGTACGCGAAGAATAATTGCCGCGGTGGCTGGTTTCCTCATATTGCCCGCTGTCAATGGCAAGCCATCCCTTCTTGTAAATCTGGAAACTTCCCTGATCTCGGTGATCATGGACCAGGGGATAGCTTGATGCCTTGAACCAGAGTAACGTCCCGTCGGGATGATCCCAGGAGCTCCGCATTACGACGATGCCACTCCCTTCCGGCCTGCCCATCGGGAAATCCGGCTTTAGTGGTTCTCCTGAGCTGAACGTACCGAAATGATAGGCCAAAGGCAGACCCTTTGCGGCCGGAGATCCGGCGGCAATTGTTCCATCGCGGAATACAATATCCCATACCAGCGGAGGACCGGCTCCCAACCATCTTTTTGTCGGGAATGGCCCACCGAAGGGTTCAATATTGAAATCACCCTGATACTGGATCAGCCAGTTGTAAACGGCGGCCAGGTCTGTTTTGCCGGTTGTGACGGCATCGCCCTGTGCCTGGGCTATATTTGTATATTTTTCAGGCCCGGAAACCGCTGTAAACCCGTTATAGCGATAATCGCCGAAGCGGACGATACCGCCCTGCATTGCGCTCCGGCCATTGGCACAATCATACCGGACATGAGTCGGGTACGGCAGCATCTGATATAGCCAGAATAGTGAGTAGCCATTGATTGCTGAAATAGTTGAGTAAATGTCTTCTTTGCCGGCAGTAGCCCATGCATCGAATGCCCAGAGTTTACCAGGATAGGGAGATTCACCGTACATGGTCCCGGCTGGATAGCCACCTTTGGCACAGGTGGCCTCAAGCAGTTTGAGATTCTGGTCTCGCCACCATGAAGCAAAAAAATCGCAGTACTGCTTTGCCTTTTTATCAGCTGACTCCGCAGCAGACCTGTCATGAGGAAATATCATCTTGCCGTCGCCATAAAAGGCAAGCCCATAAAAGGCATACATCTCCCTGGTCTCACGAAAACGACCACCAATAGTTTTTTTCAGGGAGGACTGCATCCCGTCGGCAACCACTGTGAATCTCTTAAATACATTGGCACGCTGTTCAGGGGACAAGGTAGAAAACAACCAATCGTAGCAGGCGATTAAATTGGGAGTGTATCGTTTGAAATAGCCAAGGTCGGCAGGCGGTTCAAGCTGTACAAGCACCTCTGCACCCAGTCGGCCGTAATCGCTGATCGTTCGTCGAGAATAGTCAAATCCTGGCACCTCCCCTACGACGTAGAGAAAAGCAAGGCACAGGCAGCCAGAAATAGATGGCTTCTGCCGAAGAGGATCATACGTATCTCCGAAATCCTTGAGAACTGCATAGTATTGGGATTGAGCATTACTTTTATCGGCGCATCGTGCCCGAATAGCAACCAAACGGTCAGGAGTAATAAAGATGCGTGGATGCCCTTCAACTATGGTATAGACAGGTGCCGAAGCGGTTTCGGAAGAAAAACCGCATGCCGGCAGCAGAATACATACCAACAGAACCAATATGACCTTCACCATACCGAACACCTTCCGACAATTTTCAACCCATGAGTGATTCAACTATAATTTTTTCAAGGTTCAGAGATTCTTCCAACGGCACCTCGATGTTGTAATCATCTTCATAAACGAAACTTGGTTTTTCCTTGTAAGCATAGTGGTGCCATACTGGAGAAAATTCAGTGATGTAATAATTCCCCTCACTTGGGATGATATCGATATTCAGCCAACTAGCCTCAAGATCCCGAGCAAGACGTTCCGAGAGATCAATCACCTCAATGGGGACACAACTCCATACCCCTATACCGCCACCGTCTATATTGACTTTCCATTGATTCTCATTTGCCTGAAGGCGCCAGTGAGCTTCAACAACTTTGTACCCCCCTACAACAGTTTTCAGATCCCTGTCGAGAGTCAGGTATTTCTGGGCCAGAAGTGGAGGCGAAAGAAAAGGGTACATCATTCTTTTCGCTTTTATTAGATGGTAGCAAAAAATTCTCTTTGTAACTAACGACAGTAAATATTTAAAAGCATCCAGATTGAATAGGTTGAGCGATGACAACTTGTAATATGCAAGAAGCTCTTTCCTGTTAGAAACCTTGAAAACCGATCCCCCACCTGCTCCATAACGGTTTTTCACCACCATCGGAAAGCCCAGCCGTTCTTCAGCAAGCCTGACCGAGTCCTCGGAAAATAACGGCAATGTTTCAGGAATTGGGTAGTTGCGATTTGAAAGAAAGAGGTACTGCCTGTATTTATCATTGTAGAAACCGATCACCTTCGGATCGGGGTAGATCTTCATGTTCGGAAACATTCTGTTAAGGTGGAGAAGGTTGTCATAAACCTCGTAGAGAGCCAAGGGGTGGTTGGAGCTGTAATTGAACGAGGGATAGTAAATCAGAAAGTCCGTGTCAGAATAATCATAGTCAATCCAATCGTGTAACGCAAAATCCAGGACAGTACAAGCAACCCCCTTGTCCTCGATCATTTTTTGGAAAGATGAAAATCGCTCTTTTGATTTGAAAAGGACTGCTTTCATTCAGTTTTCCCCTTTGCCTTATGATGAGTTCAGCAACTGCGGCACTTGTTGTTAATCCTGTACCAACCCTCTCATGCTGAGGTTTGACTGTTGCAGCTCTCCAACGCCATGTGGTAAGCCTGCTTTTGCGTTTCATTAATGACTCGCCAATCATAGGATTCTGCCAGTTTAACGGCATTGTCGGCGATCGATTGCCTCGCCTGTTCATTATTCAACAGTATCTCAATCCTGGCAACGAAATCATCGGGGGTGTCGGCTATGGCAATATTCTTCCCATCGGTCACGTCAAGCCCTTCGCAACCCACCGACGTCGAAACTATCGCCTTGCCCATGGCCATGGCATCGAGTATCTTCAGGCGAGTACCACTGCCGATACGAATCGGCACGATAACGACCGCCGCTTCGTCCACATGGGGTCGGATATCGTCGACAAAGCCCGTGGCTCTCACCCGTGGGTTATTCCGGGCGGCCTCAACAATTTCTTCGGGTGGGGCTGTCCCGACAAAGGAAACAAGAACCTCAGGTTTTCGCTCACGCAGTATCGGATAGACTTCGCGCCAAAAATAGAGAACGGCATCCTTGTTGGTATGCACGTCCATGTGGCCGAACCAGATCACCGAATTTTGTAGAACCTGCTTCCCTGACGGTTTGAAGAAACTGGTGTCGGTACCGTTCGGCACTACAATCATAGGCTTCTTGACCCCCATCTCCTGCAGTAATTGCCGGTCGGTTTCCGACACCGTAATACAGCAGTCGAAGTGGTTCATGGCTGACCGCTCGAATGCACGAAGCTTCAGCCATTGGTAACCGAGAAACATTTTCTTCAGCAGGTTCCGTTCCATCTGGAACCAGCGGTGGAGGCGGATCGATTCCACGTTATGGTTTACAAGAACCTTCGGCAGGTCCGGGAACTCATCCAGGTAGACAGCCAACGGCAAAAGATCAACATGGACCAGGTCGATCTTTTCTTTTTCCAGAATTTCCCTGATCTTATGCCGCATGTCCGACGTATCGTACTTATGGGCAACAAAAGGAAGCCTGGAAAACAGGTTGCGCAGGATTGTGAGTGCTAGGGTAATTTTCGATTGATCGACGGGGATGCCAAAAGGATAGACTGCCGCGCAGAAACTCCTCAGGTGAGCGATGTTTTCTTCCTTCAGTTCGTGCTCCGGATGCTGCACGAAGGTGACAAGGGATACCCGGTGCTGCGTTGCCGCACCCTTGAGGATATGGTAGGTGCGAAGGCTGTGACCGCTGATGAGCGGATAGGGACTTCGTGTGGAAAGAAATAAAATATTCATGGTTTCCCTTTTGTATCCGACATGAGTTCGTGATAAGTGGCCAGATACTTCCGAGCCATCTGCTCCGCGGAATATTGATCCTTCACTCTTGCAAATCCCCTTTCGGCCATCCGTCCTGCATTCTCCCGATCGGAAAGCAACCTGATGATTGAAGACGAAAGGTTATTGGAGTTGCCAGGTGGCACAAGCAGCCCCGTAGCCCCATCCTGCAACACTCCTGGGATAGCACCGACACTGCTGGCAATTACCGGCACCCGGGCTGCCTGCGCCTCGAGCATGGCCATAGGCAGTCCTTCCTGTAAAGAAGGAAGCACGAAGATGTCCATGATATTTAACAGTTCCGGAATATCCTTTCGTTTGCCCGCGAATACAACATGCTCCGAGATACCAAGCTTGCAAGCCTCTTTCTTAAGAGCAGCTCGTTCCGGTCCATCACCGATAATGAGAAACACTGCCAAAGGGAAACGTTCCAATACGGCTGATGAAGCACGGAGCAAATAAACATGGCCCTTCTCGAGGGTAAGCGCGCCGACTGAGCCTATGACAAGTGCATCAGCTGGAATTCCCAGGGAAACCTCCAGACCTTCCGGCGGCTGGCGACCGGCAAATCGGTCCGTATCAATGCCATTGTCAATGATTCGGACTTTGCAATCCGGTACGCCGGCACAACGCAGCATGCGGAAAATTCGATCCGACACGGCAATGACCCGGTCGGCATGCCTTGCCACAAATGCATCAGCAAGATTGTACAGCAGGAGCCTGAATCCGGAACGCCGTCCGTGGTTGGTGATCACCCATTTACATGGTGTCCCGCACAGAGCGCGCCACGCATAAAAGTTGCTCTTGTAATTATGGGAATGAACAATATCGATGCCGTTATCGTGAATCAATCCTTTAATTACGCCGATGACCCGCTTGTCAAGGCGGCCGGAACACTGATGAACCGTAACGTTAAAACCATTTTTTGCGGCAATTTCTGCCAATTCCAGATTCGGATTTTCTGCATTAACCATCACGCCGATTTGAACGTCCAGCCCAGTCTTGCGGGACTGCAACGCCAGTTCCAGCACAACATTTTCCGCACCAAGGAAACCGGAGCTGCTGATGAGATGCATAACCCGCGGCGGACGTGCAAATTCGGCTACACAGCTCTCCATCAGAAATAGCCCTGCAACACCGGCACGAGAGCGGCGGCGAATCTCTCCGCCAGCGCCTGTGTCGCCTCGACGCTTTCCCCGACCGGCACGTGGATCTGCACCTGAGCGCCGCTCGGCCGCCGGAACGCGAGCTGCTGCTTCAACATCTGCCAGCGGAATGCCGGGTAGTTGCCGGTCATTGATTTACCGGTCACAAAGAAATAATAGATCACCTTGTTCGGTTCACTCATACCCAGGATCAAGCGGTTGGCCACCAGTTCTCTACTGTTCCCTATTTCCGGCAGCTTCAAGGACACCAGCCTGTTGTCAAGGACTTTCATGCCGACACCGGTGTTGCACGCTTCGGGGTTGTGAAAACCGATCTTGTTGTCCGGATAGTACACGACGGACAGGAACACGTGTTTCCCGAACGGGTTGGCATAGTCACGGCTGACAATATAATCCGTCTCCAGAATTTCCTTGACACGGTCGTCAACCGGGAACGAGTTGCCCCGCCATTCACCAAGGGTCAACGGCAACTTCTCCACGACATTTACGATATTATCACCACGTGTCAAACGATCATCAATAAACACGAATCCGCACGCGACAAGAAGCAACAGACAGAGAATCAGGATTTTTTTTGAGGTATCCATGAGAGCACCTTTACACTGAACAATAAGAGTACCATGCTGACAACGAAAACCGCCAACCCCGAGGTTAAGTGAAACCAGTGGTCTGGAGAAGCCCATTCCGAACCGAGGCTGTTTGCCGCAATAATGAGGGCACAAACCCGGAGAACGTTGGTAAAAATTGCGATGGGTATTGCCAGGAAAAACAGGATGACCTTGCGCGGGAAGGACAGATGCGACATATAGGCAATGACCGCCCCCAAGGCCAGGAGTGAAATCAGCGACCTGATTCCACTGCACGGATCCCCGACCGTCAGGCTGGCGTTGGGCAGCAGAACAACCGCGCCTTCGCGGATGAGCGGCATGCCCACCATCTTCATGGCGCCTACCCCCAAACGGGCCACCAGCATCTTCAAAGGGAAGGAAATTGCCGAAATGATCCGCATCGGCAAAGGAAACATGAACGTAAGAAAAGCAAGGGGAAAGGCGATTTCTCGCGTTACCTCTGTACCGTATAGATAAAGACACACGCCGACTACCAACAGCATTATGGAAAAGCCTGAAGTGAAGAAGGTGTGCGTCCAGACACTCGCGATATGAACAAGGAGGGCAAGACAAACCAGGTACAAGCCAATGATTGAACCCGGTGTTTTCAATGTTCGAAGTGCATCCCGTTTCTGCCAAATCAGCCAGCCGCTAACCAGGGGGATGAGAAATCCATGGGAATAGTGAGAGTCGGGATTTGTATAACGCTCATACAGCCAGAGGAAGGTGTCGTAGTAAGCATAGACGAACAGTCCCAGGGACAAGACTCCCAACAGAACTGGCAACCTGTTCTCCCGTGAAAAATAGCCTGCCTTGCATGTACTACCCACTGCCACCCCCTCGGAAAGATACGGCTTTCCCATCCATTATGTGTTGATATACCTGTTCATGCTTCCAAACCATGGCCTCGACAGCAAATTCTTCCGCGACGAGGTCCCTTCCTGCTGCACCCATTGCCCTGGCGGTAGCAGGATCACGGACCAGGGACAGCACAGCATCCGCAAGGGAAGCAGGATCAGCAGGCAGCACCAGCAGACCGGTGACCCCGTCCCGGACCAGTTCCGGACTGCCGCCGACCCTGGTGGCGACCACCGGCTTGCCGGCAGCCATGGATTCCAGGATGACGTTGGACATGCCCTCACTGGTAGAACAGAGCACCGACACGTCCAGGCTGGAAAGTATCGCCGGTGTATCCGTCCTTGTCCCCAGAAACCGCACCTTTCCCTGCAGTCCCAGTTTCTGTGCAAGCTCCTGATACTCGGCTCGTAGAGGGCCATCACCCACCAGCAGGAATTCCACAGTCGGGATGTGTTCAATGACAAGCCGTGCCGCCTCCAGAAAATGCCGATGCCCCTTAATCTCGAAGTTCATGTTGGCGACCATGCCCACCAGCGGCACGTCTTCAACTATACCCAGTTCTTGCCTCACATTTTTCTGAATCCCATGAAATGCCGTAATGTCCAAACCGTTATAGATTACCTCGACACGCTCAGGGACAAGGACTCCTTCGGCGAGCACCTGGTCGCGGACCGCTCGGCAGACAGCCAGGCACATGCTACAGTCTTTGCCTGACATACGAAAAATCTTCCGGTACAGACCTTGTCTCTTGAATCCCAGGTCCCTGCGCGAAGTTACCCAGTGGGAAATTCCGGCAAGGCGGCTGATCATCCAGCCTAGTACTTCCGATTTCTCGAAAAAGGTATGAATTATATCGATCCGCTCCCGCCGTGCCAGACGGCAGAGCCGGAAAAGCTGCAGCACCCCTCGTATCCCATAGAACCGCCTGACTGGAACATGCAGCAGGGTAGCGGTACCTGCTTTACCGACAGGAATTGTCCCCTGGTCACCGGCAGCGAGTTGTACGACAATGGACCTGAATCTCGTCGCATCGAGTGACGTTGCAAGAATTGATAGTTGTTTTTCAGCACCGCCTCGGACAGTACTTCCCGGCTGGGGCAGGCATGTGTCGATGAGATACATGACTGTAATAGGTTTCTGCACGCAATCCGGTTCCGGCTCCTTTACCCTCAGATTCTCGCATTTCACACTATTCACCATGAATGGAAACCACATCACCCGAAAACTTCCGGTAAAGCTCTTCCGCCTGCATCAGCTCTCCACCGTCATCGGCAAACGCAAAAGAAAGTCTTTCAAGCAGCGGGAAGTAGGCACTGATCTGGGTGCCGAATGAAACCCCTTCGATCTTCTGCTGCCGGATCGCCGCCAGGGCAACACCAACCACTTCGCCCCGGGCATTCAGGATCGGTCCGCCGCTGTTGCCAGGATTGATTGGCGCCGTCAACCTGAACTGATGGGAAGCATCCTGGATTCCGACCGTCGCGCTCACCTGGCCTGAAACGATGCTGGGAAACTTGCTCAGTACCTCGCCTAGCGGATATCCCAGCGCGTGCACCGTTTCCCCGGCAGTAACCGCCGCTGATGTTTCAATGGGAAATCCCCGTTCGGCAATCGCGGTAAAATTATCCAGCCGCAGGATAGCCAGATCCATCTTCGCGTTCCGCTCCACCGGCTCCGCGGAACAGGAACTTCCGTCAGGAAAGTGTACTGAAAACTTTTGCGCCTTTGCGAGCACGTGATTGGCAGTTATTACGTACGGAGAATTCCGGAGGAGAAAGCCGCTACCGCGTGCCATGCCGACTTTATAAATCGCCACCAGTCGGGGTTCCTTGCGCAGGTAGGTGGTTACCTTGCCGCCGGGAGACTTCACGTTAGGGGGGAAATCGTCATACTCGGTAAACTGGTTGTAACTCTTCATCACAACTTTCGTCGGATACCATTCGGCCCACAAAAGCGGCTTATGGGCAACCTTACCCGCATACACGCCACGCTCCGCCAAAGGTGATACATAAAACCAGGGTTCACCCCGCGAATAGCCGAAAGAATATTCATCACCATTGAGAATAAGCGCTTTCAGCTTTTCCGAACCTTCCTCTTCATTTTTGACTACCGCCAGCAGCACAGGTCTTCCGCCCTTGCTCCCCTGCCAGATACCGATCAACGGATCCTCTTTGAACTGTGTGCGAATCAGTTGCATGTACTTGGCATACTGCTCATCCTCCGGTCCCAATGCCCTGTTCTGGGCTGCACAGCCGAAAAGTACGTGGAGCAGCACAATCGCTCCGAACCACAGAAGCAACCGGAAGACCGCCTCGCCAACCCTGATTTTGCTTTCAGCATGCAATGCCATTTAATCCGCCTCTCGAAAATTCCGGCTCACCGGCATAACTCCTCTACCCGTCATCGGGAAAACAACGTGTAGCAAGCGCACCGAGCGATTCGAACGAAAATTCATCCAGCAATCTGGCAAGCCGACCTTCGGTGCGATCAAGATTTACATAGTGCCTGAAACGGTAGTCACGACGGATCGGCAGGCGGGGCTGGCCGGGATCCAGCTCCCACGGGTGAAGGTAAAAGATAATCGGCTTGCCTTCCCTGTTGACACTCCGCGCCAGCTGCCGAAAGAACACATACGGAAACAGCCGGAAATAGCCGCCCCCCGCGGCCGGAAAGTTGTATCGCCCAACCTTGACGGTCGACAGCGGCAACTCCAGCAAACCGTTCTCGAAGCGGAACGGAAACCGTGATGCACCGGCAAAACCGTACCGGTCATGAAAAGACGTGGGGAACAGACTGGAATCGTAGCGGAACCCCAGGTCCCGAAGAATATCCAGTGCCCACCCCGTTTCCGGCGTTAGCGAGAAAGAAGGCGCACGATAACCCTGCACCGGTTGGCCGGTAATCGTCTCGATGATTTTCTTCGATCGCTCCAGGTCCCGGGCAAACTCAAACTCATCCTGCTTGTAGATGAGCTCGTGGCCGTAGCCATGGCTCGCAATCTCATGACCGGCTGCGGCAATCTCCTCCACCAATCCCCCACACCGCTCCGCCACCCAGCCGAGGATAAAGAAGGTCGCCTTTGTGGAGTTCTCCTCCAGGATACGCAATATCCGCCGGGTATTCTCCACCACCCGCAGGTCGCAACTGTCCCAGCTGTCGGCCGCAATAGCCCCTTTCAGGTTTTCCACCTGGAACCAGTCTTCGATGTCGAAACTAAGCCCGTTGAGCATCACCATATTCACCACAGAGACACAGAGACACAGAGACACAGAGAGCAGTTAGAGAGCGAATCTCCGAATCCCATCCGACAAAAGTCGGACATAGAAGTTTATGATCAATCCCACCTTGATATTCGAAAGTCTGAGATAGGTCAGAATTTGAGCTTCATGAACGGGGAGAATATTCTCCACGCACTTCAGCTCGACAACAACCCTGTTTTCAACGACAAGATCCATACGGTAACCGCAATCGAGTTTCCTTCCTTTATATTCAAGAGGTAAACTTTTCTGTCTTTCAAAAGCAAGTCCCCGCAAACCAAGTTCGACACCGAGACATTCTTCGTAGGCAGATTCCAAAAGACCGGGTCCGAGAGCACGATGTACATCAATGGCCGAAGCAATGATTTGCTCTGTCAATGCCTTCTCATAGAAAACTCTATCCCCGTTTGTCCCCATGGCCTCTCCGTTGTTCCAAGCATCAGCAGTTCAACTCAATTTTCTCGACGATTTCTCTGTGTCTCCGTGTCTCTGTGGTTCACTTCCTACTTCCTCACCGTCTCCCACGTGACCATCTTCTGCCCCTTGAGCGTCTTCCAGAATGCAACCATGGAAGCCGCATTAACCACGCAGAAGTACAGCGGGATCGCAAGCAGGCGGCATTTCCAGCCGAGCCGGTCAGCAACCAGCCCCGTCAGGGCCGCAAGGTAGAATGCCAATTGCAGGGCAAAGACCAGGTTGTAGAACCAGTGGCCGAGGAGGAACGCATTGGCAATCAGCACGATGATGAGAAAGAACGGGATGAGCCAGCGCAGGACCTTGTGGGAAATGAGCTGGAATGCGACAAAGGGATAGCGAATCGGATTGATGAGCGACTTAACATAGAGTATGCCGCGCATGGCACGGGTGATGACCCGGACCCGCATGCCGAATTCTTCGGCCGGCTTCTCCGTGGTTTCTTCGTAAGCCACCGCCTCAGGTTCGAACACCACACGGTAGCCGGACTCAATGATCTTCAATGGCTCGACGAGATCGCTGATGATGTCCGGCGGCAGTGGCACGTAGGCCGAACGGCGCACCGAGTAGATGCAGCCGCAACAGCCGGTGATTGTTCTGATCCGCGTCTGCATGCTCTTTATGAAATTCTCGTACTTCCAGAACAGGATGCTGCCGATACCGACCGGCGCACCGGTTGGGTTGACATACTCGTAGCGGCCGCTTACCGCACCGACAGCTGGGTCCGCATAGTTGCGGACGAGTTTCCTGATGGCATCCTTCTCATATACCGTCGTCGCATCGGAGAAGATGACAACGTCACCGGTCGCTGCCTTGACCGCCTCGTTCTGTGTCGCCGTCTTCCCCACCCTCCCCTCGACGCGCTTGAGGATGACACCACGACCGTCGAACTCCCGTACAATTTCGTCGGTCCGGTCGGTTGAACCATCCGAAGCGACCATCACTTCCAGCCTTTCGGGTGGATAATCGAGCGACAGTAGTTGCTCGAGCTTGGTGCGGATATTCTTTTCTTCGTTGTAAGCGGTGATCAGGAAGGTAATTCTAGGCTCAATTTCCGCACGATCAACCGGTTTCCTGAAAAACAGCGCTATTACAGGAACGAGAATGGTGTACCCGAAATAGGTGTATAAAACTGTAAGAAATGCAATCCAGAATATGATATTCAGCATGGTCTGCTCGTTTTGTTCAAAGGCATGAATTCGCTATCGTTAATGGCTGAATCTGCCGGTATTTCATTAGTTGCCAACTTGGCAACAAAACTCGCAACAACCCCCATGAAGAGCCAGAAAATCGCCATCAGGTTATAATACAGAGACTGATCACCACTGATACTTCCAGCAAGATGTGCAACAACACAAAGCATAAAACCAAGCCCGATCCCTTGCCCAAGCTTGCTCGACGAGTTTTTGAATAACTTATAGGATTGTCTCAGCAAAGCCCAAATATAGACAATAAAGATAGACAAACCAAACAGGCCCTGCTCAGCGAGTATCTTCATGTACAGGCTATGGGTAATCATTCCCTCTTTATGTCGAAAGGTATCGAATCCGATGCCTAACAGCGGCTGTTCCTCAAAATACATTTTGGCTTTGTCCCAAAGTTCTTTTCTGCCGACAGTGTCGAGTTCAACCCCTCCAATCTCGACGGCACTCGATTGGGCAGCCTGCTCGCTCACTTCTCCTTTATCAAGAAACGTCATATCAATTCTTTCAACCACTGAGACAGGTAATATAAAACGATAGAAAAGCACGATGACGGCAACCAGAACCAGAATGCGCCGATCTTTTAGCAATCCAAGCGCCAGAAGGCCCGCCATTGTACTTATATATGCGGCACGAGAGTATGAAAACAAGATTGGATACAGGTTGCAGGCACATACGGCGAGAATCGCGTATCTGAGCTTTTTCTCCTCGACAAAGTAGGATATGCCAAGCAGCAACATCGTGTACATAGCGTAGAACACACCAAGCTCATTGGGACCAAGAAAACTGAAAGCACCTTCAATCCTGATTGAATCAGAAAAATGTTCCGCCTTTATCCACCTGAAAGTGCTGTAGAAATTAAAATCCATAGCAAGAAGGGTTAAAAGCATACCCATTATTATCCATCGAACTTTTTTTTCGGTATCCAGGTTGTTGGCACCGATAAAATAAAGTAACGGCAGGATCATATAGTTCTTCCATGCCATGAGCCGTGTCATATTAATCTCCCCCGGAAGGGACATATAAGTATAGCCCCGCACCAGGTTGAACAAGCTGCCTACGCAGACGATTATCACAACAAAATTCAATGGCGAACTGATAAACAGCGGACGATTTTCTTTCGCGACGCTAAATAACCAACCAATGCAAATCGCAACCAGAAGATAATCGGCGAAATTATTCCCTCCAGGGAAATCGGCGATTTTTTTCATGAGAGCAATTACGGGCACAAATGTAGAAAAAAAGAGGATGCCGATCTCAACCCTTAAAAGGGTGGCCAGCATCACAGGAATTGAAAGAATATAAATTGCCAAAGGAAGAAAATATGTAAGCATGTAATCAAATCTCCTGGACTTTTACTGGCATTCGCATTATCTTCTACCTGTTTTTGGAAATTGTATCTTTCCTTCCCAAATAATGGGGAAACCAACAACCCTCATTGCCTTAAACCCGCCTTTTACGACCTTAACATTCCCGTAGCCTTTGTTCTTTAACGTGAGCGCCACCCTGGCACTCGTACCTTCACCAGCTCAATCACAGTACACAATGATTTCTTTATTAAATGGTATCTGAAGATCAGCAGCCTCAATGTTCGCCAAATCACCAGGACCGTCACCAGGAAGACTTATCGCTCCCAAGATGTGATATTTCGTGTAAGTTCTGACGCTCATGGCATCAACAAGAATAATGTTTCCCTTCATAAACTTGTTGTAGGCAACGCGCGCATTAATTCTCGGTATGCCCATGATTTCATCGTGTTGTGCACGTGCGAATCCAGCCAAAAGAAAGAAAGCTAAAAAAACTAGCAGTAATTTTCTCATTTTCGCCTCCTTTACAGAAGAATGTTGCCCAGAAGTTTTTTCAAATCCAATTTTCATCTTTAATATTCCAGACTTGTTTTTACCTGATCCGCTTTTCAGCAGTACCGGCTTTTCTGATGTCGTAAAACCAATTAAGGGGTAAATCTATTTGGTATACGTCATATTGACCATCCTTATAGGAGTTGGCCCATCCAGACCCAAACCAAACCTTCGTTCCCTTTTTATTTATCTTTGCAAACGGATCATCACCATAACTTTTTCTAAACATGTGTGTGTGAGCCAAGCGCCATACCTTGGCATGGTGTGCTAAATCAGGCTTCGGGATACGGCGTGTCAATTCATACATTATAACCGACGCATCACTCCACTTTTTTGATTGCTTGAAATCTGACGGCGAGTAGGTTGATACAACCGCCCAACCGGGTTTATCCGTACAGTTACCGGAAACATGGAAGAAGGAATTTTCAAGAGGTGCCAACCACTGGGTTTTCCCAGTCTCAAGATCAATCATCTTCACCCAATCACCCAAGTCTTTAGAACCATCAGGCCAATAATATTGCCCTACAGTTACAATAACTTCCCTGCCTTCATCATCCAGAGCAAGGTCATAATGTCCATGGGTTTCGACTCGAAACTTCAGTTTCCAGTTTTTGTCGTACACAAAACATGGTGGCGCACCGATTATGAGGTAATTACCCAAGGGGGACACCATTATTGCATTTGCATGTTTGAAGTCTGGGTCACCTGCTTGCAGGGCAGAAACAATCTGCTGTTTATCCAGATCGAACAAAACCTGTGCCGCCTGGTACCACGGATCCAACTTTTTTTCTTTCCGTGACGGGTCATAGCACTTAATCGTTATCGGCCAATAGCGGTCGTTATCTGACTGTGTACCTTCCTCCTCCATAGATGGACTGCAACGAGGGTATTTTTCTCCAACCCTGGCGGGGTATTCCTGGGAAAAATCATGAACTACCGTTGCCTCCTTTGTATCCATATCGTACTGCCATAACTTCGACAAATATGCATAATAAAGCAGCCTTGGATTCTTCATGCTCCATCGGATATCCAAGGGGCTTCCCCACCCAACCAGTTTCGGCGAAATATCATGTAGTTTATTGAATGGTGGCTTCGCGTTCCAGATGCTCCAACCGGAGCCAGAAAAACTCTGTATTATCAGTTTCGTGCCATCCGCATTCTCAATATCGTGCTTTGGATACCCTGGTTGAGCATAGTTGAAATGACGCCCTGGAACATCCACTGGCGCATCTGTTATACGAGTAATTTTCGTTCCAAAAACCGGATCACGAAATGCTACCCCTTTTTCCGGCCTGGGAATATCAGGTACAGGATAAAAGGTAAAATCATCTATCACATAACGTTCCAAGAAATCAGACTGTTTGGGGACAGTACGTTCATTTCTCTCCCCGCCAGAAACAATTGTGGTACAAAGCAGAATGATTACAATAATCAATATGCAGGCAAAGCCATTCGCAGAACTTTCACAAGTCTGGTTCCTCACCGTTTTCAGTTTTTTATACCAGCAATTCATACAATCCCCCTGAAGAAGTACCTGGCCAATTCACATGCAAAATAATAGAGTGGTGGCGGTGGAAGTATTCTTTCAAGAGCATAGGGATCTGAAGAAACACTGATAACGCCTGGCTCAGTTGTCACAACCGTATCAAAACCATTTTCCATGCAGATTTTTTTCAAATCCGTCGAGAAATCATCGGCCTTACCATTCGGAATTGCAAAATGGCGCACCGTTGCCCCCGTCATTTCCTCGATAATTCGCTTTGAATCAAGCATCTCCTTTTTCGCCTCATCAGGCGGCAAAGCGGAAAGGCAAGGATGTGAGACAGTATGAGCACCAAAATCTATTCCGCCTGTCGACATCTCATGTATCTCTTCCCAGTTCATCATAATTCGCTCTCGGTCTGAAAAGGCTGTCTCAGAAATATTTAGAGCGGAGAACAGTTCCCGCAAGGCATCTTCACGCACCTGTTGCCCCTTTTTTACCAATTCAACATACAGCTTCTTTTCAGCAATTTTCTTTCCTTCAAGCGTTGAAATATCGATTTGATCAGCACCGAGCAACTTCTCAAAGGTGAAGCTTTTTATGTCTGAGCTCTGCAATGCGTATTCGATGTCATCTATCCAGAGGCCTTTTCTCGTGCCTATCATCCCCGCAGTCAGATAGATGGTAAACGGCAGACCATGTTTTCTGATTATAGGATACGCCAGCGAATAATTATCCTTATATCCGTCGTCAATGGACAGGATAATTGACGGTCGTCTGAATCCCTCTCCTTGCCGAATCAGGCTGGCGGCATCATCAAGACTGATGATCTCATACGTTTTTTTCAAATATTCCAACTGCCGGTCAAATTCTTTGCAATCCAACCGAGGCAGGAGTTCCACTGTTACTTCACTTTTTTTACAGAAACGATGATAAAAAAGAATCGCCCCACGATGTTGAGATTTCTTCATACTGAAATAAGAAACCAGTAGTCGCAAAAGCCCTGAATAATATAAAATGAGGTAGATTGCATGCTTTACCAGCCTCTTCACCAGTTTAGGCATGACGATTCCTCAGCTGTGCCATTGCCAACTGCACCTTCCTCCGTATCTCAGCATCAAACAGCACAACCAATAAGATATACACCACCGAACCCGTTATAATCTGTCCGATAATATTCAGCAGACTATTACCAAAACTAACAGTTTTTACCGCTATGAACATCATCAGCGCAGAACCTGCGTAAATAAAGATTTTACGATAATCAATCCGGAAACTGAACATTTTGAACGAGAAGAAAGTGACCACCAATGCATATATGACATAAGAAATTAGCGTTGCCTGTGCGGCACCGACAATGCCGAAGCGAGGCACGAGAAGTAAATTAAACGCTACATTGATAGCACAAGTAAACATCATGATATTATTGAGCACATGGGTTTTCTTGTTGATAAAAAGGCCACTATTGAGAATAATTGTACAAGCATATACTGCTTGACCAAGCAGAACGTAGGTCAGAATATCATATGATTCGAGATATTTTTTCGAAGCCAAGACGGATATAAGATCTTTACCAACGGCAATGCTTCCGAAGACAACCGGCAACAGAACAAGCAAGAAATATCTAAACATTTTTGTGAAGAAAATCTTCGTATCACGCTCTCCCCTGTTAACCAGAATAGACATGTACACGGGTGTCATGGCATAATTTACCGGATAAATAAGTGCTTCGGTGATATGGGTGGCTAGATTATATCCGGCCGTATAAATACCGAGAGCTCCAGCGCCAAGATAGAACTGGATGATATATCTGTCTATGTAATTTAAAAGAAGGTGCCCGAATTCTGCCCATACTAATGGGAATCCAAACAGCAGGGATGTTTTTAGAACATCCTTTGAGAAGTTTTCTCTCCTCAATTCGAGCCTTTTTCTGAAAACAAAAAGCAGTGCAAGAAGCACTATCACTCCTGCCAATAGTTGACCAAGAAAAAAACCTTTGACTCCCTTCACAAGATATAATGCGAAAATAATTCCACATGCCAGTGTCACATATCTACGTATGATGGCGAAAAGGTTATACATCTTTGTTCTTTGCTCTGCTCTCAGGAAACTCATAAGCATGTCGCTCAGACAACCTGTCACGATCAGCATTGAAACAATGGAGAGCAAAACTACAAGGTTCTTATCATGAAAAAGATTTTTCAATAACTGTATACCAAAGACAACAGATACCCCCATAAGTATTGCAAAACCAGATATACCAAGGAAAAGGGTGGTGAAAAATGAAGAAAGTCTGTCCGTAGCCTTATACTCTGCATAAAATCTCACTATGGAGTTAGGTGTGCCGAACTTGACGATTGCCACAGCAATGAATAGTGTCGTCGTGACAAGACTCATAAGACCATAATCTCTGACGGAAAAAATGCGTGTCAGGATAGGAAAGGAAAGAAATCCGGCGGCAAGAACAGTGGCCTGGCCGAAGAAATAATGGGATGATTGTTTTACAAGAGTCTTAATGTCAGACATGTTTTCTATTCCACTTACTGCTGAATTTCTCAATTTCTTGAACCATTATATCCAGATGCTTGAATGTAATGTCCTGATGAATCGGCAACCCGAATAGATGCTCCTTAAGGTATACTGCCTCCGGGAACTCTTCCCAAGGGACGACGGAATGGAAGCTGTCCCA
The DNA here is from genome assembly GCA_040773465.1 of Geobacteraceae bacterium. Taxonomy (GTDB): domain Bacteria; phylum Desulfobacterota; class Desulfuromonadia; order Geobacterales; family Geobacteraceae; genus RPRC01. The sequence goes on along the minus strand of JAXGWF010000005.1, from coordinate 58,070 downwards.
CCAGGGGTAGGACGCAATCCCCTTTTTCTTAAGCGATTGGTATAGATGCTCGCGCTTGTCTTTTCCATCGACAAAAATGGGGAAAAATAACGGGCATACACAATCAGCAAGACATTCAATGGGAAATCCGAACTCCTTCCAACACGTTGATGCCTTGAGTCTTTCCAAAAGATAATTGAAATTGCGCCTCCTTGCCTCCTTGACCCTATCGAGATCAGTATTATTGACAAGGTTGGTTGATAACGATGAGATGTTCCAATCCATTATTTCGGGGGCGAATTCGAACGAATCAGGACGTACGAGAGACAACCTTTTTTTGCCAGCAATTTTATAAAAAACAGCTATTCCCAATTTTAAGGCGTTCATGCAACGCCAACACAAAGATGTAAGTATTTTTTCAATAATTACAGATATCGCACTATCCGAACTCGTCATCTGCCTCCATAAATCGGCAAGATAATAAAGAGATGCAAAGCAGTTCGGTTTCACAAATTGTCGATCAAACGAAACATTCTCGTTATTGATTACCAGTAACCCTCCATTTGGAACAGGAAGCGTCTTTAGGAGACTGAATATTGCAATATCTCCGAACGTTCCAAGGGTCCGAGTTTCGTGACAACTCAACAACGCATGGGCGCAATCCTCAATGAGAAAGACTTTCTTTTCTTCACATATCCGTCGTATATCCTCTATTGGTTGTGGGAAGCCAAGGAAATGAGTCACTAAAACTGCTTTCACCCTACTCGTCAACCGTTGCCGCAAGTCGTCCAAATCTGCTTTCAGATCGTATCCAATACGGTAGAATCGAGGATGGATCCCGTAATAGATAAACGGGTCAATCTCCACACCACAGCTATAGGAAGGGAGAAGGACATTATCCCCGGCCTTTATGCCAAGAGCCTGAATACCTCCGGCAAGGGCATATCGTGCGCTGAAAAAGTAAAACCCTCTTTGCGCATTGAAAGGAAATCTGAGGCTCTGACTGCCAGACTGACAAATGTAATCAAAAGGAGACGCTGTTGATCTCCCCCCAATTCGTGGTGTCATCATTTGCTAGACCGCCCTCGTCTAGAAACACTCTTTTTAAGCTTCTTGAGATACTCGTTACTGTTCATCAGGGGCACGATTTTTCTGTCGACAATACTGCAATACCTCCCCCTCAAGGTGTCATTGTAAACAAGTATACCTCTCCGTTCTCGTCGCTTGGGTGTCCAGTATTTTTTATAGTCTTCATCACCCTGGACATAGTCGATCGTCGTAACCTTATCAACATCTATCACGTACTTGAACATTTCTGAGGTCAGTATTTTACCCGGAGAATATTTCTTGTATTCCTGGTCATAAACTGTCTTCAGTATGTATGCCGTTCCGCCGGAGACAATCCAGAATTGAGCAGCAAGCGGGATATCATTAAAGTATAGGAAAGCAAGCCTGAGCCATCCCTTTAGTACCGCCATTCTTGCTAAGTCACGGTGGAAAGTAGGTCCAAGTCGCTCTTGCTTCTGCCAGCTTCTTCCATACACTTCGTAGTATCTATCGAGATAACTTTCAAGATGCTCAATTGAGGTTACTACTCTAAACTCCAATTTCCCTTCCCGTTCAAGGCGCCGTTTGCAGTACTGGAAATCTTTTTGAATCTTCTCCGGAAGTCCGGCTAGGTAGTCTCCCCCCGAGCAGGTAATACCATCCTGATACCAGTCACCAAAACTTAAGTATTCAGAGAAGTGAAAGTTATGCATCATCAGGTATTTTCTAATACATTCAAAAAAAGGACTTTCTTCCGGCAAGGAGCTCAAATCGAGAATATCCCAAGACAAATTCCTTTGCTCCGCAAAATTGGAAAAAAATTTCTCAACAGCTTGCTCAGTCATAGCTGGATCAAAAATTAATGATCGGATCGGCGAATAAGCATTCCCCATAAGTTCATATTTATCTAGAACTATTCCACGGTATTTATCATTTTTTTTGATACAGGGAACGATAGCAATGAAGCCATCTTCCTTGGTTAGCGTAAAAATACACAAATCCTGTTCTGTTGCAAAATGCTTTACCCAAATCTCAAACCATCCATGGCAAAGAAAAGGTGCTTTGTGAACATATTGATTAGCAATTAAATCCCAGTCACTAGAGATACGACAAAATTCCTCAAATGTTCCAAGTTTTATAATCTCATCTCTTTGAGTCATGGCGATTCCGTACTTTGCTGACTTATGATGTCAGATCTTGTTAGTTTTTTTATTCTCTTCAGTATCGGGACAACTACTGTTATAAGTAACCTAATAAATTGGCCTTTTATGGAATAATTAAAAACAGAAACACCTATTCTTTGTCTTTTAGTTGGTGTCCATTCGATTTTATAAGATTCATCGCCTCGTATCGTATCTATTTTTCTAACCTTCTCGTTATCAATTATATACGGCATCAAAAGAGAACGCAGAAGAGTAGTCGGACTGTATTCTTTAAATGACTTGTCATATACCGATTCCATCAGATACGCTGTATTGTGTGCAACAAGCCTTATATGTGTGGAAATCGGCAGCCCATTTACGGTAAGAAAGGTGAACTTAAGCCACCCCTTCATCATTGCCCATTTCCTGAATTCATGAAGAAAGCCAACATCAGATTCGGAATGCTTCCAACTTTTTACCCTTACCTCTCTATAACTTTCAAAATAGGTTTCAAACTCATCTTCACAATCACCAACAATAAAATTAACCTCTCCCAATTCCTGCAGTCTCTTCATTCTGCGTTTCAACTCTTTCTTCAAGTTCTTGCTTCTGTTATTCAAGTACTCTTCACCGGACAAATGATTGTTTTCTAACAACCAGTCATTGAAACAAAATAAATGCATGTAACTTGCTCTGTTGGCCTTAAGAGATTGCTCTGTAATTGGAACTACCTCAAGTTCTTCAGGAATCGAATCAAGTTCCAGGATGTCCCAATTGCGGAAGTATGTCATGATCAACTTGAACAAGCATCGCAATGATTCAACTCGCTCTGATGCTTCCTTTTCTCCAAATATGAAGCACTTTATCGGTGAATGATGGTTCCCGATAAATTCAATTTTTCTGACTTTTGCAACCTTTTTATACTTCTCGACCTTTTTCAGCAGCGGAGCTATAAGTACCGGAGTTTCTCCTCTCAGTACGACTGCTACAAAAAGCTCTGAGGAACCTTGAAAATGTTTCAGCCAGATACGGAACCAGTCATGACACAGAAATGGTTCGTGGTCACCATGTCGCTCCACGAGTGCATCCCACATTTCCTGTACAGACAGAAATTGATCCCAGGTTCGGATTATTCCAATACGGTATAATTCATTACACCGAAAAACTTCGTCGTATATTTCAACTCCGGAATCACTAAGCATGCAGGCCTTCTATCGATCAATACCAATGGCGGGATTATTCGCTTTACCCACCTTCATGGTGTCCTGGTCGCAAATGATTTCTTTCGGCGGCTCATGCCCTAAAAAATGTAATGGGCTGGCACTGTAACCATAACTGCCAGAATTCAGAAATCCGATGAGGTCACCTATCGCCGGTGACTCAACCATCACACCTTTCCCCATAAGGTCCAGTGGGGTGCAGAGCGGACCGACAAGGTTACATTTAGTAAGCTCTCTTCGAGGATTTGACAGATTTTTCACCAGGTAATTCTTCCGCAAAGTGGCACCGAGGTTTCCCGATGCAGCCAAGTGGTGATTCATGCCGCCGTCAAGGATATAGAACTGCTCCCCCCGCGATCGTTTCTCGCTGACAACCCGCGCGACATAGATGCCTGCTTCGGCAACCAGATACCTCCCCAGTTCCAGGAAAATTCGGGGATTGCTGCCCGTCGTCCTCCGATACCGATCAAACTCCTCATGGTACAGCCGGGCGAGCAGTCCCAGGTCGAGCCCTTTCCCCTCTTCATAATAAGAGACACCGAAGCCACCACCAATGTTTATAACTCTGCATTCAATGCCATGGCGCTGCCGCACTTCGGAGGCAATGCGCAGTGTTTCGGCAAGTCCACGCGCCAGGGCATCTTCGCTTAGACACTGGGTGCCGGCATAGATATGGATACCGAGTATATCGAAGTAATTTTCATGCTCTCGAAGATAGTCAGCAGCCTCACCGACATCCTCTTCGTCGATGCCGAACTGGCTTGCCTTACCGCCCATCTTGACTGCAAATTCCTTGACAGGCTGCCCCGGATTGATGCGGATAGTTACTTTTACCCGGACACCCTCTTCCTCGGCGATTGCCCGCAGATCGCGCAATTCCCGCATTGATTCAACACTGATGATCCCCACGCCGTGCCTGATTGCTTCCCGCAGCTCGGCCACGGTCTTGCCCGGACCGGCAAAGCTGATGGTTTCCGGACGGTAATCCGCGGCAAGCGCCCGGCGCAGTTCCCCGGTTGAAGCGATGTCGAGTCCGTCCACGCAGTCGAGCATCCCTTGCAGGAGATCCTGGTTGGGGTTGGCCTTGACCGCGTAGAGGAGCTCGATGCTGTCTCCGAAAACCTGCTTGACGACGGCAGCCCGTTCCCGGACGGCATCAAGATCATAGAGATAGAACGGCGTGTCGTAGCGTTCGGCGATCTCCTCAAAAGAAGCATCCATGTAGTATATGGTACCGTTGCATTCCCGAAGTTCCATCATTCTTCCCCGTTTCCCTGCCACTTTCTCTTCAGGTACGAGCGGTCGATCTTGCCGTTTGCAGTCTTAGGAAACTCCCGCTCGCGGTTTATTTCATGGGGGACCATGTAGCTTGGAAGACGCTGGCGGCAATCGGCAAGAATGGTCTTTACATCAACGGCTGTCGTTTCCACTACGGCAACAATTGCTTGGTCACCGCTTGCCATCTCCTTACCGAAAACCACCGCATTTGTTATTCCCGGTATTCCGACAAGAATCTCCTCTACTTCGGTGGGGCTGACCCGATAACCGGAGGTCTTGATCATCTCGTCCCTGCGCGAAATGAAGTAGAGAAAGCCCTCTTCGTCCTTCTTCACCAGGTCACCTGAATAGACGACCGTTTCATTCAGATGACCCTGGCCGTTCAGCAAGGGGTTAACCCGGAACACCAGTCTCGTTTTTTCAGGGTCGTTCCAGTAGCCGCGGGTAATCAGCGCTCCCCGATGAACCAGTTCACCCGGCTCGCCCGGATTGCATTCTTCGCCTTTTTCATTCACGACCAGGATTTCGACATTGGGTATGGCACGACCGATGGAATCGGGGCGCCGGTCCAGCTCCTCGGGCGGAAGGAAGGTGGATCGGAAGGCCTCGGTCAGGCCGTACATGAGATAGAGCCGCGATTCGGGGAAAAACTCCCTGATCCGGTCAACGATCACCCGCGGCACCTTGCCGCCGGTATTGGTAATATAACGGAGCCGCGGAAAGCTCATCTCCGATTTCAGGGCATGCTTGCCGCCGAACAGCTTTGCCCAGATGGGTGTCATCCCGGCGAAACCGGTAATTTCCTCGTCCCGGAGCAGGTTTAAAAGGTCCTTTGCGAAAATGAACTGATGCATGACGAGCGTTGCTCCCCGCAGAATCGAGGAAGTTGCCTGATTGAGACCGTAGTCGAAATTGAACGGCAGGACGCTTATGATCCGGTCCTGCTCGGTAATCTCCAGGTAGCCGCTGACGATTTCCGCTCCCTCGACTACAGTCCGGTGCGGCACAACGACGCCCTTCGGCATACCGGTGGAGCCTGAGGTATAGATGAGGCAAGCGGTATCGTCGGCAATCCTGCGGACTGTTTCCGTATTCGGAGCAAACTTCTCTCGGATATACGGCCAGCACGGGAAACCATCCAGTTCTTCTTCATCCACAAACAGAAACTTTCCGGGAATATCCAGGCGGCTTTTTCGTGCCAGGACGCCTGTTGTGACAAGGAGCCGGATTTCGCAATCCTTGACGATGTACTCGATCTGCTCCTGGCGGAGGACGGGATTTATGAACACGAAAACGCCGCCGGCCATGGATACGGCGAACATTATCATCAGCTGCTCAACCGATTTATCCAGGTAGATTCCGACACGATCACCAGTGCGAACGCCCTCCTTCAGGAGGAATTCCTTTATCCTGCGGGATTCTTCAAGGAGTTCTCCATACGTTACGTCCCTGCCGAGATGGCGCACGGCAACCTTGTTCGGCAATCGCGCCGCTGTTTGCTCGATCAAATGGTGAACCAACATCGGATGCATGCTTACGCCGCCCCCTGCTTTTCAGTTATCAGCTGTTTGATCGACGTAATGGTACCGAACCTGTCCACGGTCAGATCATCCATGTCCATTTCGACGCCGAAGGATCGCTCCAGGTACTCGACCAGTTCCATTACCCCCATCGAGTCGATAAGACCTGATTCGATAAGCGCGGTATTGCTGTCAACATCCGCAACGAAATTCTCACGAAAATAGTTTATCAGTTGTTCTTCAATGCTCATAAACACTGTACCCCTTCTTCAGAATCATGAACCCATGCCTTTTACCAGGCTAAAACTCCTCGCTTAAAACATGTCAAAATCACCGGAATGGATTATCCAAGGGCCAACCGGCAAGTCTCCTTCCATTGTGCGTGCAATGAAGTCGAAGTCCCAGCGACGGATGAAAAAGTGACGCCGCAGAATCTTTTCGTACCAGCATCCGGGCGTTGCATGGATGACCAGTCGCGCCAGACCGTCATCCCGGGTCATGTCCGAAAGCGTGGCCAGCGTCGCGGCCATTACCCGTCGATCATCATTTTCTATGAGCAGGTCGATGATCCTCCGCTCGATTCCGGTATCGTAAGTAAGGCAATAGCCCAGAAGCCGGTCGCTTGCCATAAGGTAGTAACCGCTTATCTTGTAGTGGCTGTTGCGGAGGAACTTCCAATTGAGAAAGGCTGCCGTTTTATGGAAATAGCTATGTTTTGCGGCGAGCCGGTAACGCTCGATCACCGGATCGAGCCGGTCCGGGTCGAACTCGTCCGTGCGCACCAAACTCAGCATTTTGCTCCTGCCACCGGGACGAATCAGGGAGAGCAGGCTTTCCGGACCGAACCCGGAAAAACGCGTCGCCTTCTTGTAGACCTGTATAGTCGCGGCAACCTGCCAGCCATAGTACTTCAGGTAATATTTCTTTGATTCCTCGTTGGCAAAAGCGCAGAGCAGATCGAACTTGTCGGCAAGCGATTCCAGGGACAGGGTGCACAACTTGCCGAAAACCCCGTGAAAAAGTCGATACCGGTCATCGATAAGCGTATTGACGCCAAGCCCAGCCGAGAGCAGTCTGCCGTTGCAGGCAACGGTCTGGCGCAGGTAGTTTTCCTGTCCGGCCAGCGTTTCACCGTCATAAGAGAGAAAAAGGTATGGCGCCCCCAGCGGGTTGCCTTGGTAGAACGAGTCAAAAAAAGCCTGGTTGTCCTTGCCGTACGAACGGTGATACAGCTCGAGCATTGCCCGCCGATGGCCCGGATAGTCTGTTGTCGCATTATAAGTAAGCGTTATTTTCATATCCGTACGTTTTCCGAGGATTGCTAACCCTGCTCATCGTGGATTCGGTAGCACAGCCGGTAAAGCCGCCGATACCCTCTATGCCCGATGAAAGCTCGAACGAGGCGCTTAAGCCTGGTGGCGCCAACCAGTGGCAAGAGAAAGAGTTTATCCATGCCCACGATGCGGCTAAAAGACGAAACCGGATCACGATCCGCGATATTGATGCGGCTAAAAACCGCGGGTGCGCCGAAGGAATGCCCGAAGCCGGGATCCGAGGTGCACACTCCCCGGTAGCCTGCCGCCCGCGCCGATGCCAGAATTCCGCGGTTCCACGATCCCTGGGGCATGCTGAGAAAATCGACCCTTATCCCCAACTGCTCCTCCAGGATCCGCTTCGATGCGCCAAGCTCTTCGGCGACCTCAGCTTCACCCACCTCCTCCAGCGGACGGTGGCTTACCGTGTGCGACTGGATGGAGATGCCTGAGTCAGCCATTTTCCGAAGCTGTTCCCAACTCAGGTAGCCCGGTGTACCGATGAACCCGGTTACGACAAATATTGTTGCGGTCAGGCCGAATTCCCGAAGTATCGGCAGGGCATGGATATAATTGTTTTCCCATCCGTCGTCAAAGGTGATGACCACACTCTTTTCCGGGCGGCAGGAAGGATCGAGCACATCATACAGGGTTAATGTGTGGTAGCCGTTATCGGCCAGCCAGGCCATCTGTTCCCGAAAGCGTCCAACCGTCAGCGTGTAGGCGGGATTGGTACGACGGACCTTCCTGGCCCGTTCTTCGGCCTCTACCACTTCGTGGTACATGAGTACCGGAATGCGCGGTCCCTTGCCGATAATCGAAAGGATTCCCATAGCCGTTTATCCGTTTGCCGATGCCAGATATTCACTCAAGGTTGTCACTTCCACACGAAGCGGGTCGTTCTCCAGGTAATAGCGATGCCAAATGTCGAAGGTCAGCAGGAAAAGTATCCGGTTGGCCTTCGAGTTAAGGAAATTTGCCCAGTAGAGCGGTTTGCCCTGGTATGTTTCGTAACTTTCGAACAGGACACGAAGATAATCAGCCCGGAAGTATTCCGCCATGACCGGCGAATGGAGCAGATAGTCGTAGATCCGCCGCCGTAACCCTTTATCCCGCAGAAAGAGCATTACCGGCACGAACCCGCCCTGCTTCGGCTTGTTCATGATCTCCTCCGGGAGAATGCCAGTCATGGCCCGCCGATGGAGCAGCTTGCTCGTACAGCGGCCTCGCAGGTGGTCCACCAGATTCCCGCCGCGCTTATAGGGAAAATCGAGCCCGACCAGAAAATCCGCCACCTCGGTGTCGAGAAAGGACTCATGCAGGGTTATGCCGAGCATGTCGGCCATGCGCCCCGATTTCACCATAATGTTCTCGTTTGCGTAGTGGCGGATGTCCTGGTTGATCTGGGTATTGCGATACAGAGCGGCAAACGACGAGGCATCCACCTCCTGGCCATCGAAAATGCGCGGCACCCTCACCATCGCCGGCTCCCGGTATGCCTGGCGGAGTTCATGCTCATCGTAGCCATAGAAATACCAATCGTTCAGATCGGTGGCACGGTTCCAGAACAGCCGCAGTTTGAAGGCCAGGTTGTCCCGCTCGTAGAACAAGGGGCCGGAAAGGAGGCGGCCGGCCTGGCGTGCCGCGCCCAAAAGCCCGGAGCGGCGAAGCAGGAACTGGACAGCGGCCGGGCGCGCTCCGGCAAAGCCGCCCGTGCCGAACATCTGGTCGGCACCCTCGCCGCCGATGACCGCATCCACCTCCGGTGCGGCCGCGGCAAGTCCCCGGTAGGTGAGAAACAGGCCGAATTCGAAGTAGGGTTCTTCCATGTGCCAGAGCAGCTTCGGTAGGTCTTCGATCTCATTGCCGGTTATGGTGTACTCGTGATGCCGCGCACCGTAGTGCTCGGCGACGACCCGTGCATAGGGCCGCTCGTCGAAGCGCGAGTCTTCGAAGCCGACGGCAAAGGTGGTGAGCCGACGGTCGGTGCAGCGGGCGGCCATGGCCACGTTGGCGCTGGAATCGAGACCGCCGCTGAGAAGGATGCCGGTACGCGAAGGGTCGCCAAGCCGTCGGGCAACGGACTGCTGCAGGTGTGTCCGATAACGGGAGATGGCATCTTCCCAGTCAGCGACCGGCGTGCGTGCATCGGAGAAATTCCACCAGGGAACTTCCTCGGCCTTTCCACCGCGGAACGTCAGCAGGTGTCCCGGCGGCAGCTTGCGCATCCCCTTAAAAATGGTCCAGGGCGAGGTGATGTAGGCGTATTTCAGAAACAGGTTGAGCCCCTCGACATCGAGTTCGCGACTGATCCCGGGGCAGGCGAGCAGGGTTTTCAGGTGGGTCGCGAAATAGAGCTTTGTTCCCCGTGTGGTCCAGTATGTCTGGCGGGCCATGCCGAAGCGGTCCGAAAATAGCAGGAAAGAAGAATCCCGATTGTCCAGCACCGCCAGCGAAAACAGACCGTTGAGCTTCTTCGCGAAGTCTCTGCCATAACGGCGATAGAGTGAGAGCGACAGATCAAGATCGCCGGAACAGGACGCCGCATCCTCGCCAAGCTCCCCCAGCAACTCATCGCAATTATGTATCTCACCGTTCATGAGACATACAGCCCCGAGTTCCGGGTTGTCGGCAATCTGACGCTGTCGCCATGAATTATCGCAGGAGGATCTCTTCATGCCGAACAGGTAGTGACTGCCCCGAACCAGGGACACATCCCCGGCCACGCCGTCCCGGCCGAGAAAAGCCGCCACGGATTCAGCTTCACGTTCCTCGATGGGCCCGCTGAAATCCAGTATGCCGAATAGTCCCTGACTCACAGAATACTCTTTCCTCGTCGCTTGAATTCCAGCACATCCCGGCGTGACGGGAAGGTGAAGTACGAACCCTCTTCCGCACGGTTTTCCCGGTAGGTTACATCACCTGATTTTATTCGTTCGATTGCCTTGATCATGACCCTTGCGCCACGACGCTTGGTTCGCCGAATCAGGGCGTCAAGCGTTTCATCAGGGCGGATTTCCTCCGCTTCCTGGATAATGATCCTGCCGTCATCAAGCTTTTCACTCATCTCGTGGACCGTGATGCCTGCCTGTTTCTCACCATGAAACATCTGCCAGAAATTTGGGAGCATGCCGCGGTATTGGGGGAGCATGCCGTGGTGGATATTTATGCAGCCGCACGCCGGTATGCTCAACAGTTCCTTTTTGAAGATTACCGGTGCGGCAACAGAGATGATCAGGTCGGGTTTGATAGCCCGAACCTTTTCGAGGAAGTCCGGCGAGTTGACCCGATTTTCCCGCAGAACCTGAACATGGCAACTTTTACAGAGAGACTGGATGCTATAGAATTTCTTCCACCCTGAGAGGGTAGCAAGGTTACCCAGCACCCGATATGAAATAAAGAGCAAACCGATACGAATAAAATTCAGTGGGCCATAGAAATCCAACATCTGGCGGGCCAGGCTGAAAGGGCTTTTTTTGCCCATGGCAGCGGCAAGCACCACCCCTGCAATTTCATCCCGGTGCTGATAGGCTGAAAAAAACTCCTCGAAGAAAAGCCTGACATAGAAGGGATCGTCCTGGGTAATGAAGAGTATTCTGAAATTCCTTGCTGGTGCGCTTTCCATGGTCCCCCTTACCGGCAGTTGCTCGTTTCAACCCCATCGAGTTCATGAATTTCGGGTTCTTGATATGGGTTGGCTCCGTTTCTTCGCCCGGCGCCCAAAGGAGGAACCATCTCCCTGGTAGACTCAGGTTACGGCAAACTTCGGCGATAGCCGAAAAATTTCCCCCAAAACCGCTTTTTTTCGGGTTCGTTCCTCACGACTTCATACGATTCCCTGGTCTTGTTTTCGAAGACCTTTAATTTAAGTTCATCCAATTCCCGCAACGCTTCCTTGATTTGCGCATCAAAAGCAGACCATTCCGCCTGTGACTTGGCAATGAACGTAGCGAATTTTTTTTCCATGCCTGCCAGATCGTCATGAATATGTACCTTTTCTTTTTCGCTAATGCCGGTATGGGAGACAAAATCTTCCAATCGTGACAGTCTCTCGTTAATGTCGAAAAGCATGGTCCTGTTACCGGCAAACGTGTTTTCAGGCGTGACATCGTTCCAGAACGCATTCTCAAGTTCTATCTCCCCGATCACGTCCTGCACAAGGTCCTTGGTCATCCGGTTTGTTTCCTCCGCAAACGCGGAAAGCATGAGAAAATCGCAGATTATGTTGATCAACCGGGGGATACCCCTGCTGAATCCATAAATGATATCTATGGTTCCCTCGTCAAAAATGACTGCGTTCCTATTGCCGGCGATCTCGAGTCGGTGAAAGATATATTCCTCGGTCTCCTGCCTGGACAACGGAGCAAGATGGCAACTGATGCTGATCCGTTGCCTGAGTTGCCTCAGATCGGGCTGCGCGAGGGTTTTCCTCAATTCCGGCTGCCCGACCAGGATGATCTGGAGCAACTTGCTGGTATCGGTTTCCAGGTTTGACAACATCCTGACTTCTTCCAGCAACTCGGCGGAAAGGTTTTGCGCCTCGTCAATGATCAGCGTCGGCCACCGGTCGACAGCATGCTGTTCGATGAGAAAATCCGTCAGTTCCCGCAACAGGGTAATCTTGTCTTTACGGGAAGCATCGAGACCGAAATCTTCATTCACCATTGCGATAAGCTGCTCGGAAGTAACCTTGGTATTGAAAACCTTGGACAAGGTTACCCTGTCATCCAGGTTCTTGAGCAGGTTTCGAACGATCGTGGTCTTTCCGGAACCAACCTCACCGGTAACAAGAATGAACCCGGCATGATCCGTAATGCCGTAGTCAAGGTACACTATGGCTTTTTTATGGGATTTGCTCAAAAACAGGAACTCGGGATTCGGAACCAGCTCAAAGGGTTTTTTCTCGAGTTTGAAAAATTCCTCATACATGGTTTGATAGTCCTCAAAACATGAAACGTGCACTTATCCAGACGACGTTATTAGTATAATCCTGCCCTTCAACGTCGGAATCATCCTTGTTGAAGGCATAGCCCAGGGTCAGCGTGGTGATCTTCAAGGTATAGTCAAAATTCAAACGAGCCCCGTAGCGGTTGACTGTTTCGTTTTCAGGACGATATTTGTTGTAACTGTACAGCCCACTCATCTGAGCGGAAAGCCGGGAAGTAAGCGGTATCGTTACACCCAGGTTTACACCGGTTGAACGGTTTTCCCTGTCTATGCTTTCATATTTAATAATGTTTCTGAATCCGGAAACGTTGACCGTAATCTTTCCCGAATAAATCAGTCCGGCCGTAATGGAATCGTTCCGATAGAGACCACCACCGATGGAATCGAGTTGCACGGCGGACGCGGGTATGGCCTGCCCGTCAATGATGACATAGCCTTCTCCCGGATAAATGCTCCCATCGGAAACAGCTATGAAGCTCCCCGCTGTCGACGGCGTCTGGCTTGAGGTATCAAAGTAGTTTCTCGCATAACCCGCCCGCAGCGTAATCGCCGGTGACAGAAGATAACGGGCGTTGGCGCTCCAGTTGATGGCGCTGAAATCCCTCCCGTCCAGGGTCTTGTAATCAAACCTGACCCATCCTATCGAACCGTCGACATGCAGTTTTTCCGTCAGACCGAAATTCAGACCCAGGGTGGCGCCCTGCCTGTCATAAGTGTCGAAGTCCATCTCAGGCCGATGAAACTGGTAGTCATAGAAAAGGGAAGTGCTAATCCTGGATGAAAGCTCCTTGGAAACACCGATGCTGGCTGTATGGTCCTGGCTGTCGTCACCGTCCTTGCTCTCGTACCAGGAATTCTGATAGGTGTAACCGCCCTTTATCTTGAACGTCGCGCTGAGTGGGTATTCAAAATAAGGGTTGACCGAAAATACGTTGGAATTGGTCAGGTTCGCCAGATTGTTCTCGTAGCCGACCTGTCGTCTCTGGTCTATGGGGACTCGAGAAAAGAAATCCGAAATCCTGATAAAAAAGTAGTCTTTGAACGGCCGTATGGTGGATTGCAGATTGACATTGTGGTACAGCTCGTCATCTTCGGTATTTCTGGCATAGATGAGGTATCTCAACCCGTAATCCAGGTAAAAATTCAGAAGTTCCCCGCCATAATAAAGATTCAGGTTCGGGTTGATGGTTGTAATGAAATCCTCTTGCTTGTCGGTGTCGTCAAGGTTAACATTATCGTTATACTCCTCCCTGATACTGATACCGGGCGAAAACCGGAACTCCGCCCATGCACTGGAAGAAAACCCCAGGGAAACCGCCAGCATTGCCAGCATTACTCCGCATTTTGCACTATGCATGGTTCACCTCTTCCGCTTATTTCATAACAACACTTTCAGGAAAATTTGTTCGCAAGGATGCCCCTATCAGGGCAGAGGATTACGTTCAATATCCTTCAGAAGCCTTGTGGTAGTACTTGTAGTGATAGCGGTAATTGTATCCCTCGGTAAACCTCGCCGACGCAACATTGTTATAGACCACGCCGAGCATCTGGCAATCCTTCAACATCCGCATCGACTCTTTCACGTCGCTGATCGGAGCCTGCCCCTCGCCGACCACGAACACTACGCCATCGACACACGAACCGATGGCATGCGCCTCCGCGAAATGGAGTATCGGTGGGGTATCGATAATAATATAGCGATCTCGATACCGGTTCTTCAACTCGTGAACAAGCTGTTTCATCCTGCCGGAGGAAAGCAGTTCAACAGGATTAGCCATGGCTTTGCCGGCCGGAAGAACCACCATCTTTCCGATACCGGTCTTCACCAAGGCATCACCGACATCCCTGCCGTTGCTCAGGCAATCGGAAAGACCCGGTTCCGCCTGGATTCCCAAGTACCTGGTAACCGACGGCTGCCGAAGATCCGCGTCCACCAACAATACGGTATGGTCAAATTCCTGGGCCAGGGATATGGCCAGATTCAAGGCTGTAATGGTTTTTCCTTCTCCCTTGCAGGTACTGGTCACCATGATGGTATTGAGAAACTTTTCTCGGGTCGTCCTGACGATAAGAGATTTCAATTTCCGGTATTCTTCCGATATCGGACAATGCGGATCCTGAACAGTAACCAGGTAGGGGCTTGTAATCGTAGGAGGCTGATCGGCGGCAAAAGCTTCAGGAACCACGACGCCAGGCTCCCTGATTTCCTCGCGTACTTCCTCCGAAACGCTTCTATTTCGCAACTGCGCGGCTTTTTCGAGAGCTTTTTCAATTCTGCTCATATGAACTTGATCCTTTCTTCCGGCCTTCCCGCACACGGGGATCTGGTACCCGCAACCCTATCCGAACTGCAAAAAGGAAAAAATGTGATCCACATACGTAAATCCCAATATTTCATGCACAAGGAGCAGGCAGATAACCATGAAATAGCTGCCGGCTACAATGAATACCTTCTTGTCCCGGCGTTTCGTTTCCAATTCTTCTGCAGCGTTCGTAATTTTCGGGATAACGGCCAGGACCGGAACGCCCAATCCTTTCAGTACTTGCAGATCCTTGATGGAAGAATCGAGAGACTCGCGCAGCAGAACCCCACCAAAACCGCCGACTATGCCGAGGAAAATCCCGGCAAGAATCAATTTGACACGGTCGGGGCTCACCGGTTTAACCGGCATGACAGCCGGGTCGACGATCCGGAACGATGCGGCCTTGTCCTCCACCTCCATCTGCTTGGAAACCTCGGACACGCCGGCCCGGGCCTGCAGCTCGGCATACATGTTTTTGTAGGTGCTCCTCTCCTGTTCCAGGTCAGCCAATACTTTCTTGTTTACCGGTACATTCCGCAATTCCCGCTCCCGTTCCGCTATGAGCGAGCTCAATTGCCCCAGTTTGGCGTTCAGAGCCTGAATCTCCGCCTCAGCCTGCAGGGAAGCCTGCTCCAACTGCTGGTAGACAGGATTTACGGTGGTCATTTCCTCGGAAGGGATACCGCCGGGAAGAGGCGCCGTTTTCTGCTTCTTGATCGCCTCGATTTGAGCTTTCAATTTCACGATTTCAGGATAGTTTTCCGTATAGGTCACCAGGAGCATCTTTATCCTGTTTTCAAGGGCCTGGATATTTCCTCCGCCCCCACTGGTACTGAGAATCGAGACCGTCGGCTGAACGCTTTTCATCTGCATTCTGATGACTCTCAGCGTGCTGGCCAATTCATTTCGACGCATGCGGGCTTCATCCATCTGGGCCTTGTAGACCTTGATTTCCCCAATCAGGCCTTCCTCATCCATGGCAACCGCCACACCCTTCTGTTGCCGAAACTTGATGACCTCTTCATCGGCCTTATTCAGCTTATCCTTGAAGAGAGTCAACTGCTCGGTCAGAAATCGATTGGCTCCATACGATTCCTCTCTCTTTGCCGAAACGTTTTCTTCAATATACCGTCTGACCAGCGCATTTACGTAATTAGTGGCGAGTTTGGGACTTTTATCCCGAAAGGAAACAATAAAAAGGTCGTTCCCTTTAACACTTATCACTGTTTTCTTCTGAAAATCTTCTATCATCAATTCCTGCTCTTTGGCTGATTTTACTTTCGTATCCAGGTCCAGGTCTTTCAAAACCCGAAGGATAAGCCCCCTGCTCAACAACGCATACCTGAGCACCCGCACCTTATCTTCAATGGATGGTGTGATGGCAATCCCTTTCACCAGTTCGCCGATTACGGTCTTTTCAATAAAAATCGTGCTCTTTGCTTCGTACTTTGTCGGAAGCAGGTAGCTTCCCCAGGCAAACATCGAAATGATGACCAGTGCCAAAATTACGAACATATAGCGGTGCTTGACCAGCATCGCCAGGTATTTGCCCAACTCTTTCCGCGGTGAGTCCATGGTTTTCTCCCGACTTCCTAAAATATGCCTTCCTTAACAATTACGAAATCTCCCGGCTGCAGCGGAATATTCTGACTGAGATCACCGTCCATCATCAGGTCCTTGACCTTGACCGGAATCTCCTGCATCCCTTTCGACGTCTTTCTTTGAACTATAACACTGTTTTCCTTGGCGAACTTGGTGAACCCCCCGGCTTCGAGGATGGCATCGAGAATCCTGATGTTTTCCCGATAGAAAACATATTTGGGAGCGGAAACAGCACCCATGACATAAATTTTCTTCAATTCATTGTCAGGGACAAAAACAATGTCTTCAGCTTTCAGTGGGATATCAGACGAAAAATCACCCTTAAGCAGAATATTCGAGAAATTGACATCCAGTTTTTTTCCGTCCCGCACAATATAGGCATGATCCAGGTCTGCCGTATTGAAGTTGCCGAATTTGCTCAGAAATTTCATCAGCGTTGTCCTGCCGGGCAGGCTGTAGACCCCTGACGCAACGCCGCCGCCGATGACATATATCTTGTTGTTGGTAATTCCTGTCACCGTTACGGTGACAATCGGCTTATTAACATATTTCCCAAGATGTTCGGTCAGCCTCTCCACAAGTTTCGACGGGGTATAGCCCGCTGCCACCAGATCACCTGCCGCGGGAAGGGTAATCTTGCCGTCAGGCCTGACCGTGACGGCCACGCTCATTTCCGGGACGCCCCAGACACTTATCTGCAGACCATCACCATCACCGATGACATAATCGTCATCCGCCGCCGCCATAAAGGGAAGTGCCAGGATAAGCAATACCGCGCAAAGCAATCGTTTCATGGTGTTCTCCTTAGTAAAGGGTTCAAGAAATCATAAATTCAGGGGTCTAGGGTTCCAGGATTCAAGGGATCAAGTGATATGAAAAAGCCCGGTTCTTGAGCAATAACCGGCCTCATGTCGAATAGTCAGGTTCCGGCTAAGGAAGGGAATCCTTTTTCACTGAATGAAAAGTACTCTACCCCTCGAATCCTTGAATCCTTGAACCCTAAGATTATGAACCCAGACCCCTAAGATTATGCCCCCTCGGATCCTCGACCCCTCGTCTTTTCATCTCCCGCCCCTGCTGAACAGGATGACTTTTATTGTCTCGAAGAATATCAGCAAATCAAGCGTAATTGACAGGTTTTTAATGTAATACAAATCGTAGCGCAATTTTTCTACGGCATCTTCCACCGATGCGCCATAGGGATACTTGATCTGCGCCCAGCCGGTTATTCCCGGTTTAACGAAATGCCTGTGCGAATAGTAAGGAATCTGCTGTTTCAGCGTTTCGACGAATTCGGGTCGTTCAGGTCGCGGCCCGATGAAACTCATGTCACCCTTCAGGACATTATAGAGCTGGGGAAGTTCATCAAGTCTCGACTTCCTGAGAAATTTCCCGATACTGGTTACACGCGGGTCATTATCTTGAGCCCAGACGGCACCCGTCCCTGCTTCGGCATCAGAGCGCATCGTTCTGAATTTATAGAGCAGGAACTGCTTTTCATGCAAACCGGTTCGTACCTGCTTGAAGAAAACAGGACCGGGTGAAGAAATCTTGACGGCCACTGCGATCAAGGGAAAAAGCGGAAAAGTGATAATCAAACCGATAGTCGCCAAAATTTTATCAATGATTTTTTTGCAGAAACGGATGGTATGGGTCAGCTTGAAACCGTTTGAAAAGACGAACCAACCCGGCGTTATATTCTCCAGGAGCAGCTTTCCGGTAAGCTGTTCATAAAACGTCGGGGCATCGAACACATCGATCCCGCTGAATTTGCAATGCATCAAATCCTTCAGAGGGATACTGCCCCGCCTTTCCGTAATTGATATGACGATTTTCTCGGCATGCTCCCTCCGGGCTGTTTCGGATATATCAATGCCACCTCCGTCGACAATGTGTTCGTTCGGCACAACCACCGAATCACGCGGGCATCCGACATACCCCGCCAAAACATGCGAGTGATTCGACGTCGTTATCAGCCCCCCGATAAGATTCGCCAAAGGACCGGTACCGACAACGAGCACTCTCCGGGCTCCTCCCGTGAAATCGATGCTGCATTTATGGGTTATATGCCAAGTCCACTGGAGAACATTGAAGCACGCCAGTGAAATCAATAACAAACCCCTTCCGATCATCAGTGACGGCAAAAGGTAATAGAGCGATGAAAGGAGAATGAACGAGGATAGTGCCGCAACGATTGAACGGACCAGCACCTCCCTCTTTTTCAGCTTCTTCTGCGTGTCATACAATTCCATCAGGTAAGAAGTAAAAAGCAGGACCGCCGTAAAAGCCATCAGCTTCAATCCATCAAGAAAAAAGAAAACATGCGCGGTCGGAAGTGTGTCAATGCGCAGAAAATAGCTTACGTACAAGGCCACCATCGCGCAGACTATATCACCGGTAAGTAATGTCAGGATCTGAATTGACATGATCTATTCCTCATATTCTTTTTGCTTCAACCTATCTCTGCAATTCGTTCAGCATGGTACGCGCGCTATCCGCATCAGGAAAGGGACCCAGTTTAAGCGCCTGTTTGAGACTCTTTATGGCCATTTGCCTGTCATTGAGATCCTTATACGCCAATGCCAGGTGATAATGAATTGACGGGTTCCCGGGAAGAAGCACGGCTGCTTTCTCGAGAATGGGTCGAGCCTCTTTGTTCATGCCGTTCTTCACCAGCGCATACCCATAGGTATCCATAATGGACGGATTGTTCGGAACCAATCGATAAGCCCTTGCGGCAAGGCGCAAAGCTTCCCGGCGTTGTTTTGCATCACCGTTGCAATAAAGGTAGGCAAGATTATTGAGAGCCGGCACGTAGGTATCCGATTTTGCCAGAACATCGCGATACTTCCGTATGGCTTCAGAGCGATTGCCCATCTGCTCGTATACCGTTCCCTCAGCGAATGCAGCGGGTATATTCTTTGGATTCAGCCTCAGGACTTCCCCGTAAGCCTCCAGGGCCTTGGGATACAGCCTTTTTCTTTCATACAGTTTGCCCAAAGCCATGTGTACTTGAACATTTTCACCTTCAGCGGCAAGACCCTTGTTCAACGTGTCAACGGCACGATCAAGGTCATTTCGCCTGGTAAAAACGGAAGCCAGTATCAAGTATCCATGCGCCGACTTGGGAGAGCCCGCAACTATTCGTTCGGCAACTTGCTGAGCCTTGCTACTGTCCTTTGCCATTTCATAGGCGCCGACCAGAAGCGGAAGCGCCCGCTCAGGGTTGGTTTTCTCAAGCTGCAGAAAGCAAGAGATTGCCTCCTTGTACTTTTTTTCTCCCAGCAGCAGCTTACCCTTCAATTCAAGGGCAGGCGCATTGCGGGAATCCGCCTTGATCGCATCATCAAGCACGGACAATGCCTTCCCTATGTCCTTTTTACGGACATAGTACCCGGCAAAAGCCAGATAGGCGACAAGTTGACGGGTTTCCGCACCCTTCTTGTAATAGGCCAGTGCTTCGTCATCCTTACCCATCACCGTCAGCGTCGCGGCAGCCCCCAATATCCCCTTGATATTATCAGGCTCCACCTTCAGCATCGCCTGGTATTCCGCGAGCGCTTTGCCGTATTCTTTTTTGGCTGTGTAGTACTTGGCAAGATTCATGTATGGCGTAAGATAGGCGGGATTGGCCTGTTTCGCCTTCTGAAAACAGGTCAATGCTTCGGCAACTTTCTTCTGCGCAATATAGGCGCCGCCCATGGAGTTGTAAAGAACGGCATCGCTCTTCTGACCGCTGATACCTTGTTGCAGAATGCTCAAGGCTTTCCGGAAGTTTTTCTGCCTGAGATAATAGGCTGCAAGAATGGAACGGCTGTTAAGCGTTTCGGGAGACAACTGAACCGCTGTCTGCAACTCGCTTTCCGCCTGGCTCGGCATGCCTTTCCCCAGATAATACAACCCCTTCTTCAGATGAACTTCCGCAAGCTTCGGATTCAGTTCTATTGCCTTGTTGAATTCCGACAACCCTTCATCATACATGCCCTTGGCCATGTAAGCGCTGCCGAGAATGTTGTGTGCAAGAACGTTTTTTTCATCCTGTTGCAGAACTTTTCTTGCTTCGGCAATCGCATCGTCGATCCGCTTTTGATTGAGCAATATCATTGAGACCATGACTCTGGCGGGAATGAAAGAAGGATTGAAGTCAAGAACTTTCTGGAACTGGCTGAGTGCTGTTTCCAATTCCTTGTTCTGGAAATAGCAGAGACCCAGGTAATAATACGTTTGAGGTGCAACCCCGATCTTGAGAGAGCTCTGCAACTCGACGATCGCTTTTTTATACTCTTTGCCCTGGTAGTAAACCATCCCTCGCAGAAAATAACCTTCCGGTCGCTTGGGAAAATTCCTGACCAGCAGGTCGGCTGTCTTTTTTGCCTTATCGCTTTCCCCTTTGCCCAGCATGAGAAGGCCGGCCTTTAAAAGCGCCTGGGAATCGCTGGGGTATGATTCCGCGATATGGTTATAAATCTCAATCGCCTTGTCCTGTCTTCCAGCCGAGGCTTCAATAGAAGCAAGGAGGTAGTTCGCCTTGAGATCCTTCGGATCTTTCTTGAGCGTTTCGCCAACAAGCCTCCTTGCATCATCAGTCCGCCCGGTCGACGCATAAAGAGCGGCAAGCTGAACCTTTGCCGCGCTCATATCCGGATTCGCCTTCAGCGCTTTGAGCAGATAGCTCTCCGCTTCGCTCGGGTTGCCCTTGAGACCATAGGCAAGGCCGATCGTTTCCAGTGCCTCCGCCGAACCCGGATTTCCCTTGAGGATTTCCTCCGCTTCGGAAATCGCCAGGTCGGGCTTGTTCAGGGAAGTGTGGAGCCTGGCAAGGCTGAGTTTCAGTCCCGGATACGACGGGCTTTGCCGCAGGACTTTCTGAAATTCCTTCTCCGCCTGCTCTAGTTTTCCGGTCGCTCTATAGGCGGTGGCAAGCTGATAACGGGCATCGAGAAAATTCTGATCCTTTTCAAGCGCATTTTTCATCAAAACGATTGCGCCATTGGGATTACCCTTTTGCATCTGCTTGAGGCCCTCTGCGTAGAGTTCGTCCTTTGTCTTGGCGTCACATCCAAAGAAAACGAACAGTATCAAAGTGATAAAGAAGAATCTTCTAGACAATTTCATACCCCCCCAGATGCAAAGCATCATTTTGTACAATATTTTCTACGAGCAGGGCTAACCGATTATAATCAATAGGCTTTACCATACAGTATGAATTTTCAAGTTCTTCGAGGATTTCAATCAACTCCTTACTCACATGATCGGTAAGGATGATAATGGGCAACGCCAACCCCCTGAACTTTTCCAGGAAGGATTTCCCGTATGGATAGCTCGCTATCAGGAGAGATGCGCTCCCAATCACTCTTTGGGTGAGCGTATGATCACACCGGGTACACAACTCGGACCTGTACCCTCTTTCGTTAAGGATAGAAGAGCAGATGTAGGAGAAACCCGTTTCGTCAATTATGTGAATATTTGCTTTTTTCGACATGACGATATAAAAAGGAGCAATGATGGTGCCAAAGGCACCGCTTTCATTAACCCTATATAACTTATCAACAATTCAATTCTCTGCACATCTTTAAAAGAAGCTGTTTGAAAACGACTTTTTACGTTTTCCGATCGCTTAACTATTTACAGGCTTTATTTATGTTTTGTGTTATTGGAGATTTTTTCGAAAAGGTATTTTACCTGTGCGGCAGGAAAGGTGGGTTTGCTGATTTTAAATCCATCAAAGTGTGTCCATTGGCAACAATTCGTAAAAAAACCTCGTAAACTCAAGTGCAACCTTATTGTTACCTTTAGACACATTTTTAAAAAACATCATTAAAATAGATAGGTTTGGTGGGATTTTGTGTTTCTTTTAGAAACATTTTTGGTGATCAATTTACGTACAGCTCAGACTTTGAACAGCTCCATTTCACGCAATCTTTTATAGAGCGCCTTGCGAGAAATACCGAGCATCTCGGCAACCTTGGATTTATTACCCCGACACTCGGACAATGCATTCAGGATCGCCTCCTGCTCCAATTCTCGAAGCGGCCTGATTATTTTCTGCGAAACAACACTGCCCACGCCGGCAAATTGACGAAGCTCATCAGACAGCTCTCGAACCGTAATCATTTGCCCCTTTGCCAGCACGGCGGCACGCTCGATGACGTTTTTGAGCTGTCGAATATTTCCCGGCCAGGGATAGCTGTTAAACAGATCCATTACTTCGGAAGAAATCTCCAAAGACTTGTTTTCCCGAATACAGTACTCCCTCAGGAACGTGGAACTCAGAAGAGAGATATCGTCTTTTCTTTCACGGAGCGGCGGCAATTTGATGCAAACGACATTGATACGATAGTAGAGATCTTCCCGAAAACCGCCATTGTCTACTTCGGCCTTCAAGTCCTTGTTCGTAGAACAGACAAGTCGGAAATTAACGCGAATCTTGCGGTTGCTTCCCACCCGCTCGATTTCCTTTTCCTGAAGAACCCTGAGGAGCTTTGCCTGCAGCATCAGCTCGAGTTCGCTGATTTCATCCAGAAATATCGTACCGTCCGCGGCGTCTTCAAAACGCCCTATTCGCTTGGAATGCGCCCCCGTGAACGCTCCTTTTTCATACCCGAACAGTTCCGACTCGAGAAGAGGAGCGGGCATCGCGGCACAGTTGACCGCCACAAAAGGTTTATCCTTGCGGACACTTTGAAAGTGAAGAGCCTTGGCAATCATCTCTTTGCCGGTACCCGTCTCGCCACAAATAAGCACATTGCAGATCGAGTCTTTCACGGCATCGATAATCTCGAAAATTCTTACGATACCTGCGGTAGAGCCGACTATCCGGTCAGATTCACGCCCGCCGGCCAGGCAATTTTTCAGAACCGCGATCTCTCTTTTCAGGGAACGCTGTTCTATTGCCCTGGCAAGAATCCCCTTCAGTTTTTTATAATCCGGCGGCTTGATGAAATAGTAGAAAACACCATGGGTTATTGAATGGACGGCAGACTCGACCGAGCCATAAGCCGTAAGAATAATAACCGGTATTTCGGGAAAATGCAGCTTTACATGTTCAAACAATTGCATGCCGTCCTGGTTCGGCATTTTCAAATCGGTGATTACCACATCAATATCGCTGCCGGTAATAATCTTTTGAGCATGGTCGACACTTTGTGCTTCAAAAGTTTCGTATCCTTCCTCTCTCAGGATCGCGGAGAGGACTTTTAAGGCATTTACTTCATCATCAACGAGAAGAATTCGCCCTTCTGCTTTTCCCGGCATGGGAACCTCCGGAGGTCGATGTTACGATAGAAACTTCGAGTCGATAAGGACGGTTTTATGAGCCGGTTCCGGTCCACCTCATCCGAACAAGAAAAAACATCCGGTTTTGACCGGAAGATTCCGCGGACCGGCCATCAGGATGAAGGCCCGCGGACCGGCAGCAGTATCTTGACTTTGGTTCCGGCATTCAGTTTACTTGAAATTTCCAGATGTCCGCCATGATACTGGATTATTTCACGGGTAATGAACAACCCGAACCCCCTGCCCTCTTTTTTCCGATCCTTTTGGTGAACAGACGGATCCACGGCAGAGCCTCTTTGCGACATCCCTCTGCCGGTATCGGTAATTTCAATTGATACGAATGAGTCCCCGTCACGCCGATCCATATCGGTCTTAAGGGTAACTGAACCGCCGCTGTTGGTAGCATCGAAGGAGTTATTAACAATATTCATAATCGCATGCTTGATCTGAAAAGGATCAGCTTTTATTGCGGGCACATCGCCGAATTCACCGATGAAAGCAACTTTTTTATTACAGGCCTGAAAATTGCCCAAAGTAAGTATTTCCTGGATCAACTCATTGATATTGACACGTTCAAATTTCGGTTCCAGCTGTGAGGTACTGAGAAATCCGGCGATAAACCGGTCAAGTTTTGAAATCTCCATTTCAATCAATTCGGCGAAATCAACCAGGGTCGACTCTTTTCCGTACTTCTCTTTAAGATAAACTACGGCTCCTTTAATTGCATTGAGCGGATTTCTGACACCATGGGCAAGAGCCGCGGAATTCTTCCCGATGCTGATCAGCAAGTGCTCCCGCTGCAGGTCCATAAGAACACTACAATCATTGCTGTGCTCCAATAAAACCTCCGCTCCGACAACGTTCCGCGCTTCATCATGAAGCGGACGGACGCTAATGTTTACCATTATCTCACCAAAAAAAGAGGCAAAACGATAATCATTAATTACTATCGGCAAGCCGTCAGAAAGGACTTTTTCGATTGCATCACGATCGTCGTCGATTATTTTCGGAAAAACGTGATTGTAGGGAATCCCCAGGAAATCATCCTGAGTCTTTTCCCGAACGTCATCTTGCAACAGGCTGAAAGCCGTGATTTCAAGATCTTTGTTCACTGTAAATTTGATACTGTTCATCATATGGCCTCAGCAATGCTACTTATCATATCTATACCCTTCACGACAACATCTAACTTGTTTCCGGCCGGAAAGGATGTCTTTTGATTCGACCAAAGGTCTAACCATGCGGGCAGCTCATGCCGGCAAATGTTTCTTGCCAGGATAAAAATCTCCGTTTTCCAAATCGGAAGCCACTGGTTTTCTTATTCTGATTTTCCGTATCAATACCCGTATAGCCGGCAACTACCGGCTATCAGGACTTCGTTCTATTTCATATGAGTGGTGGTGTTATCAAACAATTATACCAAACTACTCACTGTTTTCTAATTTCATTAATTCTGAAGATAATTTTCTTCGTTGAGGGCTGTTAAACGTCGGATTAGTGGTTGTGCTCTGAAATTTTCCCCATTTTCCGAGGTATTCATGTACGAATCAGTTATTGTTGTTGCTTACGCGCCCGCTTCAGGTGAATCCATGAAAGAATTGAACCATCAACAACATATCACCTCACTGAAGAGGTAATGGAACCCGATGAAAACGGCCGTCACAGCCTCCATTACTTTTCCGGAACCATGATCGGCACCGGGAATCACACATAATCCCCGGCACCAGGTGGCCCCGCGCATGAACACCAGGCTCCGTCTCATCTTCTTCGTCGCCACAGTGCTCGTAATCGTGGTCAGTGCAATGTTACCGTTCTGCTGTCATGGTAGTCAGGAAATAAAAAGTTTTCTCTGAGTGGAATTGGTAAACGCGGAATCGGAAGAATAGGCAGGACAGTGCACCGCAAACACAGCCTGGACAGCGATCTCCGCCGCATTGGCGGGTTGCTCCATGCCGGGCAGCTGTCTCTTTGTATTAACGTCGTTTCCTGACCTAAGAACCTTTCTTGCGCCCCGCCACCAATACGCTCACCAGCCAGGCGACCACTACGGCCATGAAGAACTGGCCGATCACCGCTTCCAGTATTGCCAGTATCTGCGTTGCTGGCAGTCTCGGCACAATGTCGCCGTATCCGAGTGTCGCAATGGTGACAAAACTGAAATAGCTGAAATCAAAACCAGCCGAAAGTCCATGCACGCCTTCCACCCTCGCCGGCATACTGAAGCTTGCCGGTTCAATTGCCGCCACTGCCCGGTACAGGGATGCAAAGGCAAAAGCAATCAGCAAGTAGGCAACCAGTGCTCCGAAAACGGTGTCGAGGGTAACCTCTTTGCTCTTAAGCACGTAGCGCAGGATCATAACCACGCATATCGTCAGGAGAAGGGTCTTGACCAGTTCCGATGCAACCGTCATGAGGTGCGATGCCGCGGGGTCTTTTACCAGAAGCTCCGAACTATCCAGCAGTGTTCCTATCAGCCATACCGGCAGCAGAAGCCATAAGCGTCGCGGGCTGTAACCCGCTGATGAAAGGGTTACGATCAGGATGTTGAGAAAGAATGCCGCCAGGATGACCATCAGCAACGGTGTTCTTTTCAGGATCGGCGACAGGAGCATGACCACGACGATAAAAACAAAGAGCTGGACAAACCGAACGGGTTTCCAGCGGTAAAATTTGGAAAACTTGGTTTTTTCGATGTCCATGGCAACCCCATGCAATTCGATTGGTAATCCTCGCCGGCTATGGACAGGAGGAAATTTCCTTCAGAGCTTATCTTTGTGATCTTCGAGTCCTGCAAACTTATTCACGCCATCAGCCCTTCACGCTGAAAAAAGATAGATCTTCACTCGGGTTATTGAATGATTCTCTCTTCCGCTGCCGGCGCGTTTTCGTTAACCCATGCCTGAAGCAGCGTATAGATAACCGCAAGCACGACCGGGCCGATGAAAAGCCCGATGATGCCGAACGCGACGAGTCCTCCGATAACGCCGGCAAAAATAAGAAGAATCGGCAGATTTGCCCCCTTTTTGATGAGAAATGGTCGAACAAAATTATCTATGGTACAAGCAACAATCGAAAATACCAGCAGGACGGTTCCCCAGAGCGTTTGTCCCGACCAGTACATCCAAATGACGGAAGGGACAAGAATCAGTGCGGGACCTATCTGCGCTATGCAGAACATGAACATGATACCAGTCAGAAGCATGCAGGCGGGGACACCGGCGATGGCGAGGCCCGCCCCTCCTATGATTGTCTGGATCAACGCCGTTACTACCACACCAAGGGCGACTCCCCGAATTGCTTGTGCGGCAAGCGCCAGGGTTTTTTCACCATTCTCTCCGGCAAGCCTGCGGGCCAAGAGAAATGCACCTCTGCAGGCCGATTCTCCTTTCGCATACAGGATTGCGGCAATGATTACGGTAATCAGGAAATGAAGAAACATCACGCCGACATTCCCTGCCTGGCTGATGAACCAGGAAATAATTTTTTTCGTAAGCGGGACGAGCCGTGCCGATATCTCATCGGAGCTTGCCGATGCGGCGTGCCGCCATTTCTCGGCAAGCCATGGGCCGACACCAGGAATTCGTTCCATCAAGGGAGGCGGATCGGTAATGGTCCGGTTGGAAAGCGACCTGATCCATTCCATGATTGCGTCTGATCTATCGATAACTGTTGTTACGGCGAACATGAGAGGGACAATGAGCAGCATCAGCAAAACGAGCGACATGACGGTCACCGCGACCCACCGTTTTCCGCGGAGAAAAGCCTGTACTTTCAGCATTGCCGGCCAGGTGGCAACGACAATGATAAGCGCCCAGACAAAAGAGGTCAGAAAAGGACGAACGGTCCAGAAGCCCGCGGCGATCAGCAGGCATATGAACAATACTTCCAGTGTTGTCCTGGTAATATCGTATGGTTCGCTTCTGTTCGAATTCACTGTTTTTCCTCCACGGCAATACTCCGCTAAACCTGCATCTACCTTTCCGTTTCGCCGGCGCTACCTCTTGCATGAACCTCTCAGGAAATTGAGCCGCTCACGCAGTTCGGGAAGTTCACCAACCTTTATCACGGCACGATTTACATAAAAAGGTATCGGCGCCCGAAGGATTTCTCACTTCCATTTCCTCAGAATAAAACAAGCCAAAACAAGACGGCAACAAGGCATACTATCGTAACAAAGTATAC
Organism: Geobacteraceae bacterium; assembly: GCA_040773465.1. Lineage (GTDB taxonomy): Bacteria > Desulfobacterota > Desulfuromonadia > Geobacterales > Geobacteraceae > RPRC01. Next base: position 30,262 of record JAXGWF010000005.1, on the reverse strand, counting down.
CCGGTCATTTGCCGAAAGCTACAGTCCCGACATGGGTCGACTGGTATGACAATTTCACAAGTAACGAGACAACTACAACTGAATTTATCTTGTCTGGAAAGATTTCCCACAGTAGTATGACGCTATGAACCTGTAGAAATATAGCAGTCATTAAGGAGCAGTTTGCGAATCCGATCGTTGATGCCGCAAACACTCATCATACTATTCCAGGGAAAGGTAAAACCATGCTCATCGATACGATACGTGAAGACAGGATCAAGGCACTGAAGGCGAAGGACGACAAAAAGAAGAACCTGCTCGGCGTGCTTATCGCGGACGCCTGCAAGGACGAAAAGCAACCGGACGATCTGAGTGTAGTGCGGTTCGTGAAGAAATTCATCGACAACGCCAGGGAAAACCTGCAGGCGTTCAAGAAGGGAGCCGGCTCCGCAGCCGGCAAGGAAGATGCTCAGCGGGAGATCGATATCCTCACGGAATACCTCCCCTCGCAACTGACCGGCGACGCGCTCATCGATGCCATCCGCAAAGTCATGGCGGCCGAAGGCATCGATGCGCAACCCTCCAACATGGGAAAGGTAATGAAGGCGATATCCGCCCATCATGCGGGATGCTACGACGGCAAGGAAGCCAGCGATTTGGTGAAGAGCATCCTGTCAGGAAATATCTGAGCCGGAATCATATCAATTAACAACAAAGGGACCTGCGGCACAAAAGTCCCTTTGTTGTATTGCACAGGGGTTCCATTTTTTCCAGCAATACATCCGACGTTACGGCTTTTCGCATCCGGCCCCGCCCCGCTCCCTGCACAAGACGAAGCGAATCTGTTTGGCCCAGTACTGGAGCGCCTCGTCGGCGTTGTACCAGGTATCGATAATTCCCACCGGATTCTTGTCGCCGACGCGACGGTCCAGGGCCGCTCCCAGAAGGTCACCGGACTTTGCGTCAGTGACTTTCATTTCAACGGTGATTTCCCCAACGCCCGACGGCTTGCCCGTAACGCCGTACGTAACCGCGCCGACACCGATTCCGATGGGGCTGGCGGATGAAAGGAGATTACGGACCGGCTTCGAACTGTCCGCATCAATAATGGCAAACTGGAGCCTCATGGCGCCCGGTCCGGGTTTCTTCACGATTTCGTAGTCATTGCCCAGCTCCGATGTCAGGTAGATATAGGCATTATCGGCCAGTTTCTGGTAGTTCTCCCGCTGCCCTTCGTCGAGCTCTGCTTCCTTAACGATTAGTACCGGATCGACAAGTATCTTGGAATACTGCTTGATGTCCAAGCCGGGTTTCACATAACGATAGAGTGACCCATCGCTTGGCCCTTCCTTGTACATCGAGGGGTTTACCAGGAAGGCGTTCTTCAGATCGACATTCCGCGCATGCATGCTTCCACTGCAACCTGCCAGCGCGGAAACCATGATTACTGCCGCCATAAGGGTTAATGCCTGAACCGTGCTTTTCATGATGATGCCTCCATTCTTGGTTAAGATACTCTTTCTTCACGCCAAGTATAGCGCGAGATAGTGTAAAGTCTCCACCTGCGATAACGAAAACGTTGATGGTCGTCCGATATATGGGAAGTATGTAAGGGTCAGTTTTTTCGCCAAGTCGGTGTTGCTTTCCTGCAGGCCGGGTTCAGCAGCTCTTACAACGGTCACGATGCTGAACATTATTGAAATCAGCGCCCCCAAAAATCGACAGTAGTTGTGCATAATCGTCCCTTCACCGGCAAAACAGGTTGCCCTGGTTTAGTCGAGATTTGCTCTTGTCACTTCCCTGTTATCCGGCAAGTGATTTCATTGTCAGCAATGGTAAATATGCTGGAATTGTTGATTTATCATTCAGAATAATAATCTGGATAGAATGTTAGTAAATACCCCGAAAAGGGTAAGAAATGGGGTAGTGAGCACTGAGATATGTGTACACCAGTGTGTCGGAAGGTTATGACAATGGCAACATGATTGCATATCCAATGATAAGTGATAGAGTTTTTTGATACTTAACCAAGCCTGCAACAAACCACGCAATAATCGCCAAGAGATCCTGACCGGCACCTTCGAAAAGATGCATCAGGTCGGATTTCCAGGCAAAAGTAGTTTCAAATATCGGAGGCGTACCGGAAGTATGCCCAGGCGTTTTCAGAATTTCATAAGCGACACCAAGCTGTGTCCTCCCCTGCCGGGCAGGAACCTGATCCGGCGATCACGGCTCATTGCTCATTTGGATGAAGGATTGCAGAAACGTGTGACGCTCATGTCGGCGCCTGCCGGATTCGGCAAAACGACCCTGGCCGTCCAATGGCTTGCCTTAAGACAGGAGCTCTCGGCCTGGCTGTCTCTCGACAAAGACGACAATGACCTTGAAATTTTCATCAGATGCCTGGTTGCCGCAGTCAGAACTTTGGTTCCGAAATTCGGCCAGAACATCAATCGGTTGTTGTCGACGCCGAAAATGCCGCCTTCCGATTACCTGGCAAGCGCACTAGTTTCAAAATTGGCGACACTGGACTGTTCAATTATTGTCGTTCTCGACGATTACCAGAACATCACCTCACACGAAGTTCAGGAAGTTGTCGTCACAATACTGCGGAACCTGCCGGACAGCCTTCACATGGTCATCCTTACCCGCATGGACCCGCCTTGGCCTTTGGGCCTCTGGAGGGCACGATCATGGCTTTCCGAGGTGCGTGCCGTGGATTTGCGCTTTTCACGGGAGGAAACCCGTGAATTCTTCAGCCAATACGCACCAAGGCATCTCGACACAAAAATCATGGATTTGCTGCAGGAAAGGACCGAGGGTTGGCCCGCCGGACTGCAATTGGCGCAGGTATCTCTTGCGGAATCCCAACATCCGGAACAGACGGCAATGAATTTTTCCGGCAGCGACCGCATGATCGTCGACTTTCTCATGGATGAAGTCGTGACCAAGCTATCTCCGGATACCTTGAAATTTCTTGCCGTCACGGCACTGTTTGACCGTTTTTGCGCCAGTCTGTGCGATATTATACTGGAATATGGTCCTGAAGAGCGCAAAAGCCAGGTCACAATTGATTGTGTCGAACGGGAAAATCTTTTTCTGTCTCCCCTGGACAATGAACGACAGTGGTATCGTTACCACCATCTTTTTCAGAATCTTCTGCGACACCACCACAAGACAAACCTGCCCCAAGAATATAAAAAGCGGATTTACCAGCTGGCAGCGCAATGGTTCAGAGAGAAGGATTTGATCGAGGAGTCAATCCGTTACTTCCTCTTTGCCGATGATATTGATGCCGCGACGGAAGTACTGGAACAACACTTCCATAGGATTATCGACAAGGATCTTTCCCGGAGAACGCTTTTTCGCCTGCTTTCATTGTTTCCCGAATCAGCTAAATGCAGCCAACCCGCCCTGTTGGTGGCGTATGCCTACTGGAAAATTTTCCAGTGGAATCTTATCAACCTCGATCAGATACTGGATCAGGCGTTCGATCTGTTGCAAAGCCCTTCCTGCCGGGTTCCGGCGGAAAGACGGCAAAGTCTGCATGGCGACATCGAGTTGCTGCGCGGCTATTTACTGTACTGGCAGGGAGATGATGAACAGGCACTCCGGTTTCTCACAAAAGCACGGCAATCCCTTCCGAAGGAACATGAATTCGCGTTTTTCCTGATGGTAATGTATACAGCGGGCTGTCTCGCCATCAGCGGTTGTCACGAAGAAGCATTGCTTCTGCTGGAAGATTCCTTTTCGGAAGACTGCTCGAAAGGGTGCCGAAATGCAAGCCAATTATTGATGGCCAGGTCGGCTATTCACCTCTATTCGGGAAATCTCGATGCTGTCCGTTCTGCCGCGAATCAAATGATCCTGCTGTCTAAAACTATCCTCATGCCGGAATACTGGCTTACGTATGCGCCCTATTTTCTTGGCTACGTTGACTACGAACAAAACCTGATCGAGAGCGCCGCCGAACATTTCTCCGCGGTCGAAGCTCAACGCTATTTCGTAAATACACGGTTATACCACGATGCGCTCCTGGGATCCGCTCTTGTGTTCCAGGCAAAGGGAGAGATTGACAAGTCCTGGGAATATGCCGATCTGGCGCGAGTCTTTGCCGTCAAGGCGGGAGATCCTTTCTCGATGAAGTATTCGGACTCATTTGAAACCAGGCTGGCCGTTCTTACCGGAAAGAAGGTGACTGTACCGCTGGAATGCGAACCGGGCACCGACAGCAACAGGTTTTGGATAGAAATACCCTCCCTGACCAAGGCCGCGTACTTCCTCGGCAATACAGAACCGGAAGAGTGCAGTGAAGTCATGCAAACCATCGTAAAAAGTCTCAATCGTGCGAAAAAACATCATAACCGTCCTCAAATCATCAAGTTCCTTGCCCTTAAAGCCCTGGCCCATGACAAGGCCGGGAGCCCCGAGGAGGCGCACCGGGCACTCGAAGAGGCATTGCTTCTGGCCGAGCCGCATGGTTTCATCAGAACCTTCGTTGATCTTGGTCAACGCATGGCGGAATTACTCGGTATTCTGAAAGATAAGAATCCGGCCAATTCATATTTGCGCCGTCTCCTGGATGCTTTTGGGAACCAGGAGAATACAGAAGAAATATCAGACGAATCTCCTGATGAATACCGGCAATCCAAAATCCTAAAACAATCGGAATCGTTCAACGCAAAAGAATTGAGCAATCGTGAATTGTCCGTTTTGCTGTTGCTCGAGCAACGCCTTTCAAATAAAGAAATTGCTTGTCAACTGTATATTTCTCCAGAAACGGTAAAGAAGCACACGGCCAATCTCTGTCGCAAACTGTGCGCCAAGGGGCGCCGTCAAGCTGTCGAAATCGCTCAAGAACGCGGTCTCATTCCCGCAAGATAATCCGCGGGTTTTCTTCATTTCGACATGCTGGTTGAAAAAATTATTTTTCATGCTTCTCCTACCCCCTTTTTTCCCCTTTTCGGGTTATTTACTGAAGTCTCTTCGCAGTTAAAGTTTGAATTAACTACTCATGAACATCGAAAAAACGGAGGGAGGGCCAATGAAACGAATAAAAAGGTTTATGAAACTCATTGCAGCAACACTGATCCTGCTCCTTACTTTTCCTGCCGGTCTGCTTGCCCAGGAACCATCAGGGAAGCAGGCTTTCAGCCAGGGCCAACTGGAACAGATCCTCGCCCCCATTGCCCTCTATCCCGATGATGTTCTGGTTCAGATCCTGATCGCATCAACCTATCCCATCGAGGTCGTCCAGGCCGACCGCTGGATCAAACAGAACAGCGGCCTCAAAGGGAATGCGCTGACCTCCGCATTGGAGCAGCAATCATGGGATCCGAGCGTGAAGTCCCTGGTCAATTTTCCCCAGGTGCTGGCCATGATGAGCGAAAAGCTCGATTGGACGCAAAACCTCGGCGATGCCTTCCTGGCACAACAGGAAGACGTTATGAGAGCGGTGCAGAACCTTCGCGCGAAGGCCAATGCGGCCGGCAACCTCAAGACGACCAAGGAACAGAAGGTTATCGTCGAAAAGGAAACCATCATCATCCAGCCGGCGACTCCGCAGGTGGTTTACGTCCCCACCTACAATCCGACCGTAGTGTACGGAACCTGGGCCTATCCGGCCTATCCGCCGGTTTATTACTATCCGCCGGGGTACGTGGCCACGACGGCCTTCTTTTCGTTTGCCGCCGGCGTGGCAATCGGGGCCGCATGGGGCTACGCCTGGGGCAACTGCAACTGGGGGCACGGTTCCATTAACTACAACATCAACCAGAACATCAATATTAACAGGAACATCAATCGCAACGCCTATATAAACCATTATCAGGGCGGCAGGGGAAGCGGCGCCTGGCAGCATAACCCAACTCACCGAAAAGGGGTCGCCTATAATAACCAGGCCGTTGCAACTCGCTATAACAAGGGAGCGTCTCCCACGGCTGTCAGGTCACGGGAAAGCTATCGTGGCCATGTCCAGTATCCACACAAGGACCTCGGCCGCCCCGCGGCGGGACAAACGGACAGGCGCGGCATTGATACCATGCAACGGCCCAGTACCGGACAGAGAGATATTTCACAACGCAGCCAACGCGACTTTTCGGGCGGAACGAGTGCTTTCGAGGGAATGGATCGCGGCGCATCAGCAAGGCAATTCAGCAATCGGGGCAGTTTCAGCCGGCAGGGCATGTCTCGAGGAGGCTCATCAGGCAGCTTCGGTGGCGCCCGCAGCGGCGGCCGCCGCAGATGAGAAAACAGGATTTACGGACGAACTACTCTTTGAATTCCCAATGACGCCGCGTTTGCACGTGATACAAAAAGGAGGACATAAAGATGCAATCCATGCTTCGAGGAAAAGCCTGCTGTTACCCTGCACTGAAAATAGTTGCCCGGCTGGCCATCATCTTCACGGCAGCGTTTCTGTCCATGCCGGCTTCCGCTGCAACGATACAACAGAAATCTTTTGAATCACCTGAAAAAGCGGTACAGGCACTGATAGAGTCCTTGAAACAAAACGATATGACTTCTCTCAAGGCCATTCTCGGGCCGGACAGCGAGAAATTGATCTCTTCCGGCGATCCGGTTGCCGATCGCCAGGCCCGGGATCGTTTCCTGGCGCACTACGAAGAGTCACAACGGCTGGAGCGGGAGGGAAAAAGCAAAGTTCTTGTCATTATCGGCAAGAGTGAGTGGCCCTTCCCCATCCCGCTTGTCGCGAAAAAAAACCGGTGGCGGTTCGATACCAAAGCCGGGCTCGAGGAGATCCTGAACCGCCGGGTCGGCAGGAATGAATTCGATACGATCCAGACCTGCCTGGCCATCATCGATGCCCAGCGTGAATATGCAATGGATGATTATGACGGCAACGGCCTCCACGACTATGCCGCCAAATTCTTCAGCGAACCGGGCAAGAAGAACGGACTGTACTGGCAGACAACCGGGAACGAAACACCAAGCCCTCTCGGTGAACTGGTGGTCAAGGCCAAAGCCGGAGGATACGGCGACAAAAAGGACTCGAAAGGACCGACGCCCTACCATGGCTACTTTTACCGACTGCTGACCGGCCAGGGCAAGAATGCCGCCGGAGGAGCATACGACTACCTGGTCAGGAATCATCTGCTCGGGGGAGTCGCGGTTGTCGCTTATCCTGCGCATTACGGCGCCTCAGGGATCATGACCTTCATCGTGAATCACGACGGCGTGGTATATCAGAAGGATTTGGGTGAGAAGACCGCGGAAATTGCAAAAAACATGAAGCTCTTCGATCCCGGTCCCGGTTGGACGAAAGTCGAAATACCAGAGGAGCGGTAAACACGTGCCCGGCAAAATTCAATGGGGCTTCGATTATGCCGAAGCCCCATTGAAACTGCATCACTAATTCCCGCCATGCTCTCCGAAAAACGAACCACTTTTGGTAAAAACTCCTGTCCACTCCACTATTTTTTGTTCTGCTTGCCCTGCTGATAGCCGCGCTGATAGGCTTCCTGCTCTGCTTCCTTATGTTTGCCATACAGGAACCCTCCCGCCAGCCCGGCCACGCCACCGATAGCCGCGCCCAAACCGGCATTGCCGGCGATTGCCCCGATAATCGCGCCACCGGCCGCACCGGCCGCGCCGCCGGTTAAGGTCCGCTGCTCGGTCTGGGTCATTCCCGCACAGCCGCCGAAAACCAGACTCATGATCATAAGGGGAACCAGCACCAGTTGTTTCATGGCATTCTCCTTTCCCTTTCAGGTTATTTCCTGCACGGCCATGTTTCGATCAGGAACCTGAATTCCGTCTCGACAGGCATCTCCTTCAAATATTCCGGATGTGCCTTGGCCCAGTCGATGAACATAATGAAAACCTCATTTCTCGTCGGAGCCGGATTCGGAAAGCATACCATCCTTTTACCTGCATCACCCGCGGATTCAGCCACATGATAGTGATAGGCACCCACAAGATAGCCATGACAGAAGTGGATAGCCGAGCTGTAAGCCGGATCTTCAGGTGTTACGGTGCAGAGGTTCATGATCGCTTGTGTGTCCTTAACCTTGAAATCCTCTTCGGTAACCGCACCGGCTCGAAGTGGCGTGATAGAAGCAACAAAGAACAAGATAATCATCAACGCGTGTTTCATGGTGATTTTCCTCCTTTTATTGACACCGCTGCGTTTCTCTGGGACGAAGACTACGGCCACTCGTCAGCCCGTTATTCCCATTCCATGGATCGGCCGAGCGCCGGTCCAGGAAATGGACCCTCTTTTCACCCAATCACGGAGCTACAATAGGCAACTTTCTGCCGCTTTCGCTAATTTTGAGCCCCTTGTCGAATTTCTCGAAAAACCGCTTCGGCGTCAGGTGGGTAAGCGGGCAACAATCGCCCCTGAACTTGGAAATGGCCGTAATCCTGGTCGATGAGGTATCAAGCGGTTCGATCCATACGCCGATTACGGTGCCGAAGGCCACCATTTGCATCCCGGAACTTGCCAGCACGTAATTATCCAGGCGATGTTCGTCGATCTCATCAACCTTTTCCCACAGGAAAACGGCCCTGGTTATATCCCATGCCTGGGCCGCGGGAATCCGGTATACCTTCGTTATTCCCTCCTTTCCTGACTTTTTCGCCAGCAGCACTTCCTCGGCAACTTTCTGCCTGTTTGCACACCCACTCAAAGAAACTAGCAAAGCAATACACACCATCAGCAGCAATCTCATAACAATCTCCCTCCTCTGCCGGTTCTTTGATTAAAGTATACCAGCAGAGAATGCCTCTGCTCGAAGCACGGCCCTCGTGATAAGAAATGTTGTTGTGCGAAGATGCCATTCCTTTATTCCCTGCCATTTAATAATCGATGCAAAAAATCTTTTCTGTGCCTCCTCGACCGAAATGGCAAGAGCAATGGTCGACGTTCTCAACACGTCCAGATGGAACTCAAGGCAGACGAGGTACTATTCAGCCCATGAGAACCAATAATTCAGGGGTTCCCGTCACCAATATTATCCGGTTTGCACTCAACACCGAGCAGGGTAATGCCACAGGTGTAAAGTTCCTGGAGCACCCCCATGAGCGCGGCCTGGTCAGGTAGTTGACCGGAAAGCTCCGAGATCGTCCCCCGCCCCTTTTGCTCGGTAATTGAAATACTCATTCCCTCGAGGCGTTCGGACCAGGCAGGATCAAGTCGACCTGCAACACGAATACAATAGACCGCGGGCCCATACCACAAACCCTTGAAACTCGATGTATCAATCATTTCCCACCTCGATCCAACCTTGTTATTTGATCAGAAAAGATCGGAAGATTTATCCAAACAGCACGTCTAAACTTCGGCACGCGCATGAACCATGAAGGAAAGACACAACCGGACCGGAGTTGTTAAACTGTCTCAAATTGTTCTAATTTTATCGATGAACGAAGGATCGTAAATAACCCGAAAAGGGGCAATAATGGGGTAGGAGCAAAGCTGGAATAGTCTGGTGAAAGGAAATTCGATGCCTGAAAAGGGGTATCCGGCTAAAGACCATGTTGAAGTCAACGACAATTCGATTTCGCACTACCCCATTTATACTCCTTTTCGGGTTATATACGAAGAATCGATCTCCCATTAAAATTTACGGAAGCAAGATAATTTAATTCTAATGTTACAAGAGAAATATCGAAAAATCCAAAAAGGGATAAGGAGGTGTCTACGGCAAACAAGGAGCAGGATAAAAGAAGACAACGAAATCCGGGGAAAGGAAAAAGTCAATGAAACATTTTGAGTCAATCAAATGAAAAACCCGTTTTCAAAAATAAAATGCGCAGCATTTTGCCTGGCTGCATACCTTTGCCTTGTTCCTTTCACCGCAGGGGCTGAGAGCGAATTAACTGAAAGCTTGGTGGCGTTGCACTTGAGCCCGTATGTGGTTCATTACGACAAGGATACCAAACACAATAAATATCCCTGGTTCGTTGCACTTGAATATGAGTCAGCCTCCCGATGGGAAGTCGGCGGCGCCTTTTTCAAAAACTCATACTATCAGCCATGTGGTTATATCTACGGCGGCAAACGCTGGATCTTCGGCCCGAGGCAAAACCATTTATTTCTCAAGATCACCGCGGGAGCAATCATCGGTTACTTTGAACCGTATGAAAACAAACTTCCCGTGAATGCCAACGGCATAGGTTTGGGGATCATCCCGGCAATCGGTTACAAGTACAAAAGATCAAGTACCCAGTTTGTTCTGCTCGGGACGTCCGGATTCCTCATTACACTTGGCTATGATATATTTAAATGACACCTTACCTTTGATGCTGAACGTTACAAAAAAGAACCGCCTCCCGACATACCTTTTCCCGTAAATCGGCGCTGATGCTCCTGGAAAAATCCGTTTAGCGCCCGCTATCCGCTATTTCTTTGCCGGTTGCAAGTCAGTCAGTTTATCGGCCTCGTTGATCCAGCCACCTCCCATTGCCTTGTAGATGTTGACCAGGGATATAAAGACGGAGACACGTGTCTGCGTCCGGTTCAACTCGGCCGGAAAGAGCTGCTGCTGCGCCTGCAGCACCGTACTGTAGGGCGTATAACCGCCATTGTATTGCAACCACGCCAAGTGTTCGTACTCCCTTGAAGCCTTCACCAGCCGCTCCTGTGAGGCCAGCTGTTCGATCAGCTTCCGTCGTGCGGAAAGGGCGTTCTCCACGTCGGCAAACGCACTCTGGATGGATGACTGGTAAGCGAGGAGCCCAGCCTCCCGTCCGGCTTCAGCCTGCCTGACCTGACCGGAAATTGCCCCCGCGGTGAAGATCGGCCCGGCAAATGACCCGGCAAAGCTCCAGGTATGGGCAGCCCCCTTGAACAGGCCGGACAGCTTCGAGCTTTCCCAGCCGTAGTCGCCGGTTAGTGAAATGGTTGGAAAATACTGTGCTCTAGCAGCGCCGATCTGGGCATTGGCAGCTATGAGATTCTGCTCGGCCTGCCGAATGTCGGGCCTGTTTTCAAGTATTTGCGAGGGAATCCCGGCAGGCACCCGCGGCATGGCCAGATCATCAATTGACTTGCCGCGTACGATCGGACCGGGGTTTCTGCCGAGAAGCAGCGAAAGAGCATTCTCAAGCTCGACGATCTGGCTCTCCAACTGGGGAATGGTAGCGGCTGCCGTTTCATACTGGGTGCGCGCCTGCTCGACATTCATCCTCGATACCTGCCCATGTTTGTACTGCAATTCAAACAACTTTACCGACTCGGCATAAGCGGCCAGATTGCTCCTGGAAATCGCCAGTTGCTCGTCGAGGCCGCGAAGCTGGAAATAACTGCTCGCAACCGAGGACACCAGGGTCAGGATCACGCCTCGTCGTGCTTCAACGGAGGCCAGCATGGAGGCCCGTGCCGCCTCGGAAAGCCTGCGGATGCGCCCCCACAGGTCAATTTCCCATGTGGCGCCGGCAAACAGCTGGAAAGTATCCCGGGGATTGGCCACCCCGGAGACCCCCTGCAGCGCGCTCTTTTCGCTGAGCCTGTTCCTGGCGCCGCCGCCACCGTAACTAACCTGCGGAAAGAGCGGAGCTCGGACCTGGCTCAGCACTCCGGCGGCCTGCTCGATGTTGGCGGCGGCAATCTTTATATCCTTGTTTTGCGCAAGCGCTTCGCCGATCAGTTCATCAAGCACAGGGTCGCGAAACTGCTTCCACCAGACGCTGTTTGCGGTTTTCTCCCCTTCTCCGTCGGCATAACGGTAGGAATGAGGAATATCCACTGCCGGACGGTGATAATCCGGGCCGATCATGCAGCCTGCCAGGGAAACAGCAATGAGTACCAGCATTAACCTCGGCATGTCAGTCGCGTCCTTTTCGAAAGTTACTTGCCCGGTATTTACGGAACAAAGCGTGAGGATGTCCTGTCCGGCATCCTGAATAAATACTGCCCGGAGCCATCATTCTTTGTTGTCTTGATCGCCCGTGCGCCTGATCCCGGCAATAGGGATCATTTGTTTCAAGCGCCGCCAGAGGTTTCTTCTTTCCACGGCATCAGCCTCGTGCTTTCCACCGGGCACGGACGGCCCCGCCGCTCCTGCTTCTTCTTGTCCCTTTTCGGCCAAGCGGTCAAAGAGATAGAAAAAGAGCGGAACATACAACATGGCCAGTGTCGCCTCCCCGATCATCCCGCCGATGATGCCGGTCCCGATGGAATGGCGGGCATTGGCTCCCGCGCCGGTGGCGATCGCCAGCGGCAACACACCGAAGATGAACGCCAGCGAGGTCATGATGATCGGCCGCAGCCGCTCTTCCCCTGCCCGTATGGTTGCATCCATGATCGAGAGGCCCTGTTTGCGCAGGTCGACGGCAAAGGTAACCCTGAGCACCGCGTTTTTCGCGCCGAGACCAATCAGCACCAGCATACCGATCTGAAAATAGACATCATTGTGGAGTCCGCGCATCCAGTTGAATGCCAGTGCGCCGAGTATGCCGAACGGGACGGCCGTCATGACGGAGCCCGGCAGCGTCCAGGACTCGAACTGGGCGGCCAGGACCAGGAAGACAATCAACAGGCCGAAGGCAAAGGCGGTCGTCGAGGTCCCTCCGGATTTTTTCTCTTCGTAAGCCATGCCTGACCAGGTAAAGTCGTATCCCTGGGGCAGCACCTCGTTGGCCACCGACTCCATGGCCGTGATAGCATCACCCGAACTGAATCCCTCGGCGGCGGATCCGGTGATCTGGGCGGCAGGAAAGCCGTTGAAATGCGGCAGCAGATCAGGTCCGGCATCATACCGGGTCGTCACCACGGCAGCCAGGGGGACCATGTCACCGGTACCGGACCGGGTATACAAGCGGGTGATATCCGCCGGGCTTCGCCGGTACTGCGCATCGGACTGCAGTATGACGTTCCATACCCGGCTGTACTGGTTGAACTGGCTGACCTGAATCGAGCCGAATTGGGCCTGCAGGGCACTGTAGACATCCTCCACCGGTACGCCCAAAAGCACCGCCTTGGACCGATCCACATCAACCCGCAGCTGCTGTGAAGATGCCTGGAAGGTCGTATTGAGGCCGGATAGTTCCGGCCGCAACCGGGCCTTGTCGATAAATTGCCGGGCGAGTTCGTACAAGCGTGCGGGATCGCCGCCCGCCTTGTCCTGGATCCAGAATTCAAAACCGCCTGTAGTGCCGATGCCCGGAATTGCCGGTGGCGGAATCGGCAACACCTTACATTCTTTGATGTTCCGTGCCCCGGCGGCAACGCCGAGCAGTACGGCTTTGGCATTTTCCCTGCGTGCCTGTTTTATGCTGGCATAACGTTCCTCAAAATCCTTGAGGGTGACAAAGAACGTGGCGGCATTCGCTTTGTATTGACTGTCAAGCAGACTGAAACCATTGACGATCGTCCGGTTGGCAACAGCGGGGTTGCCGGCGAACAGGCTGTCGACGCGGGCGGAGGCCTTCGCCGTGCGCTGCAGGCTTGCCGCATCGGGCAACAGGAGTTGCGCCAATACATAGCCCTGATCCTCATTGGGCACGAAACTGGTCGGTATCGTCCGGAACAGCTGCACAAGCCCTGCGATCATCACGGCAAGGACTATGAACGCCACGGACATCCGCTTGATCATGAGAGTAACGGCATTGCCGAACGCCAGGGTAAAGCGGTCAAAGATACGATTGAACCAGGCAAAGAATCCACGCGACGGCGGCGGCGTGTGCTTGAGCAGGACCGCGCACATGGCCGGGGTGAGCGTGAGCGCCACGAATCCGGACAACATCACGGAAATGACGATGGTAATGGCGAACTGCTTGTAGAGCTGCCCGGTGGTACCGGGAAGAAAAGCCGCCGGAATGAATACCGATGACATCACCAGCACTACCGCGACCAGCGAACTGCCGATTTCATTCATGGCCCTGATGGTTGCTTCCCGGGGTGCGAGATTGAACCGGATCATGTTCCGGTCAACGTTTTCGACGACCACAATTGCATCGTCAACCACCATGCCGATGGCCAGCACGATACCGAACAGCGTCAGCAGATTGATGGAAAAGCCGAGAGCGAGCATGCCGGTAAAGGTGCCGATCAGCGCCACGAAGATAGCAACCGTACAGATGATCGTGGCGCGGAAGCTCTGCAGGAACAGGTAAACGACCAACACTACCAGCAGGATTGCCTCGAACAGCGTGTGGATAACCTCTTTGATGGAGATCCGCACAAAGTCGGTGGTGTCGAGGGCGATAACGTAGTCGATGCCTTCAGGCATCGAACGCTTCAATTCCTGCATGGTTTTCCGCACCGCCTTCGAGACTTCGAGTCCGTTGGCGCCGGGCTGCTGGTAAATGGCAATCGGCGTGGCGGGCGAACCGTTCAGCTTGTTGTCGTCGATATACTGCCTGCGGCCGACTTCGGCGCGGGCGACATCCCTGATGCGCACGATGGCACTGCCGTCCTGGCTGGCGCGGAGGATGATGTCCTCATACTGCGAAGGATTGGCAAACGGGGACTGGGTCACCACCGGAAACGTCAGCTGCACGTTGGCGTCACTCGGTTGCTGGCCGATCTGCCCGGCGCCGAACAGGGCATTCTGTTTCGCGACAGCGTTCTGGATGTCGGAAGTTGTAATGCCGAGGGAAGCCATCCGGTCCGGGTTCATCCAGATGCGCATTGCCTGGTCGGGAACGCCGAAGATCTGCGCCTGGCCAGCACCTTTCACCCTTTTGATAGCGTCGAGGACGTACACGTTCGCATAGTTGGTAACGTACTCCGGACTGTAGCGCCCGTCCCTGTTGGTCACCGCAATGATCATCAAGGTGCTGGAAGACTTCTTTTGTACCGATACGCCGTATTGTGTGACAGCTTCGGGAAGTTGCGGCAGGGCAAGATTCACCCGGTTCTGCACCTGTACCTGGGCGATGTCCGGGTCCGTGTCGAGCGAAAAGTAGACAGTGATGGTCAGTTTGCCGGTACCGGAGCTGGTGGAAGTCATGTACAGCATGTTGTCGACGCCGTTTATCTGCGCCTCGATGGGGGCCGCAACCGAGTCGCCGACTGTCTTGGCGTCGGCGCCGGGGTAGGTGGTCGTCACCTGTATCTGCACCGGCGTAATGGTCGGGTACTGGGCGACCGGCAGCAGCTTCATGGAAACGAGTCCGGCGATGACGATAAGCAGCGAGATGACGATCGCAAAGATCGGTCTTTCGATGAAAAACTTTGAAAACATGCCGCGCTCCCGGGATCAATAGACTTTTTGCTACTGTTTTATGGTTACCGGAACGCCAGGCTGCAGCGTTATGCCTCCATCGACAACGACCCGGTCGCCGGCCCTGAGCCCCTCGTCGATCATCCAGTCGTTGCCGTACCATTCACCGGCGGTTACCGGTCGATATTCGGCCAGGCCATCCTTGTTCACCAGCCAGACGAAATGTCCTTTGCCCCCCTGCTGAACCGCCCGCTGCGGCAGGACGATCGCCCCCGGCTTGACGGCCCCTTTCAGCCTGGCGCGCACATACTGGTTTGGGCGCAGAATTCCTTCCGGATTATCAACGCTGGCCCTTAGGAGAAAAGTGCCGGTTTGTGCGTTATATGAAGGAGCGGCGAAAGTGATCTTTCCTTTGTGGGGAAAGGGGGAGTTGTCGACAAGAATGATGCTGACTTCAAAATTGCCGTCACGAGGAGGGATCAGGAGTTTCTTGGCAATTTTATCGCGGAATCTCTGCATCTCGTTTTCGGAGATGCTGAAATTAACCCACATGGGCGAGAGCGCCGAGACGGTGGTGAGTTGACTGTTCTGCTGGTTGATGAATGTGCCGTCCTGTTGGAGAGCGGCACCGGTTATGCCGGTAACGGGCGAGGTAATGGTGCAGTAGGAAAGATTCAGTTGAGCTGTTTCGAGTTGGGATTTTGCCTGCGCAACCGCCGCGGCTGACGATTCGTAACTGCCGGTCGCCTCATCGAGGTCCTTTTTCGACAGGGCGTCCTGGGCCACAAGCGGCTTGATGCGCTCAAGATTCAATCGTGCCGTTTCCATGGCCGCTTTTTGTCGTGCAAGTGCTGCCGCCGCACCGTCTACCTGGGCGCGAAACGGCTTTTTGTCCATCAGAAAGAGAATTTGCCCGGCTTTTACGGTCGAGCCTTCCACATATACCCGCTTGTCCAGGAAACCGCTGACGCGCGCATGGATACTAACTTCGTGGGAGCTCTGCGTCTGGGCCACATATTCGAAGGTGACCGGAAGATCCTTGGGAGTGACCGTCACCGTGGTAACTTCAATGGGATGTTTTGCAGGCTTGGTTTCTTCATGTTTGGCACAAGAGGATAAAACCGCCGCAAGAACGCCGGCACAGGAAATAACCGCGCAGGAACGCGACAAAACCGCTCGAATCCGCCGCAGCCCACCATTGGACCATCCTTGAAACAGGTTTGGCATATCGACCTCCCCTCCCGCCGGAAACCATTTTGCAAATGGATACACCTATGGCCGGCCCGGCGGTAAGAACTGTAAATATAGTAATGCCCGAGTGGTGTTACCTCACCCGGCTATTTATTTGCGGAGCAATTTTTTCGGTGTGATTCAACTGACGAGGACTACGATTGAACGCAGTAAATTATACCGTATGAATGCAAATTGGATATCTTTTCTCCTCCAATTTGTGCCGATATCTGAAAAGTGATTAAATTCATGGATCTGCCGCAACGGCAAAATCTATTCACCGGACGCTCATCATTGGATATCCGACGATACAGGCTGATAATGGAATCAAATCGTCCGGCAGTCAACAATTTTGTCTTGGCAGACACCGAACTTGCGGTTTTTTCCAGTATTTATTTTTGACATTTGCTTGTGAAAAGAACTATTTGCCTTAAAATTTGAACTGTTGTTCGTCGATGGTCCCGAAAACCGGTAAGACGATTTTTCTCGTGAGGTAAATGTGTTACGACTCCTGCATTCCATTTTTGGAGGTGGAGAGGTAGCGGCCGGCTATCCGGATTCACTTGTCAAGCAGGCCATCGAGCGGGCGGTAGACGGAACTGATCCATGGCTTCGAAGCGTATCGGGGTACAGGAAAAAGCTGCGGCCGGCGGTAATCCATGCCATAGATCACGTTATTGCTTTGGTCGACAACCTGCCGCCCCCCATAACCGTTGATGCACAGACCTATGGCGAAAACCCTCTGATCAAAGCTTTTTTCATTTCTTCGGATGAGATGAGGAGACTAATCGCCACTGACCGAAATCTGTCGAGTTTTCTGCGGGAAACAACCCTTCTGCCTGAACAAATCGTCGCTCTCCTGGCCATGGAAATGAATGAGAATGTAATACTGGGCGCCGAGTTGTCGGGAGATATCGTCCTCCGTGATGTTCCGCAAAAAACAGTAAGTTTCGAATGCCATCGATTTATCGACCCCTCGGGAAACGTGGAACAAACCCGTCGTTTGCTGATGCGGCGCGCTTACGACAACCTCCTCAAATTCGCTCTCAAGCAAATTTCAAAAACGAAAATTGAACGCAAGTACCTCAAGCGACGCCAGGCACTCCTTCAATCCAAGCTCACTGTCCTTGAAAAGGGGGGATGGGGTTTTGAAGAAGGAAATTCCCCCGACACCGACAATATTGCAGGGCTTGAAGAGCAGATCAGGCAGATCGAGGCGCAAATACGGGAAATAGGCAGCGATGATCGTATACTGGATATCTATCTTGATATCGTGACTGAAGTCCTGGGGCGACCCCAAGAACATCTCTGGGGAGAGCAGGAAACTCTGATCCTGGACTCCATGGGTTTCAGGCGAAACCAGCTTGCGGCAAATGCCTGTGAATTGACATTTCCCGTTTTATACAACAGTGAAGGTCAAAGGTTCGTCCTGGTGCTGGTGGCCCTATCCGGGAAGCAACTTCGCATGCTTTGTGGAACGTAAATCCACACTTCAGGGTGTGTTCACATTGATGATTCTTGTACTCGAATAATGCACACGACCACGCCTCTGCTTATTATGCCGCCAACCTGAATGTATTGCTCATTTCTAATCAAGGAAGATCACTATGAAGACACCGAAAAAAGGCGATGCCGAACACGAACACCGTGACATCCGTACCGGTTTGTCACCCGAGTCTATTGCCCAGGCCTTTCTTGATCATCTCTATTACGCCCAGGGAAGAATTCCGGCCATGGCCACCCGACACGACCTCTACATGGCGCTTGCCTATTCGATCCGCGACAGGCTGCTGACCCGCTGGTTTGCCGGTTTTCAACGTATTAAAGACGCTCTGCAAAAAGACCGTCTCAAGGCGGTATGCTACCTTTCAGCCGAATTCCTCCCAGGGCCCCACCTCGGCAACAACCTTCTCAACCTCGGTATTTACCATGAGGCGCGAGAGGCAATGGCGCACCTCGGTTACAAACTTGAAGACATTATCGAGCAGGAGGAAGAGCCGGGACTCGGCAACGGCGGTCTCGGCAGACTTGCTTCCTGCTTCATGGACTCCCTGGCGACACTGGAAATTCCGGCCATCGGCTACGGGATACGTTACGAATTCGGCATCTTCGACCAGGAAATACGAGACGGCTGGCAGGTTGAGATAACCGACAAGTGGCTGAAACTCGGCAACCCGTGGGAAATAGTTCGCCCCGAGCTCTGCCAGGAGGTTAAATTCGGCGGACGAACGGAGCATGTGTATGATAAGCAGGGACATTTGCGGGTACGCTGGATTCCGGCGGGAGTCGTCAAGGGAATCCCCTATGACACCCCGATACCGGGTTTCGGCGGCGACACCTGCAACACGCTCCGTCTTTGGAAGGCGGAAGCGGTGGAATCCTTCGACTTTCAGGACTTTAACGTGGGGAATTATTTCGCCGCGGTTGAGGAAAAGATCAAATCGGAGACCATTACAAAGGTTCTTTACCCGAATGACGAGCCGACGATAGGCAAGAAGCTCCGCCTCGTCCAGGAGTATTTTTTCGTATCCTGCTCGCTTCAGGACATGATCCGTGTCGGCAGCATGTACGGTCAACTGTTGGGACATCTGGACAAGCATTTCGCGGCCCAGTTGAACGACACCCACCCCGCTATTGCCGTAGCGGAACTGATGAGGCTCCTGGTGGATGACCACGAAATTGGTTGGGAGCAAGCTTGGGAAGCCACCCGGAACATGTTCGCCTACACCAATCACACGCTCCTTCCTGAAGCACTTGAAAAATGGCCCCTGCGGCTCTTTGGCGAAATGCTCCCCCGCCACCTGGAAATCATTTTCGAAATCAACCACCGCTTTCTCAAACAGGTACGGGCCGCGTATCCCGATGACGAACAGCGGGTGGCGCGCCTGTCGATCATTGATGAATCGGGTGAACGGCATGTACGCATGGCGCATCTCGCCTGCGTGGGGAGCCATGCCGTAAATGGTGTTGCCGAGCTCCATACGGAACTGCTCAAGCGCGATGTCCTGGGCGATTTTCACGATATGTTCCCTGAAAAATTTCACAATGTAACGAACGGCGTTACCCCCCGTCGCTGGCTGACGCTCATCAACCCGCGACTCTCTGAGCTTATTACCAGGACAATCGGCGGCGCCTGGATAACCCGTCTCGATGAACTGAAAAGTCTCGAACCGCTTGCCGGAGACGCGTCGTTCCATGAGGAATGGCGCCGGATCAAGCGTGAGAACAAGCATGACCTTGCTGCCCTGATTGCGCAACGTACCGGGATCACCGTTAATCCCGACTCTCTTTTCGACATCCAGGTAAAACGGTTTCACGAATACAAACGCCAGCACCTGAACGTCCTCCACATCGCAGCCCAATACCTGCGGCTGAAACGGAATCCCCAAAGCGGCACGGTCCCGCGAACGTTCATCTTCAGCGGCAAGGCAGCGCCGGGCTACCTGATGGCGAAACTGATCATAAAGCTCATTAACTCGGTGGCGGACGTGGTGAATGGTGATCCTGACGTCCGGGACCGGCTGAAGGTTGTCTTTCTGCCTGATTTTAACGTTAAAAACGGACAGCACATATATCCCGCCGCGGACCTTTCCGAGCAGATATCGCTGGCAGGCAAGGAAGCATCGGGAACCGGCAACATGAAATTCTCTCTGAACGGTGCACTGACGATCGGCACACTCGACGGCGCCAATATTGAAATACGTGAAGAGGTCGGCGAGGAAAACTTCTTCCTCTTCGGCCTGAAGGCCGATGAAGTTCGGGATATCAGGGCACGGGGATACGATCCGAAGAAATACTACGAGTCCGACCAGTCTCTCAAAGAGGTCATCGACCTCATTTCCTCGGGACATTTTTCCGGAGGCGATACCAGACTTTTCGCGCCGCTTTTAGACTCACTCATGAATCATGACGAGTATTTGCTCTTTGCCGACTTCCGGTCGTACCTTGAATGCCAGGATCGGGTCACGATGACATACTCCGACCAATCCGCCTGGACGAGAATGTCCATCCTTAACGTTGCGCGTATGGGCAAATTCTCCTCGGACCGTTCCATCAGGGAATACTGCGAGAAAATCTGGCAGGCAAAGCCGCTGTAAGCGCAATCACTCCGGTAAATAGTCCGGGAGAGGCAACCTGCCTTATGCCGACGAGGGTTGATACCATGGCAAAAAAGCGAGAAAGCGACAGGACTCTCGGCCGCCATTGCCGTCAGGCTGATCACAGGCAGGACAAGAAGCCCGGAAACCGGGATGTGACAGCGACCGGAGAAATGGAACAGGTCGGCCCCGGGAAAAGCCACCCGCTGGGAGCGACACCGTACCATAACGGCGTAAACTTCAGCGTCTACTCCAAGAACTGCACATCCATGGAACTGCTCCTTTTTGACCATGCCGCTGCGCCGCGCCCCTCCAGGGTCATCACCCTTGATCCCGGACGGAACAAAACCGATCATTACTGGCATGTTTTCGTACCGGGTTTACAAACGGGACAACTTTACGGGTTCCGCGCCCATGGCCCATTCGATCCCAAGCGTGGCCTTCGTTTCGATCCGGGGAAAGTACTCCTCGATCCCTATGGAAAAGCTCTGGTGGTACCCGAAGGTTACAGCAGAAAAGCAGCGAGCTCTCGAGGAGACAATACCGCAACAGCCATGAAAAGCGTGGCATGCGACCCGTATGCCTATGATTGGGAAGGTGATGCTCCCCTGAAACGCCCCTTCGCCAAAACGGTAATCTACGAAATGCATGTTGGTGGGTTCACACGCAATCCTAACTCCGGTATAGCCCTGGAGAGGCGCGGCACCTTTTCCGGACTGGTCGGAAAAATCCCCTACCTGAAAGATCTCGGCATAACCGCCGTCGAACTGATGCCGGTCTTCCAGTTCGACTGGCAGGATGCCCCGGGAGGCCGCGATAATTACTGGGGATACTGTCCGGTATCGTTTTTCGTTCCCCACCATGCCTACAGCTCCCGCAATGACCCGCTCGGCGTTCTCGACGAATTCCGCGACATGGTCAAAGCCCTGCATCGCGAGGGGATCGAGATAATCCTCGACGTGGTTTTCAATCACACCGCCGAAGGAAACGACAATGGCCCGACCCTCTGCCTCAAGGGCTTTGAAAACGGCACTTACTACATGCTTGACGACGATGGTTCCTCTTATGCCGATTACACGGGCACCGGCAACACCCTCAATGCAAACAACCCTATCGTCAGGAGGCTGATCGTCGACAGTCTCCACTACTGGGTCGAGACCATGCACGTAGATGGTTTCAGGTTCGATCTCGCCTCGATTCTCGCCCGCGACGAAAGCGGCTGTCCCATGAAAAATCCGCCGATTCTCTGGGATATCGATTCAGACCCGATCCTTGCCGGCATCAAGTTGATCGCCGAGGCATGGGATGCGGCCGGACTCTATCAGGTCGGAAGTTTCGTCGGCGACAACTGGAAGGAATGGAATGGAAAATTTCGCGACGACGTGCGAAGTTTTTTTCGTGGCGACGGTGGTACCGTGCGGAATTTCGCTTCACGATTGCTGGGAAGCCCGGATATCTACGGGCACGAGGAACGGGAGCCGGAACAGAGCATTCATTTCATCACCTGCCACGACGGCTTTACCCTCAACGACCTGGTCACTTACAGCAGCAAGCACAACGAGGCCAATGGCGAGAATAACCGGGACGGCAGCGACTACAACCTGAGCTGGAACTTCGGGCATGAAGGCCCAACCGATGAACCCCTCGTGGAGCAACTGCGCAACCGGCAAATCAAGAATTTCCTGGCAATCAGCTTCATTGCCCTTGGCGCGCCGATGCTTTTGATGGGCGACGAGGTGCGCCGCACGCAGGCGGGAAACAACAATGCCTACTGCCAGGATAATGAACTGAGCTGGTTCGATTGGAGCCTGCTGGACAGGCATGGCGACATTCATCGCTTCTGCAGGCTGCTGATTCGATTCAGAATACGGCGGGAAGCCTTGTCGGGAGGACTGTCCATGACTCTCAACCAACTCCTGCGGAAGGCGAGGATCGAGTGGCACGGTACCAGGCTTCACCAGCCGGATTGGAGCAATGACTCCCACAGCCTGGCGATGACGGCCTGGAGTCTCGACGAACGCCTCATGTTTCACCTCATATTCAACGCCTACTGGAATCCTCTCGAATTCCGGATCCCGCCAACGGCAGGCGGACCTGAATTCATTTGGCGCCGGTTGATGGACACATCGCTTGCCCCGCCCGATGATATCGCCTACCGGAAAAAGGCACTGATAATCCAAGGTGAAACGTACCTTGTCCAACCTCACAGCGTGGTAGCGCTTGTTGCCAGGTTTCCCGGCTTTTCGGAATCCACCCGTGCTTTTACTGCGACGAAAACGGAGTAAGTGATTATTTCGAGAATAAATTTCCCTATCAATACCGGAAAGGAGGCCCCATGTCGGTTCCACAAATTGCCATCAACGGTTTCGGCCGGATAGGACGAACGGTTCTGAGGATCGCCAAAATGCGTCGTGAATTCAATGTAGTGGCCATCAACGACCTAAGCGCGCCGGAACAGCTGGCCTACTCGTTCAAGTACGATAGCGTGCATGGCGTTTACCCGGGCACGGTGAGTTTAGAAAACGACACAATGGTTGTCGACAACGACTCTTTCAATGTTTTAAGCGAAAAGGACCCCGCAAAGCTCCCCTGGCGGGAGTTGGGAGTGGACTATGTAATCGAGAGCACCGGCAAGTTCCGAAAACTCGCCGACCTCGAAACCCACCTCTCCGCGGGAGCACGCCGGGTTATCGTTACCGTCCCGACAAAGGATTACCTGGAAAGCACCATCGTACTCGGCGTGAATGATCACGTGATTTCGAAAGACACCTTGATAATAAGCAACGCGAGTTGCACGACAAACTGCTCCGCACCACTGGCACTCATACTTCACCGGGCATTCGGTATAAGGCACGGGCTCTTGAACACCGTTCATGCCTTCACCGCCGATCAGCGTCTCGTGGACACGCCACATTCCGACTTCCGACGTTCACGCCATGCATCGATAAACATCATCCCCACATCAACCGGCGCAGCCAGGGCAATCGGCCGGGTGATACCCGAACTGGAGGGCAAACTTGACGGCATTGCCTTGCGGGTTCCGGTTCCTGACGGCAGTGTCATTGATCTCAGCGTTGAGGTCGAAAATCCGGCAACCGTCAAGCAGGTCAACGAGGCGGTACGCGTTGCCGCGGCGGGAGCGTTGAGCACCATCATCGAATACCAGACAGACCCCATTGTATCAAGCGACATCGTCGGCAACAGTCATTCATGCATTTTCGATTCTCTGCTTACCCAGGTAATAGACGGCACCTTCATAAAAGTCATTGCCTGGTATGATAATGAATGGGGATACAGTTCCCGGGTTGCCGACCTGATCGAGCGTCTGGCCCAAATTGATGGCATGTTGTCTGAATTCAATGGATGATGTGTTACCTGCGGCATCACTCCAGGACCTGAAAATGCAAAAGGGATCCGCGCGCCGGCGGATCCCTTTTGCATTAGACAGCCCGGTGGTTCCGTTCAGATTTCCTTCAGCAGCAAATCGGCCATCCCTTTCCGTTCCGAACCCTGATCGGTCCGCGCGGGATAGCCAACCGCAACGACCGCCATCAGTTCGAGATTCTCCGGCAGGCCGAGCAGATCACGAACCGCGACCGCGTTTTTCAGGATCTCGCCGAGCCAGACGGCCCCGAGCCCCAGGGCATGGGCCGCCAGCAACATGTTCTGCAGGCAGGCGCCGACTCCCTGATGATCCTTGGTATCGTTGTACATTGCGGTTCGGTCGACAAATACCGCAAGGGCGACAGGCGCCTCTTCCAGGATTCTTCGATAGTGGGTAAGCTTCGCCATTGCGGCCCGAATGCCGTCATCCCTGACCACCACGAACCGCCACGGCTGATTGTTCAACCCGGAAGGCGCCCAGGACCCCGCTTTGAGAATTTCATCAACCTTTCCCTGCTCCACCGGCTCAGCAGTATAGTCCCTCACGCTCCTGCGGCTATAGATCGCTTCCAGTACATCCATGTTCAGAACTCCCCCTTTCCCGCGGGCATTGGCGCACACCGCCTTGCAAAACCCGCGCTGGCTGCTAGTATTCAACAGAGTCACGGAAACACTACCCTGGTTTCTGTCCTGAGTTTCCGGACGAGCACTACCCTAGCACGGAAAGCCGACAATGAAAACAGTCCTTGTTTTTCCGCCGTTCCATCTTGCGTCACTTTACAACCTGCCGCCGCTCGGGCTCATCAACCTGGCGACGGTTCTCCGAAACGCAGGTCACGAAACCGCTCTTCTCGACCTGGCGCTTGCCATCCGGGAAAACGCCCTTCCCCTCAACCACGCCATCTACCGGAAAGCGGCAACCATGATCCTCCGGGAACAGCCCGACATCGCGGCATTTTCCGTGCAATGCGCCACCTTTCCGGCGGTTATCCGGATCGCGGAAATTCTCAGAGCAACGAAACCCGGGCTGCGCATTGTTGTCGGAGGACACGACGTGACCTTTCTCGACCGGAGAACCCTCGAACGGTTTCCCTGGATCGATGCAGTGGTCCGTGGCGAGGGTGAGATCACCATCCGGGAACTGGTCACCGCTTATGCCGAAGGAAAGGAGCCGTCGGAAGTCGCAGGCGTTACCTGGCGAAATAGCACGACTATTATCCGAAACGGGGATCGCGATCTTGTCGAACGCCTTGATGACCTCCCCACGCCCGATTACTCGTTCGCGCCCTCACTGGAGCGGTACCGTGACGCCTGCGGCATACCTCGAAGCATTGCCATCCTCGAAGTCGGCCGGGGCTGTCCGCACCGGTGCGTCTACTGCTCGGAGTCGGTGATGTGGCGACGACGGACCCGCACCTTCTCCGTGTCGCGTATCGTCGGCGAAATGCATCACCTGCGCGATCGTTTCGGCGCGGAGTGTTTCCTGCTTGCCTATGACCAGTTCACGGCCAACCGGCGGTTCGTGGAAGACTTCTGTACCCGCGTGATTGAGGAAGGCCTCAATGATATTCCCTGGTACTGCATCTCCCGTCTCGATTCCATGGACCCTCCCCTCCTCCGGCTGATGCGGGAAGCGGGTTGCGAATCGATGTGCTACGGGATCGATTCCGGCTCGGAACGGACGCTTGCCTTCATCCGCAAGCAGATCGACGAGACCATCCTCTATCAGAGAGTGCGTGAAACCACGGACGAAGGCATGGTGCCTACCTTGAGCTTTGTCATCGGCTTCCCCGAAGAGGAACGGATCGACATCGACAAGACGCTTACCCTCGCATTGAAAACCGGCATCCAGGGCAACAGCAACCCCCTGCTTCAGATGCCGACCGTCCTGGCGGGTACCGACCTGCATCATCGTTATGCAAGCCGGCTGGTGCGAGAGGTGGACACCTATTTCTCATTGGGCCTCGAATTCGACAATGGCCGACGCCTCGATGAAGACACACGGCTCATCGAATCAGACCCCGAGCTGTTCAGCAGTTTTTACAACCTCCCCTGCGCGGGGCTTTCCCTGGCCGAACTGAATGCGATCGCCGAATATTTCCCGATAATCATCAACCTGTATCCGAAGTCGTTCCTGCTTCTCTCGCTGGCACTGGAAGAATCGGTGAGCGGCTTGTTCAGCCGGTTCCTGACACACGTGCAAACGGCTGAAGGTCATGGTTCGCCCTTGCTTACCCCTCCGCTGTGCCGTTCGCACCTGGCGGGCTTCGGCAGCCAATTGCCCGCCACAAAAAAAATATCCTCCTGGGAACACCTGTCCGACATCATCCGCTACGAAAACATGGCGGTTGACCTGGGAGGAGCACCACGCCACACGACGCCGGCAACAGCCGACATCACCATGCGGCACGACCAGTTTCCTCTACGGTCCGAGTCGCTGATGGTCGCTGAATTCGATTGGAACATTCCAGACATCGTCGATCATATGAAGAGCGGGATTTTTCAAAGCAGTTATGCACGGCAAGAGACCATTATCGCTGCTGTTGCCAAAAATGACGGTATCGAATACACCGAAATCAACGATTTCGGCAGGGACATGCTCCGTCTGAGCGACAGCACATCATCAATCGAGATCATTGCCGGTGCATTGCATGAATTGTACGGACAGGGGATGACCGAAGAAGAGTTTCTCGCGGAATGCCGCGAGGCTGTTGTGCAGTTGGAGGAGATGGGGTTGCTTCGTCAAAGATGACGTTACCCATTGAAAAAAATTGAGCCCGTCAGCTTGCTATTATGTCGAAGTACGGTTTACTTACAATTTAAGGTGGGTTTTCATGCCATTTGGCAATACACGGAAATTTACCAGAGATTGTTTAGAGTGCGGGTTAATGCCATGAAAAGGACCAAATCCAGCCGAAAGGAGGTGTTACCATGCTGAAAACCAGGAAAATTGAGAGAAAATCATCTATCAGCGCCGGATGTCACGGCCCTTCATGTCATGCACCGATCTGTCACGCCCCGGCCTGCCATGCGCCGACCTGTCATGCACCGGCATGCCATGCGCCCGCCTAGCGGCCGGCAACAGTTCACGGCGGATTGTCCTGCAAGGGCAATCCGCCTTTTTTCATGGTACGTAGTTCAATCCGTCAACGAGTAGTTTTGCTCCACAGGCCCGCCGCTGTCGGTGGCATGCGAAGCGGTTGCCACCATTAGAACCAGCGCCCAGAGAACAAGAAAAAGAGACAATATCACATTCCCCGAAAAAATCCTTTCACGCAAAGACATACCGTTTTCTCCGACGGTTCTCATTCTGCTTGCCGTTCGGAATCCTCCTCTTCCTTTTTTTCCTTGAGAAATACAACATAAGCCCCGCTTCCACCCAGTTTTCGCGGGGCCGGAGCGAACTCGGCAACCATTTTCTTGCCCGTTTCACGCAACCAGGACGTAACCGCTCCCTGGAGAACCGGCTCCTCGGCCGAATGGTTTCCCTTGCCCGTTATGACGAGAACCGCCTTCTGACCACGATTATAGGCGCCCGTTACGAATCGGGACAGACTCGTCAAGGCCTCGTCCCGGGTCAGGCCGTGCAGGTCCAGTTCCAGGTCGATGCGGATCGTTCCGTTCTTCACCTGGCGCATGCGATTGGTCGCCTTAGGATGCAACGGCTCCACGTCGGGAATCTCATCGTGAAAGGTCAGGTCCATTCCCTCCAGTGACGAAAGGAACAAATTCAGGTCTTCTTCGCGAGGAGGTTTTGATTCCGCGACCGGTTGCGGAGACGCGCCCTTTTCCCGCACCGACCCGTCAAGGCGTTTCACGCCCTCCATGTAACGATGAAAAAGATCGGCTTCATCGTCATTCTTCGCGTGCCTCGGAGCGGGCTTCACTTTTTCAACGATTTTGGCCGGGGTATGCTCGTGCTCCGGGGCCAGTCCCTTCAAGCCCTTGAATGGAGAATTGCTGAAACCCTTCTTTGATACATCCTTTTTCCTGCGCTTTTTCATTGCTGTGTCCAACTACTCCTCGACAGTTATAGAGATATCAATTCTTCGGGCCTTGTCGCGACCGTCCCTGATGGTGCTGTCCCCGGCGAGACCGAATTCACCACGGGTAACCGCGGCCAGCATCGCGGGATCGATGCCTCCCATCCGGAACTGCCGTGTAACGGCCATTGCCCGTTGTAGAGGAACCTGCCACAGTTCCTCCTGACGCGCGGAACGAACGGAAGGTTTGGCAGGCATGTCGTAAAATGCTCCCACCGTTATTTCGGCTTTTTTGACGTCCTTCAACAAATCCGTTATTTTTTTCAACCGAGCGGTCCCGCGTGATGAAAGAGCTGTATCGTTTCCTTCAAACAGGTATTTGTTGAGAAATGTTACCGTAACCGTCCCCCTGAATTCGGAAATCCGTACCTGTCCCAAGGCAATCTCGTCTTTCATTCTTTCCAGAACACTCTCGAATATCCGGCTGACGGCGCGAACCTGCTCATCTTGTGACCGCAAAATCTTCGCAATATCTTCCCGCAAGCGTCCTTTTTCCCTCTCCAGTTCCGCTATCCTCTGATAGGGTGACTCACCTCCGCCGGCAATAGTCTGTTCCAGGCTTTTCCTTGTTTCATCCAACTCGTCGATCTTCGCCCTGAGTCCCGTTGCATCAGCTTGTAATTTCTCATTCTTCTTGACAAGGTCAACATTCCTCCGCTGCATTTCGGCAAGGTCCCGGGAAAGACCGGACACCTCCTCAACCTTTTTCTCATAGGCGCCTTGCCCGACACAGCCGGAAATTCCCAGAAGTGAAAACAAACAGATGAATACCGCTACCAGATTTATCATGAACAGGTTCCTTTACCAAGTTTTCCGTGATTTCTGATTCGAAGAAAAGCGCCTTTTCCTATCAAGCTGATCGAATACGTTCATGAAAGAAACATAAATGGAATAATCACCGCCGCCAGCACCAGGAGGGACGGAAACCAGAGAAGACGGTAAACAGCGGCAAAATCAGCATTGAAATATTCCCTCGTCAGGACAAGGCAGAGATGGAGGGGGGACAGCATTACGCCGGCGAATCCACTACCGAAAGCCAATGCCAGCAAGCCGGAAAATGAGCTTTCACCGGCGATCAGCGGCAACAGGAGTGGAAACGTGATGCCGACATAGGCAATAGTCAAACCGGTCATAACGCCGGTAACAAACGGCAACATGACGACAATGAACGCAACCGGCAATCCGCTTGCGGCAAAAAAAGCGGAAATACCGGCAAGTGCGCCGGAAACCCGCAAGGTTTCCTGAAAAACAAGTATTCCCGCCACCACCAGGAGCATGCGTATCGAAATACTTTCCCGCAACGTTCCCAGAATGCGTCTCAATGAATAGCGATGCACCAGGAAGAGGCTCAGGATTACAGCACCGATTGCCGGAACCGGACTCACGCCCGCTACGACCACCAAAACCATGATCAGGAAAATCGGAAAGAATGCCTTGCAAAAACCGGCGAATGCCCTTCCCTTTCCTTCCGTCCGCGGATCGGACATTTTCTCGGACTGCGTGACACCTGAAAAACAGAACAGGAATCCCCACCCGACTACGGAAACGGCAAACGGCGCATTCACCAGCGCCAGCTCACGATACGTAACCTGAGCAATCCCCGCGCCGAGTATAATTCCGGGATACAGGGGCGAAACATATTCCCATATATGGCGGAACCAGTAATTGATAAAAGCCTTGCGCTCAGGAGACACATCAAGGCCGGCGGAAGCCTCGTTGACCATGGGCGCGGAAAAGACCGCCCCACCAGGCGATGGGAGCAGACCTATTACCGCCGGCATAGCCGCCGCTACCAGGCGAAGATCCGGAACAAACCGGGAAAGGCTTACAACCATTCTCTTCAGGGTTTCGGTCTTGCGAAGAATATTCTCCAGCACCATGGTGAGAACTAAAGTACCGGTCATCTCCAGCGAATTTGGAGATAGGAAAGCCGCGCGCACTCCTTTGAGAAAATCCGATGGATTGGTTTGATAGAGCAGTACGAGCAGGAGAGAACCCGCCGCCATCACTGTTCCAAGAAAAACCTTCCTGCGAAGCAGAATACCGAGAATTAGCAGAACGGCCAGAATTTTCAGCACATCGGACATTCTCTCACCACGAAAGGAAAAATATTATCAATGATCATACGTAAAGTCAATGAACAGCTTACCCGAAAAACGGCGATCCTTTTTCCATAAAATATCTGAAATATCAATGTGTTCAAACAATTTACAGGGAAACCACGCATGGCTTCTTAAAGAACAATCGAGACAATTCCGATCTAGTGTCCCGTGCGGTTAATTCATTCCTTTTACTTCCGGTTCTTTTGACCCCTGGCTGCGTTGTGTCTCCTCGACAGAGCCCTGCTATGCCTGCGTCGCCACGCCTTGCCAGGAGCCAAAACTCCTCGGAATTCATG
>JAXGWF010000004.1:0-118088 GCA_040773465.1 Geobacteraceae bacterium | reverse complement strand
TCCTTTTACTTCCGGTTCTTTTGACCCCTGGCTGCGTTGTGTCTCCTCGACAGAGCCCTGCTATGCCTGCGTCGCCACGCCTTGCCAGAAGCCAAAACTCCTCGGAATTCATGCGGCGAACTAACCGCACGGGACACTAGTCTGGTAACCGCAACACTTAACTTTCCTGCTTCGCTATTACCAGAAACCGGTCGTCGAAATATTTTTCGAGGATCGGGTTGACTTTCTTCCAGGAAAGGCCTCCGCCCCCGCATCCGGGGCGGGGGACCACCACGCTGTCCCATCCCATTTGATCGACCAGTGAAACCAGTTCCCGCGTCGATCGTTCGATGAATTTCAGGTCGGGGTTTTCGAATGATGAGTGTTCCACCGGAAAGCTTACGATATCGTTGCCCAGATATGGTACATGATTTCCCTGTTTCGCAAGAGATGCGCCCAGTCTTTCGGCAAGGCCGGGGAACTTTCTTCCTGCCTGGCGGGAGCAACCGTTGCCGAGCGCCGCTTTGCCGGTTCTTGTTGCCGGGCCGTTCGTGGTTATCACGACAATTGCCGAACCGTGATAGTTCCAGATGTTGTCTATGAATTCTTTCATGGTAGTTTTGTTTATTGGTGTTATTCCATTATTATCTAAAAAGGATATACTTTTTGATAAGGAATGTAGTGTTATCAGTTACATTTTGGCGTGGATGCCGTTAACGTGATTCACGACTTGAATTTTCGGAAGACCTGGTAATTACCTCTTAGGTCCTCCGTTATGAATCTCAGATGCCTACTTCCCGGTATCGATTGCAGTTACCGTATTTTGTCGGAAGAGTCAACGCGTTCATTTGGGAGACAGCTGTTTTGAATAAATCGGATACTCCATTAATTTTTGCTCCGCGACTGCTTCTCTCTGTTCTGGGTTTGCTGGTCACGGTTATCCTGATCATAGGTCTTTTATTCTATGGCGATGAGCGTAAGCAGGTTGCCGCTGAAAAATTCCAGAATCTCTCTGCTGTCGCAGATCTCAAAGTGGACCAAATAGTCAAGTGGCGGTCGGAAAGAATGATGGATGCCGATTATTTAAAGGAAAACGGAGAATTCGCAAAAGCAGTACGATATCTTGCGACGCACCCGAATTCTTTTCGGGCACGCCGGGAACTCCGGCAGTGGATTTCACCGCTTCTTAAGAACCCGGAGTATCCGCTCGTAATGATTCTTGATCCCAGCGGAGCTGAAATCCTGCGGGTTGGCTCTCCGCTAGAGACCCTGGGATCAGTTGCCCTGGAATATATCCGCAAGGCACAGCTGTCTGGAGGGATTGCTCTATCGGATTTTCATTACGGGGGACAGAACAGTATTCATCTTGATATGGCGGTTCCGCTGTTTCTGAAGTCCGGCTTGGAAACGAAGGTGGTCGGCACTTTGCTGTTGCGCATAAATCCAGGTCACCAGCTTTATCCTCTTGTGCAGTCTTGGCCCACGCCGAGTAAAACCGCTGAGACGCTTCTCGTCAAACGCGAAGGTGGCGCTACGCTGTTTCTCAATGAACTTCGTCATCGCAAGGGTACGGCGCTTGTTCTGAGCCTTCCGGAAAGCGGGCGCCATACGGTCTCGACCGAGGTGGTCCGAGGAGTAGACAGAACACTCGAGGGGTATGATTACCGGGGAATGATGGTGCTGGCCGCCGCCAGACAGGTGGGTGACTCTCCCTGGTTCCTCGTCGCAAAAGTTGACAAGGCGGAGATCATGGCGCCGCTCAGAGAGCGGGCCCGGCTGATGGCGGCCGTGGTTGTGCTCATGATCCTGTTGTTGGGGTTCTTTTTTGCTTTCTTTTCGAGGCATCAACGGGCACGGTTTTACCGTGAACGCTACCTGAAAGAGCGGGAACGTCGCATATTGACGGAAAGAATCGAATACCTGACCCGTAACGCCAATGATGCGATACTCCTCATGGACGGTGGATTCAGAATCGTCGAGGCAAATGAAAAAGCGCTTGAAGTTTACGGTTATTCGCGAGAGGAGATTATTCAGATCGGCCTTGCGGATCTTCGCAATAATTCGGTGGTTCCGGATCTTGAAGAACGGATGCGGCAGATAATGGATGACGGTGGTCTTGTTTTCGAGAGTATCCACTGTCGAAAGAATGGAGGTTTTTTCCCGGTTGAGAACAGTGTTCGCTACCTGGAAGTGGGTGGTCAGCCATTCTTTCAAGTAATTGTCCGGGATATCAGTGAACGCAAGAAAGCGGAACAACGTATCGAACGGTTATCATGCATGTTCCAGGCTCTCAGCCAGGTAAACCACACCATCGTGCATGCAAAAACCAGGGAAGAGCTAATTGTATCCATTTGCCGCACGATTGTTGAGACCGGAAACTTCAGCATGGCATGGGTCGGTTTCGTGGACGATGAGACGCGGCGGGTCATCCCCTTCGGATGGTTTGGGTGTGAAGATGGATACCTGAAAGAGGCGTATATTTCGACGGATGATATTCCCGAAGGTCGCGGGCCGGCAGGAAGGGCGATCAGGGGAAAGTCTCATGTCGTCTGCCAGGATATTGAGAATGAACAGATTATGCTGCCGTGGCGGGAAAAGGCCTTATCACGCGGGTTTCGGTCATCGGCTGCATTTCCCCTGTTCCTTGGTGATGAGAGTGTTGGCGCCCTTATGGTTTACGCGCCCGCGACTGATTTTTTTGACGAGGAGATTGCTTCCCTCCTTGATGAGCTTTCTTCCAACCTTTCCCATGCCCTGGAGTCCCTTCAACGTGACGAGGCCCTGGCATTAAGTCGTGAAAGACTTCTTTTTGCCCTGAAATCATCATCCATGGGGTCATGGGATTGGAATGTGCCTGAGAATACGTTTGTATTGGATAATAACATGCATGCCATGTTCGGTGTGGAGCCGGAAAATTTTTCTTGTCTTAAGGATGATTTCCTGCCGTTGATTCACCCGGTTGATCGGGAAAGGGTTCGTCAGGAGTTGAGGACGGTGCTTATGGAAGGCGCCGAGTATGAAAGCAGATTCCAGGTGCTCCGGCCTGATGGTACGATCCGTCAACTTCATGCAAAAGGAAGGCTGTATCGGGACGATCAGGGAAAGCCGGTGCGAATGGCGGGGGTTGCCTGGGACATAACGGACAAAAACCAGAATTCGCTCAAGCAACGGCAACAGAAGGAATTGCTGCGAGCAATGCTTGATACCATTCCCGTCATGATCTGCTATTTCGATACAGACGGTTTTTTGAAGTGGGCAAATGCAGAGTGGGAGAAAACGATCGGCTGGTCACTCATGGACCTGGACGCAGGCGAGGTGCTGGAAAAATGTTGTCCCGACATCAACCGTCGAAATCGTATGACGGTTTTTTTCGGCTTGGCCGATGGTGAGTGGGCTGATTTCGAGATGCGTTCCCGCAGCGGTGACAATCTTGCTACGACCTGGGCGGCAGTAAAGTTGTCGGATGACACGATCCTCGCCATCGGGCAGGACATAACCGAGCGAATGAAGGCACGAGAGGAGATCCTGCGACTCAATGCGGGTTTGGAAGCGCGGGTACGGGAGCGGACCGAGCAGTTGGAGGAGGCAAATCGTGACCTGGAGTCATTTTCCTACTCCGTTTCCCACGACCTGCGGGCGCCTTTGCGTGCCGTCAAGGGGTTTGCATCCATTCTGCGTGAGGAGCATGGCAAAAGACTGGGCGAGGAAGGGTTTCGACTTGCCGACCTGATTGTGCGTAACGCGGAAAGAATGGGGCAACTCATAGAGGATCTCCTTTCCTTTTCGCGGGCGGGGAAGGGAGGTGTGGCCTGGAAGGTAATCGCTATGACCGAGCTTGCGGGTTCCGTTATCGAAGAGCTCCGGTCCCGGGAGCGTTGCGACGGGATCGAATTCCGTCTCGACTCCCTGCCTCCCGCGGTGGGTGACGAGGCGATGATTCGCCAGGTTTGGATGAACCTGTTGACGAATGCACTGAAATTTACGCTCCCGAAAGGTACGGGCGGCATAGAGATCGGATTCCGCAACAGTGCGGGCGAAAACGTGTATCTGGTCAAAGACACGGGTGTCGGTTTCGACGGAGCATACGCCGACAAACTATTCACGATATTCCAACGGCTTCATTCGTCGGCGGATTTCGAAGGGTCGGGCGTGGGGCTCGCCATCGTTAAAAGGATTGTGGCCCGCCATGGCGGCAAGGTCTGGGCCGAAGCGGTTCATGGCGAGGGCGCGACGTTTTACTTCTCGCTGCCGCGGAACCGGGAACAGAGCGTTCAAGGTCCAAAGTGTGAGGCTTAGGAGGTTCGACCAGCCAGCAAAAAGACCTGCCAGCTTTCCGGAAACCTGGCAGGTCTTTTTGCAGCGAGGAAGTATTTTTTTCCCATCGGAAGGTTGTCTCTGGTGCGGGTTGGATTGATAGCCTGAAGAAAGCCTTCTGGTACGAGGGTTTTTTGCCTTGCGCCTCGTTCCTCTAACCTCGATCCATTTTCCTCAATCCTCGTTCACGTCTTTCAGAATCCCATGTCTTTCGCCAGGTTCTTCCATGCCGGCAGACTTCGCTCGATCATTTTCTTGTCGACGCAGTAGGCGATGCGGAAATGTCCCGGGGCGCCGAACCCCGCTCCCGGCACTACCAGGATGTTGTGTTGCTGGGCTAGCTTGACGAATTTTACGTCATCGGGAAGGGGGGATTTCGGGAAGAGGTAAAAGGCGCCGTCCGGCTTGACCATCGTGAAACCCATGGCGGTCAGGTTGTCGTAAAGGAGGTCGCGCTTTTCGCGATACTCGTCGATACCTACCGATTCGCGTTGCAGCTTGGCCACCAGCCGCTGCATGAGGGCCGGCGCGTTGACGTATCCCAGTATGCGGTTCGAGAATATCGCGCCCTGCATGAATGCCTCGACACCCGGCATGCCGGGATTCGCGGCCAGGTAGCCGATCCGTTCGCCGGGCAGTGCCAGGTCCTTGCTGTGCGAAGTGACGATAACCGAGTTCTTTGCGAGGGGGAATATATTGGGAACGCCTTTGCCGTTGTAGCAGATTTTGGAATATGGCTCGTCCGAAATGAGCACTATTTGCCGGCTATATTCCTTTCCCTTGCGTTCCAGCAGCTTTCCCAGCTTCCGCAGGCTTTCGGCCGGATAGATGACGCCGGTCGGATTGTTCGGGGTGCAGATGATGATCGCTCTTGTTTTCGGGGTAATGGCGTTTTCGATGGCGGTCAGGTTGAGCTGGAACGTTTCCCGGTCCGTCCATGCCTCGACGGGAACGCCGCCGTGGTTATCGATGTAGAACTTGTACTCCACGAAAAAAGGGCTCAGGATGATTACTTCTTCGCCCGGGTTGAGAATGGTTTTCAGGACCACGTTCAATGCCCCGCCCGCCCCGCAGGTCATGACAACGTGCGAGCCCTTAACTTCGAGCCCGGACTGTTCCGCCAGTACTTCGGCGACCGCGGAGCGCGTTTCCTCGTAGCCGGCGTTGCTCATGTAGCGGTGCATGCCCGGAACCGGATTCGTTGCCAATTCCCGGAATTCTTCCTGGAATCGGGGTGGGGGGTCGATATTGGGGTTGCCGAGAGTGAAATCATAAACGTTTTCCGCTCCGTAGATGCTGCGAAGCCGTTCACCTTCTTCGAACATCTTGCGTATCCATGAGGCGTTTTCAATGAAACCGGCAATTTTCCTGGCGATGGGCATGGCAGTTTCTCCTTTTCTGGCTTCGGCTGATGGTCGTTACAGTGTGGCCCGGTGACCGCTATTTTTACCATGATTGTTGGCTGCAAGGCAAGAAAAGCTTCGTTTCCTAAGGGACAACTCAAGGGGGGCGTTGTCGCGGGATCCGCATGTTTCCCGGCCATTTTCCTCCTTTACAACCCGCTTTTTCCCATGCTAGTATTTCGAAGTTTACACGGTACAAACAGTTTGAGATGAAAGGAAACAAGGGCTCATGTCAGGTCATAATAAATGGAGTACCATCAAGCACAAGAAAGGCGCCGCTGATGCCAAGCGTGGCAAGATATTCACCAAGCTCATCAAGGAATTGACCGTTGCCGCCAAGATGGGGGGGAGCGACCCTGAAGGCAATCCGCGCCTGCGTAGCGCCATTGACAAGGCGAAAAGCGAAAACATGCCGAAGGATAACATCGAGCGGGCCATCAAGAAGGGGTCCGGCGAGATGGAGGGCGTCAACTACGAGGAAACCACGTATGAGGGCTATGGGCCCGGCGGTGTAGCCGTGCTGGTTGAGGTGATGACCGATAACCGCAATAGGACCGTATCCGACGTCCGGAGCATTTTTTCCAAGTGCAACGGCAATATGGGTGAGGCCGGCTGTGTTTCCTGGTTGTTCGACAAAAAGGGCTTGATAGTATACCCGAAAGATATCGATTTTGACGCGCTGTTCGAGGCCGCTCTCGAAGCGGGCGCCGAGGATGTGGCCGACGAAGAAGGCCAGATCGAAGTAATAACCGATCCCTCATCGTTCATGGAGGTTCGGGATGCCCTGGAAAAGGGCGGTTTCAAACATGAATCC
Organism: Geobacteraceae bacterium; assembly: GCA_040773465.1. Taxonomy (GTDB): domain Bacteria; phylum Desulfobacterota; class Desulfuromonadia; order Geobacterales; family Geobacteraceae; genus RPRC01. The sequence continues at coordinate 111,578 of JAXGWF010000004.1, read as the reverse complement.
GCCGAGGTTACCATGATCCCCCAGACCATGGTCGAGCTGGAAGGCAAGCAGGCCGAAACTATGCTCAAGCTCATGGAACGGCTGGAGGACAACGACGATGTCCAGAACGTGTATGCCAACTTCGACATTTCCGAAGAGGAAATGGAAAAGATGATGTAAGGCTTGGAGGGGGCGGGCAATAACCCGCCCCTTCGAGTTTTGTCCGCCATGCATTCGGGCCCTTGCGTCCGATGGCTTTGCCAGGGGGCATGACCCACGTTGTGAAAGGTATCATTGGATGAGGATTCTCGGTATTGACCCCGGTTCACGGATAACCGGCTACGGTATCATCGTCAAGGAAGGCAACCGGCTCATCCATGTGGACAACGGCGCCATATTCACCGATGCAGCCAAGGAGTTTCCGCTTCGACTGCAGAGGATTTACCGGGGGCTCTCGGAGATTATCGAACGGTACCGTCCCGATGTGGTGGCAGTGGAGAACATTTTCTTCGCCAAAAACGTCCAGAGTGCCCTGAAACTAGGGCAGGCGAGGGGCGCGGCGATCGTGGCCGGGGTCAATGCCGGCCTTCCCGTGTATGAATACACGGCCCTCCAGGTGAAGCAGGCGGTCGTCGGCCATGGCAAATCCGCCAAAGTCCAGGTCCAGCAGATGCTCAAGGTACTGCTCAACCTGCCCGAACCTGCGCAGGAGGATGCCTCGGATGCCCTTGCCGTTGCAGTCTGTCATGCCCATTCCCACGGATTGAACGCCCTACGGAGGCAGTCGGGATGATCGCCCTTCTAACCGGAAAAATCGCACACAAATCGCCTGAATATATCATCCTTGACGTGAACGGTGTCGGCTATCGGGTCCAGATTCCCTTTTCCACCTATTACGAGCTTCCCGAGGGCGGCGCGCAGGTTTCCCTCAACATCTATACGCATGTCAAGGAAGATTCCATCAGTCTCTTTGGTTTCAGGACGGCCGAGGAAAAGAACTTTTTCCAGTTGCTTATCGGTGTTTCCGGAATCGGTCCGAAGCTTGCCAAGGACATACTTTCCAATATCCAGGTAAATGACCTGGCTGCGGCCATCACCCGCGGTGACCTGGCGCGCCTCTCCGCCGTTCCCGGCATCGGCAAGAAAACGGCGGAACGCTTGGTGCTCGAACTGAAGGACAAGGTGCGGAAGCTTGATCTTGCCGCAGCCGTTGGCGATGGAGAACCCGCTGCACTTCCAGCGGGCATCGAGGAGGATGTCGCCTCGGCCCTGATAAATCTCGGCTACAAGGAAGCAGTCGTGAAGAAAACGCTCGCGGAGATGCGGATTTCCACCGATGCTTCCATGGAGCTGGTGTTGAAGCAGGCGTTGAAGGCGTTGATGAAATAAGAAAAGATCGAACCTCGAATTAATGCAGGCAGTTTACATGGAAAGAATAATAGCGCCCCAGACAACCGAAGACGATTTTCTCTTTGAAACCACGCTGAGGCCCCGCGCGCTTTCCGAGTACGTGGGACAGCAGAAGGCCAAGGGAAACCTGCAGCTGTTCATCGACGCGGCGCGCGGTCGCGGCGAGGCGCTGGATCACGTGCTGCTCTGCGGCCCGCCGGGTCTCGGCAAGACAACCCTGGCAAACATCATCGCCGCGGAGATGGGCGTAAACATAAAATCCACCTCGGGTCCCGTCATCGAGCGCCCCGGAGATCTCGCCGCCATCCTGACCAACCTGGAACCCCACGATGTCTTGTTCATCGACGAGATTCACCGCCTCTCTCACGTCGTGGAGGAAATTCTCTATCCCGCCATGGAGGATTTTCAACTGGACATCATTATCGGCCAGGGACCCAGCGCCCGCACCATAAAGCTCGACCTGCCGAGATTCACCCTGGTGGGCGCCACGACCCGGGCCGGGCTTCTCTCATCGCCTCTACGCGACCGGTTCGGCGTCATTTCACGCCTCGAATTCTATAATGAACAGGATCTTGCCACCATCGTCAGCCGGTCCGCTCGAATTCTCGGCATCGACATCGAACCCGAAGGCGCCATGGAAATGGCGCGCCGCAGTCGCGGCACGCCCCGGGTGGCGAACCGGCTGCTCAGGCGGGTCCGCGATTTCGCCCAGGTGCGGGCCGATGGTATTATTACCCGGCAGGTGGCTCACGATGCCCTCTTGCTCCTGGAAATCGACGAGAAGGGCTTCGATCCAATGGACCGCCTGATAATGCTGACCATCATCGATAAGTTTTCCGGCGGACCGGTGGGGCTCGATACCCTTGCCGCCGCCATCTGCGAGGAAAGCGGCACCATCGAGGACGTCTACGAGCCGTACCTGATCCAGAACGGTTTTCTCAACCGCACCCCGCGAGGCAGGACGGCCACGAGGGCGGCCTACCTCCATTTCGATCGCCCGGTGCCGGAATCGCCGCAGGGGAAGCTTTTTTAGCCATGCAGCTGGTTTTCGATTTTCCTCCTCATACGCGTTATACTTTCGAAAACTTCGTGGTCTGCGGCGGCAACCATGCTGCCTATCATTTCGCCCGCCGGCTTGCCGAAGGCGAAGGGATCGAAAACCTCCTGTATCTGTATGGGCCGTCGGGGTGCGGCAAGACCCATCTCCTGGCCTCGGTCGGCAGCCTGCTTTCATTGCATGCCGGTACTTCCGCGCCATATCTTTCCTTTAGAAATATCGATGAGGTCTACCGGGGTGGCTACCCGAAGGAAGGCGCCATGCTTCTCGGTGAGCGATTTGCCGGTGCTCCGGCCTTGCTGATCGACGATATCCACCTCATCCCCGATAATGCCGGTATCAGGGTTGAAGTCTGGCAGCTTTTCAACGAATTCTACGGCGCCGGAAAAAAAATCCTGGTAACCGGTCTCTGCCCGCCCAAAGAGTTGCCCCATCTCGATGAACACCTGATTTCCCGCTTGCTGTGGGGACTGGTCGCGCGAGTCGATATCACCGATGACGAGTCCCGCCGAATGATTTTATCCAAGCTTGCCGAAGATCGTCAGGTGATCCTGCCCAATGATGTTGCCGAATATATCCTCAAAAATGTCCGCCGTGATGTGCCCTCGCTGCGTGATGCTCTTGAAAAGATCAGCCGCTTTGCACTTGCCGAAGGAAGAAAAATATCGGTAAGACTGGCACGAGAAGTGCTTGTGACTTCCTGATGGACGGACCTTGCCTGATCATTTGCGGTGTTACTACCTGAAAACTGGAGAGTGCCATGTCTGAATTCAAAATGGTACGGTTGTTCGCGAGGCGAATGTCTACTTTGACGGCAAGGTTACGAGCCGGTCGATCATTTTCGATGACGGCAGCAGAAAAACCCTCGGAATCATGATGCCGGGAGAGTATACCTTTTCAACCGCGGCGGCCGAATTGATGGAAGTCATTTCCGGTGAAGCGGAAGTCCTCATCGGGGGGACTAGCGAGTGGAAAAAGGTCGTGGGTGGCGAGTCATTCGAGGTGCCTGCTGATTCCAGTTTCACCATTAAAGTCAAGCAGGTAATGGATTATTGCTGCTCGTTTCTCGGTTAGATGCGGCCAACCTGTACAGGACCATGGCCGGTTGAACGTCGTCGGACGGCCTGTTCTTTCAGGCCCCCCCAATCGTTCCGCACAGGCGAAGGCGTGAAGGCTTCACGGATTCAGGATATTAAGTCTATTCGAGGAGAAATCGTCATCGCTATCCCATTTCATGATGGAACAGAATGATTCTGCCAACATAATCGGTCGGTTTGCACCGTCTCCCACCGGTCCTCTCCATCTCGGGTCCCTGGTGGCGGCGCTCGGGAGCTTTCTCATGGCCAGGAGACGCGGTGGGCGTTGGCTCCTGCGGATCGAGGACCTGGATACGCCGAGAGTTGTGCCCGGCATTGCCGACGATATGCTTCGGACTCTTGAGGCCTTGGGTTTCTACTGGGACGGGGAGATCCTGTGGCAGAGCCGTCGGCAGGAGGCCTACGGGCAGGCGCTTGACAGACTCATGCAGACCGGTATTGCCTATCCTTGCGGCTGTTCCCGTGCGGAAATCGCCAGGATTGCCACTGCCCCCCATATCGGGGAAGAGTCACCCGTTTACCCGGGGATCTGCAGGAACGGTCTCCCGTCGGGTAAGATCGCCCGTTCCATTCGGGTGCGGGTGAATGATGAACCGATTTGCTTCCATGACGGGCTGATGGGGATCGTTTGCCAGAATCTTGCCACCATGGGAGGCGATTTCGTCGTCAAGCGGGCTGACGGGCTTTTTGCCTACCAACTGGCCGTGGTGGTAGACGACGCGGAAACGGGCGTGAACCAGGTCGTGCGTGGCGCCGACCTCCTGACGTCCACGCCGCGACAAATTCATCTGCAAAGGCTTCTCGGTTATCCGGAGCCCGCCTATTTCCACTTTCCACTAGTCACCGACCCTGATGGCGCGAAGCTCAGCAAACGCGACAATGCGATTTCACTGGAGTCCGGCCGTGACCTGGAACGGGAAGGTCATCTCCTGCTGTTCGATTCGCTCCGGTTTCTCGGTCAAAATCCACCGCTTTGCCTGCGTGAGGCTTCCTGCACCGAGATTCTTTCCTGGTCCATCGAACATTTTTCACTTGCCGCCGTGCCTCGTTTCTCCGGACCGTTTCCCTGCCACACCTGAAAGATTCCATTATTCGAGCAGTGGCCGAATCTTCGAATGAAGATCGATTCCTCACGGATGGGTGGTGAGATCAGTGTCTTATTCGAACTCCGCAATTGTTCATTTGTGGAACATATCGGGTGAAAATTTCGGAGAACAAAGGATATTGTTGGACTGATGTTCAGGGTATGTAAAAAAAATCCTAGCAGCGAAGGTTGATGGAGATATGGTGATGAAATTTCTTGACGCCCAGAAAACGATTGCCACGTGCATTGCCGAGAGCTGTGATGAGTGTGCGGTTCGGGAAAAGCTGAATTGCCATTTCTCTTTTAATCAGTTGCTTCATTTCCTGGTACTTGTTTCCCCTTCTTTTCTTTTAGGCGGTGCCGGTGTTTATCATGTGGATGGCTGGTGGCTGGTACCATGGTTCATTATCATTGCCGGATACTTCGGGTTTGTTGAAATCAGGGTGATGTGCTCCCACTGTCCTCATTATGCTGAAGATGGCGGTTCGTTGAGATGCTGGGCAAATTACGGTGCACCCAAACTCTGGAGGTATCGACCGGGGCCGATGGCGTCGTGGGGAAAAGTCGTCTTTTTTGCCGGTTTTGCGCTTGTTTGGGGATTCCCACTCTTTTTCCTGGTTCTCGGGCTTCAGGTCTTCCTTCTGATCGTTTACCTCCTTTCAGTCGCGGGCTTTTTCCTGACGTTGAGCATGTTTCTGTGTTCCCGGTGTATGAATTTCGCCTGCCCGTTGAACCGGGTAGAGGATGAAACGCGCGAAAAATTTTTTGAGCGTAATCCCGGAGTTGCCGAAGCATGGAAACACGAGACCATGCAACCGTAAAGCGGGATTGATCGGTTGGGACAAACGGCTTCTGATCATACCATGCATTCCCTAACAGGAGCAGGATCCTTTTCTGGAAAACAAAAAGGGGCCTGGACCGGAAGAACGCGATAATTTCCGGAGCCACGCCCCTTTTGTTATGAAAATGAAGAGGTTCTCTCATTGAGAAAAATGACGGATGTTTCGTAGTGGGGAGCGTTTCAAAAATAAGCTACGGATTCAGAGGAAGAAGCTGAGGTAGGAAGTCAACGGTTCATGGTGAGAAATGGCGACTGTCGAAAGCCGCGGAGATCCTGTCGAGTGCCTTGCGGAGAAGGGGGCGCGGACAGCCAAAATTGAGTCGGACAAAGCCTGGTCCCCCGAAATCCTCACCCCGGGAAAGGCCGACTCCCGCCCGTTCCAGAAAAGAGACCGGATCGTCAATGCCACTGTTTCTGGTATCGATCCATGCAAGATAGGTTGCTTCAACGGGGTGCATGGACAATCCTTCGATGGAATTGATGGCCGTGTCTACCAGTTCCCGGTTTCCCCTGAGGTAATCGAGGAGTTCCCGATGCCATGCGGCGCAGTCGCGATAAGCGTTGAGGGCCGCGGTATAACCGAGGGTGTTGACCTGTGGCACGATGCCGCTCATTACCTGAATGAATCGTCCGCGCAGCCCCGGATCGGCAATGACGGCAAAAGCACAGCCGAGTCCCGGGAGGTTGAAAGTCTTGCTTGGCGCAAGGAGCGTAATAGTGCGACAGGCCGTTTCCGTTGAAAGGGTGGCGATGGGGATGTGCTGCTTGTCCTTGTCCAGTATCAAGCCGGCGTGGATTTCATCCGAACAGATAAATAGCTTGTGTCGCTCGCACAATTCCGCGATGCGTGACAGTTCCTCACGGCTGAGTGCCCTCCCGACCGGGTTGTGGGGATTGCAGAGCAGCAGCAGGCGGGTTCTGGAAGTGATTGCCCGTTCCATGTCGGCATAATCGAGCACCCACCGGCCATCGCTCTCCACAAACGATGTGGTGGCCAGATTGCGGCGGGCATTTCGCGGGGCGTAGAGAAACGGTGGGTATACCGGGACGGCGCTGAGAACTTCATCCCCTTCATCTCCGACAGCCAGGCAGGACAGGTTGATTCCGCTTACCAGGCCCGGCAGCCAGACAATCCATTCCTGGTCGATGCTCCAGTTGTACTGATCATTCAGATATTCGACGATAACATTTACCAGTTCTTCCGGAGGGTGCGTGTACCCGAAGATTCCGTGCTCAACCCGTTTATGCAGTGCTTCAAGGATCGACCGGGGCGAACGGAAGTCCATGTCCGCCAACCAAAGAGGAAGAATGTCGCGGTTGCGGTACCTGTCCCATTTCTCGCTGGATGTGTCACTCCGTTCGATTATTTCGTCAAAATCGGTAATGATTGGAAATTCTCCTTCCCGTGCGGGGTTTTCTGATGTACGAAAGGCCGGAAGCGTTTCACTTCCAGCCTTTCGTCAATTCTTTTGCAACTGTTCCCCGACTCTAGGGGAATTTCAGGAAGGACATATATCCCGCCCGACATCTTCACTTCTATTAGGATGTGAGACTACGGTCGTGAATCATCGCCTCCTTTCTTATGTTTCAGCTTACCATGTCGTTATGATGATGACAAGGGGTTGAAAAACTTTTTGTTGCCGCGTAATCCGTTCTTATTATACTTGAAGTCAGGAGTGGCGACAAACGTGACTTTTCCTGCACATGGGGGGTGGGCATGATCATCCTGGCCTACGATGGATCACTGAATGGCGATTGGGTGTCGCGCTACGCGATGCGCTTCGCGGCTCATACCGGTAATGCCTTGTCGGTGCTGCATGTTCGTGACGGGAGTGTGGAGGATGACCAGCTGAATCGCAAGCTGCAACGCTTAGAGCATGAATGCCGCGCTCTCGGTGTCGAATTCACGGGTGAAATTTTGTCCGAGGAAAACGGCGTGTGCCATACCCTGCTGAAGCATATTCCATCCGGACCGGGGAATATCGTGGTATGCGGAACACGGGTGCGATCCCGGCAGCGGCGGTTTCTGATGGGCACCATCGCCGAAGAGCTCCTGGGCGCGGGAGGCTTCCCGGTGCTGGCCTTGCGGGTGGTGCAGCCCGGGCTGCTCGGAACGCCTCGTGAACTGCTGTTGCCCCTGGCGGGAAACCCGCACGATTTCGAGGCGGCCTGGCCTTTTTTCCGTCTTCTGCTGCCGGATGTCGACCGGCTGTTTCTCTCACGCTGCATACAGGTAGGAACCCTGCGCCTGTCCCACCTTTCGACGGCACGGCGCGATGCCATGCGCCGGCTCGGAGAACGATACCTTGCGGAGGTTTGCGATGAGATACTGCGACAGTGCGGTGACAGCTCATTTCGTCTCGATTGGATAATGGCAATCTGTGACGACTGGGTTCGTGAAGTGCTGATCCAGGCCAGTCGTCTCAAAGTCCGCATGATGCTGGTGGGCGCGGCGGAACGTCCGTCGGACCATCGGTTGCGGCATGTCGGCGACCTGGAGCGGCTGTTGCACGGTACTTCTTGTGATGTGGGGGTTTATCGATATCCATGAGCAACTCGCGGCAGATTCAACAATTGTCTCCCGACGAAGTCTTCGGGTTTCTCGGCAGCCGGCGCGACGGTTTGAATCCCGGCGAAGTTGATGAACGGGTACGTGAGGTCGGCCTCAATACCGTCGAGGTGCCTGACCGCTGGAAATGGCCGCGGACCTTGGTGCGCCAGTTCACTAATCTTTTCACCATCCTGTTGTTCCTCTCCGCCGCCATCTGTTTTGTAGCCGACCGGATCCAGCCGGGAGAAAGCATGAACGTGCTGGGTTGGGCACTTGCCGGAGTGGCTTTGCTCAATGCCCTGTTCAGTTTTGTCCAGGAATACCGGGCCGAGCGGGCCATGCAGGCTCTGCAGCAGTTTTTGCCGCAGAGCGTGCAAGTGGTCCGTAACGGTACGACATGCAGAATTCTGGCGGAAGAACTGGTGCCCGGTGATGTGCTGGTCATCGGTGAAGGAAACCGTATTCCCGCGGATGCCCGCCTGGTGGAATGCGAGGACCTGGTAGTCAATAATGCGCCTTTGACCGGAGAAGCAAAGCCGCTGAACCTTACCGAAGCGGCTGTCGAGAGCCGCCTGATCGAAAGCCGCAACATTGTTTTCGCCGGTTGCGCGATACTCAAGGGGCAGGGCTTGGCGGTGGTGTTCGCCACCGGTATTCGCACCGAATTCGGCAAGCTGGCTCACCTTTCCCAAGCCATCCGTCGCAGCCCGTCTTCCCTCGAGAGGGAAACCGGGCACATGGTCCGGGTCCTTACCGTCATAGCCGTGGCCATGGGGCTGGCCTTTTTTACCTATGGGGTTGCAAGCGGTCGGTCGTTGTGGGTCAACCTCGTCTTCATGATGGGAATCATCGTTGCCAACGTACCGGAAGGTCTGTTGCCGACCTTTACCCTGTCGCTGGCCATGGGGAGCCTGCGCATGGCACGCAAAAACGTCCTGGTCAAGGGGCTCAACGCGGTGGAGGCCATGGGGGCGGTGCACGTCATCTGCACCGACAAGACCGGCACTCTTACCTGTAATCAATTGAGCATTACCAACCTTTCGCTGCCGGGTGACGAAGGTACTCTGGAGAATACCGGGAGCCAATGCAGGTTGCTGGAGCTGGCTCTCGCGGCTTCCTCCGTACGCCGTACCGAAGAGGGTCTCAGTGGTGATCCTCTGGATGTTGCGGTTGCCCAAGCTTGTCAGGATCGCCGGATCGATATTGTCAAGGTGCGTGGCCGGGTCGTCAAGGGTTTTGCCTTCGACACCGGCAGGCGACGCTCGGCCGGGATTTTTGATCGCCAGGGAAGCCGCGTGCTTGTCGTCAAGGGAGCTTGGGAAGCGTTACGGCCGCTGTTGTCCGGGGTGGAAGTCCCGGCCGGCGGTCGACCCGTGGCAGCCGATGAAAAAGTGCTGAATGCCGCCGAGGCACACATGCGGCGGCTTGCCGCGACGGGGCTGCGGGTAATCGCCGTGGCCTGGCGGGAACTGGAAGAGGGCATCGATTCGGCGGAACTTTCCCTGGAACAACTGGAAAAAGGGCTGACACTCAGCGGCTTTCTCGGTATCGAAGACCCGGTACGACCCGAGGTTCCGGAGGCGGTTGATACCTGTCATACAGCCGGTATCGATGTGTTGATGATTACCGGTGACCATCCCGATACCGCCCTGGAGGTGGCACGTAAGAGCAGGATCGTTTCCGAGGAGGATGATAATGCCAGGATTTTGACCGGTGATATGCTCGAGCGGATGACGGAACGGGAGCTGGTAGCCAGGCTGAAGCAGGGAGTGCGCATTTTTGCCCGCACCACCCCTGAGCAGAAAATGAAGATCGTCGCGGCCCTCCAGACGATGGACAAGCTGGTGGCCATGACCGGCGACGGCGTCAACGATGCCCCTGCTCTCAAGGCCGCCGACGTCGGTATCGCCATGGGTCGCGGCGGCACCGATGTGGCGCGTGCCTCGGCGCAGATCATCCTGCTGGATGACAATTTCGCATCCATCGTCGCCGGGGTGGCGGAAGGCCGCACGGTGTTCGCCAATATCAAGAAATTCACGAATTATGTACTGGTCAGCAACGGCCCCGAAATTCTGCCCTATCTCATCTACATCCTGCTGCCGGTACCCCTTGCGCTCACCGTCATCCAAATCCTGTCCATCGATCTCGGCACCGACATCATCCCATCCATGGCCCTGGGACAGGAGCCGCCCGACCCGGAAGAGATGCTTCAGCCTCCCCGCCGCCGGGAAAAGGGGTTGCTGACCCCGGCCCTGGTCTGCCACAGTTACCTGTTTCTCGGCCTGCTCGAAGCGTTGTGGTCAATGGGATTGTTCTTCCTGGTGCTGGTCCAGGGTGGCTGGCATTACGGGCAGGATCTCGGTCTTTCGGATCCCCTGTATCGCTCGGCGACGGGTATCGCCCTGTCCACCATTCTGCTTATGCAGATCGGCAACCTTGTCGGCAGGCGTTATGCGAGGCGTTCCGGCTTGGACGGCGGCTTGCTGCGCAATCGGTTGCTGCTGGCCGGCATCCTTATCCAGGTCCTGTTCAGCTGGGCACTGCTGTATACCGCGCCGCTGCAGAAGGTGCTCGGCACCGGCCCGGTGTCCTGGCGGATTTATCTCCTGGCCTGGCTGGGGATCCCGCTCATATTCGGACTTGATTATGCGCGCAAGCGGATGGTTTTATTCCGCATTACTCCGCAATAGCGTAGTGTGCTCCTTTCCTGCTGATAAACCCTTCCTTCTCGAGATCTTTCAGGATCTTCGACACCCGTTCCGGTGTTTCCCCCAGCGCTTGCGGAATATCTCTCTTCCGTGACCGCGGCTTAAGGAGGAGCAGTCGCAGTATCTTCCCCCGGACTTGCCGGTCGGAACCTTCGAACCGGGTTTGGCGGACATGGTGAGCACTTTTTCTCGAGGGATTGGGATGGGTTCTTTTCAGCATGACGCCATAATCCATGAGAGCATAGTACCAGGTTCGGGGATCGGTCGTGTCGATCGTTGCCTGGACGAGCGGCATTATTTCGCGGTCCCTGACATCCTGCCTGTCGTGGAAAAAACAGTGAATGAACACGGCACGGACGTTGGTTTCGATGAGCGGCACCGGGCGATGGAAGGCAAAAGCGGCGATTGCCGCAGCGGTGTAGGCTCCGATGCCGGGAAGGGCGCGCAGCTGTTCGGGCGTCTCGGGAAGAATGCCGCTGAAATCGCGAGCCACGATTTTTGCCGTTTCCTGGAGGGAAATGGCCCGGCGATTATAGCCAAGTCCCTGCCAGGCGCGGAGGACATCGCGAATGGGTGCCCGGGCAAGGGCGGCAAAGTCGGGAAATGCTTTCAGAAACTCATGGTACTTTCCGGTTACACGCTCGACCCGGGTTTGCTGGAGCATGATTTCGGAAACCAGGATATGGTAGGGATTTTCTGTATAACGCCAGGGAAGGGGGCGGGGATTGGCGAAATAGTGATCGTAGACCGCGATCCGGAAGCGCTGAACGGCTTTCCGGTCAAGCTGGACGGGATCGGTTTTTATTTGCCGGCTGGACGGGTTTTTCGTCATTAACGCAACTCCGTTCGATACTGTCCGGAAGAACTACGGCTGCCTGGTTGCACGTCGCTGCCGTTTCGGGGTGTCTTCAGTGTATCGTTTTATCGATGAATTGTATCGAAAAATATCCTCTACAACATTTTGCGTCAGCCGGTCACCCGTTTTTTCCGGCTATCCGAATCGGTATTCCCATGGTATTCTCAGGAAAGAAACCTCTTGGGAGGCTGAATATGCTGACGAAACGTGGCAATAAAATGGATCGTTTCCTGGCAGCCGTCTGCGCCTGGTGCCCGCTTTGCCGCCTTGCGCGTCGCAATCCCGACGGTTTGGCGAACCGGCTGGTCAGGAATGCCGAAGAGAAAGCTTGTCCTTTTTGCCGGGCCTATGCCAGGGTTACCGGTACGGCGGCGCATCAGCCATTGACCCGTCGCTGAAACAGCACCGATCGGGGACACGCGCTCCGACCGGCGTTGAAAGGTCGTGTTCATGAAACTCGAAAAAATCATGTCAGGCGGTCAGACCGGTGTGGACCGGGCGGCACTTGATGCCGCGCTTGCGCATGGCGTTCCGGCCGGGGGCTGGTGTCCTGCGGGACGGCGTGCCGAGGACGGCATTATTCCCGAACGGTATCCGTTGGAAGAACTTGCGTCGCCGGACTATGCGGCACGGACGGAAAGGAATGTCGTTGATGCCGATGCCACCCTGGTTCTTAACCTTGGAGAGCTTGCCGACGGTACCGAACTGACCGTGCGGCTGGCGAAAAAACATCGGAGGCCGCACCTCGTGGTGCAGTTGGAGTTTGGTGACGACCCGTGCGTCGCAGCTTCGTGGCTGCGCGGGTTGAACGTTCGGGTCCTGAACGTTGCCGGTCCCCGGGAGTCGAAACGTCCCGGGGTATATGCACGGGCTTTTCGCTACATGGAGCGGCTTATGACGGAGCCATAGGACTGCTTGCGCGGCATGGCCTTTGCCGCATTGCCCGATTTCCTGACGGTCACGGCATTCTTGTTGCGCATATTCCTTGAGGGTGCATTCGGCGTTAACCGTCCGTATTTGATTTTCATCTATTGTCAGTATAGGAGAATAACCGTATGCCCATCTATGAATTTTACTGTGCCGATTGCCATGCCATCTTCATGTTCCTTTCCAAAAGTGTGAATACCGACACGCGTCCGTCGTGCCCCCGCTGCGGTCGCCCACAACTCGAGCGCCGGGTTTCAACCTTTGCCGTTTCATCGGGTCGCGGGGATGAACCAGCCGAGGAAATGGCGGACCTGGACGAAGAACGAATGGAAAAGGCCATGGAACTGCTGGCCGGCGAGATGGATGGCGTCGATGAAAACGATCCCCGACAGATGGCCCGCTTTATGCGCAGGTTCAGCGAGATATCAGGGATGGACCTGGGCTCCGCCGCGGAAGAGGCGATACGACGACTGGAAGCTGGTGACGACCCTGAGCGGATCGAGAAAGAAATGGGAGACCTTTTCGATGATGAAAACCCATTCGCACGGGAAACGGTGAAGGGCTTACGGAAAAAGTACCTGGCCCCGGAACGTGACGAAACGCTTTACGAACTGAAATAGCGGCAGTCGGGATAAGTATAAAGGAGAATTGATGGGTAACGGTACTCGCTTCAGATGACGCATATATACGTGAAGGGTCGTTTTGATTTGATTGAAGACCTGCCGGGTTTTTTGGAAACCCGGCAGGTCTTGTCTTTTGTCGGATATTTCGAGGCAGGTCGAATCCTTTTGATATCAGCGAATTCTTGACCAGTTTTATTTCTGTTGAGCTGTTCCGTGTTTTTATCCGCTTACATCCAAGCAAGGAAAAGGTTTTGCTCCTTCATACTTCATACTTCATACTTCATACTTTTTTCTACGCCGTCAGGCGTTCCAACGCTTCCCGGTACTTTTCCGAGGTTTTGCGGACGATCTCCTCAGGCAGCGGCGGCGCGGGCGCCTTCTTGTTCCAGTCCAGCGTCTCCAGGTAGTCGCGGAGGAACTGCTTGTCAAAGCTCGGCTGCGGGCGGCCCGGCTGATAGCCGTCCTTGGGCCAGAAGCGGCTGGAGTCCGGGGTGAGGCACTCGTCGATCAGGATCAGCCGCCCCTCGCAGATGCCGAACTCGAACTTGGTGTCGGCGATGATGATGCCGCGGCCGGCGGCGATTTCCCGTGCCTTGCGGTAGATGGCGAGGGTGGCGGCGCGGGCCTGCTCGGCGATCTCCCCCCCGCAGAGCTCCACCATCCGCGCGAAGGTGATGTTCTCGTCGTGGTCGCCGATCTCGGCCTTGGTGGAGGGGGTGAAGATCGGTTCCTCGAGGCGGTCCGACTCGACAAGGCCTGGCGGGAGGCTGATGCCGCAGACAGCGCCGGTTTCCCGGTATTCCTTCCATCCGGAACCGGCCAGGTAGCCGCGGACGATGCACTCCACCGGCAGGGGGCGGGCCTTCTTCACCAGCATGGAGCGACCCTCGAGGATGTCGGCGTAAGGGGCGCAGGCCTTGGGGAAACGGCTGACATCGGTGGTGATGAGGTGGTTGGGAATGATGTCTTCCATGAGGCGAAACCAGTGGGCGGAGATCCGGGTGAGAACTTCACCCTTGCCCGGGATACCCTCGTTCATGATTACGTCGAAGGCGGAAATCCGGTCGGTGGTGACGATGAGGAGCGCATCGCCCAGGTCGTAGATATCGCGGACCTTGCCGCGGCCTGCCCGCGGAAGGTCGCTAAAATCGGTTGAAAGAACAAGTTTTGACACAAGAGCCTCCTCTGTGTGGCTAAAAATAGCACGGGGATGCCGATCGGCATCCCCATTTCATAAAGTTTACAACGGTTATTTCTGGCAGAACGGTTCGTTAGTCCGTTGTGAGGGCGGGATTGATAACGATCTTTGCTTTGTCCTTCAAGCCTTGAAGCCATTTTTCCAAGGCTTTCTGTTGTTTCGCCGGAAGCAGGGATTGTATGATTTTCTCTCGTTCTTTCTGAAAATCGGAAACGGAGGACTCTATCTTATCCTTGAGACGAACCGCATACCAGTGACCATTGACAAATACCGGGGAAGGAGGAGCGGGATTTGTTTTGGAAAGCAGTACAACTGCTTCCATTAGTTCTTTTGAGGTCCCTATCCTGGGAATCTCACCTTTGTCCGAATATTGAAAGAATCCGGTTTCCCGTACGCTGGTCCCAAATGATTTTTTCGCCAGCCCTGCTTGAACCTCAGATGCCTTTTCCTTCGCCAAGGTAAAAGAATTTTCATCAATAAACTGTTTTTCCACCTCTTCTTTTACTTCGCTCAATGGGGGTACAATTGAGGGTGCCCGAGACTTTATCTTGAGGAGATAGATGCCTTTTGTGGTTTCATAAGGGCCGGCGATTTCTCCTTCTTTTTGGGAAAAGACTTTTTTGACGAGTGCGGCCTCATCCGCAAGCGAAGGCGGGGGGGCATCTTGCGCGAACATGGGAGTGTCGACAACTTTAACGCCAAGCATGCGAGCCGTCTCTTTCAGGTCGGATGTTTTGCTGTTTTTGCTGAGCGCAACAGCTACCTTTTCGTAGGCCAGCTTTCCCGCCATGAATTTGATGAAATCCTTTTTCGCCTGGTCTTTCACCTCTTCGAAGGGAAGAATTCCCTTTTTCCCCTGATAGCGATCAATGTTTTTCTGATAAAAGTTCTGGAGTTCCTCTTCCGTCACGGTTACCTGTGATTCTACCATGCTGGGAGAGAAAACAAGGTAAGAAATACTGATTCGCTCTTTGGTTCTGAATTCCTTTTGATGATTCTGGAGATATGCACTCAGGTCCTTATCGGTAACTTTTACTTTACTTCTGAATTCCGCAGGTGAAAAGGATACATACTGAAGGTTTATCTTGTCATGCTGTTTTTTGTATGCCAGCAGAGCTTCCTGGTCGCTAACCTTGACTGGATCGGTAATAGTTTTGCGGAGTTTCCTCGCGATGAGATCTCTTCGCTGAGCTTCCTCGAAAGCACTGGGCGTATATCTGTTCATCTTGAGCATTTGCAGATAGGTCTTGTTGTCAAAGACACCGTTTTTCTGGAACATGGGCATTTTTGAAATTTCGGCCGCCAACTCTTCATCCGAAACTTTGATTCCTTTCCTTCGTGCTTCCTGTTGCGTCAGTTCGGAGTTGATCAGGCTTTCCATGGTGAGTTTCTTCACACTGAATATTTTTTCCAACTCCGGTGTTATGGGCTGTCCGTATATCTGTTGGAGATAGGCCTTAGCCTTTTCATAGTTCTGCAGATATTCTTTTTGAGAAATTTTCGTGCCGTTGATTTTAAGGGCATATCCTGAATCCTTAAAGCCCTCGCCGCCTTCTCCCCAAATAAGAAAAATGGTTCCGACAAAGGAAAGGACGATGATGCTGAACACGCCCTTGATTATTATTGACTGTTTATACTTCCTCATGATTCCAAGCATTTGCTGGTGACTCCTTTTTGCCGAAAATAAAAGGTATTAACCGTGGAACAGGACGGCATAGTAATATAATCGATGGGCAAAAGCAACTGGTTAGATTGTTTCAATTTTCTCTCTTGCCAGGGTGGGCGTATTTTGCTACCATTCGACATTCCGGTTAAGTGGCCAAGATCAATAAAATCATTAAGGGAAGGGAGCAGGGATGCTCAAGATATTTGACTATATATTCGGCATGTTTTCGAGTGATCTGGCAATAGACCTTGGAACGGCCAATACGCTTGTTTATTTGAAGGGGAAGGGGGTCGTCGTCAGAGAGCCTTCCGTGGTTGCCGTTCAGAAGACCTATAGCGGGCAGCAGAAGGTCCTGGCGGTCGGAATGGAAGCGAAAAAGATGCTTGGCCGCACGCCCGGCAGCATCACCGCCATTCGCCCCATGAAAGACGGCGTTATCGCCGATTTCGATATTACCGAGGAAATGCTGCGGTATTTCATTCACAAGGTCCACAATCGTAAGACACTTGTCCGACCCCGCATCGTGATCTGCGTTCCTTCGGGCATCACCCAGGTGGAAAAGCGCGCCGTAAAGGAATCAGCCGAATCGGCGGGCGCCCGCGAGGTATATCTCATTGAAGAGCCGATGGCCGCCGCTATCGGCGCCGGCCTGCCGATCACCGAGGCGAGCGGCAACATGATCGTCGATATCGGCGGCGGCACCACCGAGGTGGCGGTTATTTCCCTGGCCGGTATCGTCTACACCAAGTCGGTGCGCGTCGGTGGCGACAAGATGGACGAAGCGATCGTCCAGTATATAAAACGCAAGTACAACCTGCTGATCGGCGAGCGGATGGCCGAGCACATCAAGATCGAGATCGGCGAAGCCTATCCGGGTGAAACGGTGCAGACCATGGAAGTCAAGGGACGTGATCTGGTGTCAGGCATTCCCAAGACAACGGAAATCGATTCCAATGAGATCAGGGAGGCCCTTTCCGAGCCGGTCAACGCCATCGTCGACGCTGTACGTATCTGCCTGGAGCGGACGCCTCCGGAGCTGGCGGCCGATATCGTTGACAAGGGCATTGTCCTGGCCGGCGGCGGCGCCCTGCTGCGCAATCTCGATCTCCTGCTCCGCGAAGAAACGGGGCTGCCGGTGGTTATTGCCGAAGATCCCCTGTCATGTGTCGTTCTGGGTTCAGGAAAGGTGCTTGATGAATTGAACCTGCTTCGTCGGGTGGCGATCAACTCCTGATTGCGCGAGACCGACGTGGCCTGCCGTATCGTGATGGTTGCTTCGGCGATGACGCTTGTCGGTCTCCATGTCACGAATCACCGGGAAATACCGGGGCGAAGCATTCCTCGTTCTGTTTTGCGAGACGCGGCATTCGACTAGTTTCGAAACATCCGAGTGACTGCCGTCGTCGAGCACCACGGCAAGTTTCGCGTGGCAATTTCCCTACGCCCGTCCAGGTGCCGATCCCTGTGCCCCGCCATGCCGGATATCCCTTTAGACTACCGTCGGAGTTCATGTCACTGTTTGCGGTGGCCCATGGCCCGTCATGAATAAATTTAGATGAGCAGCGCAGCAACCGATATCATCATACCGGTCTGGAACAGACCGCTCGAAACCCGCGAATGTCTCGCGGCACTTATACAATATTCCCGTGACTTTCGCCTTATCCTTCTTGACCGCGGCAGCGATATGGAAACCGAACAGGTGCTCCACAACTTCGCGGAGTTTCTTGATACCCGGGCGCTGCTCTTGCGCTGTGAAACCTCACAGGGCTTTGTTGCCACGATAAACCGGGGGCTGGGGCTGGCTACGGCGCCTCTTGTCGTTGTCATGCGCGCTACTTCGCGGGTTACGCCCGGATGGCTTGATCCTTTCCTCGAGGTCGTGCGGCAACCGGCCGCGGGCGTGCTGGTTCCCCGACTTGCACCCTGCGGCAGCGTATCTTCCGCGATAAATCACCCGGATACCGCGGCACGTGAGACACGCTACGGTTCTTTCTATGCCTTTGGCGTCACCTCGGGGCTTTATGGCGCGATCGGCGGCCTCGACGAGAGCCTTGACAATGATATCTGGTGTCTGAAGGATTATTCCCGCAGGGCCGATCGTGCGGGTTTTCAAACCCTGCGCCTGACGGGCCCACCGATCCTGTGCCGCGAAGAGGTCCCGTACGGGTCTGTTGATCGCCGTAATAAAAAGGCGCTGGAAAGCCGCGCCGCCTATGAATATCGCTGGGGAGAGGAGCAGGTCTATTGCGCCTTCCTGGCTTCCGCCGTTTCCCGGGAAATGCTGAGGAATATTTTTGAGGCACTGCTCATGGCGGCGCGCCGGGGACACTTGGTTTACGTGTATGCATTTCCTGCTGCTCACCGCAAGCTCCTTTCCGCCTCTCTTCATCGTCTTCACGATTCTATCCGGGTGAGCAGGCTTTCCCGCTTTTTTCCTTCCCGGGCCTGTCGATCAGCTTTGAAACAGCTTTCCACTGCTCATCGATCTTTGCGAGTGCTGGGTGGTAAGGAAGGATTGGTCGATATGGAGGAAGGGGAACGGGTGTCTTTTGCCGATTTTGAGAAAAGTATTTCCGTTGCGGAGGTTTGAATGAAGGATAGAATTAACGCTGCCTTGCGGTCGCATCGAGAAGTCATGGACGCCCTGCAGCAGGAACTGACGCCGAAGATAATTCGCGTTGCGTCCATGTTGATCGATGCTTTTCGGGGCGGGAACAAGCTTCTCGTCATGGGAAATGGCGGTTCCGCCGCCGATGCCCAGCACCTCGCCGGGGAAATCGTCGGTCGTTTTCGCCTTGAGAGGCCCGGCCTGCCGGCCTTGGCCCTGAGTACCGACACTTCGATACTGACCGCGGTGGGGAACGATTACGGTTTCGACGAGGTGTTCCGCCGCCAGGTTGAGGCGCATGCCAGGACGGGGGATGTGGTTATCGGCATTTCCACCAGCGGTTCCTCTCCCAATGTGCTTTCCGCCCTTCGACTGGCGGGTGAACGGGGTTGCCGTACCATAGGCCTGCTCGGCAAGGACGGCGGGAGCATCAGGGAACTGGTGGAAATCGACCTGACGGTTCCGGGCTACGACACGCCCCGCATCCAGGAAGGGCATATCACCATCATCCATATACTTTGCGAACTCGTCGAACAGGCGCTTTTCGGGGAGGGTTCCCAATGAATTATGAACCGATGGACCTGTCTGGCGTGAAAACGTATCCGCTGTCGGAGCGTTCCAACAAGGTAGTAATGAAACGGGATGCCGCGGGGGAGGTAAAAGCGGGGATGTCGGTTGACGCGCTGCTCAGGTCCCTGCCCCCGCAGCTCGGCTCGCGCAACCTGGTTGCGGTCATCGACGCGATCGTGGCGGCCCGGGCGGCCGGTAAACCGGTGGTGATGGCCATGGGCGGCCACGTCATCAAGTGCGGGCTCCAGCCGGTGCTGAAGACTCTCGTCGAAGCGGGAGCCATTACCGCCTTTGCCGTAAACGGTTCGGTTGCCATCCACGATTACGAGATATCACTGATCGGCGAAACGAGCGAGGATGTCGGCAAGGTGCTGCACTGCGGCATGTTCGGCATGGCCGAGGAAACCGGGCGGGACATCAATCGCGCTCTGCGCGAAGGAGTCATCCGCGGTGTCGGTTTCGGCGAGGCCGTCGGCCGGTTCATTCTCGACAACGGCAATCCCTACAAGGATTGGAGTCTGCTGGCGACCTGTCGCGAGCACGACATTCCGGTTACGGTTCATGTCGCTCTCGGTACCGATATCGTGCATCAGCACCCGACTGCCGACGGCGCGGTAATCGGCCAGGCATCCTATACCGATTTTCGAATCTTCGCCTCGGTGATTTCCGAGTTGGGCGACGGCGGTGTCTATCTGAACGTGGGCAGTGCCGTGTTGCTTCCCGAGGTATTTCTCAAGGCGCTCTCCATCGTTCAGAACCTGGGCTATCATGTAGACAATTTCACAACGGCCAACTTCGATATGCAACAGCACTACCGGCCGTTGCAGAACGTGGTAAAACGTCCCACTTCCGGTACGGGGCGGGGGTATACCGTTACCGGCCATCACGAAATCATGATCCCACTCCTGGCCGCGGGAATTCTGGACAGGATGGGTGCAGCGTCATCATCAACGGGAGGATAGGAACCATGCCCATGGATCGCAAGGATGCCGAATCGCTGTTTACCCGGGCCAGAGAGGTCCGCGCCCTGGTAATAGGCGACCTGATGCTCGACGAGTATCTTTGGGGGAAGGCCGAGCGGATATCTCCCGAGGCGCCGGTCCAGGTGGTAGACGTGCGCCGGGAAGACATGCGGCTCGGCGGCGCCGGGAACGTGGTGAACAACCTCCTGGCGCTGGGCGCCGGCGTTTCCGTCTGCAGCGTGATCGGCGGCGACGAGAACGGCGCCATCCTCCGTCACGCGTTTGCCGGCAAGGGCGCGGATGTGACCGGTGTTTTCGAGGACCCGTTGCGCATGACCAGCAAAAAGACCCGGGTGCTTGCCGCCAATCAGCAGATCGTCAGGATCGACCGGGAAACCAGGGAAGATATCAGTACCGGTTTGGAGGAACGGATCCTTGACTTCGTCGCCAATGGAAAAAATCACTGGGACATAATCCTGGTCTCCGATTACGGCAAGGGTCTCCTGACTTCCCGGGTCCTGGCCGGTGTCATCGGTTCCGCGAAACAACGGGGAATCCCGGTGGTGGTCGACCCGAAGGGTGCCAATTATGCCAAGTATCGGGGGGCCACGCTCATCACGCCCAACCGCAGGGAGGCAGAAGTCGCTTCGCGGGTGTCCATTAAAGATGCCGATTCGCTGCATCGTGCCGCTGAATGCCTGCTCGCCGAGGGCGCCTACGATGCGCTGCTGATTACCCGAAGTTCCGAGGGGATGTCGCTGTTCTTCCCGGGGGGGGCGGATGTCCATATTCCGACCGTTGCCCGGGAGGTCTATGATGTTACCGGCGCCGGGGACACGGTGGTCGCGACCCTTGGTGTCGGGCTGGCTTGCGGGCTTTCCTTCGAGCTTGCCGCGCGGCTTGCCAACGTGGCGGCCGGTATCGCCGTCGGCAAGGTGGGGACCTCAACCGTTTCTCCCGAGGAAATAATCGGCTCGATTCGCCACGAACATCAGGACAGCGATATAAAGATCAAGAACCTGGATGTGCTGGCAACGTGCATCGAGGAAGAAAAAAAGAAAGGAAAACGGATCGCCTTTACCAACGGTTGTTTCGACCTGCTTCACGTGGGACACGTAAAATACCTCCAGAAGGCCGGAACCTACGGCGATCTCCTGGTGCTCGGCCTGAACAGTGATGCTTCCGTGCGACGTCTCAAGGGCGACAAGCGGCCGCTGATCGGTGAGGGCGAGCGGGCCCATATCCTTGCCGCTTTGGATTGCATTGATTATGTCGTGATTTTCGATGAAGACACACCCCTCCGTCTGCTGGAAACCCTTCGTCCCCATGTCCTGGTGAAGGGGGGGGACTATACGCCTGAGCAGGTCGTGGGAAAGGACCTGGTGGAGTCCTACGGCGGCCGTATCGAACTGGTCGAGTTCGTGGACGGCAGGTCCACATCGAATATCATCGAAAAGATTCTGAAAAGTTATGGTTAGTGAAAGGGTGTCCGACATGCTGAACCGGGCGGTGTTTCTCGACCGGGACGGGGTCATCAACGTTGAAAAGGAGTATCTCTACCGGATCGAGGATTTTCAGTTCCTGCCGGGCGTTCCCCGATCACTGCGCCTTCTGAAGGAGGCGGGTTTTCTGCTCATCGTCGTCACGAATCAGTCCGGTGTCGCCCGCGGCTATTTTCACCTGGCTGACGTTCACCGGCTACACCGGTATCTCCAGGATCAACTGGGCTCGTACGGTGTCGCTATCGACGGTTTTTACATCTGCCCCCATCACCCCGATCATGGAACCGGCGAGTATCGCGTTGAATGCTCATGCCGCAAGCCGATGCCCGGCCTGATCGAAAGGGCGGCCGCCGATTTCGGCATCGATCTGAAGCGATCTTTTCTCGTGGGCGACAAGCTGAGCGATCTTGAAGCGGGGCGTGCCGCCGGCTGTCGCTGTTTTCTTGTGCGGACCGGGTATGGCGGCTCGATACCGCCGGAAGCCCTCAATGAGGAGGCAACGATCGTTGACGACCTCCCGGCAGCGGTTGATCTTATTCTTGGAGACGAGCCAAAGGAACTCTGATCAGGGTCGGTTTTCCAGCCCTCTGCGCCGGTGGGGCTTGGAGGCGATAAACTACTATAATTGTTTGACGATTTTTCATTCCCTGTGATAATAACAGTACAATAGCTTCCGTTTCGCGGAACCGGAAATCCCTTGAAGGACAGATTTGAATATGGCAATTAAAAAAGGAATAATTCTGGCGGGTGGCGCCGGCAGCCGACTCTACCCGCTTACTCTCGTGGCAAGCAAACAATTGCAACCGGTGTATGACAAACCGATGATTTACTATCCGTTGGCTACGCTGATGATGGCAGGCCTTCGGGACATCCTCATCATTTCGACTCCCCAGGATACGCCCCGTTTCCAGGCGCTGCTCGGAGATGGTTCCCGTTGGGGGATCCGCCTCAGCTACGAGGTCCAGCAGGAACCGAAAGGGATCGCCCAGGCGTTTCTTGTCGGCGAGAAATTCATCAACGGCGAGGCGGTCTGTCTCATCCTTGGCGATAATGTTTTTTACGGCAAGATGGGGCTCGACAGTGCTGTTGCTGAATTTACATCAGGCGCCAAGATTTTCGGCTACTATGTGCATGATCCGGAACGTTACGGGGTCGTGGAGTTCGACGAAAGCGGGCATGCCATCGGTATAGAGGAGAAGCCCGCCAAGCCCAAGACCCACTATGCGGTTCCGGGACTGTACCTCTATGATAACAAGGTTGTCGAGATCACCAAGACGATGCGTCCATCGGCGCGTGGCGAACTGGAAATTACCGATCTGAATCTCGAATACCTGCGTCGCGGTGAATTGCGGGTCGAGAAGTTGGGTAGGGGCATCGCCTGGCTCGATACCGGAACGCACCAGAGCCTGCTGGAGGCCAGTCACTTCATCGGCACGATCGAGGCGCGCCAAGGGCTCAAGATCGCCTGTCTCGAGGAAATCGCTTTCCGGTTCGGTTATATCGATGCCCCAGGAATGGAAAAGCTCATTGCCGAGACACCGAAATCGGCGTATCGAGATTATCTTGCCCGCGTTTGTTCGGAAATTCTTCACAAGGAGTTGTAAGGCGCCATCAAGAGGTGGAAGGTTCGCCGTTTCTTCTGGATTTACACGGCTGATTTCGAAAGGTTGGTAACATGGTGAGGGAGGGGAGGATTCGCCTCCCTTCGCTGTTTCGATACGATGCTCAATTTCTTCAGCAAACACAAAATCCGGATCATGGCCGGCCTTGCCCTTCTCGCGGCGCTTCTGTTCTATTCGCTGAACCTGCGACAGAAGGAAACTACCAATGCCTTTGAACGAGCGGTTCTCACGGTGACCGCACCGGTCGGCGGTCTGGTTTTCCGGATCAATAATTTTTTCGCGGGTATCTGGGACAACTATATTTCCCTTGTCGGTGTCCGGCGGGAGAACGACAAGCTGCGGGATCTGGTTAAACAACTGAACACCCGGGTGATACGGAACCAGGAAGCCGTGCTGGCCACCAAGCGGCTGCAGCAGTTGCTTGACCTGCGGAATGCCCTGCACGTGCCGTCCATTGCGGCCAGGGTCATAGGCGAAGATGTTACACCCTGGTTCAGAACGGTTATTGTTGACCGGGGCTCTATCGACGGCGTTCGGGAAGGGATGCCGGTTGTCGCTTCGGCGGGAGTAGTCGGTCGGGTTGTTCGCGTAGCCTCTTCAAGCTCCCGTCTGCTCCTCTTGACGGATAATGCAAGCGCCATAGCCGCAACGGTGCAACGTTCACGTGCCCGGGGGGTCGTTAAGGGAAAAAACGGCCAACGGTGCATTCTCGATTTTTCCCAGCGGGGAGAAGATATCAAGGTGGGTGATGTCATACTAACATCCGGAATCGGTGGAGTTTTTCCGAAATCGTTGCCAATCGGCGAGGTTACCATGGTGAAAAAAGGGGAGTACGGAATCTTCCAGACCGTGGAACTGAGGCCGTTCGTTTCCATGTCGCGTCTTGAAGAAGTTTTAATTCTGCTGCGCTAACCATTATGGCCGGACATGGGGTTGGTTTACGGAATCCTGCTTGGCGGTATCCCGAACACCTGATCGTTAACGGTTCCGCTTCTGGAAAAGCGCCGTGGGCAACCGGAGCCCCGGGCCTGTGGCCGGTTGCCTTGAAAAGAGTTATGTTCAAGCATCTCAATATCTTTGTCCTCGTGATCGTGGGGATTATATTTCAGGTTAACGTTTTTCCCGCATACCTGGCGGACCCCTTCAAGCCCAACGTGCTCCTTGTTTTTGTCGTTTTTATGGGATTACGCGCCGGATTCCGTTTTGGTGCGTTGTCTTCATTTCTGTTCGGCCTCGTCCAGGATACATTCAGCGGCCTGTATTTCGGCCTGAATGCTTTTTCCTATCTGCTTATTTTTACCCTGTATCATGAGGTGGCGACTCGCCTCTATACGGGCAGCCGTCTTCTCATGATTCTCTGCACCTTTCTTGCCGTAGTCCTGAATGCTTGTGTCCAGTATCTCCTGCTCCTTGTTTTTTCTTCTTCGGAGGGGGCATTTTCCTCGATTTTCGCGGCGGTATTCCCCCAAGGACTGACTACGGCACTGGTAGCGGCGTCTCTTTTTTTCCTGTTTCCCCATGCCTTCAGTGAGGAATATTCATGAGGGGCCAGCGCTTCATACGTGAAGTCAGGGACCCCTCTCGCAGGCTTCTTTTTCTGACCATCGCCATTGCGGCCCTGTTTTTCATTCTGCTGATGCGGCTCTGGTACCTGCAGATAGTCAAGGTTGAAGATTATCAGAACCTTTCGGAAAACAATCGGTTGAGACTGGTACCCGTTGCTGCTTCGCGGGGAACGATTCTCGATCGCAACGGTGAAATACTGGTGGATAACCGGCCATCCTTCAGTGTTGCGGTTATTCCCCAGGAGGTGACCGACAAGGACGGACTCCTCGGAAATCTTGCCGATCTCCTCGACATGGATGAGGCGGAGTTGACGAAAGAATGGGATAAGGGAAAGAGATGGAGTCGCTATCAACCGATTATCCTTGCTTCGAACATAACGCGCGATCAAATGGAAATTCTGGAAGAGAATCGACTTTTCCTGCCCGGTCTCGATATAGAGATGCATCCCATCCGGGAATACCCCTACGGCCTTCTTGGCGCTCATCTTTTCGGTCATCTCGGCGAAATATCCGAGCAGGAATTGGGGAGTGACCGCTTCAGGGGATACAATCCCGGTGATTACATGGGCAAAAGCGGTATCGAAAGAAGCTGGGAGAAGGATTTGCATGGCGCCGACGGCGGACGTCAGATAGAGGTCGATGCCATGGGGCGGTTCCTGAGAACCGTGAGCGAAAAAAGGCCGACAGCCGGTAACAGCCTCGTTCTTACGGTTGATCTCAAGATCCAGAAGGCGGCCGAAGCCGCCTTCGGCTCAAAGGCAGGCGCCGCCGTTGCAATGGATGTCAATACCGGAGAAATCCTTGCTTTTGTCAGCACTCCGGCCTTCGACCCGGCCCTTTTCGCGGGGAGGCTTCCCGCGAATGTATGGAAGAGTTATCTTGATGACAATCGGCATCCCCTTGAAAACAAGGCCCTGAAAGGACAATATCCACCTGGTTCGACCTTCAAGATAATCATGGCCCTTGCCGGGCTGGAAGAAGGTCTTATCGACGAAAATACCACGGTTACCTGTACCGGTTCCTACAAGTTGGGCGGCAGGTCCTTTGGCTGCTGGAAAAGGAGAGGACACGGCACGGTAAATCTCAGGAAAGCGCTCAGGGAATCCTGCGATGTCTATTTTTACCGATTGGGGGAACAACTCGGCGTCGACAAGATCGCCTTTTACGCCAGGAAGTTTGGGCTGGGCGAGGCGCTCGGTATTAGTCTCGAGAATGAGAAGTCGGGGCTTGTCCCCACATCCGCATGGAAAGAGCGGAGATATAATAAGAAGTGGTACAAGGGCGAAACACTGCCGGTATCCATCGGGCAGGGGTATGTCTTGGCAACGCCCATTCAGCTTGCCGCAATGACCGCGACCGTCGCCAATGAGGGGACCGTTTATGTCCCCCGCCTGGTCAAGAAAGTAGTCAGCCCTGATGGTACGGTATTGCGGGAATTTGCTCCCAAGGTCGCCAAACGGGCGGTTTTGCGGCCGGCAAGCTGGCGTGCGGTAAAAAAGGGGCTTTTTTCCGTTGTCAATGAGCCGGGTGGTACCGGGGGGGGCGCCCGCCTTTATGAAGTGAAAGTGGCTGGAAAGACCGGCACTTCCCAAGTCGTCAAGCTTCGTGACAGACGGGGGGGAATCCCCTATCAGTACCGTGACCATGCCCTTTTTGTTGCCTTTGCGCCCTATGAGAAGCCGGAGATAGCCGTTGCCGTCATAGTTGAGCATGGAGAACATGGAGGTTCAGTCGCGGCTCCAATCGCCGGTAAAATTCTCCGGGCCTATTTCGAAGGGACCGGGGTCATAAAGAAACCGGTGCCGCAGAAGACCTATACGTCCGCGGCTCTGCCGGAGGCACCCGTAGTGGCCGAACCCGATCAGCCTGATTCGGAGGAGTAGAGCGTTTATGATTGATCGCAGACTCATAACCAACTTCGATTGGGGGCTTCTGCTTCTGGTGCTCGTGATTGCGGGTATCGGCGTTATGAATATTGCCAGTGCGGCGGCTTCCTACGGCATGCACGACACCCCGTATGCCGTTCGCCAGGTTTACTGGATCCTGATTGGCGTTATAATCGTTCTGCTGGTATGCAGCATCGATTATCATCTGTTCCAGGATCTGGCATACTGGTTCTACGGATTGCTCATGTTGTTATTGCTCGTGGTTCTGTTCGCCGGCAAAACCTCCATGGGGGCAACGCGCTGGCTTCACCTGGGTTTTATCAGTTTTCAGCCGTCTGAGTTGATGAAGATTGTGATAATCATGGTGTATGCCCACTATCTGGCAAATTTTACCACGCCGGGCAGCCTTTCGCTCCGGGATCTTGTTAATCCTTTTCTCCTCCTCGGGGGGCCGGTACTGCTCATCATGAAGCAGCCTGATCTCGGTACCGCAACCCTGGTGATCTTTATAGCGCTTTCCATGCTGTTGTATGCAGGTGTCAGGCCGCGGGCCGTAATCACTCTTCTGCTGGCGGCCCTGCCCATCGTTTTTCTCGGCTGGCACTATTACCTTCGTGCATATCAGAAAGAGCGGATACTTACTTTTCTTTCTCCCGAACGGGACCCGCTGGGCAGCGGCTACCACATCATACAGAGCAAGATAGCCGTGGGTTCCGGGGGGCTGACGGGCAAGGGCTTCATGCAGGGAACCCAGACGCAGCTTCGCTTCCTTCCCGAACAGCATACCGATTTCGCATTTTCCGTTTTTTCCGAGGAATGGGGTTTTATCGGCTGTCTGGTCGTACTGGCGCTCTATTTTGCCCTGATACTCTGGGGGCTCAACATTGCCCGTCGCTGCAACGACCACTTCGGCAGCCTGATGGCGGTTGGCGTGACGGCTATGCTGTTCTGGCATATCATTATAAATATCGGTATGGTGATCGGTCTTTTTCCGGTAGTCGGCGTTCCTCTTCCGCTTTTTTCCTATGGCGGAACATCAATGATTACAACCATGGTCGGGCTTGGTATACTGTTGAATATCCGCATGCGAAGATTCATGTTCTGACGGCCGAGCAGGATCCTTCGCCAGACTTCGCGGAAAAGGATGGGCTGCAAAATGCGAGAGCCTATCACCATTGTCGGTGCGGGGCCGGCCGGGATAACCGCGGCGATCGTACTTCGCCGTCACGGTATCCCTGTCAGGGTCTATGAGAAATTTCCGGATGCGGGATATCGGCTGAACGGTGATTTTCAGGGGTTCGAGAATTGGAGCTCTGAGCAGGATATCACCGATCTGCTGAAAGAGATCGGCATCATTCCCAATTTTCTCCTGGTCCCTTACCATTGCGGTACGGTATACGCACCGGGGATGAAGCCCGTTACGGTTACATCGGGCAGGCCCATTTTCTACCTGGTGAAGCGGGGAGCTGTGCCCGGCTCGCTTGATTTCGGCCTTCGAGCACAGGCGGAAGCACTTGGTGTCGAATTCGTCTTCAATCACCGCGTCGACAACTTTGACCGGATGTCGATAGTCGGTACCGGCCCGTCCGGCGCTGATGCCGTTGCCATCGGCATGACCTTCGAGACATCGTGGGATGATACGGCCATTGTCGCTTTCAACGATGACCTTGCTCATGGCGGCTATGCTTATCTCCTGGTGCATGGAGGTCGAGGCACCATGGCGAGCGTTCTCTACGGAGAGGGGATGGCCGAGAGGGAGGCGTTCGGCCGCATGGTCGACTTCTTCCAGCGGGAACTGTGCCTTGAGATACGTAACGAACGTCGATTCTCCGGGTTTGCCTCTTTTTTTCTCAGGGATTCCCAAGTGGTTCGGAAATGCTTGTATGTCGGAGAATCGGCGGGTTTTCAGGATTGCCTGTGGGGATTCGGCATGCGTTATGCCATGTTGTCCGGCTACCTTGCCGCCAGCAGTATTCTTAAAGGGGTTAGTTATGATCGGTTATGGAAGAAGGCGTTGCGGCCCATGCTCGAGACATCTCTGGTCAATCGCTATCTCATAGAATTGTTTGGCGCCGTTGGCTACCGATACCTGGCGCGCAGATTCGATTCGGGTGATCCCTGTGTGTTTCTTCGCCGACACTATAATTATTCCTTGGGTAAGCACCTTCTTCTTCCGTTTGCGAAACGGGCGCTCAGGGGACGTTTCCAGTTGCGCGAGGTCATGTCGTCATAAGACAAGTTACCATTGTGCCGTTGCAGTTTGTTACGAAGAAAGGCCGCCGGTGATATCCGGCGGCCTTTCTTCGTAATCGGAACAGAGAATTTTATCTGATGGGAGGGATACTTGTTCTTTATGGAAAAAGAGTCTGTAAACTCCGATAGGTGGGAGTGGTCTGTTGATACATTGCCATTGTTTTACGGAAAACTGTCAAATGGTTGTTGTTTGGTATTGTGGAATAATCTCAGCGATCTATTCAAGCCGTTATGTTTGCAAATAATTGTAATTATATAATTTTAATTTGTTGTGCTGTGTCGTGAGATGGAATATCACTAAAGTCGTCGGGATTGATGTCGAAGAGATATAAAACGATTTTGCGTTCGTGAGTGTCAATAATTTGGCGGGAGGTTTTGCATGAAGGTTCGAACAAAAATCATCATGGTGAATGTCGTGATCATGGTTGTGACAATCGCCGCGGTAACCGGAATCTGTCTCTACGAGTTTCGCCAGGAACTGATGAACCAGGCGATGAGTTCCCAGGAAAGTCGCTTGAAAACCTTTTGGGAGCTTCTTCGGCAAAAAGGTGAAGACTACCGGATTGTTGGCGGCAAGCTCATGATTGGCGACTACGTTGTTAATGGCGATTATACCCTGCCTGACCGGCTCAAGGAGTTATGCGGCGGAACCGCGACGATTTTCATGGGTGACGAGCGGGTATCTACCAACGTGCTGAAGGATGACGGTACCAGAGCGGTCGGCACCCGGCTCAAGGGACCGGCGTACGATTCGGTAATCTCGAAAGGCATCCCTTATCGGGGCGAGGCGAATATCCTGGGTGTGCCCTACTTCACTGCCTATGATCCGATCAAGGATGCGCAGGGAAGCACAGTCGGCGTGCTGTACGTGGGTGTGCAGAAAAAGGATTTTTTCAGTCAATATGACAAGCTCAAACTGCTGATAATCGGGTTGACTCTTGCGTTGCTCCTGGCCGCGGTCCTTGTGACACGGTTCTTTGTCCATCG
This sequence comes from Geobacteraceae bacterium, assembly GCA_040773465.1. Lineage (GTDB taxonomy): Bacteria > Desulfobacterota > Desulfuromonadia > Geobacterales > Geobacteraceae > RPRC01. Next base: position 81,626 of record JAXGWF010000004.1, on the reverse strand, counting down.
ACTGTTCGCGCCGATCATCAAAATGAGCGGCGTCCTTATTACCGCCCAGCAGCAGAACGACCTGTCACACCGGCTCGATTACCTGAAGAAGGACGAAGTGGGAGAGATGTGTCGTGCATTCAATGGCTTCCTGGACAGGCTTGCCGAGATTCTCGGAACCATTTCCCGGTCGGCGGAAAAGCTTTCCTTGTCGGGTGGAGCGCTCCTGTCGACCGCCGGGATGATGGCCGAAAATGCCGAGTCCGTGGCCGGCCAGACGTCGACCGTGGCGGTGGCAAGCGAGGAAATGGCAACTACATCCAATGACGTGGCCCATAACTGTACCATCGCCGCGGATGGCTCCCATCGGGCCAGTGAAGCGGCCCTTGCCGGCTCCTCGGTGGTGCAGGAAACCATCATGGTGATGAACAGCATCGCGGAACGCGTAAAAATATCAGCTGAAACGGTTGAGGGCCTTGGCGCTCAATCGGATCAGATCGGTGAAATTGTCGGCACTATCGAGGACATTGCCGATCAGACGAACCTGCTTGCCCTGAATGCCGCCATAGAAGCTGCCCGCGCAGGTGAGCAGGGACGGGGATTCGCGGTTGTGGCGGATGAAGTCAGGGCGCTTGCCGAACGCACAACAAAGGCTACAAAGGAAATAGGCGCGATGATCAGGTCAATACAGCTACAGACCAGAGAAGCGGTAGGCTCAATGGAAGAGGGCGTCAGCGAAGTCGAACGGGGAACCGCCGAGGCGGCAAAGTCGGGACAGGCCCTGGAGGCGATCCTGGAGCAGATCAATACCGTGACTTCGCAGGTAAACCAGATAGCAACGGCAGCCGAAGAGCAGACCGGCACGACGAATGAGATCAGCACTAATATCCAGTTAATAACCGAAGTTACCCAGGGATCGGCGGAAGTCTCAAAAGAAGCGGCATCCGCGGCAAGTGAGCTTGTCACGCTGGCGAAACAGCTGGAGGAGATTGCCGGAACGTTCAGGCTGGTGGCATGAAAGCAGGACCTTACCGGTCAACAGACAGGGAGCTTCCCGGACAGGTACCGGTGAAGGCTCCCTTTTTTTTGTCAGTTTTCAGGGATGTTCGACGGTTGCGTGATTTCGCTTATTGATTTCTTGGCGGAACGTGGTCGGAAAACGTTTCACGAATGAAAAAACTGCAGACGCACGCGATCGCCGCGCAAATAAAGAGGGCGAAAAAAGCTTGCGTGTATCCGGCCGTAGTGAAATTTCCCGCAATCCGGCCGTTTCGTTCCAGCAGAAAACCCAGCAGCGGTTGAAAGACGGCGCCTCCGGCAAAGGGAAACAGGTTTACCAGACCTGTTGCCGTGCCGGCGATTTTGAGGGGAAACAGTTCTTTGGTTGCCGTGAAAGCAATGACGACAATTGCTCCTGTTGTTACACCAAGGCCGAAACTGATCACGGATAGCATCAGCGGCGGAAGCTCGGCGGTCGCGAAGGCAAGGGCTCCCGTCAGGCCCAGGGCGATCAGGCTGGAAACGACGAGTACCGGTTTTCGTCCTTGGAAAACCCTGTTCGAGATAAAGCTGACAAAAGGACTTCCCACCATGAGTCCGATGGCCGAGAGCGTGAGAATCTTGCCGGCATCCGCCTTGGTGAAGCCATAGACGTGCATCAGGTAGGGGCCTCCCCAAAGACCGACGAAGGAGAAATAGACGGCGCAGGTAAAGAAGAACCAGACGGCGATCGGCCAGAAAGCCGGTTTGGCGAGAACCATCCGTATTCCTTTGATAAGGGAAAGGTCTGAATCCGGTGCGTCGATTTCCGTTTCCGGAGCAGGGGTGCCGTCAGTGTCGGGTGTGTCGCGAACGAACAACCATACGAGAGCGGCAACCAGGAGCGTGAACCCGCCTACGAAAAGAAAGGATGTACGCCATCCTACCCAGGTACTCAGGTAGGCGAGAGGCCCCGCGGCGGTCAGGGAGCCGAGCCCTCCCATGGCCATGAAGATGCCGGTCGTGGACGCGAATTCCTTCGGTTTGAACCATTGGGAAAACACCTTCAGGGTGCAGACGAACAGGGTCGACACGCCGAGACCCACCAGCACCCTGCCGGTAACGGCCCATGCGGATGACGGCGCCATGCCGAGGATTAGGGACCCGGCGCACGCAAGCACAAGGAACAGGCTGATGGTGCGGCGGGGCCCCCAGGAATCGGAAAGCAGGCCGGTGGGTATTTGCATCAGCGCATACGGGTAAAAATACGCGGAACCGAGCAGTCCCACCAGGGCGCCGCTGGCGTGGAGGTCGCGCATCATGTCCACGGCCACCACGGCCGGGCAGAGGCGATGGAAAAAAACCAGGATATATCCGGCGGAAAGTATCCAGAAGATGAGCCAGCGATACCGCAGTGCTTGCAGGGACAGGGAAGGGGTCATGTTGTCCTCGCCTTTCTTGATATGGCGGATCGGGCGCTTGATGCTGTTCTTCGTCCAGTTTTCGATGACGTGGCTCGAAAAATCCGCGGGAGACTTTGTTTGGACGCTTCAATTTTTCCATATCGGCTCGGATCCGCGAGGAATGTTGTACTACAGGTGGGAAAGCATTACAATGTGAATTCAATCCGCCGGAGATATTATGCCATGTTTTCTCGAGGGATACCCGGTTACGCGAATCTGGTGATCATCCAGCCGGCTATGCATTTGTTGGAAAAACTGGGCGGCAGCGCGTCTCTCCGGAACCATGCCGCGTCTTCAAGTTCACCCCGGTCGACAGCGATTTCGCCTTCCCTGTAATCTCCCGTGAATCCTACCATGAGCTGACCCGGGAACGGCCAGCACTGGCTTCCTACGTACCGGAGGTTGCCGATTTCGATACCGGTTTCCTCCGCCACTTCCCGCTTGGCGCATTCTTCCAGGGATTCCCCGAAATCGCAGAACCCGGAAGGCAGGCTGTAGTAGCCGGGAGGCCATTCCGGCTTGCGGATGAGGAGAACCTCGTTGTCACGGTAGACCAGTACCAACGTGCAGGGATGGATGGATGGGAAGTGTTCGTAGCCGCACTCCCGGCATTTCTTGCCCCAGGTGCCATCGATCCTGTACGTTCCGCCACCGCACCGTGGACATACCGCGCTTTTTTTCTCCCAGGCGAGAATCTGCTGGGCGTGTCCGGCAAGACTCAACAGGTCGTCATCGAGCCGTTCCTGGAAAAATATCAGCAGAAGGGGTTCGATAACGCAGTCCGGCGGTATCGTGCACTCGGCAGCGATTTCCAGGATCCTGGCGGGCTTTCCCTTCCAGAGTCCGATAAAGAGGGGGGCTGCATGGGGAGTGGCCCAGGCGGGAAGCGTGCCTTCAAAGAGAGAGTGTTTATCGCCGGCCGCGACGAGAATCAGCGAGTCTTCCCGGACGATGATCCAGCAGCCGGGTCCGCCGGGATCGGCCTCGCCCGGGCGGACGGGAATGAAACCGTTTCCGAGCGCCGCTCTGTTGAACGGCAGTGTTGATGCTTCGGGATATTCCACGTTTTTCTCCTTTTCAGCAGACTGCCGGGCTGGTTTCGCGGGAGGACTCGCCACTGTATGCTGCCCGGTTTCCTCTCAACTCAATTGATCGCACCAGGATTTTTGTGGCTTTTTTCATGATGGTCTACTCTTCATCTCAAGGGTTCACGCGAGGCCAAAATGGGGTACATTCGGCCTTGGCAGGACCCTGACGGCCTCGTCCTTTGCCTTGTAGATGGAGGATATCTCGATAATTGCGGTCGTGATAATGGCCGCGACGGAAAAGCTGTCGATCATTCCCCGTGAACCGAGGAATTGGCTGTAATGATACAATATCGTTCCGTCCGGTTGGATGACGATCCTGCCCATTTTCAATTCCGTGCTTTGGTAGCGCATGAAAAAAGAGGTAACCTGCTGAAGCAAAGCCTCGTCCAATTCAACGGCCATTACGGTGACGGTGAGATTGAGCGTCCGGAGAATGGCCTGCGGGATTCGTATTGAGCAGGAAACAACTCTGTTCGGTCTTGCGGGAGTTTCCGGTGTCGGGACGATGAGGGAAAACCAGACCGTGTTGGGAGATGAGGATTCGTACGTTATGCCTTTTGAGTCGAGATACTCTTTAACCGCTTCCAAGGCCGGTTTCATTGTTCTTCCCCCTTTGAATTCATCCGGCAGTGAAGCCGCAGCGCCATCCAGGCGAGTAATCCCACCCCGAGCAGCAGGGATGCCCAGAGAATGGCCATTTTCCCATCGACGGGAAACAACGGCTTGCGAAGCGCCGCTTTTCCGCCAAGCACCGTCGGGGCGCCCGGTATTGCGACTCCCGCCACGTAGCGTTCTTTTCGCTGGTCTGAAAACCGCCGGAACAACGTGCTGTCACCACGGGCGCAGCCGTCGTTCCTGCCGCTGCCGTATGCCAGGCGGAAAGGACCTTCGCCGCGTGCCACGAAAAGAATCCGATGGGGAACCCATCCCAGTTCAATGACCGGCAGGCCTTTGCCGATACCTCCCCCGATCTGCTCTATTCGCATGAGCCGGTAACGGTCGGTTGATTCCGGCAGGACGATGTCGGGTGAGGTGATTTCCTCGCCCCGGATGCTGAGGCGGTAGAGCAGGGCCCTGGGGCCTGCTTTCCAGGGGTCCCTTTCTGATGCCCGCGAATAAAACACAGCCTGGACGAGCGTATTTTCCTGCGGGAGCCGGACACGGATGCGATCCGCCGGCATCAACCCTTTCGAGGTAAAGAGATAGTCGCCAACCCGTCTCGATCGGGCAGTCGCGGAAACCCGGATCCAGTGACGTGACGGTTCCTTTTCCGGTGCGCTGAGGCGGGCGAAAGCCGAGACGAGTCGAGGCGGTTCGGCGTTCGTGGCAAATGAAATACGGTAATAGTGCATCAGCGAACCGCCCAGCTCGATGAGCCGCCGCTCCAACCTGTGTTCCCCGTAACTAAGCCGCAGGATCGTGGCGGAGGGGACCATGACGGTCCAATGCTCCAGGTCGTTGCTGCCTTCGACCTTGAGTTTCGCTACCGTTCCTTCCGGTTGTTCCTCCCAATTCAGGACAAGAGAGGAAACAGCGGTTTTAAAGGATGACGCATCCAGGACATAAGAGGTGGTGCCGTGGGGCCGGATGCCGGATCCGGTAGTTTCAACGCTGATTATTGAGCCGTGCGCATCCCTCTTGACCAGCAGCGACAGGTCGGCCGACTCCCGGAACCGGTCTGTCGTTACGGGGAACAGCGGAACTTGTCGCTGTTCCCCGGGAAGAGAAGGAACGGATCTTCGCCGGATGGTGAAAGGAACTACTTCTCCCTGTCCGTTGAACACGCAGATGTCGTTGAGGTTTCCCTTGGTGATGCCGCGGTAGACAACATCGGGGATGTCGAATTCGTAGAGAGCGACATCTCCCTCGGTCCGCAGGGGGATGCCATAGGCAAAGTCGCTGGTAGTGAAATCCCGAGCCGAAACGGTTGCGCTGAAAAGGAGCAGCACTAGTGCGGCGATCCGGAAAGCTCTCATGACTGTATTTCCTCCGGGTTGCGGGGTGGCGCGGGCGAGAAATAGCCGATTACCAGCAGCAGGATGCCCACGCCGACAAAGGAAACGATGCGGGCCACGGTGCCGGTGCCTGACAGGTCGACGGCAAAGAGCTTGATTACCACCACCGCGAGAAGAGCGGCGCCCGTCAGCCAGACCGCTCGGATTCTCTTTCTCGTGGCGAACACCATGACGCACAGGGCAAGTAGGCTCCAGAAGATGGAGAGCGCTGCCTGGAAAAGAACCGAGTGAAAGAGGGCGGGAAAACGGAACCGGACTCCGCCCCAGTGGTGAACGCTTCGGGCAAGAATGCCGTTCAACCATATGAACAGGGTTGCGAAATAAATGCTGTAGAATGCTTGCATGGCCCGGTGACGGGCGAAAAACTCCGAAAATTCCGCGCCCAGTCGCCGAATCCACAACGGCAGGATGACCGCGATCACGGCGAAAGTAACATCAAGCGGGTTGAGCAGCGGAAGATAGCGGATCGGGAACGGGTTTCCCGGGGACTCTGCTGTTGCGTAAAGCGACCAGGCCCATGATGCAAGGACGAGAGGACCAAGACCGAGGGACAGGTACAGGTCGCCGTGTCGCTTCAATGGCCACGGAGCGCGTCCGACACTCGCGGATACCAGCAGCACCAAGAACGAAGGGACCAGTCCCCAGGCGATCAGCGGCCAGACCGGAGATCCCGAAATCCAGTGGTCGAACTGCCAGGCAAGCTCCAGGCAAAGGAGCCAGGCGAGCAGCCAGAGGGCCGTACTGTGCAGCAACCCCAAGAGCCTTTCCGGTAGCGATTCGTGACGATAGAGAATCAGGTAGAGTGTGCCAAGGGCAAGGGGCCAGCCTATGAACCCACCTCCGGCGAGAGGGTGAATGCCGTCGGAAAAACCTGCCAGCGCGCAGAGTGCCAGTGTCGGCAGGAGGGAGAGTGCCGGCCAGGTCATGGCGGGCCAGACGAGTTTCCGTTCGATGATGTCGCAGGTCAAGGAGCTCCCGGCGAGGAAAACCAAAACAATCCCCATCCGATAATCTTCCGGGCCGCGCCGGTCGATTTCGGCGAGTCCGCCGACAAACCACCAGATTAGGCCCCAGGCCAACAGGATGGTACCGAGAAGCGATTCCCAGGGGAGGATTTCCTGTTTGTGGCGATGCAGGATGAAGGCGGAGAAAATTCCGGCCAGCGCCACCAGAGCCGTTCCCAGAAACAAGCCGTTCAGAATCGGCAGGCCGCTTGTCGTTCCGTGCATGTCGAGGAGAAGGGCGACGCCTGCACCGAACTGGAGCAGCATGCCGAGGGCGCGCGCGGATCGACGGCCTTGCCGGGTCCCGGCCCAGATAAGGGCCGCTCCTTCCAGTGCCCAGGCCGCGGACGTCCATCGTCCGTCAAATGCCAGGGGAATCGCCAGGGTAGCGAAAATCACGCCGAAGGCGAAAAAGGCTTCGGCAAGCGTGCGCATGAAGAGGGGGCGTTTGCGGAACAGGAGCCAGGCGAGCGGCAGATAGAAGAGGCCGAGTCCCAATGCGCTCCAGGCAAGGCCGAACGGGAACGGCTTCACCAGCATCGTCTGCAGGGAAAAGGCCACGATCGGCGTGCCGAACACCAGGGTGCCGTCCAGGCAGCCTTTCAGGTTCGGAGGCCGGCGCAGGGCGAAAAGTACCGCGATGCAGGTATAGAGCAGGAAAAACAGGATGAGAAACGGTTCGGTCGTTGAAAAGTATTCGGGCCGGTAATAATTCCAGCCCCACGATGTGCCGATGATAAAGGTGAAAGCGAAACCGACCAGGTTGAGGATTCGCCACGCTCTGAACCAGGCAATCCCGGCTATGCCCAGGTTCAGGAGCGCGTAATAGCCGAACAGCGCCACATGGCTGCCTGCTCCCGTAGATGCCAGCACCGGTGCGAGGAAGCCTCCCGAAGCGCCGAGCACCGCCAGGGAACGAGCGTCCTGCAGGACCGCCAGGACCGCTGAAATGGCGGCCACCGCCACGAGCACGGCAAAGGCAAAGGTTGGGGGGATGAGGGCATAGAGACGAAAAGCGGCGAAGGTTGTCAGGTAGAGGATGCCGATGCCGCCGCCCTGCAGGGCATGGGAATAGGCGGTACGGCCGGCGCGGAGCCTCCATCCGACAATGAGGAGCACGATTCCCGCAAGTGCGGAACCGGCAAGGCGGAGCTCGATGGGAAGCAGGGAATGTTCAGCGGCGTACTTTACCAGGAACGAGATGCCGACAAAAAGGACAATCACGCCTGCCTTTACCAGCAGGCTGCCGCCGGTGAGAAACCGCTGAAAGGGTTGCAGAAGATCCTGGAGAGGGGACCGGCGATCCTTTTCGGCGCTTGCGTGGATGGATGGGGCTTCGTCCGCGAGCCCGGGCCAATCGGGAGTCCATTCCGGGATGCTGGAAGGTTCCCCTGCCGGCCGTGTTTCAGGTTGAACGGGGGCGGCCGGTTCGTGTTCCGCGGCAGGTGAAACCTCGTCGCGCGAGACAACAGGCGCGGGAAAGGGTGAAGGTTGCACAACCCGATCCATCCTTTGCCCCAACTCTCGCACTTCCCGCTCGAGGGTTGCCAGCCTGGTTCGGAAGGAATAAAAGCTCCAGAGCACATATCCGAAGAGCGTTCCGGCAATCGTTCCGGGGAATCCTCCCATGACGCCGCCGATGAGGGCGCCGAGAAGAAGGGCAACAACAATCATGCTGCACCGCCGTTTATCGAAATGGTAATCATGCGCCTGCCGCTTGTGCCGAACGCGGGAACTTTCCCGGCGTATCGACCGGTTTTGAGAAGAATATCCGGAATGTTTTCCGTTTTTTCCCGGCATGCCCATTCACTGCCGCTTGCCGGATAAACAAAGGGCCGGCTCCTCTGAGGATGTCACTGTTTGCATCCTCGTACGGGAACAGGCCCCCTGTTTTCGTTTTAAAATCCGTCCACACCTTTGACGGCCCGATAGCCCGTGCCGGCCCTGGTTTTAACGGCTTTCGGAATCCTTTGCCGGCAAGGCCGGGTGCGTCCAGGTTGTTGATACGTTTTAGTGGCCCGGCAGGAACAGTCCGCAGCCCGGCATACTCCGTCCGCTTGCTCGACGGAGCCGCACCTGTCAGAAGATACCGCATTTGCGTTCCCTCCGTTCCGATCAATATCGGTAATTCAGACAAGATCTTTCCAGCCCCGGTCCCGAAGTTCCTTTTTCAACGTCTGCATTTCCTGGCGGAGCTTCAGGTACTCTGCCGGGCTTGGCAATCCCTTGAATTGATAGCGCAACAGCATATATTCCCCGTGCATTTCGTTGAGGCGCTGTTCAAGGTCGGCATTTTGTCTGCGCAGTTCATCGTTTTCCTGGTGAAGTTTGTTGATTTCCTCTTTCAGTCTCGCAAAAACATCCATGTCGACGGTTTTCATGGCTTTTCACCCCCCTTGTGCGGCGCGGACGTGATTTTTAACCGTCATTTACACTTTATTCAAACCGCAATCTTTTGTCAAGGTTGCCTTTTGGAGGATAATTGATATAATTTCCATAGGTTAGAAAAGGGGGGAGTATGAAGGAAGCACTGTTTTACGAAAAATCGGAAGGTGGGAAGGTTCGATGCGGGCTCTGTCGTTTTCGCTGTCTCATTGCAGACGGCAAAAGGGGAATCTGCGGTGTCAGGGAAAACCGTGGCGGTATTCTCTATTCCCTGGTCTATGCCAAATCCATAGCGGAGCAGGTTGATCCCATCGAGAAGAAACCGCTTTTTCACTTTCTTCCCGGCAGCCTTTCCTTTTCGGTTGCCACCATGGGATGCAACTTCCGTTGTCGGCACTGCCAGAATTACACCATTTCACAGTTGCCGCGCGAGGACGGGAGGATTCTCGGCACGGAACTCATGCCCGATGAGATTGTTGAAAGAGCCCTGGCCGCCGATTGCCGTTCCATTTCCTACACCTATACCGAGCCCACCATCTTCTTCGAGTACGCTTACGACACCGCCGTTATCGCCCATCGAAAGGGCCTGAAAAACGTCTTCGTCACCAACGGCTATATCTCCGAGGAGGCCTTGAAGTTCATACATCCGTATCTTGATGCGGCGAACATCGATCTGAAGGCATTTACCGATTCCTTTTACCGGGAGGTTGTCGGCGGAGCGAAACTGGAGGAGGTGCTTGCATCGATCCGCCTTTACAAGAAGCTCGGCATCTGGGTGGAACTAACGACACTGATTATTCCCGGGCTCAATGATTCCGATGAAGAATTGACCTCGCTGGCACGCTTCATTGTCGACGAGGTGGGATGCGGTACGCCTTGGCATGTGAGCCGTTTTTATCCCACCTATCTGATGACCGACCGTCCGGGTACACCGCTTGCCACCGTGCGGCGGGCACGCCAGATCGGTATTGCCGCGGGGCTCCGGTATGTCTATGAGGGCAATATCCCCGGCGAAGCGGGAGAAAACACCAATTGTCCCCAGTGCCATGCCCGACTGATTTCCCGGTGTGGATTCAGTATCGAGGAGAATACGTTGCGGCGTGGTGCTTGCCCTTCTTGCGGTTTTATACTCGACGGTGTCTGGGAATAGTGTCCGGCGCCGTCCCATACCTGATAATGGTTGCTCCAATCTCCTGAAAATGTTATAAAGTACATTTACCAAACTACCAGCAAAACGAGGTCTGATTGAAAGCATCATTTTATCGGCGTTTTTGGGTCACGTTCTCCGCACACGTCGTTGGTTTTTATGCTTCCGTTGTTAACCGCTGCACCGTCAGCGGTGACGAGGAGATTCCCCGGTCCGGGGGCGTCCTTCTCGCATCCAACCATATCTCGGCATACGACACGGTATTTCTCCCCTGGGCAATAGTTCGCAGGTTTCCGTTTCAGATGGTTTGGGCTCCCGCCAAGGAAGAGCTTTTCGAGAAGCCTTTTCAGCGATGGCTTTACAGTTCCTGGGGCGCTTTCCCCGTTCGCAGGCGACGGGATGTCAAGGCGGGACGGATCATCAATGAGCTACTCGAGAGACAGAAGGTCATGTTGTTCCCGGAGGGAACCAGGAATCGTCACGGGGTGCTCGGCAAGGGCAATCGCGGTGTGGGGAAAATTATCTACGATACTCATCCGGCGGTTATTCCGACGGCGCTTGTCGGTTTCAATGGGTGGAAATTTCCCGGTTTCGGTCAGAAGGCGCGGATAGTCTTCGGGCCGCCGCTGGATTTTCACGATCTCTACGAGTGTAAAGACTGCAAGGAAACCCATGTTCTCATCGTTGAGCGGGTCATGGATGCGATTGCCGATCTCCTGAAGCAAGAAGGAGCTTTTGTTAAGTGAAAGTCGAGATATTTTGCGACGGAGCCTGTAGCGGGAATCCCGGCCCCGGCGGCTTCGGCTGCATCCTCCGTTCCGGCGCCAGGGAGAAGGAGCTGGCCGGCGCCGATCCCCATACCACCAACAACCGCATGGAGCTGACGGCGGCTATTACGGCCCTGGAGTCGCTGAAGCGCCCCTGCGACGTGGTTCTTACCACCGACTCGCAATACCTGGTCAAGGGGATGACGGAGTGGATCCAGGGATGGCTCAGGCGTGGCTGGAAAAACAGCAAGAAGGAGGACGTCCTGAACCGGGACCTGTGGGAGCGGCTCCTGGCGCTTTCCCGGACACACCGGATCCAGTGGGTCTGGATTCGCGGCCATAACGGGCATCCGGAAAACGAGCGTTGCGACGAGCTTGCGCGGCAGGCCATCGTTTCAATGCAGAAAACAGCGGGGACGTGAAGACGAGTTGAATCAGTTCATTATAGAAGTATCCGAAACGGAAATCCGGCGGGAAAAGCAAAAAGGGCGTGAACTTCGCAAGACCCGCTGGTGGAAAAACCGCGTGGCCCAAGGGGTCTGCCATTATTGCGGCCGAACCTTTCCGCCTGCCGATTTGACCATGGACCACCTGGTTCCGATTGTCCGTGGCGGCAGGAGCACCCAGGGAAATGTCGTCCCTGCCTGCAAGGACTGCAACAGCAGGAAAGGGTACCTTCTTCCCATCGAATGGGAAGAATACCTGGAGTCCGTAAGGGAAAGAGAATGACGCCACAGGTAAAGAACAGGTACACGACCATCATATACGACTGTGACGGTGTCATGTTCGATTCGTTTGAGGCGAATTTCGCTTTCTATGCCAAGGTTCTCGAAGCGTTCGGCATGCCGCCTCTGGACAGAGCCAACGCGGATGCCATGCACCTGCTCCATACCTATTCCAGCAGGGATGTCCTTGCCCGGCTCTTTTGCGGCGATCCCCGCGAAGAGGCGGCGCTTCGTTTCGCGGGATCCATTGATTTCCGGGAGCTCCTTCCCTTCATGCACCTGGAGGAGGGATTCGTCGAAACGCTGCGGATCCTGCACAATCGCTTCAACCTCGCCGTCTGCACAAATCGGACTACGTCGATGGAAATGATTCTGGACGATTTCGGTCTCACCCGGTTCTTCGGATTTGTCATGACCGCGGCAAAGGTGGATCATCCGAAACCGCATCCCGAACCGCTGCTGAAAATTCTCGAGCATTATCGGATCAGCCCCGAGGAGGCGCTTTTCGTGGGCGATTCCGAGCTTGACCAGCGATCCGCGTACGCTGCCGGTGTGCCGTTTGTCGCTTACAAGGCCGATCTTCCCTGTTATACGCGAATTGAGCGCCACGCGGATATCCTGAAGCTTGTTGCGAACGGTGCGTAGTGTGTCGTGTGAGAGATGGAAAAATTGTTTGCCCAGAAGGTGATCGAGGGAGAATACATGATAAAGAGCATGACCGGGTACGGCAAGGCTGAAGCTGTCCTTGAGCAGGGGAAAATCACCATCGAGATGCGGTCCGTGAATCATCGCTACGGTGAGATCTCGGTTAAACTTCCCCGTTCGCTCATCTGTTTCGAGAACGAGGTGCGAAAAACGGTGTCCAGCCGGCTGAAGCGGGGGAAGATCGATGTATTCATTCAACTGGATACCGTTGCCGACAGCAGGCCGCCGGTGGTGAATGTCGCCTTGGCACGGGCCTATCATGCCGCTTTTTTGACCCTGAGCGAGGACCTCGGTCTCAGAGAGCCGATTTCCCTTTCGCTGCTCGTTTCTCAAAAGGATGTGCTGTCAGTCGGCGAAAGCGATATCGAGGCAGACAGTATGCGGGAGGATCTTCTTTCCGCGGTTGAGAGCGCGGTGTCGGCAATGGAAACCATGCGGCTCCGGGAAGGGCGCGAACTGGTCGAGGATTTGCGGGGTCGGCGCCGGAACCTTTCCCTGCTGATCGATGCCGTTTCCCGCCGGTCATCGCTTGTCCCGGCCGAATACGCCGAGAAACTTTCACTCCGTCTTGCGCAGTTCGGAGCGAAAAATCTGCCGGATGAAGCCCGGCTTGCCCAGGAAGTCGTTCTTATGGCCGACCGTTGCGATATTACCGAGGAGCTGGTGCGGTTCGGCAGCCACCTCGTACAGTTCGACGCCGCCCTCGAGTCAAGCGAACCGGTTGGCAGAAAACTTGACTTTCTCCTTCAGGAGATGGGCCGCGAGGTGAACACCATCGGTTCGAAAGCCAATGACGGCGAGATAGCCGGTTGCGTCGTCGAACTCAAAGCGGAACTTGAAAAAATCCGCGAACAGGTGCAGAACATCGAGTAAGCGGATCCCGTGATTTCTCCCGGGCCGGACAGGAACTACCAAAGGATCGTGCATGAAACAAGAGGGTGTGGTGTATATCGTCTCTGCCCCATCCGGGGCGGGAAAAACCTCGTTATGCAATGAGTTAATTGACATTTTCCCTGACTTGCGGCATTCTGTGAGCTATACAACACGAGCGCCGCGACCCGGTGAAAGGCATGGAATCGATTATTTTTTCGTTTCCCGCGAAGAGTTCGAGAGAATGGCCGGCGCCGGTGAGTTCGCCGAATGGGCGAAAGTGCACGGCAATTTTTACGGGACGGCCGTGAGCACGCTGGAAGAGAACCGTGCCCAGGGAATTAACGTTATACTCGATATCGATTGCCAAGGTGCACGACAGCTCAAGTCGCGCTACCATGATGCCGTCTATATTTTCATTCTTCCCCCCAGTTTCGAAGAATTGCGCAAGAGGCTGGAAGGAAGAAACGCCGATTCCCAGGATGTCATAGAGGGCCGCATGCGGGTGGCGATGGACGAGGTTCAGGAGTCGTTCTGGTATGACTACCTTGTCGTCAACGATGATTTTGCCCAGGCACTCGGCAAGCTGAAATCGATAATCATTGCGGAGCAATGCAGAACCGGCCGGGTTCTCAGAACCGTTTCCGGCATTTTTATCATTGGAAAATAGAAACGTTCCATGCGGCATCGACGGCTGCGTGTGAAAGGAGCGATAGCATGGCAAGGGTTACCGTTGAAGATTGTCTCAGAGAGGTTAATAACCGCTTTTTGCTGGTAATGCTGGCATCCAAGAGGGTCAAGCAGCTTTACAAGGGGTCGACCCCTCTTATCGAAAACAAGGCCAATAACAAAAATGTGGTTATTGCGCTCCGGGAAGTCGCTTCCGGAAGACTTCAATACCAGATAACCTCTCGAAAGAACAGATAGTCCCACGCTGTCATGGAGGGCGGGGCCGGGAGGCGCCGCCCTTCTTGTTGAATCCACCTGTTTCCACATACGCTCATTTCACCTAGTGTCCGCCGGCGTCCGGTCAAACTTCTATGATCAGGCTTAATGACATTCTTGAAAAAGTGCTTTCCTACAACCCGGGCGCCGATCTGGACGTTGTCAGGAGAGCTTACGTCTTTTCCGCCAAGGTTCACCAGGGACAGGTCCGCCTTTCGGGGGAACCTTACCTCGTTCACCCCATGGAAGTGGCCGCTGTGCTTGCCGATCTGAAGCTTGACGTCCAGACCGTCGCCACGGGATTGCTGCATGATACTCTCGAAGATACCCTGACGACCTTTGAGGAGCTGGAGACGATTTTCGGTTCCGAGGTGGCGAACCTGGTCGACGGCGTTACCAAGATCAGCAAGATTCATTTCAAGACCAAGGAAGAGAGCCAGGCTGAAAATTTCCGCAAGATGCTTCTTGCCATGGCGAATGATATCCGCGTTATCCTCGTCAAACTGGCTGACCGGCTGCACAATATGCGGACGTTGCAGTACCAGCCGGAGATCAAGCAGCGCAGCATTGCGAAGGAAACCCTCGACATCTATGCGCCGATGGCCAACCGGCTCGGAATCTCCTGGATCAAGAGCGAACTGGAGGACCTTGCGTTCCGGTACCTAAATCCCCAGCTCTATTACGATCTTGCCTCCAAGGTCGCCATGAAGAAGAAGGAGCGCGAATCCTACGTCCAGGAGGTCATGGAAATCATCTCCCAGAAGCTCAAGGAGCACGGCATCGAGGGAGAGGTTTCAGGGAGGAGCAAGCACCTCTATTCCATACACAAGAAGATGGAAAGCCGCAAGGTCGATATCGACGAGATCTACGACCTGATAGCAATCCGGGTCATGGTGGGTGATATCAGGTCGTGCTACGCGGTGCTGGGCATCATCCATTCCACGTGGAAACCGATTCCCGGCAGGTTCAAAGACTATATAGCCATGCCCAAGAGCAACATGTACCAGTCTCTTCACACCACCGTGATCGGTCCTTTCGGCGAGCGGATGGAGGTCCAGATCAGGACCGATGAGATGCACCGGGTTGCCGAGGCGGGGATTGCCGCCCACTGGAAATACAAGGAAGGGAAAGGCTATGACGAGCGGGACGTGAAGCGGTTCGCCTGGCTTCGCCAGCTGCTGGAATGGCAGCAGGAGCTGCAGGATTCCCAGGAGTTCATGAACACGGTCAAAGTGGAGCTCTTTCCCGAAGAGGTTTACGTCTTTACCCCCAACGGCGACGTGAAAGGTTTCCCCAAGGGAGCGACGCCCATCGATTTTGCCTACAGCGTTCATACCGACATCGGCCACCGGTGTGTCGGCGCCAAGGTGAACGGCAAGCTGGTTCCCCTCAAGTACGAACTGAAGACCGGTGATATCGTCGAGGTCGTTACCTCACCCCACCATACCCCGAGCAAGGATTGGCTGAAAATCGTCAAAAGCACTCGGGCACGCAACAAGATCCGCGTCTGGATCAAGACCGAAGAGCGAAAGAGAAGCATCGTGCTTGGTCGCGAAATTTGCGAAAAAGATTTTCGGCGCTATCGGCTCAACTACAACAAGCTGTTGAAGAACGGGGAGCTGAAGCGGGTAGCCACGGAATTCGGGTTTGTGGCGGAGGACGACCTGCTGGCGGCGGTCGGTTACGGCAAGCTTTCCTGCAACCAGATCCTGGGCAAGCTGCTTTCCGAGGAAAAGCTGGCCGAAACCCGTGAGCAGAAAGAAGCCAAGGCCACCAAGACGCGGAGCAAGGCCGCGAAAAAATTACCCAGCGGCATCCAGATCAACGGCGTCGACGATGTGCTTGTCCGCTTCGGCAAGTGCTGCAATCCCGTACCCGGCGATGACATCGTCGGTTTCATTACCCGCGGCCGGGGGGTTACGATTCATACCGCCGATTGCTCCTTCGTCATGGACAGCGATCCGGAACGGCGCGTGGACGTTACCTGGAACAGTGAAAAGCAAACGACCCTGCCGGTCAAGATTCGGGTCACGTGTCATGACCAGAAGGGGATTCTCGCCGGCATCGCACAGGTCATCTCCAATTGCGAGGCAAACATATCCACCGCTTCCGTCCACAGTACCGTCGACAAAAAAGGCGTGAATCTGTTCGAGATAGAGGTAACCGATCTGGATCATCTGAACCGGGTAATCAACAATATCATGAAGGTCAGCGGCGTTATCAAGGTTGAGCGTCTCAAGAGTTGACGCGCCGCATCCGGAAAAAGGCGTTTTCTTCCGGTATGGGCGCGCGATGTCCGGTGAGGCATGTCGCGGCCGTACCGGGAGCAGGAGAGCAAGCTCTCTTGCCGTTTTGTGGATGAGAAAAGATCTTCGGCTCCGAACAAAACCAAGGAGGACACATGGCGAAAGAAATCATCGGTACCGACAGGGCGCCTCGGGCAATAGGTCCCTATTCGCAGGCTGTTCGAGCGGGCGGTTTCCTGTTTCTTTCCGGGCAGATTGCCCTGGATCCGGCAAGCGGCCGGATATCGGGAGACGATGTCGTCCAGCAGGCGGAACAGGTAATGAATAATATTGGCGAAGTCCTCTCCGAGGCCGGTCTCGGTTTCGAGAACGTGGTGAAAACCACCATATTCCTTGCCGATCTGGCTGATTTCGGCACGGTCAATGAAGTCTACGGGAAACGGTTTCCGAAAGATCCTCCCGCCCGATCGACGGTGGAGGTACAGGGGTTGCCTCGTGGGGCACTGGTGGAAATTGAAGTGGTTGCGGTATGCGGTTAGAATGAAAAGCCGCGGTGACCATCGTCACCGCGGCTTGATTTTGGTTGGTCCGGAATGTTGTCGCACTTCAGCTGATAAACGAAACAATCCTGTTGCCGGGTATTAAAGGGCTTTGGTAACCTTGCCGGAACGAATACAGCGGGTACAGACCTTGATGGTCGCAACGGAGCCGTTTCGTATCGCCTTGATCTTCTGAAGATTCGGGTACCAGGTTTTCGATGTTTTGTTATGGGCATGGCTCACGTTGTTACCAAAGTTGGGGCCTTTTCCACAGATATCGCATATTTTAGACATTTTGCACTGTCCTCCTTCGTTGACTGAAGCATCTTTGTATAGCAGATGGCTGTTTGTTTTGCAAGTTAAATTTATTGAATCACGGCATGCGCACACCATAGTCCGTGACAAGGATACTCAACGATGTCTTTCGTGAAGGGCTTTCTGGCCTTTTTTCTTCTGATTGTATGCGTAGTGATGCTGCTTTTTATCGACTTCGCCTATACGACCTTTTCCCTACGCCAGCGAAATGTGTCCACCGATGCCATTGTCGTGCTCACCGGTGGTCGGGGGCGGGTCGAAGAAGGTATCCGCCTCTACCGGGCCGGGCGCGCCCGCAAGCTTTTCCTCGTGGGAGTGGATCCCTCGGTAAGAAAAGCCGATCTCTTTACTGAAAAGAAGGGCGAGCGGGGAGGGGAGGATATCATACTGGAACAGTCTTCCCGGAATACACTGGAAAATGCCCTCTACAGCCGCGACCTCATTGCCCGCTACGAAATCAGGTCGGTGCAACTGATAACGTCACGGTATCATATGGAACGCGCCGTGCTCATCTTCAGGTCCGTTCTTCCCAAGGATATCGCAGTCTATCCCTATCCCGTCGACAGCAGGAATCTCAAGCAGGAGTGGTGGCGTCATGGCGGGAGTTCCCGCCTCCTGTTCGGAGAGTTTTACAAATACTGCCTGTTCAGGGCATTCTTTCTGTTTGCACCCGGGGAGTTGAGGGCGGCAAGGGGAGCCTGATATTCGTGGCTGTCAGGCGTCGCCCTTTTCATCGATCCTCGGGAACAGAGCTTCAGCCTTGGTAATGGGTGTCTCCGCCTGCAATCCTCCCCAGACGAGTCCCGCTTCGGAGGCCGGTTCCCGCCATCCCAGGTAGCCAAGGGCCTTTTCCGCCGTATCCGGCATGAACGGCGAAAGCGTGTGGAATGCGATGCGCTGGGATTCCAGGATGCAGTACATAACGGTGGCCAGGCGATCGCGCTGGTCAGGATCTTTCGCCAATGTCCAGGGGGCGGTTTCATCGATGTACTTGTTGCCGGCCGAAATAACGTCCCAGATTGCCTGGAGTGCTTTGCTGAATGCCAGGTCTTCCAGACACGAGTCGACGATGCCGGGGAGAGCCTCGCTTTTGGCCCGGTATGCCAGGTCCGTTTCCGTCAGTTCGCCGGGCGCCGGCAGGACCCCCTTGAAATATTTGTTCACCATGGCCGTTGAACGGTTCAGGAGGTTGCCCAGGTCGTTGGCGAGATCGGAGTTGATCCGATGAATCATTGCCGAGTGCGAAAAGTCGCCGTCAAGACCGAACGGTACCTCGCGCAGGAGGAAATAGCGAACAGCGTCGATTCCGTAGCGGTCGACCAGCATATGAGGCTCTACTACGTTCTGCAAGCTTTTGCTCATTTTCTGGCCTTCCACCGTCCACCAGCCATGGGCGAAGACCTTTTTCGGCAGGGGCAGCCCCGCCGCCATGAGGAACGTCGGCCAGTAGACCGCGTGAAAGCGAAGGATGTCCTTGCCGATCAGGTGGACGTCGGCAGGCCAGAATGCCTCGAAGTCGTCGGTTTTGTCCGGGTAGCCGAGCGCCGTCAGGTAGTTCGTCAGGGCGTCGAACCATACATAGATGACGTGGCGGGGGTTGCCCGGGACGGGAATTCCCCAGGTAAACGAGGTGCGCGAGATGGAAAGGTCACGTAGCCCCTCCTTGACGAAGGAAATGATTTCATTGCGGCGGCTCTTCGGCTGGATGAAATCGGGATTGGCCTCGATGTGCGCCAGCAATGCTTCCTGGTACTTGCTCATCCGGAAGAAATATGACTCTTCCTTCAGTTTTTCCGTGGGACGGTTGCAGTCGGGACACTTGAAATCGATGAGTTGCGTTTCGGTCCAGAAGGTTTCGCAGGGGGTGCAGTACCAGTCTTCGTACTCGCCCAGGTAGATGTCGTCCTTGGCCATAACCCGGTTGAAGAGCTCCGTAACCCCTTTTTTGTGACGCTCCTGGGTGGTGCGGATGAAATCGGTGTAGGAAATGTTCAGCTTTTCCCACAGCGACTGGAAGCGTTTCACCACCCGATCAGCGAGCTCGAGCGGGGTTTCGCCGGCGGCATTGGCCGCCTTTTCAACCTTCTGACCGTGCTCGTCGGTTCCCGTGAGCAGGAAAACATGGTAACCCTTCATCTTCTTGTGGCGGGCAAGGACATCCGCGGCCAGCGTCGTGTAGGCATGGCCGAGATGGGGTACGTCGTTGACGTAGTAGATGGGGGTCGTAACATAATAATTCTTGCTCATGGTTTCTCCTTTTTCTGTGATGCTTCCTCTCCGGATGCTCCCCGGCCCTTGCGGGGGGGGGATGATTCCGAACGCTGCTCCCGCTGCTGTTTCTTAGGCTTCGGCTCTTCGGAGGATTTTTGCTTCTTTTTGGGCCGTTCCGGGGTGGGTTCCTGTCGGACGTCATCTCCCCGAAGAATTATTTCATGGTCTTCGGCTGTTTTTACGGTCACCGTGCGGTCGAGCACGTTTACCTTGACAACTTCACCTTCGATATCGCCGCATTTTACCTTCTTGCCACATTTCGGCAGGCCTTTTTTCAGGGTGCAGTAGGTTTCGTATTCATAGCCGAGACAGCAGAGCAGTCTGCCGCACTGCCCTGATATTTTTGTCGGATTCAGCGCCAGGCTCTGTTCCTTCGCCATCTTTACCGATACCGGTTCGAACTCGCGCAGGAAAGAGGAACAGCAGAGTTCCCTGCCGCAGATGCCAATGCCGCCGACCATCCCCGCCTCGTCACGGACACCGATCTGGCGCATCTCGATCCTGGTGTGGAATTCATGGGCCAAGTCTTTTACCAGTTCACGGAAATCGATTCGCCCGTCGGCGGTAAAATAGAAAATGGCCTTGCTGCCGTCGAACAGGTATTCGACCTTGACCAGTTTCATTTCCATGCCGCGCTCCTTGATCCTGCCGAGACAGAAGTCAAAGGCGTTTTTTTCCTTTGCGCGGTTCTTCTCGGCAGACTGCAGGTCTTCGGGGCGGGCCTTTCGCAAGACGGTTTTGATCCCTTCCGGGATTTCGCCGTCGTCAAGGGTGAGAGGTCCTTTTATTACCTGGCCGATGGTTTTGCCGCGGTCCGTTTCGACAATGACCAATTCATTTTGCTGTAATTCCAGATCTCCGGGAAGGAAGTCATACAGCTTCCCGGCCTTGTGGAACTGAACTTTAATAATTGTTGCCACTACTTCCTCCGGGGCGTACCCCAATTCTGTAACTCAATGGTTTGCATGCATGATTCGGTTCCATGGCCTGGCTGAAAACGAAGCAGGCTCATGAGCGAATCTCTGTTGTCGAATCCGGTTGCCGGCCGGCAAGCTCCATGAAAAGAACCTCGACGGCCAGGCGCGGGTTTGCGTTTCTTGTCAGGGCCAGGCGGGTCCGTGAAATCCGGTCCAGCCTCTCCATGATGCCGGCCAGTGAGTGCCGGGCGGACAGGCCCTGTATCAAGGGGAGCAGGTCCGTGTTGACGATTGCGGGGGACCCGGCATGCGCCAGGAGAATGTCACGCCAGAAAACATTCAGCAGATCGACGAGATTCAGGGCGTTTTCCTTGTCCTTCGCATATGCTTCGGCAGTCGCGAACAAGGGGATGATTTCGTCGCCGGACAGGGTGGCGAACTTTTCCAGCAGGGATTTGCGCGATTGCAGCCCGTCATTTTCCAGCAGATCCCGTGCGCGTTCGATGCTTCCCCCTGCCAGGGCGGCGGCAATTCGCGCCGAATCCTCATCGACTCCGGTCTCCCGCAGATGTGCGGCAATCGTTTCCGTGGGGAGCGGCGGGAACCGGAGCTGCTGACAACGGGAGAGGATGGTCGGGAGCACGGCATCCACATGGGTTGTCGTGAGAATCAGTAGTGCGTCTCCCGGCGGCTCCTCAAGCGTCTTCAGAAAAGCATTGGCGGCGGCGGGATTCATCCGGTCCGCGTCCTCGATAATGCAGGCCTTTTTCGGCGCCTCGAACGGGCGGTAAGACAGCTCCCGCTGCAGCTCCCGAATCTGGTCGATCTTGATAAACGCACCGTCCGGTTGCAGCACGTGGAGATCCGGGTGGTTCCCTCCGGCAATTTTCCGGCAGGAGGGGCATGTTCCGCAGCCGTCCGTTCCCCCGCAGAAAACAGCTTCAATGAGGGCACGGGCTGTTTCCCTCATGCCGCTTGCGTCTATACCGTTGAAGAGATACGCATGCGACAATTTGCCTGATTCCAGGGATCGCCTGAGGAGCGCGATATTCCGGTCATAGCCGATAATTCGGGAAAGGGACATGTCCTATCCTCGGGAAATGCGTGATAAAACCGCGTCGCGAATAGCCGCGGCGGCCTCCGCGATGCCGAGTCTCCCGTCGATAACGACAAAGCGGTCCGGCTCGGCGGCGGCAAGGCTCAGATAGCCTTCGCGGACCGCACGATGAAAGCGGAGCGATTCCTGTTCGAAGCGTTCCTCACGGGCTCCCAGGGTCGCGTTTATTCTCGCCATGGCCCGGGCGAGGCCCACCTCTTCGGGGCAGTCCAGCAATACCGTAAGGTCCGGAGTCAAGCCGCCGGTTGCGAGCCTGCCCAGGGCCCCGATCAGGTCGAGGTCGAGAGACCGTCCGAATCCCTGGTAAGCGGCCGTGGCGTCCGTGAACCGGTCGCAGATGACGATCTTGTCCTCTGCCAGGGCCGGCCTGATGACCTCCTCGACGTGCTGGGCACGGGCCGCTGCATAGAGGAGCAGTTCGGCAAGGGGCACCAGGGCCCGGTTGTCCGCGTCAAGGAGGATCGCCCTGATTTTGTCGGCGATGGGACATCCCCCCGGTTCGCGGGTTGCCACGACCTGACGGTCGATCTCGGCACGCAGTTCACGGGACAGGATGTCGACCTGTGTTGACTTGCCGCATCCTTCTATGCCTTCAAAGGTGATAAAATAGGCCACTGGGACGGCTCCGGTTGCTGGTAAAGAAATGATGAATTATAGGTGAGAGGCCTGAATTAATCAAGCCAAAAACCCTTTGGCGGCCTAATCGTGTTGATAAAATAGGGATAGTTGGTTTATACTCCGAACTCCTGCAGCGAGTGTCGCCTCAGGGGGGGGCTTGCTGAGGTGAGAAAGGCTTGGTTCTATGGGTACAAACAGGGAAAAGCAGCTTCAGGAACTTGAGGGTTCCATGGGGTACCGCTTCCGGAACCGTGACTGTCTGGCCGAAGCGCTTACCCACCGCTCTTTCGTCAATGAGTCAAGGGAAGCGGCGCTTCGTGACAACCAGCGACTTGAATTTTTCGGTGACGCGGTTCTCGGGCTGCTGGTAAGCAGGCGGCTTTTCGAGCGGTTCCCGGACATGGGCGAGGGCGAACTTTCACGCATCAGGGCGTCGCTCGTCGACGAGCCGGCCCTTGCCGCGGTAGCGGAAAAAATTTGCCTGGGAAAATATCTCCTGCTCGGGCGCGGGGAAGAAAAGACCGGCGGCAGGAGAAAGAGGTCAATACTTGCCGATGCACTGGAAGCGCTGGTAGCGGCTGTTTATCTCGACGGAGGCCTGGCAGCCGCGGAGCAGGTGGTAGACGATCTGTTCGGGGCTTCACTGGATCGTGTCGGTGTCGAATTCATCGGCAGGGATTTCAAAACGCGGCTCCAGGAGGTCTGCCACGCTTTTTACGGCAAGGCTCCCCGTTATGTTCTGGAAGAAGTGTCCGGGCCGGATCACGAACGGGTGTTCAAGGTGTCGGTTCGGATTAATGGTGAATGTCTCGGCATGGGAGTCGGCAAAAGCAAGAAAATGGCTGAACAGGCTGCCGCCCGCCGGGCACTCGAGCAACTCGGTGAAGCCGGAGAACCTGCACGGCAATGAAGGCGCCCATTGTTCCTTTTTTCATTTCCCACCGCGGCTGTCCGCACCAGTGTATCTTCTGTGACCAACAGAAGATAGCCGGCGCCGTCGGTGACCTTCCATCGGCCGGTGAAATCCTGGACAGGGTGGCAGCGTATCGGCTGACGAGCGGCTTTCGGCCGGTGGAAGTGGCTTTCTACGGCGGGAGCTTCACCGGTCTGGCACGCAACGACCAGCAAAGGCTTCTTGTTCCGTTGCGGGATTTGCTCGCGATCGGCGAGGTTTCTTCCGTCAGGGTTTCCACGCGGCCGGACGCAATTGATGAGGATACGGCGTCGTTTCTGCGCGAGTCGGGCGTCCGCACGGTCGAACTGGGCGTCCAATCCATGGACGATGCGGTTCTCGAGCGGGCAAACCGCGGCCACAGCGCCGCGGACGTGGTACAAGCGGTATCCGTCCTCAGAACCGAAGGCTTGCTGGTGGGGCTGCAACTCATGCCGGGGCTGCCCGGTGATACCCATGAGATTTCCCTCTGGTCTCTTTCGCGAGCCCTTGATCTCGGACCGGACTTTCTTCGCATCTATCCCACGGTGGTGGTGGCGGGAACCGCTCTTGCCCGCCAATACGCCGAGGGACGCTATCACCCGCTTTCACTGGGTGAGGCTGTTGCCCTCTGCAAGCAGATGCTGCTCCGGGCGCTGCTCGGGAATGTTCCGGTCATTCGGCTGGGGCTGCAGCCGACCGCGGACCTTTCGAGGAAGGGGGTCGTTCTCGCCGGGCCTTACCATCCCGCATTCCGCCAGATGGTTGAGGCTGAACTCTGTTTCGATCTCCTCAAGCAGCTGATACCACCCGGTCCGAATCCGGTTACCGTCAGCTGTTTTCCCTCGAAAATCGCCGACGTGGCGGGGCAGCGGCGGAGCAATATCCGGCGATTGCAGCAGGACTGTGGCGTCCGGGTTGAAAAAATAAGTGGTGATGCCTTGCTGTCCCCCTTTGATCTGGTCGCGGAAGGGACCTTCGGCATCCTGCAGGGCAATATCCTGAGAGATCTCAGCTATACGAAAAAGGAAAATCCATATGTCTGATACACCATTCCATTCAGGGTTTATTTCCATCATCGGGCGGCCCAACGTGGGGAAGTCGACGCTTTTGAACAGGATCCTGGGCGAAAAGGTCGTGATCACTTCGGACAAGCCCCAGACGACCCGGAACCGGGTGCAGGGGATTCACAACCAGCCCGGCGCGCAGATCGTTTTCATCGATACACCGGGAATCCATCGGGCCCGTTCCCGACTCAACAAGTTCATGATGGAAGCGGCGCTGTCTTCCGTGAAGGGCGTTGACGTGGTGTTGCTGCTGGTGGACGCCTCTTCCTTTTCCGGCAGTGCCGATGAGTTGTTGCTGGAGGTCCTGGGCGGGATTGACGTCCCGGTTGTCCTGGCACTGAACAAGATTGACCTGCTGCCCAAGGAAAAGCTCCTGGAGGTAATTGCCGTTCATGCCCGGCTGTATCCGTTCCGGGAGATTATTCCCATTTCCGCGGCAACGGGAGATGGCGTGGAAACCCTGGTGCGGCTCCTTTCCGGCCTGTTGCCGGAAGGAGTCCCCTATTTTCCCGACGACATTCTTACCGATCTCCCGGAGCGTTTCATCGTTGCGGAGATGATCCGTGAGAAGGTTTTCCGCATGACCCGTGACGAGATTCCCTATGCGACGGCGGTCAGCATCGAAAGCTTCAAGGAGCGTCCCGATGGTCTGGTCTCCATCTCCGCTGTAATAAACGTGGAACGTGATTCCCAGAAAGGGATCATAATCGGCAGGAAAGGGGCCATGCTGAAAAAAATCGGCAGAATGGCCCGTGAGGAGATCGAACGGTTGCTAGATGCGCATGTCTTTCTGGAGCTGTTCGTCAAGGTGAGCAAGGATTGGCGGGAAGATGGCCGCAAGCTGAAGGAGCTGGGATACGAATGAGACCGATCGTGGCAATAGTGGGACGCCCAAACGTGGGCAAATCGACGCTGTTCAACCGGCTTGTCGGGCGGCGCAAGGCCATTGTCGACGACATGCCCGGCGTTACCCGTGACCGCAATTACGGCCGGGTGGACCGGTTTTCCGTTCCTTTCACCCTGATCGATACCGGCGGTTTCGAGCCGGCCAGCGAGGACCGCCTTCTCCAGCAGATGCGCGAACAGTCGCAACTGGCCATGGAGGATGCCGATGTCATCCTGTTCGTCATGGACGCGCGGGAGGGGTTGACCGCCGCGGACCGGGAGGTGGCGGCCATGTTGCGACGGGTTGACAAGCCGGTATTTTTTGTCGTCAACAAGGTTGAGGGAGAGAAACAGGAAGTCGAGATGATGGAGTTTTACGCTCTTGGTGTCGAGACCCTGCATGCCATTTCCGCGGAGCACAACCGGGGTGTCGACGACTTGATGGACGAGGTGATGGCTTCCTTTCCCCACAAAGGGGCGGATGAGAAGGAAGAGGATGTCACCCGGATCGCGGTCGTGGGGCGGCCCAATGTGGGCAAATCGTCCCTGGTGAACCGCCTGCTCGGTTTCGAACGGGTTGTCGCCAACCCGGTGCCCGGCACCACCCGTGATTCGGTCGATACCTATTTTACCTGCAACAAGAAGCGGTACCTGCTCATCGATACGGCGGGTATCCGGCGCAAGGGCAGGATCAGCCTGAAAGTGGAAAAGTACAGCGCGGTCGATGCGCTGCGCAGTCTCGACCGGGCCGACGTGGCTCTGATCGTCATTAATGCGGAGGAAGGCGTTACCGAGCAGGACGCGCGAATCGCCGGCTATGCCTGCGAGGCGGGCAGGGCGTGCATCCTGGTGGTGAACAAGTGGGATGTCCTGAAAAAGGACAATTCCACGGTCGGCCGCTTCGTCGACCTGCTTCGGACCGAACTCAAGTATCTCTCCTATGCGCCGATCCTGTTCGTTTCGGCCTTGAGCGGTCAGCGCACGGGTAAAATCATGGCGATGGTGGAAACGGTGATGGCCGATTATTCGAAGCGGGTCACCACCGCCGACTTGAACCGCGTTTTCAAGGAAGCGGTCACGGCGCACCACCATCCGCTTTACCAGGGACGGCGGGTCAAATTCTATTACGCTACGCAGGTGGGCACGAAACCGCCGGCTTTTGCCGTCTTCACCAACTGTCCCGAAGGGATCCAGGAGTCTTACGAGCGCTATCTTGCCAACCGTTTCCGGGAGGCGTTCGGTTTCAGCGGGACACCGCTCCGTTTTCTCTTCAGGGGGAGAGAGCGCTGAACGACGGGAGTAAAACTCTTTACTTGCAAAGGCTTATGGTTTATGCTTGCTCTGCTTTTTCGCGGGAAGGCGCGGCCGCTACCATACGTTTTTCCCTGTCGTTTCTTATTCCGATGTCCCGCGTTGATAACCGGGGACAGGCTGGCGCGTTGAAATTTGATTTTGTTTAGGGTGCCGGGCCATTGTTACGGTCCGGTTTCGAATCCTGATAACGGGGCACTGATGTTATGAGTCTTGTTGGCAACCTGGAAGATCTGGGGCTGGGGGAGATTCTCCAGATAGTCAGTCTCAGCCGGAAGTCGGGGGTCCTCTCCCTTTACAGCAAAGGGCGCGAGGGGAAGATCGTCTTTCGCCAGGGACAGGTTATCCGTGCCGTCATAGACGGTGTACAGTCCCACCTCGGGCAGCTTCTGCTCAAAAAAGGTATCGTTACCAATGATGTCCTGGCCAAGGCCCTGGCTTTGCAGTCGCGGGAAGGGGGGAAAGAACGCCTCGGCGACCTCCTGGCAAGCAGGTTTTCCGTTCCATCCGAACCCATAGAGGAAGTGGTCCGTGAACAGATTGAGAATACCGTCTATGCCCTTTTTTCCTGGGACGAAGGGTCTTTCGACTTCGAGTTGCGGGAAAATGTCGATGCTCTCGAGGAGTCCGAAGAGGACCTGTTGCAGTGCTTCCTGGCGCAGGGACTCAATCCCCAGTTCCTTGCCATGGAGGGGTCGCGGATCCTGGATGAACGACGCCATCGTGGTGAGCCTTCCCTGGATGAAACCCTGGTGGAAGAGAACAACGCCCTGCTGGATACCTGTGATCTTGCATTCGATCTGATACAGGATGGCGCGGCGGCAGCTGAACCATCCGAACCGGTCGAGGAGGCAGGCGGCATCGTCGTCCTGGTGGACGACGACGACCTGGTTCGGGAACGGCTGTCATCCCTGCTTTCCGATTGGGGCTTTACCGTTCACCACTTCCCGAAGACCGAAGATACCCTTATCAAGGTTGATTTCCTGTATCGCGACGGTTTCCGTCCCGCGGTAGTGGTCGACCTGGTCATGCCGAGGATGGATGGGACCGGCATTCTTGGCGGCCTCGAACTTATCGATCTTCTTCATGACAATTTCCCCGACCTGAAGGTCATCGTTCTGGCTGATCACCATACCAGTGATGCCGAACTGAAGGTGCGGGAAAAGGGTTACCCGTTTTTTCTCAAGCCTCGCAGGGCGGATATCTCGAATCCTGACATCTTTAACCCGTTCTCGGAAAACCTGAAAACCGAACTGGGGGGCTCCGCTCCTGAAACGGCCGATCAACAAGGGAGCCAAACGATCAATCTCGGGGATGAACTGATGCGGGAAATCGGTGAGGATTTCATACCACTTTCAGTTCCCGAATCGCATGGCCCCGGCGTTTCCCTGTTGCGAAGCATGCTGGAGGAATTGAACAATCCTACGCTGGAAGGGGGCATCCCCCTGCTGGTGCTCCGGTTCGCCGCCGAGTTCATGAACCGTGCGGTTGTTTTTACCGTACGGGAGGACGGCATCAGGGGGCTCGGGCAATTCGGTATCGTCGACCCGGATGGTCTTGCCGATGCCCGTGTGCGCGACCTTTTCATCCCCCGGGGAGCCGACTCCATTTTTGACCGGGTGATAACCAGCAGAATGACCGCCAAGGAGCCTCCCCAACAGGCCGAGTGGAGCCGATATTTTTTCGGGCAACTGGGCGGCGGGGAGCCCCTGGAGCTTTTCCTCGGGCCCCTTGTCAGTGAAGGGAAGGTTGTGGCATTGTTGTACGGCGATAACCTGCCGGAACGGAAACCGGTCGGTGATACCGATTCGCTGGAAATATTTCTCGTCCAGGCGGGAATGGCGATGGAAAAGGCGCACCTGCAGCAAAGGCTGAAAGAAAAAGACCAGGAGGGAATGTGAAGAAGATACTCATTACCGAGGATTCCCCCGCGACCCGCTCCTTTCTTGCCGCAACCATCGAGGCGATGGAAGGGTACGAGGTCGTCGAGGCCACCAGCGGCTTCGAGGCGCTGCGCCTTTTGCCCCGGGAACGGGTCGACTTGATCATTACCGATATCAATATGCCGGATATCAACGGACTTGAACTTATCAGCTATGTCAGAAATAATCCGAATTATTGCTCGATACCACTGTTCATCATTTCCACCGAAAGCAGCGAAAAGGACCGGGAGCGGGGGTTGGCGCTCGGTGCGAACGAATACCTGGTTAAACCTTTTCACCCGGAGAGGCTGCAGCATCTGATTTTCACTTATCTCGGATAGCGGGCTCCGGACCCGGGCGATTCGCCGGCGCCGGTTGTTTTCGGCAGGTTCCGGCGTGGCGGGGGAGCGACCGAAAGGAAACAATGACGGATTATCAAGATCCCTTGAAGAAAGCCGCCAAGGACTTTCTTGCTGAAGCCGAGGAAATTCTCGACCAGCTGAGTCGTGAACTCCTGGCTCTCGGGGATTCCCTCGGCAAGGAAGAGTGCGCCCCGGAAACCGTCAACTCAATCTTTCGCAGCGCCCATTCCCTCAAGGGGCTTGCCGGGATGTTCGGCTTCTCGGAGATCGCCGAGCTTGCTCATCACCTTGAAAGCCTCCTGGACTGTCTTCGGCTCGGCAAGATAGCGCTGAGCGAAACCACGCTAGCGGTTCTATTCGATGCCCACGAGGTTCTCGGATCACTTGTTCGGTCCGTGGATTCCGATGCCGGCGGCCATGCCGACCTCGCGCCGATTCTTCAACGAATCAGTTCATGCGTTTCCGGGGCTCACCAGGAAAAAACAGCGCTTTCTCCCGCGGAACTGGGTATTTCCGAAAAGGTTCTTCAATCGCTGACGGAATACGTGGAACATCGTCTTAAGGAGAACATTGCCCGGGGGAAAACCCTGTGCCTTATCCATGCATCCTATTCTCTTGATACCTTTGATCGCGAGCTTGGCGAGCTGATCGATCGGCTTAAGGAGTCCGGCGAGGTAATCAGTACGCTTCCGAGCGCCGAAGAAGGGGTTGAAAGCAGCATCGCTTTCGACATCCTGTTCGGCACCACGAAGGATGGCGAAGAGCTTTCTTTTCTTGGCGACCTCAAGGGCGCGACCTATGTTCGCCTCGGGAGCCAAGACGCGGAGCCTTCAGTGCCATATGCAGAAAGCGAGCCGCTGCCCGGACCGGAGAAAAGCACCGATCCGTTGCCGTCGGAGAATGATGCATCATCCCTCAGTGCACGGAGCATGTCGCGCACTATGCGGGTCGACATTTCGAAACTCGACGACCTGATGAATATTGTCGGTGAACTACTGCTCTTCCATGGCAATGTTGCCTCGATCTCTGAAAAGATGCGGAGACAAGGGTTTTCCGGTCTTGCCGTTGAACTCGGCAAGACCGCCAAAGGGATGGAGCGCAAGCTGAACGAACTGCAGAAGCGGGTCATGGAAGTACGGATGGTTCCGATTGGTCAGCTGTTCGAGAAGTTGTCGCGGATAGTACGGAAGATTTCCCGTGAGCAGGAAAAGAAGATCGACCTGCGGCTCTCCGGAACGGATACCGAACTCGACAAGATGATTGTGGAGGACATTGCCGATCCGCTCATGCATATTATCCGGAATGCGATCGACCATGGTATCGAGACGCCGGAAGAGCGTAACGCGGCCGGCAAAAATGAGCGGGGAGTCATCAAACTTTCTTCTTACCAGAAGGGCAATCATGTCGTTATCGAGGTCGAGGATGACGGCAGGGGATTTGATTCCGAGAAGATTCTCGGCAAGGCGCTGGAATCCGGTTTAATAGAGAACGCCGAAGGTCTTTCGCAAAAGGACATGCTGGATATCATTTTTCTCCCGGGGTTTTCCACCGCGGAACAGGTCAGCGATGTATCCGGCCGCGGTGTCGGGATGGATGTGGTCAAAAACAATATCGCCGCGGTTTCCGGTACGGTTGAAATTCAAAGCCGCTGTGGCTCGGGAAGCAGGGTGATCATTACGCTGCCGATAACCCTTGCCATCATCAAGGCTCTGCTGGTGGAAACATCCGGCCGCACCTACGGTATTCCGGTGACTTCGGTACGGGAGACGATTTCTTTTGAAGAAATGGAAATCCGCACCGTCGAGCGCAAGGAGGTCATGCAACTCAGGGATGCGACCTTGCCGCTGCTGAGACTGGAAAGATTTTTCGCGTGTTCCCGCTGCGACGACTTGACGGAGAATTCGTATGTCGTGGTCGTCGGCGAAACCGACCGGCGGGTGGGAATCATGGTGAACGATTTGCTCGGCCAGCAGGACATCGTTATCAAATCACTCGGCGAAACGTTTAAAGGCATACGGGGTATTGCCGGGGCGGCGGACCTGGGTGACCAGCGAACCATTCTTATCCTGGATGTGAGCGGAATCATTTCCGAGACGAGCAAGGGCGGAGTTTAGCATGTACCGGAGCTTCTACGGATTCAGGGAGAAACCCTTCAACAAGACTCCCGATCCCCGCTTCCTTTTCCTGAGCAGAGTTCACGAGGAGGCTCTTGCCCGCCTTCAATACGCGGTTGAAGAGTGTGACGTGGCTTTACTCACGGGAGGCATCGGAAGCGGCAAGACGACCATCTCGCGCGCCCTGATGGACAGTGTTGATGACCGATACCGGTTCTGTTTCATATTCAACCCGATCCTTTCCCCCCTGGAGTTTCTTCGCCTGCTGGCCCATGACCTTGGTCTGGAGGCGCCTGCGGCGACGAAAGACGATCTGCTCAAGGAACTCATGGAAGCGATTTATCGTTGTCATGGGCAAGGCATCGTACCGGTCATCGTTATCGACGAGGCCCAGATGATTCCCGGTCGGGAAGTTTTCGACGAGATCCGCTTGCTGACCAATTTCCAGCTTGACGATACGAACCTGCTTTCCGTTATTCTCATGGGACAGCCGGAATTGCGGGAACGGCTCGCCGATCCCGTTTATGAGCCGCTTCGACAGCGGATCGGCATCCACTATCACCTGAATCCCCTCGGCCTGGAGGATACGCTGGAATATATCGATTTTCGGCTTTCCGTCGCCGGGGGAGAGCCGGGCCTGTTTCTGCCCGATGCGGTTCTCAGGATATTTGAGCTTTCCGGCGGCGTGCCTCGCAGGATCAATACGATTGCCACGAATGCCTTGTTGGAGGGGTTTTCTCGTGATGCCGTCCTGATTGATTCGGAAATTATCGATGCGTTGAGTGAAGAGATGTTTGTGTGACGGGATGGGGAAGATGCTCGAGAGACGGTCGGGGTATCGCCCGTCATGTCGTCGGAGTGCTGGAGCAGTTTTCGCGTATGACGGAAAACAGTACGGGGCACATTCATGAATCTTGCTGAAATACGAAAGAAAGCGCGGCGGAAAAAGACCGAGGAATCGCGGGCCGCCGAATCATCGCCGCCGACCGAATCATCGTTGGTTGACGAGCCGTCTGTCGGAAACAATGACAATGGCGCGGAGATGTGTGAAATCCCCCTCAACGCCGAGGAGGAGCTGCAGGAGAAGACCCCGGAGACATCCGTGGAGCAGGTGGTCGGCGAGAAAGTCTCGGAGGAGTTTCGTCCCGGGTTTGATCCCATTTCCGTTATCCTTGCCGGACGCCGGTCCGCTGGCAAAGCTTCGGACACGGTCGAAGTCACCCATACCGAATCCGTTGAAGCGGCCGGTGAAACACTGAAATATCTCCGTTTCCGCGTTGCTGATGAAGAATACGGGCTGAGTCTTCTGGAGATCCGGGAGATTATCAAGCCCCGCGACGTTACCGAAGTCCCCGGCATGCCCGAATACGTTGCCGGGATTATCTCCCTGCGGGGGACTATTATCCCCATTTTCGACCTTCGGCTCCGCCTCGGCCTTGCCGCCAATGAACAAGTCGGCCAGGAGAGAATTATTATTGCCAGGAATCACGAAGGATCGGTTGGTCTTTTCGTTGACGAGGTTTTTCAGGTGATCACCCTTTCCATGTCGGCAATCGAGAAGGCTCCGACGGTTCTTGAGGGGATAGACCGGGAATTCGTAACAGGGCTCGGCCGCCACGGCCAGCGGATGCTTATCCTGCTGGACCTGGAGAAAATTCTTGATATCTCCCTTCAATAACGCGGTTCGGTCCGGAGAGGGAGTGCAGTTGCTCTAACGCCACCCGGAAATCCGGTTCCGGGAAACAGCACGAGTGGAGGGAAATCCTGTTGGACAGGGATATTCAGGAAATCAAGGTTGTCTGTTTTCGACTGGGGCGGGATAGTTACGCCCTCGATATCATGCGGGTCAGGGAGATCATCAAGCCCCAGAGCCTTTCCGGGTTGACGGAAGCCCCTTCCTTTGTTGAAGGGGTTATTAATCTGCGTGGCTCATTCATACCGGTTGTCGATCTTAGGAAGATATTCGGCATAGCGGAGGGAGTTGCCGATGAAAAGTGCAGACTGCTGATCGTCGTCGTTGATCACCAGCCGATCGCCCTGATCGTCGATTCCGTCAATGAAGTGGCATCCATTCCGGTAAGCGACCTTCGTCCGCCGCCTTCCGTGGTAAAGGTTGCCGGTTATCGGTACCTGATCGGCGTCTGCCTGGTTAAAAACGAGTTGGTGATGCTGGTGAATCTGGACAAAATATTCGACGGTTACGAATCGGACGAACTGTTCGGATCAAGCCTTGAGGTACAAGAAGCCTGATTATTGACGGCGAGAGGATTCCCATGTTGCTTGGATGCCCCACATGCAAGACACGATATAAAATTGACGATTCCAGGATCAGCACCGACCGCATACTTTTGCAGTGCTGCCGATGCCGTACCATTTTTCGTGTTGCGGGCAGAATGTCGTCATTTTTACCGCCCGTGACGGCTCAACCGGTTCAGGATCGCACCGGGAGGCCCGTTATGGTGTTGATAGCCAATGAAAGTCCCGATTTCTGTGCTTCCGTGGAGCGTATTCTCGGCTCCGAACCGTTTACGGTCAGGTGCTGTCACGACGGTAGGGAGGCAATGGATCTTGTCGAAGAATGCCTTCCCGACGTGGTGCTGCTTGATGTGGCACTGCCTTCGATGTACGGTTTCGAGATTTGTGAGAAAATCAGGAATACGCCGGATCTTTCGTCCGTCAAGACGATTCTTGTTGCCTCCATCTACGACAAGACCCGCTATAAACGGGAGCCCCAATCATTGTACGGTGCCGATGATTACATCGAGAAGCATCACATTCCCGATTCCCTGGCGGCGAAGATATACCGGACCGTGTTCGGCCAGACCGCCGTCGAGACTTCGAACGGAGAAAGCATTTCCGAGGGAGAGGAAAAGCCTACCGATCTCGAGAAAATTTCTGAGCGGGATATGGAAAACCAGGACCTGGTTCGTGAGGAAATCCGCCGGGATGAAGAGGAAATGACACGCTCCACTGTCAGTGAACACTTAACCGAGGCGCACGATAAAGCGCGGCGCCTTGCCCGAATCATAATTACCGATATTGCGCTTTATAATCAGAAAAAGGTCGAAGAAGGGGTTCGCAACGACACCTTTCACGAACTTTTTGCGGAAGAACTCATGGAAGGAAGACTTTTCTACGAACAACGGGTACCGGAAGAGGTGCGTCAGGGAACTTCGTACCTGGATGATGCTCTGGAAAACTTCGTATCACAGAAGAAATCGGAATTGAACCGCTGAATCAGCACGCGATTCCGGAGGTTACAGGATTATGAATCAAAATCTTTCCGCGGACGTTCCCGAAGCTATCGTAAACTCCCTTTCCTCAACGGAAGAGGAGTTGCGTCGCAATGCCGTGGTTGCCCTTGGCTCGTTTTCCCTTGGGAAGAGTTCGTCATACCTGATGCGCGCCATGGGTGATGACAGTTGGCGGGTGCGGAAAGAAGCGGTGGAAGTCTTTCTCTCTTCGGCTGGCGTGGAACAGTATGTCGGTGCGTTGTTTGATCTTCTCAGATCACAGGATAATGCCGGTTTGCGCAATTCAGCGGCCGAAGCGCTTGCACGCTTGGGCACAAGCGCTTTGCCGCTCCTGGATGCGCATGTTCACGATACTGATCGCGATGTCAGGAAATTCGTAGTTGACATCCTTGGCGCCATTGCGGACCCTTCTTCCATGCAGTTCCTGGTGAGTGCGCTGACTGACGACGACCCGAATGTCGCAACGGCGGCCGCGGAGAACCTGGGGAACATCGGCCGGGCCGAAGCGGTGCCGGCACTGCTTGACGCTTTGTCCAGGGAAGATATTACCTTTCGCTACACTGTTCTTGAAACGCTTGCAAAAATCGGGGAGCCGGTGCCATTCGAGTTGGTAGCCCGCTTTCTATCTGATGCGCTTCTCAAAAAGGCCGTGTACGAGTGTCTTGGTTCGGTGGGAGGCGCCGATGCAGCGCCGGTTTTGGTAAAGGGGCTTGCCGAATCGGGAAGAAGTGTTCGCGAGGCGGCCGCAAAGGCATTAATGGCGGTTCGTGATAAAGATCCCGGAGCCTGGTCGCGGGTTGGCGGTGACGGATTGCTTGCGGGCTTGGCGGGAAGCCCCATCGTCGAAGGTCTCTTGACGCTGCTTGACAAATCCGAAATCAATCTCCGCCGAGCGCTTCTCGGGATCTTCGGGTTGATCGGCGATCCGCGGACAGCCGGAGCGATTCTTCGTTCATGCAAAAATGAAAACCTTCTCCCGGACTGTATTCCGGCCTTGCGTTCCTTGGGAACGGTGACAATCGGCTTTCTTGAAGAAGAATATGTTCGGGCGGATGAGGGAGAGCGGTCGAACATCCTCCGTCTTTGCGGAGAAATGGGAATGGTCGAAGCCGCTTCGCTGCTGCGGAAGGCGCTTGACGAGCCTTCACCGCGGGTTCGTGAGGCTTCGGTCCGGTCGGTCGGAAAGATAGGATTGGTAGAGCTCATTCCCGATATCGCCGTTCTCCTGGGTGATCTCGATCAGGATGTAAGGGGCGCCGTTCTTGAGACGCTTGCGCTTCTTGCCTCCCTTGATGTTTCGGCAATCGGGGCGATCGCCGCTGTTCTTGCCGGGTCTGATGACCCCGATAAAAGGCGGGATGCTGCCTACTTGTGCGGTGTGCTTCGCGATGGCGAGCGTCTTTCTCTGCTGGTAAAGGATGAAGACGACTTGGTTAGGAGAACGGCGGTTCAGGGCATGGTGAGGCTCGGCGGTGATGATGCCGTTCACCTTCTTACCATGGCGCTTACGGATGAAAATTCCGGTGTCCGGATTGCCGCTGCATCGACTCTTGGCGAAATGGGGCGGCAAGATGCCGTGGAGCCCCTGTCCCTCGTGGTTGCCGACCCTGATCCATGGGTAAGGTGCGCTGCACTGAGAAGCTTGGGGAAAATAGGCGGTGAGGTGGCGCTGACGGCGATCGCGCATGCGCTTGATGGCGCGGACAGCCTGGTTTTTCTCGCGGCGCTCGACGCCCTGCGTGCTTTCAATACCGACAGGTCCCGGGAGCTTGCGCGACGGGCAACCACAAACGACGACGGCGATGTGGTCAAGGTTGCCATCGAGATCCTTGCGGAAGCGGGTGATCCATGGCTGGCCGATCATGTTGAGGAGTTTCTCGGTCATCCCCACTGGGACGTGAGGAATACGGTTGTACGCCACTTGGCTGAAACGTGCGGCAGGGCAGCGCTTCCTTTGCTCCGGAGTGCGCTTGAAAGAGAAACCGATGACTTAGTAAAGGGCAGAATAGTCGATATTCTGGAACGATTTCGATGATATTTGGCAAAGAGCCCGAAACATCCATGAAGGAAGAGGAATTCCGGCTGATCAGGGACCTTATTCACAGGCACTGTGGCATTTTCTTCGATAGTGATGCCAAGTTTCTGCTTGAAAAGAGGCTTTCCCGAAGGCTTGACCTGCACCAGCTTCCCGGTTTCAAGGAGTATTACCACTTCCTGAAGTTCAGTCGCGGCAGGGAACAGGAACTCTCCGATATCATGGATATCCTTACTACGAACGAGACCTATTTTTTTCGCGAGGAATTTCAGCTCAATGCTTTTATCGGGGAGATCCTGCCTGAACTGAAAGCGGTAAAGGAAAAGCGGGGAGACCGTACGATACGGATCTGGAGTGCGGGCTGTTCAACGGGAGAAGAACCCTATACGATTGCCATGCTGATTCTCGAGACAGGGGCCTTCAAGGACTGGAAAGTTGAGATTGTGGGTACCGACATCAGTCACCGGGTTCTTCAGCATGCCCGTAAGGGGGTCTACGGCAGGTCTTCGTTCCGCACGACTTCTCCGGAATGGGTACGGCGTTTTTTCCATGAGCAGGACGGCCTGTACCGCATTAATGACGAAGTCAAAAGTCTCGTCACCATAAGTCATTTGAATCTTCTCGATGAGAACAGGATGATCCTGCTGGGAAAAATGGATGTCATCTTTTGTCGGAACGTTATCATCTATTTTGACCAGACTGCCAAGAGGATGGTTGTCGAGTCTTTTTACCGGGCGCTTCGTGAAGGAGGGTACCTCCTGCTCGGTCACGCGGAGTCGCTTCTCAATACTACTACCGCTTTTGCCTTGAAACACCTGAAGAGTGACATGGTGTATCAAAAGCCTTCGACGGGGTTTGGAGCTGGAGGCGCTTCTTGAACAAAATCCGTGTCCTTGTCATTGACGATTCCGCTTTTAACCGCAGAACTATCACCAAGATCCTGGAAGGTCTTCCTGAAGTCGAGGTCGTGGGATACGCGGTTGATGGTGAAGAGGGTATTCGCCGTATACTTGATTTGAAGCCGGACCTGGTAACGCTCGACCTCGAGATGCCGCGAATGGACGGTTTTACCCTGCTTCGGATCGTTATGAGCACCCGTCCGACTCCGGTGATCGTCGTAAGCTCCTGGGG
Source organism: Geobacteraceae bacterium (assembly GCA_040773465.1). Taxonomy (GTDB): domain Bacteria; phylum Desulfobacterota; class Desulfuromonadia; order Geobacterales; family Geobacteraceae; genus RPRC01. The sequence continues at coordinate 44,520 of JAXGWF010000004.1, read as the reverse complement.
CGGCGATGAAAGCGTGTTCAAGGCGCTTGAGCTGGGGGCGGTTGATTTCATACTCAAGCCGACAGCCGGTGTGTCCGATGAACTGAACAAGATTCGTGAAGACCTGCATGAAAAGGTCCGGGGCGTCTTCAGTCTCAATTTGTCTTGCGTCAGCCGGAGGGGAACACTTTTTCAGAAAAAACGCGGGGCTGATGCCGGCGAAGCGAAAAAGAAGCTCAGCGTCCCCCGCAGGCGGGGGATCGAGCCGGTTTCCGTGGTTGCAATCGGCGCGTCAACGGGTGGCCCTCCGGCACTGCAGAGCATTTTTTCCGCTCTGCCCGAGAATATCCCCTTTTCAGTGCTGATTTCCCAGCATATGCCGCCGGGATTTACCCGAACCTTCGCCGAAAGGCTCAACAGGACTTCGGCGGTTCAGGTTATCGAGGCCAGTGACGGCGAAATGGTTCGTCCCGGATGCGCACTGGTTGCGCCGGGTGGCAAGAACATGGTTTTTCAGAAAACGGAAGGTATGGTTGCGGTGCGCATTGTCGAGCCGGAGCCGACCGAGAATTACCTTCCTTCTGTTGACAGGATGTTTCATTCGGGCGCGGAAGTCTTCGGTTCTAAACTTTTGGGAGTTGTCCTGACCGGCATGGGAAACGATGGCAGTATGGGTGTCCGTGCCATAAAGAAAGCTGGTGGACAGGTACTGTCGGAGTCCGAAGATTCAGCGGTTATTTTTGGAATGCCGAGGGCGGCTATCGCTACGGGAATGGTTGATGCGATTGTTCCCCTGGAAAAGATGACCGAAGAAATTCTGGTGCGCTGCGGTTTTGTCGTGGAGAGAAACTGAGAGGAGCATGTATATGGCAACTGACGATGAAAGAGGGGTTTCCTACAATGCTGAGGAGTTTCTGCAATTGTTCAAGAAGGGGGCTGAATTTACCCAGGACCTCCTGAAGGAGAATGAGCGCCTCCGCTTTCGCATTCTCCAGATGGAGGATCAACTTCGTCACAAATGCGAAGAGACCATCGTAACGGATGAGAACAGGAAGCTTGTCGAGAAGATTAATTCTCTGGAGAGGGAAAAAGGCGAGATTCTCGAGCGGGTTGCGCAGGTCGAGCGGGAAAATCAGGATTTTGCCGAACGCTATGTGGAGATCGAGAGTGAAAATAATAATCTCGCCAATCTCTATATTGCAAGTTACCAGCTCCATTCGACCCTCGATTTCCGGGAAGTGTTGCAGATCATAATCGAAATCATCATCAACCTCATCGGGGCGGAAGAGTTTGCCATCCTGCTTCTTGACGAAAAAACGAATGAACTGAATGCGGTGGCGACTGAAGGAATTGCCAGGGAAGAGATACCCTCCATGAAAATGGGCAGCGGAATAATCGGTTCGGTGGCGAAAACCGGAGACAATTTTTTCGTGGAAGACATGGACGGCTATACGCGTGATTTCCAGAATCCGATGGTCTGTATCCCCTTGAAAATCAAGGAGCATGTCATAGGCGTTATTGTCATTTACAAGCTCCTTATCCAGAAAAAAGCATTCGCTCCCGTGGACTACGAACTGTTCACGCTGCTGGCGGGCCATGCCGCCACGGCGATTTTCAGTTCCAAGCTTTATTCCGAGTCCGAGCGGAAACTTTCGACCATTCAGGGATTCATAGACCTGCTGACCAAGTAGGGACACCTCGTGGAGGAAATGCCGGTATGCCAGAACATAAGATATTAATTATCGAAGATTCCCCGACCATGCGGCAATTGATCGCATTTGCCCTCAAAAGATTGCAGGGAGTTCGAATAGTTGAGGCAAACGATGGTGTGGACGGGTTGAAAAAACTGTCTTCCGAAAAGTTCGATCTGATACTGACCGATATCAATATGCCGGTCATGGACGGGCTGAAGCTGGTGAGCCTGGTCCGCAACGACGCCAATTACCGCACTACCCCGATCGTGGTCATTACCACCGAGGGCGCACAGGAGGATCGCGAACGAGCCCTGTCTCTTGGTGCGAACGACTATATTACCAAGCCGATCCAGGCCAACAAGATCCTTGACCTGGCCCGTACGCTGCTCAAGTCGTAAGCGGTGCCGGCTTGCCGGAACCATCGTGTCCCGCCTGGGGGGAACATCGGGCGATGCTGATCATTACGCCGCGGCATTTCCGGATGATGTGTATGCCGTAGCTGAAAAGGAGCGTCTGCCCGCCTGACGGGTTACGCCTGTTGAGAATATAACCGGAGGTAGAGAAACGTGGATGAGAAATATATCCCCAAGGATGTGGAAGAAAAGTGGCAGCAATTCTGGGAGGAGAGCGCGGCTTTCCGGGCAACCAGAAATGATGATATAGAGAAGTACTACCTGCTGGAGATGTTTCCCTATCCGTCGGGCCGGATCCACATGGGGCATGTCCGCAACTATTCCATTGGGGACGTGGTCGCGCGTTTCATGCGGATGCGTGGCAGAAACGTCCTTCATCCAATGGGTTGGGATGCCTTCGGCATGCCGGCTGAAAATGCCGCTATCAAGCATAAAAGCCATCCGGGCGACTGGACCTATGAAAATATCGAATACATGCGAAGCCAATTAAAAAAGCTCGGTTTTTCCTACGATTGGGATCGTGAGCTCGCCACCTGCCATGTAGGATATTACCGGTGGGAACAGCTCATTTTTCTGAAAATGTATGAAAAGGGACTTGCCTATAAGAAAAATTCCTCGGTGAACTGGTGTCCCACGTGCGAAACGGTGCTTGCCAATGAGCAGGTGGAAGACGGATGTTGCTGGCGATGCGACTGTGAAGTGGTTCAGAAAGAGCTTGACCAGTGGTTCCTGCGAATTACCGATTATGCCGAAGAACTGCTTGACTATACCCATAAGCTGCCGGGCTGGCCGGAGCGTGTTCTCACCATGCAGCGCAACTGGATCGGCAAGAGCACCGGCTGCGAAGTTGATTTCGCCCTGGAAGGCGGCGACGGCTCGATCCGGGTTTTCACAACCCGCCAGGATACCCTCTACGGGGCCACGTTCATGTCGCTTGCTCCGGAGCACCCCCGGGCGCTGGAATTGGCGACCGAGGAATGTCGCGCTGAAGTTGAAGCGTTTATTGACAAGGTGAAAAAAACCGACAAGCAGGTACGCACGGCCGAAGACCTTGAAAAAGAAGGGGTTTTTACCGGTTCCTACTGTCTGAACCCGGTAACCGGCGGGAAAATGCCGATCTATCTGGCCAACTTTGTCCTTCCGGAATACGGCACGGGCGCGGTCATGGCCGTGCCGACCCATGATCAGCGGGATTTCGAGTTCGCGAAAAAATACGGACTGGACCTGCAGGTGGTTATTCAGCCGGAAGGTGAAACGCTCGACCCGGTAACCATGACCGGCGCTTTTACCGAAGAAGGCGTCATGGTCAATTCGGGCCCGTTCGACGGTTTGGGAAGTGAAGAAGCAAAGGAAAAAATTGCCGACTACCTGGTAAAGGAGCGGCTCGGCACAAAAACGACCAATTACCGCCTGCGCGACTGGGGCATATCCCGGCAGCGTTACTGGGGCAACCCGATTCCCATAATCTATTGCGATGCCTGCGGCATCGTACCCGTACCCGAAGAGGACCTGCCCGTAGTTCTTCCCATGGACGCCGTATTCAGCGGAGAAGGCGGGAACCCCCTGGCCAAGATTGATTCCTTTATTTCCGTCGAGTGTCCGGTATGCGGAAGGCAGGCACGCCGTGAAACGGATACCATGGATACCTTTGTCGAGTCTTCCTGGTATTTCCTCCGTTACTGCTGTCCGAGATTCGCTACGGGACCGCTGGACCGGGAAGAAACCGAGTACTGGATGTCGGTCGACCAGTACATCGGCGGTATCGAACATGCCGTACTCCATCTGCTCTATGCCAGGTTTTTCACCAAGGCGCTCCGCGACCTGGGATACGTGAATATCGACGAGCCTTTCGTCAACCTCCTGACGCAGGGGATGGTGATCAAGGACGGAGCCAAGATGAGCAAATCCAAAGGTAACGTGGTCGATCCCGACTCTCTCGTCGAAACGTTCGGTGCGGATACCGCCCGGCTCTTTTCCCTGTTTGCCTCTCCGCCGGAACGTGATCTGGATTGGAGCGATCAGGGTGTCGAAGGGAGCTATCGGTTCCTCAACAGGGTCTGGAAACTGGTGTACGAGCTTGCTCCCCTGGTAAAGGAAGCCGGAGCTCCGAAACCCGCGGCGCTATCCGCGGATGCCGTAAAGCTGCGTCGCATGGTTCACAAGACCATCAGGAAGGTTAGCGAGGACGTGGAAGACCGTTTCCATTTCAACACCGCCATTGCCGCGATCATGGAACTGGTCAACGGTGTCACCTCATTTGAGCCGAAGAACGATCCTTCCTGTGCTCCGGTGCTGAAAGAGGCGCTCGATACCATCGTTCTGCTCCTGGCTCCCTTCGTGCCTCATATTACCGAGGAACTCTGGGAAGCGCTCGGACATGCCGGCGGTATCGGAAGCGCTTCGTGGCCGAGCTTCGACTCCGATGCCATCATTGAGGATGAAGTTACCATTGTCGTACAGGTTAACGGGAAGCTGCGAGGAAAAGTCGTGGTGGCTGCCGGGGCATCAGAGGAAGATGTGCGTGCAGCTGCTCTTGCCGATGACAAGGTTGCTTTACATGTCAAGGATAAAACAGTCAGGAAGGTTGTCCATGTGCCGGGTAAACTCCTGAATATCGTGGTCGGGTGATCATGCCGACGAATCGGGACCGGTTTTTCATTGGAGCCGGTTTCCGTGAACGTGTCGCTTCAACGCGACACGCCGCTTTATTGGCCAAGATTATGCCCAAGTTTTTCAAAACCGTTCCGGCTTGGTTAGGGAAGGGGGTTTTCGTGCGAACTGCGTTGCTCATACTGCTTGTGATACTCTTGGCTGTACTTGTTTCCGGTTGTGGATATCATTCCATTGTGCGGGAGAGTCAAGCGCATTTCGGGGAGGGTGCAACTGTCAGCGTCCCCATTTTTTCCAATAAAACCTATAAGCCGAATCTTGAAAATATTCTGCTCAACAATCTGATTGGAGAGTTTGCCAAGAGAAAGGGGTTGCGGGTCGTCGAGCGAGAAGCATCGGATTTCACGTTATCCGGCGAGGTGCTCACTTACGGCAAACTTGCCGTTTCCTACACGGGGTACGATATCGTGAAGGAGTACACTGCGACAATGACCGTTTCGGCAACGTTGCGAAAGAACAGCAATCAGAAGGTCATCTGGAAAGGTCAGCTTTCCTGGAGTGAAGATTTCCCGGCAAGTTCGGATATCGCCATTCAGCAGAACAGTGAAGATGCAGCGATCCAGGTTATTTGCCAAAGGCTTGCGCAGCAGCTGTATTTACGAATCAACGAGGATTTTTAGCCGGTTTCTGTCCGGAAAGGGTGCTTTTCCGCCCTGGCGGTGTCAATCATCGCGATTGCTTGTGCGACGTACCTGAGTACGCCTCCGCGCAATCCCTCGATTTCCTTGCCAGGACAAAAAATCCCCTCTTTCCGAATCAGAAACGGCTTGTTGCTTGAAAAGTCTCTCCAGCCGGTTTCTGTCCGGAAAGGTAGTTCTCGCTGGGCGGGTACGTTTTCCTTTTCAATGTTTTTTTCTGTCTGGTGGGTGTTTGGGACGGGAGCTTGTGTAGCCTGAATTCGTGAACTCATCATGCATTAGCCTGCGCTGAATGCCCCGCTAATCAGACGCCACGATTCAGGTGTATGAAAAATAATAATAGGACATGAATTGAAATACCGGGAGTTTGTTCACGCTATCGACACGGGACAGATACGCTCCGTGTATTATCTGTACGGCGATGAGCCGTACCTGATGGAAAAGTGCATCCGCCAAATTCAGGAACGTCTTGTAACTCCTGACATGCGCGACTTCAACCTGAATGTTTTTTACGGAACAGAAGCCAAAGGCGATGAAATCGCCGAAGCCGCTGCAACGTTACCCATGTTCGCGGACTGGCGGGTCGTGGTGGTAAAAAAGGCCGATGCCCTTTCAGCTTCTTCACTTGAAGCACTTTCTTCCTATGTCTGTAATCCCTCTCCTTCGACCTGCCTCGTCCTGCAGGGTGAAAAAATCGACCAGCGAAGAAAATTCTTTGCCGAAATCAGGAAAAACGGCGAACTTGTCGAGTTCAAGCGGCTCTATGAAAACCAGCTTGCGGCCTTTATCAGGGGAGAGGCATCCCTGCGCGGCAAGAAAATCGAGCCGGCGGCGGCGGAAATGCTGATTTATCTGGTCGGCAACAATCTTCAGGAACTGGTGTCTGAATTGGAAAAGGCGATCATCTACGTGGGGGCGGACGCGGAAATCAAGGTCTCACACGTACGATCGGTGGTGTCCGATACCAGGGTGAACAGCGTTTTCGAGCTTACCGATGCCCTCGGCGAAAAGAAACTGGAAAAGGCCTTGCGCAGTTTGGTCACCCTGCTTGATGACGGAGAGGCTCCCCTTCTTGTTCTTGCCATGATAGCACGGCATTTCCGGCAGTTGTGGAAAGTGCGGGAACTGCTTGACAAGCGAACCCCTTCCCAGGAAATAGGCAAGGCGGCAGGGATCCATCCTTACTTTCTCAAAGGCATTCTTGCGCAGGCAACGAATTTTTCCGTTGCGGAATTGCACGAGATATTCAAAAAGATATTCGAGATTGATGGTGCATTGAAGACAGGCGGCGCAAAGGCGTCCGTATTGTTGGAAAAGTTACTGCTGGAGGTGTGTTCCGGCGTACCCGGCAAGGTTCGTCAGACATGATTTTCGGGCATGACGCCGGAAAATCCGGGTGCGCTCAGAATTCACGACGGTGAGATGATCGATTGGTTACCGCGCGGCACGACGAAAAGGGACCCCTTTTTTTGAGAGATCCCTTTCTGGTTTTCTTGCATCAGGGTGCACGACGGACTGGTTTTCACCGACGTGCTCTATGTTGAGAAATGTTACCCGAGGGTGTTGACCAGCTTGTTCAAGCGGGAAACGTTGCGGGAAGCATTGGAGCGATGAATGACGCCTTTCGATGCCGCTGAATCGATATAGGGGATGGCGGCTTGAAGGGATTCCTTTGCGAGGTTAACGTCATTTGCGGCAACCGCTTCACGGACACGCTTGATAACCGTTCTCAAGGTGGAGCGGATATGCTTGTTTCGTGCATATTTTTTCTGGTTCTGCTTGATTCTTTTCAGGGCCGACTTGTGATGAGCCAAACTACACCTCCTGAATATGTGTAAGGGTTTGAATAATTAATGGAAAGGTAATTTTTTACCATTTGAAACGGTGGGGTGTCAAGGGAAAAGTGTGGTCGGGAGTCTGAATTTATCGTTTCCGCGATTAGGAAAAAATCGTATCATGCGTGGACAGTTGTTGTCCACGTGTTTTTGGATTGGGCGGGAACTGGGTCAATGAAAAAGTATTGGGGGAGTTGGTCATATGGCTGCTCCCGGCTGGATGCCTGTAGAGGGGATGACTTCTGTGAAAAGCCATGAATCGGATGATGCGCCACTGGTGTACTCGACTGAGTTCGGCAGAATGTGTCCAGCCTGTGGAAAACCGGCCGGCAATTGCATCTGCGGGAAAAAGCGGTTGACCCCTACGAGCGACGGTATCGTGCGGATTCGGCGCGAAACCAAGGGGCGGGGTGGGAAGAAGGTAACCATTATCACCGGGTTGCCGATGGAAGAACCCGAGATCAAGAAGCTTGCCGGAGAGCTGAAACGACGGTGCGGAACCGGCGGGACGGTGAAAAACGGGGTGATCGAAATGCAAGGTGACTGCTGCGGAGTTCTCCTCACCGAACTGGAGAGTCGGGGGTTCCGCGTCAAAAGAGCGGGAGGATAGTCTGATGCGATACCAACGTGGGGAGATCGGCAGGGTTTTTGTTGTCCGCTTCGAAGACGGAGATGATGTGCTGGGCGGGATAGTCGAAATAGCCGAGCGGGAAAATATTCGTGCCGGTGCTTTTCATCTGGTGGGAGGAATGAAGCGGGGACGATTTGTTGTGGGTCCGGAACGCGATGAAATGCCGCCGGTGCCGGTGTGGCGGGAAATGCGGGAAAGTCACGAGATTGTTGGGTTTGGAACGATATTTCGCCAAGGCGAGACCCCGAAGGTTCATATCCACGGGGCGTTCGGCAAGGGTGACCAGGTCCGGGTCGGTTGCCTTCGGGAGTCTTCGGAAGCGTTTCTCGTGCTTGAGGCGGTAATTATGGAAATTGCCGGTGTTACCGCAGAGCGGGCAATGGATTCCGCTTCGGGCATGGTGCTGTTGAAGGTTTAATCCTGTCCTCTTGCAGCGGCAGCCTGAACCGCCTATGGAGAGGGGTCGAAACGCCGCCAGGGCATCGAGCCCGTCACCGGCAGATCAGAACTGTCGAGAATTCAGTGCTTGGTACGGTATGAACATGGCAATCTCTTAACGAACTTTACCGATATACTTTTCGATTAAAGGGATGTTCGCGCCGTTCACGAATTTGCCGTTTACCCAGTAACTGGGGGTGGCATCGATCCCTAGTTTTTCTGCAACGGCCTTCTGATCCTTGAGGCGACCCCTGTCGTCGTATTTTTTGTCGAGAATCTGTCGATTCGCGTCAAGTTGCCCGGAATAGACCTCGAAGAGGGCTTTTTCGGTGTCGAGAGCGGCAAGAATATAGGTTGTTTTCTTGACGGAATCAGGATGCATATCAAGAGGCTTGAAGAAGATATAGCGTGTTACATCATTCCGGGTATTCCAATAGGCATGCATCTTTCTGCAGTAAGGACAGTCGGGATCCGTTACTTCGACGACGATATTTTTGCCGCTTCCCACCTTGATGGCCTTTTTTAAGTCATCCGCGGTCAATTGCTTGTAACGTTCACCCGCGGCTCGTTCCCGGGTAAGGCTTCTGCCGTCTTTCGTAACAATATCACCAATAAAAAGATATCCTGTCCGGGGGTGAAAGTAGATAACCCTTCCATTGGTAATCACTTCATAAAGTCCGGGGATATCTGTTTTTGAAAAATTTGTGAATTTAAGCTTGGGAAATGCCTTGCGCAATGCGTCTTGGGGTTTCATGCTTTTGGGGGCGGCGGCGACGTCAACCGCTCCCGTTACGAACAAAATCAGGGCGAGACACACCACGCTAAAGAACCGTTTAGCTGTCATTGTTCATTTCCTTCCTCTTGCTGTAGGTGGCCTCGAGCAGGTTCACGATAAGCGGGTAACCGGGGTGTGATGCCGGACCCTGCCGTTCTACCTGACGTGAAACCCTCGAAATTCACCCCTGAATGTCTTCTTATCGACGATAATATTTTCTACTTCAGCATATGCAGGACCATGATGGCACCAGTCGATGAGCGCCTGCACATCATTTTGATCACCTTCAAAACAACCCCGCACCTCACCGTTCGGCAGGTTTTGCACCCACCCGGTGACATTCAGCATCATGGCCATTTGTCGGGTATGATACCGGAATGATACACCCTGGACCAATCCCTGTACGGTAACCTCGGCGCGTATTTTCATGGACTTCAATCCTCCAGCATATCGATAAACTCCGACTCGCTGATTACCCGGATTCCCAGGTTCTTTGCCTTGTCCAGCTTGGAACCGGCATCGGCGCCCGCTACCACGAAGTCGGTTTTTTTTGATACGGAACCGGTTGCATGACCTCCTTCGCGTTCAACGGCACGTTTCGCGTCGTCTCGTGAGAAACGGGTCATGGTTCCGGTAAAAACGAAATTTCTGCCGGAAAACTTACCGCCGAGACGTTTTTCTTCGCTTGTCAGCTGCAGGCCGGCAGCCATGAGGCGGTCAAGCACCTCGCTGTTTCGGGGGCTTTTGAAAAAGGCCGTTATGCTCTCCGCCACCTGGGGGCCGATCTCCCTGATGGCGGTGAGCTCCGATTCGGATGCCCGGGCGAGATTTTCAATGCTTCCGAACGCGGCTGCCAAGAGTTTGGCGGTGTGTTCTCCCACGTTGCGGATTCCCAGCGCGAAGATAAACCGGGAGAGTTCACGGCGCTTGCTTTTCTCAATGGCCTTGAGCAGATTGTCCGCCAGTTTGTCGCCCATCCGTTCGAAACGCATGAAGTCGTCCCTGGTGAGGAAATACAGGTCGGCGACCGTTTTGACCAGGTCCAGATTAAGAAGTTGCTCTACGTACTTTTCGCCGAGCCCCTCGATATCCATGGCATTACGTGAAACAAAATGAATGATTGCCTCGCGGACCATGGCGGGGCAGGAAATCTCCACGCACCGAACCGCTACCTCGCCGGGAATTTTCACCACTTTCGAGCCGCATTCCGGGCACGTTTCGGGAACCGGGATTTTTCGCTCACTGCCGGTTCGTTTTTCGACAAAGGCCCTGACCACCGCGGGGATGACGTCTCCGGCCCGTTCGACGAGGACCGTGTCGCCGATGCGGATGTCTTTTTTCTCCAGTTCTTCCCAGTTGTGGAGGGTTGCGCGCGATACCGTGACCCCGGAGACTTCCACCGGTTTCAGGTGGGCAACCGGAGTGATCACCCCGGTCCTGCCAACCTGCGGTACGATATCTTCCACCACGGTGACGGCCTGCCGGGGAGGGAACTTGAAGGCCAGTGCCCAGCGGGGAGACCGGCTCTTTTCCCCCAGTTCCCGTTGCAGGGTGAAGTCGTCGACCTTGATAACCACCCCGTCGATTTCGTAATCGAGGGTTTCCCTGTGTTCGGTCATTTCCCGGAAGAAGTCGAGGATGCCGTGAACCCCGGAAACGGTTCGACTATAAGGGTTTACCGGGAGGTTCCATGCGGCGATAGTTGCGAGAAAATGCTGCTGGCTGGTGAAGTCGATTCCGTCGACCTCGCCGGGACCGTAGCAGAAAATCGAAAGGGGACGTTTCGCCGTAACCCGCGAATCAAGCTGGCGCAGCGATCCCGCGGCTGCGTTGCGGGGATTGGCAAACGGGTGCTCTCCCTCTTCTTCGCGTTCCGCGTTTAAATGCTGGAAATCTTTCAGCGCCAGGTATACCTCGCCGCGAACTTCGAGCCGGCGTGGCGGTATTTCCGTCAAGAGGCGCAGGGGCAGTGCCCTGATGGTCCGCAAATTATGGGTGACATCTTCACCGACATAGCCGTCTCCCCGGGTAGATCCCGACACGAAAAGACCATCCACGTATACCAGCTCAACGGCAAGTCCGTCCATTTTCGGCTCGCAGTAGTACCGGAGTTCGTTATCGTGCGTGATGCCGAGGAATCGTTTGATCCGCTCGTCGAATTCGGCGATTTCCTCGTTGTTCAGGGCGTTTTCCAGGGAAAGCATGGGGAGACGGTGCGGTACCTGGGGAAAAGCTTCAAGAGGTGGTGCGCCGACACGGCGGGTCGGTGATTCGGGAAGGATCAGGGCGGGAAACTTCTCTTCAAGTCCGACCAGTTCGCGAAAGAGAACGTCATATTCGGCATCGCTGATTTCAGGTGCGTCTTCGCGGTAATACAAGCGGTTGTGTCGCTCGATTTCGCTGCACAGCTCCTTGATGCGGGTTTCGGCGGCTGTGGTTTCCATGCTGGCTTCCCTTCATGCAAATGAGCTGCTTATATCACAACAGGCACGGCCGATGCAATCGTTCCCCGTTGTTACGCTTCCCGGCGGTCGAGTACATTCCGTATCTTCCGCAGGATATCGTTTTTGGAGAATGGCTTTGTTACAAAATCGACCCCGTTTTCGTTAATCCCCTTTTTCACAATAATATCGGCGGTGTAGCCGCTGATGAAGATGAATTTGATATCCGGATTCAGAGTGCTGATTTCATCATAGATTTCTCTGCCGTTTTTCTTCGGCATGACGACATCCGATACGACGAGAGATATTTTCGAAGCGTTTTCCCGGAAGCGGGAAACGGCCTCCTCGCCATCGGAGGCGTCAATAACGGTATAGCCGGCTCTCTTGAGGATTCCTTGCAGGAAATTCTTGACGATCTCTTCATCTTCAGCTATCAGGATGGTTTCCGTTCCGGGGGTTGCGGGCAAGTCTTCCCGTCTCGGTTTTTCCTCAACATCTTTCTGGATAAGGGGCAGGTAGATGTTGAAAACGGTTCCGGATGCCGGAAGGCTTTCCACCGTGATGGCGCCGTTGTGTTGGTTGATGATCCCATAGCTGATGGAAAGGCCGAGTCCGGTTCCCTTGCCGATTGCCTTGGTGGTGAAAAACGGCTCGAAGATTTTCTGGCGGGTTTTTTCGTCCATGCCGATACCCGTATCGCTGACCGTGATGACGGCGTACTCGCCCGGCGATTCGATGCCGATCAGTTCTCTTGTTTTATTGTTTACCGTGATGTGGTTTGCCGCTATGCTGAGCCGGCCACCTGAGGGCATGGCATCTCGGGCGTTTGTGGCGAGATTGATCAGTACCTGTTCGATTTGTCCCCTGTCGGCAACGACCGGCAGCTTTTTCCTGCATGTTTTCGTGGTGAGTTCGATGTCCTCGCCGATAACCCGGGAAATGAACGAATGTATTTCGGCAATGATCGAATTGATCAGTATGGGTTTCGGGTTGATGATCTGTTTCCGGCTTACCGCAAGTAAATTGTGGGTCAACTCCCGAGCCCGCTCGGAGGCGAGCAATATCTGCTCTATACTGGAACGGATGACGGGAACCTTGCCGCTTTCGGTTTCGCGAATGGTTTCCCCGTATCCTGAAATGGCAGTCAGCAGGTTGTTGAAGTCATGGGCGATACCACCGGCAAGCAGGCCGATGGATTCCATTTTCTGCACATGGAGCAACTGTTGCTCGAGTTTTTTATGCTCCGTCATGTCATGGAGTGTTCCCGTGTACCCGGTAATGGTTCCTTCTTCATTTCTGGTAACGGAAGCCGAGAGATGCACGACAAGGATTTCTCCGTCGTTGTTTCGCAGCTTTACCTGCAGGTCTTTTACATATCCGTCGGTGAAGAGTATGCGGTGAAAGTGTTCCCGTGTTTCCGGATCAACATAAAGGGCGGTGGAAATGTCAAGGTTGAACAATTCTTCTCGAGTGTAGCCGAACAAATCCTGTGCGGAAGGGTTAATATCAAGGAGGCGGATGTCGGCATCGAAGATGAAGATGACATCTCTCGATTCTTCAAAAATCCTCCGGTATTTCTTTTCGGAATCCTTGAGAGCGTCCTCGATACGTTTGCGGTAGGTTATGTCCGTATGGGAACCGGCAATTCGATACGGATTGCCCCAGGGGTCCCGCAGACATGCCCCCCGGCTTCGAATCCATCGATAGCTCCCGTCCTTTGCCTTTAGTCGGAATTCGACCTCATACACCGGAAGGTGCCCGCCAAGATACCAATGGAGAGTGTTCGTCACCCGGTCGTGATCATCAGGATGGATTCTCGATTTCCACTCGTTGAGATCATTGATCAGCTCATGGTCTTCAAAGCCGATAATCTGCTTCCAGCGAGGGGAGAAGTAGCTTTCGCCCGTTTCCAGGTCTCTGTCCCAGATGCCGTCATTGGCGCCGAGAACCGCAAGCGCATAGCGCTCTTCGCTTTTGCGCAATGCTTCTTCCGTCTTTTTCCTTTCGGTGATTTCCTCGAGCAGCTTGGAAACGATGTCCCGCAGCTGTTTCGTTCGCTCTGCCACACGCTTCTCAAGGCTGCTCTGCAGTGATCTAAGATCGTTTTCGATCTGTTTCCGATCACTGATATCGATGCCCAGCTCCAGAACCAGAAGCGTGCCGTCGACGTCAACGTACGGGTAATCGAGGACTTCATAGTGTAAACCGTCGATGGGGCAGTTCCATTCCCATCGATGCGGGCTTTTTGTGTTGAATACCTGGAAAGTCTGGCATTCGGGGCATGGGGTGGGCCGGTTTCGAAGCATTTCATGGCATTTGCGGCCGTTCGGGGCTCCGAAGTGTTGTCTGAAATAGCGATTGGCGAAACGGATCGTATGGTCGGGAGCCTGCAGGTAAATATAGGCAGACAGGCGGTTGAGCAGGGAAAACAACCGTTGTCGCTGTTTGCGAAGGGACTTTCTGCTCTGGAGGAATTTACGCTCGGATGCTTCCAGCTCACTGACCCGGTTGCGAAGGAAATCGATCTCGCTTTCCAGTTCTTCAATTCTGCTTTTCATGTTCTGCATACAAAACACCTCAAGCTGCCACTAGAAAGTAGAGCAGTCAGTTGAGGGAGCGTGTTATGAGCGCCTCGAAAGAAAACAGGCGAAAATGTCTGGTTTTTTCGACGCTTGTCGGAATACCGGTGTTTATTGGTGCACCCCTGAGCCGCGTTTGACTGCGTAACCTATTAAAGATATCGTAAGAAAGATGATTTGCAACGTAATGATGCCTGTTTTTGAAAAAGTTTTCGTGGCAGGGGAAAATGTGGTAGAAAATGAGAACATTTTTTTGAAAGGAGTCGGCAATGACAGAAGAAAAGAACCCTTTCGTAGTGTTGGAGACATCCATGGGGAATATTACTCTTGAACTTTTCAAGGATAAGGCGCCGATTACCGTGCGTAACTTTCTTTCGTACGTAAAGGACGGATTCTATAATGGGTTGATCTTCCATCGGGTCATCAAGGAATTCATGGTGCAGGGAGGGGGTATGGATGCTTCCATGCAACCGAAAAAGACCAGGTTTGCCATTAAGAACGAGGCTGCCAACGGGTTGTCCAACCTGCGGGGGACGATTGCCATGGCGCGGACGAATATCGTCGACAGCGCGACATCCCAGTTCTTTATCAACGTGGTTGACAATACGTTCCTCGACTATCGTGGCAAGACAGCCGAACTTTTCGGCTATGCCGTTTTCGGTAAAGTCGTGGAAGGGATGGAAACGGTTGATGCCATTCGGCAGGTCAAGACCGGCACAATGATGGGGCATGGGGATGTCCCCCTGGAGCCGATAACTATATTGTCTGCCCGCTTTCTCGAGTAGCCTGTTCAGGTACTTGATTCCGGCTTATGCAATAAAGCCGCATCCTTTACTGATGCGGCTTTATTGCGGAGCACATTTGTTTATCCTTGCGCGGACCAGTGACCGTGAAGGTTGCAGTATTCGCGCGCGGTAACCTTTTGCGCGGAAACCTTGAAAACCGCTTCCGGCGTCTCGCCGGGTCTGAGAAACTGGCGATAGGCCTTGCCGTCGGCAATGATCTCGATCCACTCGATGTAATGTTTTTCTTCCATGGGGTGAGGTACGCTTCCAACTTTAACGGTAATGGAATCGGCACTCTTTTCGACTACCGGCACGTGCTTTTCTTTTGCCGCGTCGACGGTATTTTCCGTCATCAGTTTCATGGGTTCTCCACAGCAAACCAGCTCTCCTGCGCCGGCATGGAGAACTTCAACTATGTTCCCACAGAGTTCGCATTTGTAGATTTCGAGTACGTTAGCCATAATACCTCCGCTTTGTAAGTGGTTGAATCATGTTTTTCTTCCGCTTAACTGTACCTCATTGATGCGGGGCTTGCAACTACTAGCCGCACAAACAATCGTGGTTTTTTGTGCCGGCGCTTCATGTTGCTCTGTATTGCTTCCGTTGGGCGCCGCGGTCCTCTCTCAGGCTATGGGAATGGTGGTATCAAATCAATTGCTTTTCGTTATGGTAACGGCTATATTACGAAAACCCCATAAAAAGAATGAATTGATAAGAATACCGTTGTTTATGCGAATTTAATAGTGGAGCGATAGGTACAATGAGAGAAGATGAAGAGAGAATGCAGGTGTCCGGTACCGTGTGGTTCGACAAGTCGGAAAAGGAGTTTCTCGGAAGAGAACGGATCGAGCTCCTGGAGAAGATCCAGGCTCTTGGTTCTATTACGAGAGCCGCCAAGGCTGTTGGGATCAGTTACAAGACGGCATGGGAAATCATCGATGCAATGAACAATCTTGCCGATAGGCCCCTTGTCGTGCGGGTAACCGGCGGAAAGGGCGGCGGCGGGACCCATCTTACGCCTGAAGGCCAGAAAATCATCGATTCCTACAAAATCGTCCAGGAAGAACACCGGGTTTTTCTTGAAAATATTGCCAAAAAAATTGATGACATGGAGGATTTTTACAAGTTTATCCGACGCATGTCCTTAAAGGTGAGTGCCCGAAACATCTTCAAGGGCACGGTACGTTCCGTGAGAAAGGGAGCGGTGAATTCCGAGGTCGAGTTGGTTCTCCCTTGTGGCGACCCGATCCTTTCCGTCATAACGAATGAGAGCGTGGAAAATCTCGGTCTGCATG
Source organism: Geobacteraceae bacterium (assembly GCA_040773465.1). Lineage (GTDB taxonomy): Bacteria > Desulfobacterota > Desulfuromonadia > Geobacterales > Geobacteraceae > RPRC01. The sequence continues at coordinate 28,347 of JAXGWF010000004.1, read as the reverse complement.
CGAATATGGATGCTTACGCCATTATCAAGGCGCCATCGGTTATTCTGGCGAGAGATCTTCACAATGCGCGGTTGAGCGCGTGCAACATCCTCAGCGGGTCGGTTGTACAAATCGTCCCGGGCGCGGTGAATACCGAGATAACGGTACGTCTTTCCGGTGAGAACACCATCAGCGCCATTATAACCAACAGTAGTGCGGCATACCTCGCCTTCACCGAAGGCGACCATGCCTGTGCCCTCTTCCAGGCTTCAAGCGTGATCCTTGGTGTAGAGTGAAGATACGATTTCCCGGTCTTGCCTGGCAGGAATACCTGCTGCCTTTCTTTGTAGTAATTACCCCTCCATACATATTTTGATTCCGCTGAAAACCGCATGCGAATATTCCGGTTTGTTCAAGACATTTCTCAGCTTATGTCTAATAGTCGGTTTTGTCCCGATATGAAGTTATTGCTGTAACACAACTAATGTCCGAGTTCGTGTTTGGGCTATTGACTGAAATATCCTGTTTCCATGTCGGGAGTGATTTTTCTTTCAGGTTGACTTTCAAGGGTCGCATGGTTAGTTTTAGAAAAATATCGATTAAAGGGGCTTGCTGCGAATGACCGATATCAAAGACAAGATCATCCTGAATAAACCGGCCGATGCGGAAAACGGTGAAAACGAAGGTAAAGGCGCCGAGAGTGGCTTGGTGGTTGCCTCTGAGGTGCTGCCCAAGATTTTACCCATTATTCCACTCAAGATGCGCCCGACTTTTCCGGGAATCCTCATTCCGCTGGTGATCAAGGGCGCCGAAAAAATCGCCGCGGTCAAACGGGTCATGGAACAGGGCGACCGTACCATAGGGCTCGTGCTTCTCAAGGAATCGGACGGCGAGGAAACTCCGGACAATCTCCACCGGGTCGGGGTTGCCGCCAAGATCCTCCAGGTAATCCATTCCGACGAGGAAAGCGCCCATCTGATGCTCAACAACCTCGAACGTTTTATTGTCGACCGGATATCTCTGGCCGAGGAAGGGCTTATTGCCCGGGTTAGCTATCATTTCAGCGCCGAGCTTTCGGTCAATCCCGAACTCCAGGCATACTCCATGGCCGTCATTTCAACATTAAAGGAGCTCATACAGCTGAACCCCCTGTTTTCCGAAGAGACCAAGCTGTTTCTCAACCGGTCGAGCATGGACGATCCGGGGCGACTGGCGGATTTTGCCGCGAACCTGACGAGCGCCGAAGGGCAGGAACTGCAGCAGGTCCTGGAAACCTTCGACGTCAAGCACCGCATCGACCGGGTATTGGTCCTGCTGAAAAAGGAACTGGAAATTTATCGCCTCCAGAGCAAGATCACCAAGCAGATTGAGGAGAAAATTTCCGCCCGGCAGCGAGAATTCTTTCTGCGGGAACAGCTCAAGATGATCAAACGGGAGCTGGGCCTCGAGAAGGAAGGCAAGGTCACGGAAATCGAGAAGTTTACCGAACGGCTCAAGGGGCTTGCCTTGAACGAGGAGGCCACGAAGGCGGTTGACGAGGAGCTCGAGAAGCTGCAGCTCATCGAGCCGTCGTCTCCGGAATACAACGTGAGCCGAACCTATCTGGATTGGTTGACGGTACTGCCTTGGGGAAAGTACAGCGAGGACTCGTATAAGATCGCCCGAGCCCGGAAGATTCTTGACCGGGATCACTACGGGTTGAAGGATGTCAAGGAGCGTATTCTGGAGTTCATTGCCGTCGGCAAGATGAAGGGCAGCATCACCGGTTCCATCCTGTGCCTTGTCGGCCCGCCAGGCGTGGGAAAAACCTCGGTGGGCAAGAGTATCGCCGACGCCCTCGGCAGGAAGTTCTTTCGGTTTTCCCTCGGCGGCATGCGGGACGAAGCGGAGATCAAGGGGCATCGTCGCACCTATATCGGGGCGATGCCGGGCAAGTTCATCCAAGCCATGAAACGGGCCGGCACCGCCAACCCGGTCCTGATGCTCGACGAAATTGACAAGATCGGCGCCTCCTTCCAGGGTGATCCGGCATCCGCCCTGCTGGAAGTGCTGGACCCGGAACAGAACTCATCGTTCCGTGATCACTATCTCGATGTTCCCTTCGACCTGTCCAACGTGCTGTTCGTGGCAACGGCCAACCAGCTCGATACCATACCGCCGGCTTTGCTCGACAGAATGGAAGTCATCCGCCTGGCAGGCTACATCCTCGAGGAAAAGGTGGAGATAGCCCGGCGCTATCTTGTTCCCAAGTCCCTGGAGAGTCATGGCATAGAAAAGGGACAGGTAACTATTTCCAAGGATGCGCTGGTGAAGATTATCGACGGCTATGCGCGGGAAGCCGGTGTTCGGGCCTTGGAGAACCGTATCAAGAAAATAATGCGGCGCGCGGCCATGGAGTTTGCCCAGGGCCGGACCGAACCGATCACTCTCGGCAGTGATGATCTCGTGGAATATCTCGGCAATCCGGTCTTCAATCCCGACGAGGTCTTCGAGGATGTGCCGGGTGTGGTCACCGGCCTGGCCTGGACCAGTCTCGGCGGCGCCACCCTGCAGATCGAGGCAACCGCCATGCCAAGTAAGACCAAGGGATTCAAGCAGACCGGCCAACTGGGCAATGTCATGGTGGAAAGTTCGGAAATCGCTTATTCGTATGTCATGGCTCACCTGGAGAAATATGGCGCGAAACCCGATTTCTTCGACGGCCACTTTGTCCACCTCCACGTTCCCGCCGGTGCCACTCCCAAGGATGGGCCCTCGGCGGGGATTACCATGACCACGGCGCTCATTTCCATGATCACCGGCAAACCGGTACGGAAAAAGCTTGCCATGACCGGGGAATTCACTCTTTCCGGCAGGGTGCTCCCCATCGGCGGCGTGAAGGAAAAGACCATAGCCGCCCGGCGTTCCGGGATCAAGACGATCATTTTCCCGGAAGGCAACCGGAAGGACTTCGAGGAGCTCCCGGCATACCTGAAGAAAGGGCTCAAGGTCCATTTCGTCCATGACTACGACGATGTATATGCTGTTGCCTTCGGGCGCAGGTGATGCAGGGGGGGGGCACAGCCCCCCTGTTTTACTTTGGTGGAATACTCTGTGTTGTAATTTCCCGGCTAATCGGTGTCAAAAATCAGGAAAATCCGGGTCTCGCGAAAACCGTCCCCCCTTTATCTTGGTTCCGCCAGAAAGGCGGGGGGCCGGCTGCCTGGTGTTGCCGGCCCCCTACCTTCCTTTTCTGTTGAGCAATTTCATCCGTTGTGCTACTTTTTTATGTTATTTGTCGAATTATCCTTCGGGTTTCAGGAGAACTTTACATGATAAATGCTGTATCCACAGTCATAAAGAAAATCGTCGGCAGCAAGAACGAGCGCGAACTGAAGCGTCTCTGGCCGATCGTGGAGCGTATCAACTCCCTCGAGCCGGAGATGGCGAAGCTTACCGACGAGCAGATGCGGGAAAAGACCCGCGAATTCAAAGAGCGGGTTGCCGGCGGCGAAAGCCTCGATGCGATTCTTCCCGAGGCCTTTGCCCTGGTACGTGAGGCCGGAAAACGGGTCCTGAAGATGCGCCATTTCGATGTGCAGCTGATCGGCGGCATGGTCCTGCACCAGGGAAAAATCGCCGAAATGAAAACCGGTGAGGGGAAGACCCTCGTGGCCACGCTTCCCTGCTATCTCAATGCCCTGACCGGTCGCGGCGTTCATGTCGTAACGGTGAACGATTACCTGGCAAAGCGCGACTCCGAATGGATGGGGCAAATCTACCGGTTTCTCGGCATGACGGTCGGCGTCATCGTTCACGGCCTTGACGACGCCCAGCGACGGGAAGCTTACAATGCCGACATAACCTACGGAACCAATAACGAGTTCGGTTTCGACTACCTGCGGGATAATATGAAGTTCAGCCTTGAGGATTATGTCCAGCGCGAGTTTCACTATTCCATCGTCGACGAGGTTGACTCCATCCTGATCGACGAGGCCCGAACCCCTTTGATCATTTCCGGTCCTACCGAGGACAGCACGGACAAGTATTACATCATCGACCGGATTATTCCGTCACTGGTGAAGGGTGAAGTGATCGAGGAAGATGCCAATACCCTCTCGGGTAAACGGAAACGCTACACGGGTGACTTCACCATCGATGAAAAAGCGAAGTCGGCCACCCTCACCGAAGATGGGGTCCTGAAGGTAGAGAAGATGCTGAAGATCGATAATCTCTACGATCCAAGCAACATCGAAACCCTGCACCACGTCCAGCAGGCTTTGCGGGCCCATGCCATGTACAAGCGTGACGTGGACTACGTGGTCAAGGAAGGCGAGGTGATGATCGTCGACGAATTCACCGGCCGCCTCATGCCGGGCAGGCGCTGGTCGGATGGTTTGCACCAGGCCATCGAGGCCAAGGAAGGGGTCGAAATCGAGAACGAAAACCAGACCCTCGCCACGATCACCTTCCAGAACTATTTCCGCATGTACGAAAAGCTTGCCGGCATGACCGGTACCGCCGATACCGAGGCCGCGGAATTTAGCAAGATCTACAAGCTTGACGTGGTGGTCATTCCCACCAACCGGCCGCTGCTGCGCCCCGACTTTCCCGATGTGGTGTACAAGACCGAGCGGGAAAAGTTCAAGGCGGTCGTCGAGGAAGTCAAGGAGCTGCATACCAAGGGACAGCCGGTACTGGTCGGCACCATTTCCATCGAGAAGTCGGAGGCCCTGTCAACCCTGATGCAGCGGGAAGGGATTCCCCATAATGTCCTGAATGCCAAGCACCACGAGAAAGAGGCCGAGATCGTCGCCCAGGCGGGTCGCAAGGGCATGGTCACTATTGCCACCAACATGGCGGGCCGCGGTACCGACATTCTCCTCGGCGGCAACGCGGAAGGACTGGCGAAAAAGTGGTTGGCGGCGAATCCCGAGGCAGCTGACGAAGAGTATACCGCCATGCTTGAAAAGTACCGCGGACAGTGCGTCGCCGATCACGATGAAGTGGTCGAACTGGGGGGGCTCCACATCCTCGGCACCGAACGCCATGAATCGCGCCGTATCGACAACCAGTTGCGGGGACGTTCCGGTCGCCAGGGCGACCCCGGTTCTTCGAAGTTCTACCTGTCCCTGGAAGATGATCTACTGCGGATCTTCGGCTCGGAACGGGTCGCCAAGATCATGGACATGCTGAAAATCGAAGAGGGTGAGGCCATTACGCATGGTCTCATCTCCCGGGCCATCGAGAATGCCCAGAAAAAGGTCGAGGCCCACAACTTCGATATCCGCAAGCACCTGATCGAATACGATGACGTCATGAACAAGCAGCGTGAGGTCATTTATACCCAGCGCCGCGAGATCCTTGCCGGCGCCGAACTGCGCGACAGTTTCCTCGAGATGATGGATGAAACGGTTGAGGACCTGGTGGAAGCGTATGCCGTCGAGAAGGTTTCCGCCGAGGAATGGGACTGGGAGGGAATCACGCGGGCGGTTCACCAGTCATTCGGTTTCCTGTTCGAAATACCCGGCGAAACGATGGAACGGCTGGTACCGGACAATTTTCGGGAACTGCTTCGCGAGAAGGTCCATGAAGTCTTCCAGGAGCGGCTCGAAATGTTCGGCGAAGAACTGACCGATCACCTGATCAAGGTCATCATGCTTCAAACCATCGACGCCCAGTGGAAAGACCACCTCCTTTCCATCGATCACCTGAAGGAGGGGATCGGCCTTCGGGGCTACGGGCAGAGAGACCCGAAGCAGGAGTACAAAAAGGAAGCGTACCAACTGTTCATGGACATGATCACCCGGATCCGCCAGGAGGTGGTCGAGAAGATTTTCTGGGTTCAGATCGCCCGGGAAGAAGACGTCGAGCAGATGGAGCAGAAGCAGCGAAAGCAGCGTCTGGTGTTCAACCTTGCCGATGATACGCCCCAGCAGCCGGTGAAAAGCAGCAAGGTCGGGCGCAATGATCCGTGCCCCTGCGGAAGCGGCAAGAAGTATAAGAAGTGCTGCGGCAAATAGTTTCTGTCCGGAAAGGGTGCTTGGCGTTATTCATCTTTCAGAGGAGTTGTCGATGGAAATAAAGGGATTTACCTTTGCCGCGGTCGAGGCCGCAATTAAGAAGCCGGGCCGGCTCGATCTGGCGCTTATCCTGTCCGATGTCCCGGCAGCCACCGCTGCCGTTTTCACCACCAACCGGGTTAAGGCCGCGCCGGTACTTCTTTCAATTGAGCGTGTCGCTGACGGTGTTTCCCGGGCATTGGTGGTCAACAGTGGCAACGCCAATGCCTGTACCGGCGGCAGGGGTATGGCCGATGCCGTTGAAACCGCGCGTCTGGTTGCCGAACGCGCCGGGATTGCCGAAGACCAGGTGTTGGTCGCCTCCACCGGCGTGATCGGCAAGCCGCTGCCCATGGAAAGAATCCGCGTCGCCGTTCCCGCTCTTTTTGTGTCATCCGCCGCATCCGGGCTGGATGGCCTTGCCAGGGCCATCATGACCACCGACACCTTTCCCAAGACCGAGTCGGCGGTCGGAGAAGCGGGAGGTGTGTCCTATACGATTGCCGGTGTCGCCAAGGGCGCGGGGATGATCATGCCGAATATGGCGACCATGCTTTCCTTCCTGGTGACCGATGCCTTGATCGATCCCGCCTGTCTCAGGAGCGTTTTCCGTGCAGCGGTCGATTCTTCATTCAACATCATTTCCATAGATGGCGATACTTCCACCAACGATACCGCGCTCATTATGGCCAACGGTATGGCCGGCAACGCGACGATCATGCCCGGCACTCCGGAGGCCGAACGCTTCGAAGTCGCGCTGCGCGAAGTTCTCCAGTCGCTGGCTCGGCAGATAGTCCGCGACGGCGAGGGCGCCACCAAATTTGTCGAAATCCGAGTGACCGGTGCACAATCAGGAGCCGATGCCAAACGGGCTGCCATGGCCATTGCCAATTCTCTGCTCGTCAAAACCGCTTTCTTCGGCCAGGATGCCAACTGGGGGCGCATTGTCGCGGCGGTCGGCTATTCGGGGGCCGAGGTGCACCAGGAGCTGGTTTCCCTGTGGTTTGATGATGTGCTCATGGTCCGCGACGGCGTTTTTGTCGGTGGCGATGCCGAGGAACGGGGATCGGAAGTGCTTCGTAAACCGGAGTTTTCCGTCACGGTGAATCTTGCCATGGGAGAAGGAACCGCCATTGTCTATACCAGCGACCTTTCCCATGACTACGTGAGCATAAACGCCGACTATCGAACCTGATGCTTTTTCGGGAAGGTTGGGCGATCCCGTTGATCTTCATCATTAGTTTTTATTATTTTTTGTTGGAGGTTCTATGAGGTGTCTCGGATTTCCCTTGCTGCTGGTTGCGATAGTTATTTTTCTGCCATGGCCGACCCATGCCCGCGAGGATGCTCTTTCCGTTACGGAAATGGCAATTACCACGCGCATTGTCCATGGCAATCCCGTTGATTCGGTGGGGAGGATATCTACCCTGGCGATAAGTGAGTTGTATTGCTTTACGAAGATTACCGCCCCTGATGATACGGAGCGGGAGATCGTCCATGTCTGGTATAAGGACGACCAGGTCGTGGCTCGGTGCGCATTGCCCGTCAAGGGTTCATCGTGGCGGACATACAGTAAAAAGGCCATTGCCGAAGGGATGGCCGGGGATTGGCGGGTTGATGTGCTCGATTCCGCGGGTAACGTTTTGAAGTCGAAAAAGTTCAGGCTGAATTGAATGGAGGGTGGCACCCTCTATTTTTGTTGGAGAATTCGACGGTGCGTATATGGTGCATTCTGATAATGTCGGTATTTTTGCTTGGTATTCCGGCCATGGCCGCGGAAGAAGTGCCGGATATCATTCCGGGGGACGTTTCCGGTATTGACCGGGTCATGGAAACGGCTGTTGAATCAGGGCTCATTACCGGTGCGGTGGTACTGATCGGTGATGGATCCGGCAACCTGTTCCTTCACCCATACGGTACACTCTCTCCCGAACCCGGAGCTCCTAAGACCGAGGCTGATACCCTTTTTGATCTGGCGTCTCTTACCAAAGTCTTTGCTACGGCGCCTTCGGTCATGAAGCTGGTGGAAGGCGGGCGGCTGGGCCTTCATGACCCGCTGATCAAGTGGTTCCCCGAATTTGTCGGCAGCGGCAAGGACCGCGTCGAAGTCTTTCACCTGTTGACCCACACTTCGGGGCTCGTTGATTTTCCCCTGGGGGAGTGCGAGACCATGGAGGAAGTCCTTGAGAAATCGGCACGGCTTCCTGCCCGGGGAGCGCCAGGTGAGTTGTTCAAATATGCCGATATCAATTATATCCTTCTCGGTGAATTGGTCGGAAGGGTTTCAGGAGATCGGCTCGACCGTTTCGCCCGCGACACTTTCTTTGTTCCCCTGGGGATGACCGCTACGCTCTTTTCGCCTCCCGAAAAAATGCGGTTAAAATGCGCAGCTACCCGTATCGAAGGTGACATTTTCCTGAACGGAACGGTTCAGGATCCAAATGCCCGCGTACTTGGCGGGGTTGCCGGCCATGCCGGTCTTTTCGGGACCGCCGCCGATCTCTCCCGGTTCTGCAGAATGGTCTTGACCGGAGGAGAATCAGGCGGCAAGCGGATACTGGCTGAAGAGACCGTTCGCAAGATGATCTCCCCCAATTTTTTCCACGGCGGAAAGATCGTCAGGGGACTTGGCTGGGATCTTGTTTCTCCTTATTCGTCACCTCGCGGAAACTGTTTTTCAAACACGTCCTTCGGGCACACCGGTTACTCAGGCTGTTCGATATGGATGGATCCCGATTCCGGCCTGTTCGTATGCATTCTCGCCTCTCGACGGGATTACCGGAGAACCGGGGAACTCAACCGGTTGCGTGGAACCGTTTCGAACCTGGCGGCAGTTCTGTTCGCCAAGCCAACCCAGCGAAAATGCCGGGAAAACTCCTGAAGTGGCGTCCGGTAAAAAACTTGACACACTTGGGGCTTTATGCTAGGTTTTTCGCGTTTTAAGCGTATCCAGCCCGTTTCCGCACCAAGTCGGTTGTTTTCACCTTTCCCGCCGGAGGACATTCCATGGGCACAACACTGCTTCTTGCCGATGACAGCATCACCATCCAGAAGGTGGTGGGTATCATTTTCGCCAACGAGGACTATGAACTGGTCGTCGTTGACAATGGTGACTCAGCTCTTGAAAAAGCCAGGGAAACCAAGCCCGACGTAATGCTCGTGGATGCCCTGATGCCCGGAAAAAACGGGTATGAAGTGTGTGAAGAGGTGCGACGGGATCCTGTTTTGAAAGACATGCCGCTGCTGCTTCTTGTAGGAGCATTCGAGCCGTTCGACGAAGACAAGGCCCGAAAGAGTGGCGCGGATGATCATATTACCAAGCCTTTCGAATCACAGAGCCTGATCGACAAGGTGAAGGCCCTGGTGGATCTCGCCTCATCGCGTGCGGTTGAGGCTCCCTCAGTTCCGGAAGCGCCTGCCGAACCGGAAATCGTGGAACTTCCCGAGCCGCCGGCTGCTGAAATTCCCGATGTAGCCTTCGCCGCGGCTGTCGCCGGTGGAGAAGAGCCGGAACCTGTGGAATTTCCCGAGATCGCCGCTGCTGAAATTTCCGAGGCCGTGGCCGCTGAAATCGATGCGCCGGAAGAACCACCTGTAGGGGCGCCCGCTACCGAAGCCAAGCTGTTCGACTCTTTCCGCGATTTTCTCCGCTTGGGGGGTGGTGCGGCCGAGTCGGCGGAATCTCCGACAAGCGTAGAGAAGCCGTCAGTCGAAGAACCGTCCGTCCAGGATGAACCCGAAGGGGTTGTCCTTCTTTCAACGGTGGATATCGTTGAGGCTTCCCCGGAAGACGATCCCTGGGGAACTTTTTCGGAAGTGGTGGAGGAAGGAGAGGCAATCCGGTTCGGCGAGATTCTCGATACAAAGGAAGAAGAGTCCCTCGAATTTGCCGATGCGGTTCAGGAGATCGAACCTTTTGCCCTTCTGGATGAGGAATCTCCCGAAGGCGTGATCAGCCCGATACTTCCGCCGGAAGAACCTGACGAGGCCGATATGGCTGATTTCCTCCCGGATGAAGAGATCGCCTTTGCCGAAATTTCCGAGCCGGAAGAACCTATCGAAGAGATTGTACCTCCTGCTTCGCCTGGCGGCGAGAGCATTTCCCTGGGTGATTTCTCACCGACCGGGGAGTTTGCCGCCGTTTCCGAGGCCGCACCGGTATCGTTGACGGAGGACGAATCAACTCCGGATTTCGTATCGGCCCAAGAGACTCCGGAGTCGTTGGGATTCCCGACCGATGAGACTGCTCTGCCGTTTGCCGCCGAGGAAGACTATGTTTCCACCGGGGAGGAATCGGAACCCTCCGTAGAGCCGGCGGCGGTGACTGAAAGCCCTGTCGGCGCGGAAGAAGCCGTAACACTTACCGAGGAACAGCTTGCCGCGGCCATTTCCCGTGTTTCTCGAGAACTCATCGAAAAGATTGCCTGGGAGGTTGTTCCCGATCTTGCCGAGTCGATAATCAAGGAAGAGATCCGAAAGATAAAAGAAGGGTTGGGTCGATAACGGCGAAGCCCGTTCTTTCGAATCGGGCTGTACGCGTATTCGAAATGGGGATGATTCATCCCCATTTTCGTTTTCGAAACAGGAATTTCGTTGTGGCATATCGGGGCGGCAGGCTGCCGTTCCCGTATCCACGCAACTATAATAACCCGTATTGAGGTGAAGAATAGATGGCTACGAAAGAACTGGCCAAGGCCTATGAACCGAAAGAGGTTGAGGAGCGATGGTACCGAAATTGGGAGCGGAAGGAGTGCTTTCAGGCCCAGGTCCCTTCCATCAAGGAATCGTTCAGTATCGTCATTCCTCCCCCGAATATCACCGGCGTGCTTCACATGGGGCACGCGCTCAACAACACCCTGCAGGACATTCTGTGTCGCTGGAAACGGATGTCCGGCTTCAACGTGCTCTGGATGCCCGGCACCGACCATGCCGGCATTGCCACCCAGAACGTCGTGGAACGGCAACTGGCCGCCGAGGGAACGAGCCGGCACGAGATCGGTCGCGAGGCGTTCATCGAGCGGGTCTGGAAATGGAAGGCCGAGTCCGGCGGACAGATTATCGGACAGCTCAAACGGCTCGGGGCTTCCTGCGACTGGAGCCGGGAACGTTTCACCATGGATGAAGGCCTTTCGAACGCGGTCCGTGAAGTCTTCGTGAGCCTCTATGATGAAGGGCTCATCTATCGGGACAATCGCCTCATCAACTGGTGTCCGCGTTGTCACACCGCCCTTTCCGATATCGAAGTGGAGCATGAGGACCGGAAGGGACATCTTTGGCATCTCCGTTATCCGGTAGTCGGTTCCGACCGCTGCCTGGTCGTGGCAACGACCAGGCCGGAAACCATGCTCGGCGACACCGCCGTTGCCGTAAATCCCGCCGACGAACGGTACCGTGACCTTGTCGGCGGACAGGTAACGCTTCCGCTGGTCAACCGAAAAATACCCATCATCGCCGATGAGTACGTAGACATGGAGTTCGGAACCGGCGTGGTCAAGATTACCCCGGCCCACGATTTCAATGATTTCGAGGTGGGCAGGCGGCATAATCTCGACCTGGTCAACGTTTTCGACGAGTCGGGCATCATCAATGCCGCCGGTCATCAGTACGAGGGCCTTGACCGGTTCGCGGCCAGGAAAGTGATTGTCGAAGACCTCGATGCGCAGGGTCTCCTGGAGAAGATCGAGGACCATGCCCTTTCGGTGGGCGGCTGCTATCGCTGCAAGACGGTTGTCGAGCCGTACCTGTCGCTGCAGTGGTACGTCAAAGTAGGTCCGCTTGCGGAACGGGCTCTTGCCGCGGTGCGGGAAGGAAAAACCCGGATCGTGCCGACGCAATGGGAAAACACCTACTATGAGTGGATGGAGAACATTCGTGATTGGTGTATTTCGCGGCAGATATGGTGGGGCCACCGGATTCCCGCCTGGTACTGCGACCACTGCAATGAAGTGACCGTTTCAAAAACCGAACCCACGTCCTGTGTCCACTGCGGCAGTGATGAAATCCGGCAGGAAACCGATGTGCTCGATACCTGGTTTTCCTCGGGCCTCTGGCCGTTTTCCACCATGGGCTGGCCCGACCGGACCGAAGAACTGAAAATGTTCTACCCGACGTCCTGCCTGATCACCGGCTTCGATATCCTCTTTTTCTGGGTGGCGCGCATGATGATGATGGGACTGCATTTCATGGGCGAAGTCCCGTTCCGCGACGTCTACATCCATGCCCTGGTCAGGGACGCGCAGGGGCAGAAAATGAGCAAGTCGCGGGGTAACGTAATCGATCCCCTGGTAATAATCGATGAATACGGCGCCGATGCCTTCCGTTTCACTCTTGCGGCCTTCGCGGCCCAGGGTCGCGATGTCAAGCTGGCGGAGGAACGGATCGCCGGCTACCGGAACTTTGCCAACAAGATCTGGAATGCCTCCCGATTCGCCTTCATGAACCTGGAAAACTTTGATCCCGATGCGATCGACGAGGGGAAGCTGGAGCTTTCCAATGCGGATCGGTGGATACTGTTCCGGCTTAACGAGGCGGCGCGTGAGGTGGACGAGGCGCTGACCGGCTACCGGTTCAACGAGGCCGCCTCTTCGCTCTACCGCTTCACCTGGAGCGAGTTCTGCGACTGGTACATCGAACTGATCAAGGAAGACCTTTACAAAGGGGATGCCGGCCGGAAGACCACCGCGCAATACGTACTCTGGACCGTGCTGGAGAGTCTGCTGCGCCTGCTTCATCCTTTCATGCCGTTTATCACAGAAGAGATCTGGCAGAGCCTGCCGGGCACGCGCCCGGTTTCCTCGATCATGATTGCTTCCTATCCGCGGCGGGTCCTTGAGCGGGATTTTGCCGAAGGGGCGCGGGAAATGGAATTGGTGATGGAGGTGATCCGGGGCATCCGCAATATCAGGGGCGAAATGGAAGTGCCGCCGAGCCGCGGGATCGCGGCGATTCTCGATTGCGGTTCCGAAGAAAGTCTTCACATCCTGAAACGCAACGAGGGATACGTCATGAGTCTTGCCCGCCTGTCCGACCTTGCCATGGGGCGTTCGCCCGAGCGGCCGGCCGACGCGGCGGTGCAGGTGGCCGGAGACGTGCAAATCGTCATTCCCCTGAAGGGCCTGGTAAACGTGGAAGAAGAGGAAAAACGCCTGCTGAAGGAACTCGGCAAGGTTGAGAAGGATATCGACTTCCTCGGCAGGAAACTGGAAAATCAGGATTTTGTCGGGCGGGCCCCGGCGCATGTCGTTGCCAAGGAGCGGGAAAAACTGGAAGAGTTTACCGCCAAGAAAGCGGTGCTCCTGGAAAGTCTCGAAAAGATACGCAGATTGATGTAGCAGGCTGGAGAGCCGAATGACCCAAATGACTATTTTGAGCGTTTTCGTATTTATTGTCGGTGCCGTCGTCGGCTCTTTTCTCAATGTCTGCATCTATCGTATTCCCCGCGATGAATCAATCGTCTTTCCCGCGTCCCATTGCCCCGCCTGCGGCGCCGGAATCAGGCCGTTCGACAATATTCCCCTGCTCAGCTACCTGGTCCTGCGGGGCAAATGCCGTGCCTGCGGCAACAGGATCTCCTGGCAGTACCCGGCCGTGGAGCTTATCAGTGCCCTCCTGACCCTGCTGCTCTTTTTAAAGCTCCATTTTTCACCGACCTTTTTCGTTCTCTTTTTGTTCTGCATGGCCCTGGTGGTCATTACCTTCATTGATCTCGAACACCAGATAATCCCAGACCGGATCAGTCTTTCGGGGATCGTCCTCGGGTTTGCGTCGTCGTTCATTCTGCCCTGGCTCAGTTGGAAAAGTTCGCTTATCGGCATTATTGCCGGCGGTGGAAGCCTGCTGCTCGTGGCATACGGCTACCAGCTCCTCACCAAGAAGGAGGGTATGGGCGGCGGCGACATCAAGTTGCTTGCCATGATGGGTGCTTTCCTCGGCTGGCGGGCAATTCCCTTCATCATCTTTACCAGTTCACTCTTCGGTTCGGTCGTGGGGGTGTCGCTGATGCTCGCTCGTAAAAAAGACTCCCAACTGCCGATCCCCTTCGGGCCGTTCCTTGCCTTTGGCGCCGTCCTCTATATTTTCTACGGCGGAAGACTCATCCAGTGGTATTTTTCTCTTGGAGGATCCATAGGGGGGTAGTCGGAAACCATGAGGAAATTCAGGTTCAGCCTGACCTTCGCCATTCTTGCTTCCCTGTCCTGCCTGCTGGTTTTCACCTGGCTGCTGCTCAGTCTCATCTCGTTCAAAACGTCGGAAAAGGATCTTCTCGCCCAGAAAAGCGAAGAGGGCCGGGTGCTCCTTTCCGTCTTTCTGCACCTGTTGCCTGATACAATCGATTCTCCTGAAAAACTGGTTGCCGCTCGCCGGTTTGCCGACCGCCTGGCGGCCGAAAAGTTTTTTCGCGGTATCCTTGTGCTTGATCGGGACGGCAAAGAGGTTTTCCAGGTCGCTGATGGAACTGGCCCCGATAAACAGCTCCTGGCGGTCTTGGCGTCTGGAAAGGAATCGGCGTCTCTGTCCGGCAGTGGTCTGGTGCTTTCACGGTATGCGCCGATTCGAGATGGTGAGACAGTGCGCGGCGCCGCACGACTCTCTCTTTCCCTGAAGCCCGAATATGCGCAACTGAGCAGAACCCGAACCATTTTCCTCATGTATTTTCTTCTCGATTTTCTCCTTCTTCTCGTGTTTGGTTCCTTTCTCCTGGCACGTTGCATCGTGCTTCCCATCCGACGGCTTCTGGCGGCGACGGGAAGAATCACCGACGGAGATTTCAGCCACCGTGTTCCCGTTCCCGGCAGCAGTGAAATCGCGGAACTGGCGGAGTCTTTCAATCGCATGCTTGATGCCCTCTGCCAGAAGAAGAACGAGGTGGATGAGCACATACGCTCACTGGAACGCGTGAACAAGGAGCTCAAGACGGCACGACAGGAAACGATCCGGTCGGAAAAGATGGCTTCAGTGGGGCTTCTTGCCGCCGGCACGGCCCACGAAATCGGAACACCGCTTGCCGCCATCATGGGGTATGTAGGTATTTTGCATGACGAACTCCGTAATGATCAGGAAAAGGCCAATTACCTCGCCAGGGTAGAGCAGGAGGCGGGCCGCATCGATCGGATCATCCGCGGGCTGCTTGATTACGCCCGGCCGACGCGCGGCGATGGTGAAGATGTCGATATCCGGGAAGTGCTGCAGTCCACGATCGATATGCTTGACGGGCAAGGCGTTTTCAAAAATATAGCCGTTTCGTTGTCGGCCGGGGAATGCCTGCCCCTTGTGCGTGCCGACCACCAGGAATTGCGGCAGGTGTTTACCAACCTGTTTATCAATGCGCGCGACGCCATGCCGGATGGTGGAACCCTCTCCATTGGGGTCTCCGTTGAGGACGGTCTTGCATCTCAGATGTCTTGCCGGGAGGGGGCGGTCGTCAGGGGGCGTCGTAAAGACGATTTCCAGGGTGCGTTTCGCACATCCTTTGATCGACGGCGGCCAAGCCGCCATCTGCGGATCGAAGTGAATGATACCGGCGCCGGGATTCTCCGGTAAAACCTCGAGCGCGTATTCGACCCGTTTTTCACTACCAAGGAACCAGGAAAGGGAACCGGTCTGGGTCTTGCCGTAACCGCGCGGATCGTGGATTCACTGGGTGGACGGATAACCGTGGCAAGCCTGGCGGAGGAAGGCACTACTTTTACCGTTTTGCTGCCGATTCCTCCGGTGCGGTAAGGGGATCCGGCCAAGGATGCGGGTGCACACGGAGTAGCGATGGGAAACAGCGTGATCGTGATGAAAAAAACGGAAGAACAAAAGAAAATACTCGTCGTTGATGATGAAGCGAATCTGCGGCACATGCTGCAGGTCGTACTGGGGAAGCAGGGATATGCCGTTGATGTGGCGTCCGACGGTGACGAGGCATTACGCATGTGCCGGGAAACAGCCTATACGTTCATTCTCTGTGATATTCGGATGCCGGTCGTTGACGGACCGGCCTTTCTCCGTAAATCGACTGAGGCCGGCATCGGCGCCACTATCATCATGATGTCGGCGTACGGGACGGTGGATACCGCTATCGAGTGCATGAAAATGGGGGCGTATGACTATATCTCCAAGCCCTTCAAGAATGATGAGATAATTCTCGTCCTCAAAAAAGCCGAGGAGCGGGAACGTCTCAAGGATGAAAACCGTCGGCTGCGCGAAAATATTGAACGGGAGTATTCCTTTTCCAACATTATCGGCAAAACTCAACGGATGCGGGAAATTTTTACCCTGATCGAAAAGGTCTGTGATTTCAAAACAAGCGTGCTGGTGCTCGGCGAATCGGGAACCGGCAAGGAACTGATCGCCCGGGCCATCCATTTCAACAGCAACCGCAAGAACGGACCGTTTGTTGCCGTGAATTGCGGGGCGATTCCGGAAAATCTCATGGAAAGCGAGTTGTTCGGTCATGTAAGGGGTGCTTTTACCGATGCCGTCGGCGACAAGACCGGGTTGTTTGAGCAAGCGGCCGGCGGCACCCTGTTTCTGGATGAAATTGGTGAAATGCCTCTTTTCCTCCAGGTAAAACTGCTGCGGGTTTTACAGGAAGGGGAGATTCGCCCCGTGGGGGCGGCCGCGGCGAAAAAGGTTGACGTGCGGGTTGTCTCGGCAACGTCGCGCGATCTGGCCGAGGATGTCGCTTCCGGCAGGTTCCGCGAAGATCTGTATTACCGGATCAATGTTTTCAGTATCGAGGTTCCGCCGCTGCGTGAGCGGAACGAGGACGTGCCGCTGCTGGCCAACCATTTCCTGCGTAAATATTCCGCCTTGCTCGAAAAAAACAATGTCCGACTGTCCGCCGATTTCATGACGAAGCTTATGGACTATGAATGGCCGGGAAATGTGCGGGAACTGGAAAACTGCATCGAGCGGGGACTTGTGCTGTGCAACGGTGAATGTATCGGTATCGAATGCCTGCCGGAAAAGCTCTGCCGGAAGCGAGACGAGCACGTCAAAACCGATTCCGTTGCCGACACGCTTTCCCTCAAGCGAGCCGGTGAGCAACTCGAGAAGGACTATATTCGCATGGCCCTGGAGAGAACGGCTGGAAATCGGACGCGCGCGGCAAAGATTCTGGAAATCAGTCTCCGTGCCCTTCTCTATAAAATGAAGGAGTATGGATTGGAATAGACTATGAAAAATTTGCGTTTTTTGTCCATGATGCTATGCAAAAATTGCACACTTCTTTGTAATGAGTTGACTGCATGATCTTAAGTTTCCTTTTTTTAGGCAATTACAAGGATGAATTCCGTTCGGCATAGACGTTGCTTGGCATCTTATAGCGGAGGATCCATGAAAAAAGCTTTATGCTGCTTGTTAGGTATTTTGGTCGTGTTCATGATCGGAGTGGGGATTACATCGGCTACCGCGAAAAATACCGGGCAAGAAAACCGGAAAGTGCTCGCCGGGCAGCCGGACTGCCCCGCGATTCACGATTGCGGGTCGTGCCATTCTTTTTCCAAAAGTGAAGCAGGGGCTCTCCTGAAAGAGTTCGGCGAGGTGCGCGAGGTCAAACCGGCGCCGGTCAAGGGCCTGTACGAGGTAACAATCAGAAAAGGCAATCGCCAGGCGGTCATTTATGTGGATTACGGCAAGAAGTTGCTGATGCCCACGCCGATTTTCGATATCGCCTCGGCACGGCCGGTCAGCCCGCCACCCGTCGAGCTGCCGGTCATTATTCCCAAGGCCGATCTCGACAAGATTCCCCGTGCGAACTCGATTGTCATGGGCAAGGCCGACGGCGCGATGAAGCTGTTCGTATTTACCGATCCCGACTGCCCATTCTGTAAAAAACTTCACCAGGAACTGAAGAAACTGGTAACGCTTGAACCGGAATTGACGGTCTATATCAAGTTGTTTCCTTTGAAAATGCACCCGAAATCGTACGACAAGGCCCGGGTGATCCTGGGATCGAATTCGCTGGAATTGCTGGATAAAGCGTTTTCGGGAGAAAGTTTTCCTAAACCCGGGGAGAAAGATGGAACGGAACCGGTTGACGAGACGATAAAACTTGGCGAGTCACTGGGAATCAATGGAACACCGGCAATGATTCTGCCTAATGGGCGGTTGCTCATCGGAGCCATGGATGCGGCAAACATCAGAACCCAATTAAAGAAATAAAGGGGCAGTTGCCGGTCACAGAATTCGATGGAGGTAGATACAATGAGGAGTGTTTTGCCGATTGTCGTGGTAATCGTTTTCGCATGCATGGCCTTTTTTTCGGAAGAATGCCGAGCAGTGGTCGATATCTCCGGAACCATTAGAGGAAATTCCGCAATCCGACAGGAGACATCCCTGAAAAACGAGAGTGTCGGCTTTTTCGGAGGTATAAAGAATGCCAACAGGCTGCAGCTGTTCCTGTCGCCCGGTTCCGTGCTGTATTTCGGTATTAACGATACGACGAAGGCGTTGATGGACGGCAGGCAGGTCAGCGTGAGCCAAATACCTTTAAATGCCCGTATCAGGGTTGTCTCGGAAAGGGGCATCGCTCTTGAGGTTCACGTTATGGAGGGCGATAAATGAAAAAAAACATTCTGTTCCTGTGTACGGTTATCGCGGCAATTACCGCTGTTCAGACAGTTTTTGCCGCAACTATTACCTGGACGGTTCCGGCAACGACCACCGATGTGTCGGAAGGCACGACTGTAGAGGCGACCGTGGACGATGAAGTGAATCCGGCCACCGTTACCAGCTCAAGTTTTTATTTAAAGAAAGGAACAACGGGCGCTGGGATTCCTCCTTTGAGTTGTTCTTCCGGCACGACCATCAGCGCCACCAGATCAACCAGTTATGCAATCCCAATTTCAACCCTTACGCTTACTCCCAGTGCTCCCCTGGAGTCATACACCGGTTATCGAGCGTGTATTTCAACCGGCGTTAGAAACATGGGCGGCTCTTCGATCACTTCAAGCACCGTCAGTTATGCCTTTACGATACGTGATTTCATCGCTCCGACGGTAACCGCGGTGGTTCCGACGCCTGACGGGACAACACTCGGCAATTCTACGCCAACCATCAGCATTACGTTCAGCGAGGCGATGAACACTTCCTTATTTGACCCGTCATCTACCTTCATCCTTACAACGGACAGTGGCGCTACCCAGATAAGCGGTTCACTTTCGTGGTCGAACGGCAACAAAACCTGCACTTTTACGCCTGATTCCGCACTGCAGGATTACTACACCTATACCGCGACCATCCTCGGCACGGTTACCGATGTTGCCGGAAACCCGCTGGGAAGCGACCTGAGCTGGTTCTTCAGTATTGATACGATTACGCCGGTGGTGTCCAGTTACTATCCGTTTCCAAATAATGCGTATGTCAACGTGGCAAAACCCGCCGTTTCCGTTACCTTCAACGAGCCGGTAAGTACTACAAATCTGGTCGGAGCTGATCCGACCTATTTCACACTCAAGAAAGGATTAACCAACATAAGTCGCACCTGTTCGACTACCGATAATACCACATTTACCTGCACTCCTTCGGCGGACCTCACCGAAGGAACCTATACCGCCCGAATTACCGGCGGTTCGTCCGGGGTCAAAGATCCCGCCGGCAATTATAATGCGTCAAATCCCATGATATCCTGGAATTTCAAGGTTGATCTCACGGCTCCTTCGGTATCGGCCATTTCACCGGCGAACGGCGCAACCGATGTTTCCGTTACCGCACCGGTGACCGTCACCTTTGTCGAGAACAATCTCATGAACGCTTCGTCCATCAATACCGATTCGTTTACCGTTACCAGCAGTACCGGGAAAGAGGTTGGCACCATTTCCTACGACGCCGCTACAAAAAAGGCGACCTTCACGCCGGGAGGCGGGCTTTCCTATAACACCACCTACACCGTAACCCTGACCGCCGATATCAAGGATGAAGCGGGCAACTCCGTCGCTTCGACTCCCTATACGTGGACCTTCACGACCCAGCCGATCGTCATGTCCTATTACAGCATCGTCCCGCCGTTCATCACAGCTCCGGTGACCCCGAACGTGCTGATCATTCTGGACAACTCCAACAGCATGGACGAAGACATGGAGGGAAATGCGGTCGGGTCGCCGAAATGCTGGAACTATTCCGATCCAAATACCTGCAGTAGGTCTATTGTTGCGCGCAAGGCGCTGATTGATATAGTCAAGAAGTACGCGGACAGGATACGGATCGGGCTGATGTCCTATAAATTGCCGAGCGCCAGTAAATACCGTCTGCATAACGCGTTTTATTTTGTCTCTTATAATCCCAAATCGTACTGCCCCAATCCTCCCGTGGAGTGTTACGATTACTGTGTTAATGAGGATCCGCAGTCAGGAACCTATACGCCGTCCGCCGCTGAAGCTGCATGCAGCGCCGTCTGTCTGGACCAGAACGCGCTTTTCGACGTAACTTACCGGGACCAGATCCTGACCACGGCCGGAACAAGCGGGAGCAACGGGACCGCCATCGGCAGCGACAAACGAAAGAATTACTGCTCCATACTGTATCCGAAAACCATGGGCTATACCGACTTGAGCGGCACAACCGTGTATCACAAGTTGGCCGGCACGTTTTACGCTTCAAGTGACTGCGGAAAGAGGTACATGTATGCAACCTCCTATTCATCTTCGGAAACGAATCCCACGGTTTCCTACAGGATCTATTCCACGAAAACCGGTCAATCCGATGACCTCAGCGGGTATTCGGGCTCCTATTCAAACAGTTCTTTCGGGCTAACGGATGACGACTTCGGTCTCGGCTTCTACAATATCGGGAAACGCTGGTTCTGGGATTACAGCAGCAAAGCGTGGTTCGCGAATAGTTCCCCCGGGAGCGGTTATCTGCACCAGGTGGCGCAGGATAATGATGTAGCGGATGCCCACCTGAACGCCCTGCTGGCGAAACTCAGGGGCAACACGACTCCCTACGCCTTCGAGAACGATGAAACGGGGTACATGGCCTGCACCAACACCAGCAACCCGAACCAGTGTTCCTATGTCGTCAATGCAGGGCTGACACCCACCGCCGGGACCCTGAAATCATCCCAGGATTACTTCAATGGGGTGCTTGCCACTAGTAGCGGGGGGCCGTCGTCGTCTCCCAAAACGCCTATCCAGTACTCGTGCCAGAGGAACTTCGTCATTTACGTCACGGACGGTTTGCCCAGCGTAAATGAGTCCGGTTCGACCGGTTCCGCGGATTCGCTGATGCCGCAGGTCCTGACAAGAGTCGACGAGCTTCGCTGTCCGAGCAGTCCCACATCCAGCAACTGCAAGGTTAAAATCGGCACGACTAAATATGACGTAAGAACCTTTGTCCTCGGCGTAGCCATAACCGATTCGTCCCGGCCCAAGTTGGACCAGATGGCGATCCATGGCGGTACGGCCGTGAACTCGCAAGCCTACTATGCGAATAATGCTACGGAATTGTCCAACGCTCTTTCGAACATTTTCGAGAATATTCTGACATCCGTATCCGCCGGTTCAGCCGCTTCGATCGTCAACAACCGCGGGCAGAGCGGCGCCAACATAGTTTCCGCCATTTTCTACCCGCAAAAGGACTTCAACAGCGGATTGGACAGGGCATCCTGGATCAGCGACCTTCAGAATTACTGGTATTACTTCGATCCCTATATCAACAACAGCTCGATTAGGGAGGATACGATTGCCGATAATATTCTCAACTTGAAGGGTGATAATGTAATCGACATACGGTTTGATTCGGTTACCGGTGAAACCGTTGCCGACAAGTTCGTGGATGACGCCCGGGGCAACTACACCACGGCGACGCCGGCAACGGAGGCTCTTGATGATCTCAATGCCTTGTGGCGGGCGGGGAATCTTCTCTATAAGCGGAATGTAACGACTTCTTCGAGAAAAATATTCACAACCGTTAGCGGCACTTCATTTGTAAAGAGCGATGGTTCCTTCCTGGAAACGGATACGGGTGCCGGAGGTCTTATAGATGTACTCAAATCGTATCTTGACGTAGGTTCTGATGTCGCGAAGACCGCCAAGATCGTCAAGTACCTGCGGGGAATTGACGACCCAACTGATTCAACGTTGCGAAGCAGGACGGTAACCCATAACGGCGTTACTCCCGATCCCGCAAACGGGGTCGGGGTATGGAAACTGGGGGACATCATCAATTCAACGCCGAAAATTCAGTCGGACAAGCCGTTGAGCGGGTTCCACCTGGATTACGGGGACGAATCCTACAGACAGTTCATTACCTCGGACGATTACACATATCGAGGCATGGCCTATGTCGGAGCGAATGACGGGATGCTGCACGCTTTCAGGTTTGGAAAAATAGTCAGCAAATCGACTGGCTATGATAAGGCGGAGATTACCAACCCGGGATATCTCAACAAGGCGGGGACCTCCTCTCCAGCCACCACTCCACCGGTTCTCGGTACCGAAGAATGGGCGTTCATTCCGAAAAATGCCCTGCCGTATCTCAAGTATTACCTTGACCCGAGTTACAGCCACATGTTCTACGTGGATAATACAACGTTGCTGGTTGATGCCAGTTTCAACAAGCCGACCGGTTGCAGTGCGACCGACTACTGGGATTGCGAGAGAAAAACGACCAAGGATTCGGGAAATGATCTCGATTATAGCGGCACGAGCTGGCGGACCGTCCTGATAGGAGGAATGGGGTTCGGCGGCGCAAGTAGAGCAGCAAACGGCAGCTGCAACACGATTTCCGGTACCCTTCCCGATACCCTCCTCAACTGCGTAAAAGCTCCCATGAATCTAACCGGCTATACCGAACACGGGTTGTCATCCTATTTCGCGTTGGATGTGACCATTCCTGAAAGCCCTTCACTGTTGTGGAGTTTCAGTAATCCGTCACTCGGCTATACGATTTCCGAGCCGGTTGTCGTCAGGATAAACGGCAAGAAAGGCGGTTCCGGCCCCGACAAGGATGACCCGGATTCTTCCAAAAATGGCAGGTGGTTTGCCGTTTTCGCTTCAGGACCTACAGGTCCGATCGAAACGACTTCGCATCAGTTTTACGGACGTTCCGATCAGAACCTGAAGATATTTGTCGTGGACCTGAAGACGGGGGCATTGGCGGCGACATTCGACAGTGGGGTCGCCAACGCTTTTGCCGGGTCGCTGAGCAGTAATGCCCTAGATACCGATAAAGAGAACAAATATTCGTCGAGTTATTACACGACGGATGTCGTCTACATCGGGTACGTCAAGCCGAAGGAAGTGTCAGGAATTATGCAATGGGTGGACGGCGGTATACTGCGTCTCGTCACCAAGGGAGAAACCGACCCTACCAAATGGGCGATCAGTACGGTTATTGACGGAGCCGGTCCGGTTACCGCATCCATTGACAAGTTGTTTGACAGTGCGGACCAGATAACGGGCGGACCGGAGCTCTGGCTCTATTTTGGCTCGGGAAGGTACTATTTCAAAAATTCGACCGCGGGAATTGACAGTGCCGACGACCGGATGGCGATTTACGGCATCAAGGAACCCTGTTACAGTACCGGCAGTGTGCCGAAGGGGTATGATTCCGCTTGTACGACAGCGCTGTCCTTGTCGACTCTGACCGATCAGTCGGCCGACAATCCCAATATAAGCCTGCTGTCCGGGAAAACCGACGGATGGTTCATAACTCTGGACGCTACATCCTCCACGACTAAGGCGGAGCGGGTTATTACCACTCCCAGCGCCAAAACGAACGGTCTCGTTCAGTTCACTACTTTTAAACCCACAGCTGATATTTGCGGCTATGGCGGGGAAACCCTTTTCTGGTTTGTGAATTATAATTTGGGGACCGCTCCCTCTTCGGGGTTAATGAAGGGTAAAATACTCATTCAGCTTTCGACAGGCGCTATTGTGGTGGTCGATCTTTCTGATATTTCAGGCACTT
Source organism: Geobacteraceae bacterium (assembly GCA_040773465.1). GTDB lineage: Bacteria > Desulfobacterota > Desulfuromonadia > Geobacterales > Geobacteraceae > RPRC01. The sequence goes on along the minus strand of JAXGWF010000004.1, from coordinate 4,432 downwards.
CCAGGGGAGGCCGACAGGTTTCCGTAGGGCCCGGCAAGCCGCCTGCACCGCCACCGCCCGCGGATACCTTGAAGAAACCGGTCAAGAAAATACTCCAGATCCAGGAGAGATAGTATGGGCCGAGACGGTTTTTCCCTTATCGAGTTGCTTGCCGTTATGGGCATCATGGCGATTTTGCTTGGCTTGGCGACGCTCAATTTCAATAATTGGTTACGCCGCTCCAATATCGAAAAGGAAGTCAAGGAGCTGTATTCAGACATGATGTTTGTGCGGCAGCAGGCGCTTGTTACCGGTTTGACTCACGAAATTCAGTTCGCTTCGGCGAGCAGGGTTGTTTTTCGCCGTTATTCCTCCGAGCACGACGCTGTCGGTACGGTAGTGCGGACTCGTGACCTGCCCTATGCCATCGAAATAAGCGCTCCGTCGGAAACGGAATTGACTTTCAATTCGCGGGGGATGTTGGTGGAGACGACGCCGAAATCGGTGTGCGTTTTTTCAAAGTGCGAACCGCCTCTCGACAGCATTTATATAACGCAGTCCCGAATCAATATGGGCAAAATAATTAATCAGGGGGCTCCGTGTGCGCAAGCAAACATTACTCTCAAATAACACCGCGTTTACGCTTCTGGAGGTGTTGATCGCCCTGGTTATTCTCATGGTGGGACTGTTGGGCATGCTCGAGGCAATAAACGTGTCCATTGCCACGAATGTCCGTAACGACATGAGAACCCAGGCGGCCGCGATTGTCGAAGAGCAACTTGCCCAGAAAAAGAGTCTGCCGTTCGATGCTATCACGACTGCCTTGAACGAGCCGAAAAGCCTGGCCGTGCCGATAAAAATGCGGAGTACCGTACAGAATTATTCAGTAACCTACTACGTGGATAATATTTCTTCCAACGCAAAAAGAATCAATATCGGTGTGCGCTGGAGTTACAAAGGCAACAACTATGAGCATGTTGTGTCGTCTATCGTAACGAAGCCGGCCACGTAACCGGCTCGCGCTCTTTCATCGTTATTAAATCGCAGCGGGAAAACGGCTTAGAATCGCACGGCGGGGTCGCTGAAGGGATAGAGATATGCTAAAAAACCATTATGGATTCAGCCTTGTCGAACTGGTAGTGGTCATGGCCATCTTCGTAATTGTCATCGCGGTGACCGGCGACGCCTTCAACCGGATCCTCAGCCGGGCGACGCAGCAGTCGCGAACCGTCGAGAGCAACATCGAAGGCGTTATCGGGCTGGAAATCATGCGTAAGGATATTGCATCGGCCGGTTTTGGACTGCCGTGGTCGTTTTCCGGCACGATCAACTACCAGGAAGCAGCCGGGACAGGCATTGCCGCGAGTTATAATGATGCCTCATCGGGAATCCCGAGAGCTATCTGTGGCGGCGGCATAAGCACGGTTCCCAGTGGAACCACGTATATACAAAACAGTGACTACCTGGTCATCAAGGCTACAAGTGTCGGCATGTCGCCAACGGCGCAACGATGGACCTACATGAACTACACCGGAGCGCTGAAGCCCACAAATGTCAAGCCGTCAAGATGGCCCAGTGAAAATCTTGTAAACGGTAACCGGGTCATTGTCATCCGGGTTGCCCTTACGAGCACTTATACCAAGGAACTGTTGGTCCCGGGCGGGAGTTGCTATACCCAGTTTAACCAGAACGGCCTTGCCGCTGCTTTCGAGCCTACCGAGACGAATGTCGCCCATTACATTTATGGCGTTACTCCGGATAAAGACCTGCGGATGCCGTTCAATCGGGCAGATTATTATGTAAGGGTTCCCGCGGCCGGTGATCTTCCCGCGCGATGCGCAACAAACACCGGAGTGCTGTTCAAGGCGGTTGTCAGTCACGATAACGGCACGTTGGAAGAATTTCCGCTTCTCGATTGCGTGGCGGATATGCAGGTCGTCTACCTGCTTGATTCCACGGGGAGCGGCTCCATTACCGAGACATCCGACCTTTCAACGCTTACCGCCGACCAGATCCGTGAGCGGCTGAAAGCGGTGAAGGTATTCATACTCACCCACGATGGGGGCAGGGACCGCTCCTATTCATATCCGAACGCCACGATAGATGTTGGGCCACCGGGTACCGGCAGAACATTTGCTCTTTCAGCAATACAGGATTACAGAAATTATCGGTGGAAAGTCTACCATATGACGGTAAGGCCGGAAAACGTCAATATCGTTACCCAATAGGTGCTCGCCATGAAATACGTGAAAAATGAAAAGGGTATAGCCCTGGTTACATCGCTTCTTCTCACGCTTATTGCCTTGACGATCGTCGCGGCGCTCATGTATTTCGTCACGACCGGCATTCAGCTTTCCGCTTCCGGCAAACGGTACAAGAATGTCGTGGAAGCGGGATATGGGGGGGTTGCCCTGACGGTCAACGAAATTATCCCAAGTCTTAATAGTGCGATATTCGGGAATTTTTCATCAGGGAGCTCTTCGGGTGTAAGCACCCTTTTGTCCAAGTATGGCAGTGGAAATATAGCATTGAGTATGTCAGACCTCAATTGCCTCAGGTCGAAGCTCGATAATACAACGGCTTACTGGGGAAGCGCATGCAGTGCAGGCAACAAGAGCATGGATCCGAAAGAATCGCCGGATTTTTCCTTCGTGCTGAAACATACACAGAATGCTTCATGGGATTTCCAGTCGAAGTCGGATCCGGGATTCCGGGTTTATTCGAAGATCGTCGATACGCCGATAAAGGGCAATACCGACAAAGCGGACAATCCGAATTTGCGGAAAGGAGAAAATGTTACCGAGTCTGCCGAAGCAGGAGGTACGGGGATAACAATCCCGACAACCTATCGAATTGAGGTTAGCGCTGAGAGGGTTGCAAATCCACAGGAAAAATCAGATATCTCGGTTCTTTATGCCTATTAATCCTTTGAGTTGGTACGGAGGGGGCACCTCGATATCCCGGCCTGAGCCGTGTGGGACAAGCTGTAGCGGAATTCCGGTCGGGATGGAATAAGTGCCCTCTTTTTGTAAGGATGGAATTTAATTGCTATCAACTGTTAAAATTATCTTGACATTTGTTAAAATTATTGTAAATTCCTCAAAAAACCCCTTCTCTAAGGATCAAATACATGAAACACCCAAATAATGTCAGGAAAATAAGGGAAGAGCGATTGATGAGTAAAATGGAGCTGGCCCGTCTGGCGGGAGTTTCAGCTGCCACCATTGATCGAATCGAGCGGGGTGAATTGTGCCGCATGGAGACCAAGAGAAAAATCATATTTGCTCTTGGGTTTACGCTCGCCGACAAGGATAAGGTTTTTACGGATTAACGGGAACAGGATGCAGCCATGCTCTTTATGAAAAGCAGGGAAATAGTTGGAATAGATATAGGATCGAGTTCTGTCAAGCTTGCACAGCTTGCCGAACATAAGGGAGCCTATACGCTCAAGAACGTCGGCATCCTGCCGCTACCAAGTGAGGCGATCGTCGACAACAGCCTGATGGATACGACGTCCATCGTCGAAACAATCCGCGACCTGGTCAAGAGCCTTGGAACCAGGGCCACGGATGCCGCCTGTTCCATTTCGGGCAATTCGGTGATCATCCGGAAAATTTCGCTTCCCGCCATGACCCCGGAGGAACTTGAAGACCAGATTGCCTGGGAGGCGGAGCAATATATTCCTTTTGACATTAATGATGTGAACCTTGATTTTGATATTCTTGATGCGGACCTGTCCGCTACAGGAAAAATGACGGTTTTGTTGGTCGCGAGTAAAAAAGAGATAATTAACGAGTTCGTCTCGGTTTTCAACGAAGCGGGGTTGAATCTTGTTGTTGTTGATGTCGACTCTTTTGCGGTGCAGAATATTTTCGAATTGAACTATGCGCCTTCCGAGGACGAAGTGGTGGCATTGATTAATATTGGCGCCAACATAATGAATCTGAATGTCATTAAGGGTGGTATCTCTCTTTTCACCCGTGATGTGCAGATGGGTGGCAATCTTTATACGGAAGAAATTCAACGTCAATTCGCCGTGAGTGGCGAAGACGCGGAAAGGATAAAGATTACTTCCGATTTTCCCGACAAGGCTCGCTTGCAGGACATAATGTCGCGTGTCAGTGAGACCCTTTCACTGGAAATTCACCGTTCTCTTGATTTTTACAATTCAACCGCCGAGGATCAAAAGATCGGTAAAGTTTATCTCAGCGGAGGATGCGCGAAAGTGCTGAATCTTGCGGAAGTTGTCAGCCAACGACTTGGATTGCCGGTGGAATTATTAAATCCACTGCGTAATATTTCATACAATGAAGCAGAGTTCGACCCTGAATACCTTCAGGAAATAAGCCCGTTGATAGCTGTTGCGGCAGGGTTGGCCATGAGGAGGGTAGGGGATAAATGATCAAGATTAATCTGTTACCCGTCAGAGCTGCCAAAAAGAAAGAGTCCGCAC
>JAXGWF010000003.1:0-119281 GCA_040773465.1 Geobacteraceae bacterium | reverse complement strand
TTTGGTCCTTGCAGAGTTAATAGTCTAACAATATCAGCCGATTAGCTCTGCTAATATACCATATTCCGGCGCAAAACCAAACTGAGAAATTACCTTTTTACGATATTTTTCAATAGGTTGCACTTTCCGGATGGACACTAAATAAATTGCCTCGAAATCAGAGTTGTTGTGCTTTGTAGCCGTCGCTTCTGGGTTCTGGACGATCTCTTTGGCTTTTGAAAATGTACCGTTCTTTGTTACGTCGTTTTCACGTGAGATTTTGTTGCGAAATTCTACGCAGTTGTGGATATGGCTGACGTAAAGCCACAATTTTTTTTGGCCGGGTTTTGGAGGTGAAGTGTTTGATGAAGATGCAAAAATCCGAGAATGGAGTTCTAAGGTTTGAGCGTGCTCGAAGAGCTATAGCCTTGGACAACACCGTGGCGGGATTGGCATGCCTTGAAAAAGCTTTGGAACTTGAAGACAACAAGGGATGGTATTCCTATTTGGGCTACTGTATTGCAAAAGAAAGAGGGCAGGTTTCCCGGGGGGTTGAACTGTGCATGGTCTCTCTTGAACATGAGCCTGAAAATCCTGAACATTATCTTAATCTTGGAAAAGTCAAGCTCATTTCCGGAAACAAGGCGGACGCTTTGCGATTCTTTCGAGAGGGTATAACCAAAGGAGGAAGCGTCGAGCTCAGGGATTTCGGTATGCGCAAGCCGCCGGTGCTGCGCTTTCTGGCTCGATCGAATCCCTTGAATATTGTTTTTGGCAGGCTGTTTTGCCGTATTGGTTTCCGATAACCGGAAAAAGCGGCCACGTGTTGCGCAGATAAACGGTTCTGCCTCTTATAGTGCTCGTGGACAGCTGTTTATATCACGTCTTTTCCCTCATCTAATCCTTTCCTGAATCCATGATCCGTGACGCCTGCTCGCCTCGGCGTTCAGGCGTCACGGATCATGGTCCTTCCGGTCTTCTTCAAGAAAAGCCGAATGAGTCGTGACCCGTTTACGGGTTCATTTTGTTTTCGGAGTTTTGTCGAGTAGTGTGATGATTTCCGCTGTTATATCCTGAATTTTGATTGTGCTGTCGATGAAAAGAAGCTCTTTCTTCATTACGATGGCTGCATAACCGTTTGCCGTTCCGTAGTCATTTGCCGACGTGACAACTGATTCGTAAAGTTTTTGCAACAGTTTGGCTTCTTTTGTGCGAATATCTTGCTCGGCTTTCTGGAGAAATTTCTGGAAGCTTTCCAGCTTTTTCTGAAAATCTTTCGCTTTTACCGATCGCTGGGCCGGCGTAAGCGAAGGCATTTGTGCTTCAATTGAAGCTTTTTGCTTTTTCAATTGCTTTTCTTTTGATTTGATTTGTTTCTGATATTTAGCTGATTCTGCCTTGACTTCGGCATATGCAGCTTTGCCGGGGACGGAATCACTGGCAACCTTGGCCATGTCGACGAAACCTATCTTGATAATCCGCTCAGGTGTTGCCGGGTTTGTTTGATCGGGAGCGGAGATGGTCGGCGGTTCCGTTGGGGGTGCCTCTGGTGTCATGATATTCTCGGTGGCTACGTTTTGCTGGTCGGGGCCGGTGGCGGCCTCTGCCGCGTGAGCCGTCACGTTCGGCAGCGTAGCAATAGTGAGTGCAAAAAACATAAACAGGAATTTTTTCATGGCAAGACCTCTTTCTCGGAATTTGAGTTCACGTTATGCCCGGATAGTAGTTTCGAGTTCTCTAGGATAATTCTTTTGAGTTGATTAATCAAATAAAAGAAGGTTTGGAGAATTCAGGCCATGATTCGAGGTTGTCTGGGGTAAAAAAATAGCTTTACAACACAATGACGATTCATATATATTTTCCCTTCACGGAGAGATGTCCGAGCGGCTGAAGGAGCACGACTGGAAATCGTGTGTGCGTTAATAGCGTACCGAGGGTTCAAATCCCTCTCTCTCCGCCAGTTTTGTATGTAAAAGATGAAATGCTTTTCAGATAAGGCAGGCAGTATCCCGGGTGGCAGACTCTATTGACGGAGTTTCGGTGTCGGATCGCGGGTAGTGCCTGTTTCGTGTTTTACGGACACGGCTGATAGCTGGGTCTCGCGCAACGGAAGGTTATGAACCCCGCCAGGTCCGGAAGGAAGCAACGGCAGTAACCGCCACCGTGTGCCGCGGGGTAGCCCAGCTATCAGTCGTGTCCGTAAAATCTCCATCCCCTTCCCATCCATTCGATTCCATGTCGTCTGCATGAACTTCGGCGGTGGTACTACTGAATACTTACTGTAAAGCCGTCACGATTCTTTGGAAGGCAGAGGGAAAGGAAGTCTAGGTGCAGGGCTGGGGAGCTTGTGATTCCTTGGTCGAGAATGGTTTCCCTTCTTTTTTTGAAACCGTTACCAGTGGGGCCCACCGTTGTCATACCTTGTTTTAGCGAGAAAATGGCGGCCGCAGACATTCAGCGATCTTATCGGTCAGGAGCATGTCTGCAGGACACTGAAGAATGCGATTGAATCAGGCAGGGTTGCCCATGCCTTCCTGTTTACCGGTGCCCGTGGAGTAGGGAAGACAAGTGCCGCCCGCATTCTCGCCAAGGCACTCCAGTGTGAGCTGGGACCAGCTCCGGAGCCTTGTAACGAGTGTCCGGCGTGCCGTGAGATTACAGCCGGAAACTCCGTAGACGTTTTCGAGATAGACGGCGCTTCCAATACCGGTGTCGAGGATATCCGCGAGCTCAGGGAGAACATCAAGTATCTCCCATCCCGTTGCCGCTTCAAGATTTTCATTATTGATGAAGTTCACATGCTTTCAACGAGCGCTTTTAATGCGCTGCTCAAGACGTTGGAAGAGCCTCCCGCCCATGTAAAATTCATCTTTGCCACCACCGAACCCCACAAGGTTCCCATTACGATTCTGTCCCGCTGTCAGCGCTTTGATTTCAAGAGAATTCCGCTTTCCAAGATCGTGGCGCTTCTGAGGAATATCGTTGACGAAGAGAAGGTTGCCATCAGTGACGACTCCCTGACAGCCATTGCCCGCAAGGGTGATGGAAGTATGCGGGACGCTCTTTCCACTCTCGACCAGGTGCTGGCATTTTGCGGCGACAGCGTCGATGATGATGAGGTGATTGCTCTCCTCGGCGTGGTCGACAGGCGGTTGCTTCTCGAAACGTCCCAAACCGTTTTTGCCCGGGACTGCCAAGCTGCTCTCGATATTGTGGCACGCGTTGATATCTTTGGGTACAACATGCGCAATTTCTGCCAGGAACTGATCGATCATTTCAGAAATCTCGTCGTGTTGAAGGTTGCGGCCAATCCGGCTGAACTTCTTGACCTTGCCGAGGGTGAGATGGTTGACATTCGGAAACAGGTCGCCTCGGCGACGCTTGATCAGCTGCAGCGGTATCTCTCCATTCTGTTGAAGGCCGAGTCTGAAATGGCGCTGTCCGGTTTTACCCGCCTCATTCTCGAAATGGCCCTGCTGAGAATGTGCACGATTCTGCCGATTGTTCCGGTTGATGAGATACTGGCGCGGTTGAAATCCTTGGAGCGTTTGTCGGGGAATAGTGTTTCCGCTCCGGCCTTGCCGTCGTCTGCTTCCCGGCCGGATACCGGTGCCGTGGCGATTGGTGCTGAGACGCTACCTGTTGTCCGGAAACCAGCAGCGCCTGCCTTACAGGGGGGGCAAGAGGGCTGGCCGGGATTCGTCGCTTTTGTCAACCGGGAGAAAAAGAGGCTTGGCAAGATTCTGGAGCATGGCCGCCCGCTGCGGTTTACGGAGGAAAACATTGAAATTGGCTTCCCGTCAGGATCTTTTCACCTTTCGCAACTTCAGGATCCCGAGGCGTTGGCCGTGCTCACGGAATTGGCCGGGCGTTATTGCAAGGCAAAACCCGCGGTTCGACTCACCTCTCTTTCGGGAGAGAATTCGGGGCTTCCGCAAACGATGCGGGAAAAAAAAAGCCTTGAGGCTGACGGACGACAGCGGGAGCTGGAAGGTATAGCGCGCAAACACCCGCTTGTTACGGCCGCCTTGGAGTTATTCGGGGCGGAAATCGGAGAAATCAACGCAGTTGGGCAAGACGCTGATGTAAAGGAGGATAAAGACTGATGTCAAAAGGTTTAGCACAGATAATGAAGCAGGCTCAGCAGATGCAGCAGAAGATGGCGCGTCTTCAGGAAGAGGCGAGCCAGCGAACCGCTGAGGCTTCGGTTGGCGGTGGGGCAGTCACTGCCGTCGCCAATGGAAAAAACCAGGTTGTATCACTTTCGATTCGAAAGGATGCCGTCGACCCGGACGATGTGGAGATGTTGCAGGACTTGGTCGTGGCCGCGATTAACGAGGCTCTCAAGAAGGTTCAGGGCGAAGTGGCTGCCGAAATGGAAAAAATCACCGGCGGTATGAATATTCCCGGCCTTTTCTGAGTGTAGTTCACAAAAGAGCGGAGAATTCCGGTTTGCCGTATCTAATGGGCCTGCGAAGGGTGCTTGGCATTGTCCCGCCTTTTCGGGCCTTTCTTTATTTTTGACATGATCCATGCGCAGTATGGAAGTGTGGATAAACGGTGTAAAAAAATTTTATTGTTTTACTCCGTGTAAAAAATTGTTATATTTCAAAATTCATCACAAATACAATGGTTTTTTAGTTAGTATAAAATACCACTAAGCTGTTTTTATTTTTCTTAAAAAAGTGGTTATATTTTTCTTACAGTTATGATACATTTTTCGCAATCCCTGACCAGGCTTATCGGTGAATTGAAGAAGTTGCCCGGCATCGGGGAGAGAACGGCGCTTCGGTTGGCTTTTCATATCCTGAAATCTCCCAGAATGGGTGAGATGCTGGCCGAAAGTCTGCTTGATCTAGCCAGGAGCGTCAGGTTCTGCTCCGTCTGTTTCGGCATTACGGAAGACGATCCATGTTGTATTTGCACCGGCGAGAGAGATGACACGATTCTCTGTGTCGTGGAGGAGCCGCAGGATTTGCTGGCGGTTGAGCGGAGCGGTGCCTTCCGGGGACGATACCATGTTTTGCACGGGGCGCTTTCGCCGTTAAGTGGTATAATGCCTGGAGACCTGAAGATTGCCGAATTGGTACGGCGTCTCGAAGGTTCCGAAATCAGGGAGATCGTCCTGGCCACCAATTTTACCGTCGAGGGTGAAGCGACGGCGCTTTATCTGAGCGGACTCATAAAGTCTTTGAATATCAAGGTAACCCGACTGGCCCACGGCATGCCGATCGGTGGCGATCTGGAATATGTGGACGCCGCTACGGTGCAGCGAGCCCTGGAGGGTCGCAACGAGCTCTGACGGCTCAAGAAGCCGCATGAGACCCACTAAAGGACCTGTTAACGGTCATTAACTCAAGGAGGAGTTTTGCATGAAACGCAAAATGGTTACGATCGATGGTAACACCGCCGCAGCCTATGTAGCCCATGCAACTAACGAAGTAATCGCTATCTATCCCATTACGCCATCTTCGGTGATGGGTGAAATTTCCGATGAAAAGAGTGCCAAGGGTGAGAAGAACATCTGGGGCACCGTGCCCCTTGTAGCTGAGATGCAATCGGAAGGGGGGGCGTCCGGTGCGGTTCACGGGGCACTTCAGGCCGGATCCCTGACCACCACTTTTACGGCAAGTCAGGGATTGCTGCTGATGATCCCCAACATGTTCAAAATCGCGGGTGAATTGACTTCGACCGTTTTCCACGTCTCGGCACGCGCTGTCGCGGCCCAGGCACTTTCTATCTTCGGCGATCATTCGGATGTTATGGCATGCCGTTCCACCGGTTGGGCATTGCTTTGCTCGAACAATGTCCAGGAGGTCATGGATTTCGCCCTGATCGCTCAAGCTGCTACGCTTCGCTCACGTGTTCCGTTTATCCACTCCTTTGACGGCTTCAGAACCTCCCATGAAATACAGAAAGTTGAAGAGTTGACGTTCGACGACATGCGGGCCATGCTTGACGAAGACCTCATTACCGCACATCGTGAACGCGCACTGTCGCCCGATCATCCGGTGCTGCGCGGTTCCTCCCAGAATCCGGACGTTTTCTTCCAGGGTCGGGAAACGGTAAATAAATACTATGTTTCGACTCCGCAGGTCGTGCAGGAGGAGATGGATAAATTCGCCAAGATAGTCGGCCGCCAGTACAAGCTGGTTGATTATGTAGGCGCGCCGGATGCCGAGCGGGTGGTGGTCATCATGGGGTCCGGCGCCGATGCGGTACACAAGACGGTGGAAACCCTGGTAGCCAGAGATGAAAAGGTCGGTGTTCTGAAAATCCGGCTCTATCGTCCGTTCCCGACCGATGCCTTTGTCGCGGCATTGCCGCCGACCGTCAAGAAAATTGCCGTGATGGACCGGACCAAGGAGCCTGGTTCCCTTGGTGAACCTCTGTACCTTGATGTTCGTACCGCGATCGGTGAGAAGCTGGAAGATAAGACTGCTCCTTTCAGCGAGTATCCCTCAATTATTGGTGGTCGTTACGGGTTGGGTTCCAAGGAGTTCACTCCTGCCATGGTCAAAGGGATCTTCGACAACCTGGCGAAGGATCCGCCGAAGAATCACTTTGTTGTCGGAATCAATGACGATGTCTGTGGAACCAGCATCGACTATGACCCTTCTTTCACCAATATTTCCTCAGGGATTTATGCCGCGGTATTTTACGGTCTTGGTTCAGACGGAACAGTTGGAGCAAACAAGAATTCCATCAAGATTATCGGCGAAAAAACCGACAACAACGTGCAGGCCTACTTTGTATACGACTCGAAAAAAGCCGGCAGTGTTACCATATCGCATCTCCGGTTCGGTAAAAACCCGATCAGGGCGCCGTATCTTGTCAATCGACCCGACTTCGTTGCTTGCCACAACTTTACCTTCCTGGAAAAGTACGACATCCTTTCCAAGGCGAAGGAAGGCGCACCGTTCCTTCTCTGTTCCCTCTATGACAAGGACGAGGTCTGGAGCAAGATTCCTCGCGAGGTTCAGCAGCAGATAATTGACAAGAAACTCAAGTTCTACGTAATCAATGCGGTAAAACTGGCGGAGGAATTGGGACTCGGCGCTCGCATCAACGTAATCATGCAGACCGCTTTCTTCAAGATCTCCAACATCATTCCCCTCGATACCGCGGTCAAGGCTATTAAGGGCGCCATCAAGAAGAGCTATGGCAAGGCGGGGGAACGTGTTGTTGAAATGAACTATAAGGCCGTGGATGCCTCGCTTGATAATCTCTTCGAGGTCAAAGTCCCGAAAAAGGCAAGCAGCAAAATAACCATCAAGCCGCCCATCAGTTCCGATGCTCCCGAGTTCCTGCAGAATGTGACCGCCGAAATCATTGCCTGCCGGGGGGATGGGCTTCCTGTTTCCGCAATGCCTGCGGATGGTACCTTCCCCACGGGCTCGTCCTGTTTCGAAAAGCGCAACATTGCCGTCGATATCCCTGTATGGGACAAGGAACTGTGCATCCAATGCGGCATCTGTTCATTCGTATGTCCCCATGCATCAATCCGGATGAAAGTATATGACCCGGCTATGCTGAAAGATGCACCGGAAAATTTCCTTTCTGCTGATGCCCGCGGCGCGGAGTTCAAGGGGATGAAGTGCACCGTGCAGGTAGCTCCGGAAGACTGTACCGGCTGTGGCGCCTGTGTTCACAACTGCCCGGCAAAGAGCAAGGAGGACCCTGAGCATAAAGCGATAAACATGACTTTCAAGGATCCTATCCGCGAACGGGAAGTCAACAACTGGGATTTCTTCCTGAGCATTCCTGATACTGATTCCAGCCTGGTGAAGGTTGACACCCTGAAGGGAAGCCAGTTGATTACGCCGTTGTTCGAGTTTTCCGGTGCATGTGCCGGTTGCGGCGAAACGCCTTACCTGAAGCTTCTTTCTCAGCTTTTCGGCGATCGTGCGCTTATTGCCAATGCCACCGGGTGTTCGTCCATTTATGGCGGGAACCTGCCGACAACGCCGTGGACCAAGCGTACTGATGGTCGGGGTCCGGCATGGTCGAACTCGCTGTTCGAGGATGCCGCCGAGTTTGGGTATGGTATGCGGCTTTCGGTTGACAAGCTTTCCGAACTTGCCGAAGAATTGCTCGTTCAGGTGATGGAGTCAGACTGCTCCGGTGCTGCCGATATTAAAGAGATCTTGGCCGCGATCAAGAATGCCGATCAGACCACTAAACCAGGAATAGAAGCCCAGCGTGAACGTGTTGCGGCATTGAAAGAGAAACTTGTCTCCTGTAACGGTCCGTTGGCCAAGCGGTTCCTTGCTGTTGCCGACTACCTGGTCAAGAAATCGGTATGGAGTGTCGGGGGTGACGGTTGGGCTTATGACATCGGCTTTGGTGGTCTGGACCACGTGATTGCATCGGGCAAGAATATTAATCTGCTGGTTCTTGATACCGAGGTATATTCCAATACCGGCGGTCAGGCTTCCAAGTCGACGCCGCTCGGAGCGGTTGCCCAATTTGCCGCGGGCGGCAAGGCCATGCCGAAGAAGGACCTCGGCCTGATAGCCATGACATATGGAACGGCTTTTGTCGCGTCGGTTTCGTTGGCGAACCCTGCCCAGACCGTCAAGGCGTTTATCGAGGCGGAAGCTTTTGACGGTCCTTCCATCATTATTGCCTACTGTCACTGCATTGCCCATGGCATCAACATGACGCGCGGTGTCGATGAGCAGAAAAAGGCCGTCGAGTGCGGACATTGGCCGCTCTACCGCTACAACCCGGCTCTCGCGGCACAAGGCAAGAACCCGCTGCAGCTCGATAGCAAAGCTCCTTCCATTTCTTTTGAGGATTATGCTTTCGGCGAAAACCGCTACCGTGTGTTGAAGAAAAACAATCCGAAGGGGGCCGAAAACCTCATCAAGAAGGCAAACGAATGGACGGCACGACGCTTCGCCTTGTATGAGCAAATGGCGAAAATGTCATATTCCGGCGGCGAGGAAAAATAATTAGTTTCCTCGGCTTGTCAACCTGATTTAGCTGCTCCGGAGGGTAATTGCTCTCCGGAGCATTTTTTTCAGTGGCGCTTGAAAATGCCCTGTTGAACTGTCTGACCGGTTTCGGGTGCCGCCGTTATATCGTTAAAATGTTTTTAAAACCTTGCTATGTCCGGGCGGTTTTGTTATAAAATGACCCGCTGCCCAAAAAAATCGTACAGCTCGAGGGGTGTGTGCAATGGCGACTCCGCAAATGGTCATGTATGACGACGACTTCAAGCAGTTAAATTACATATTGGAAAAACTGCTGAGGGAAGCCAATGCCAAGGTCATCTTTCTTGTGGATAAGAACGGTCAGTTAATCTCGGGAGTAGGAGAAACCGATCGTTTCGACACAACGTCCTTGGCCTCGCTTACCGCGGGAAATATAGCCGCTACCGGCGGGTTGGCGAAACTGATCGGAGAGAAAGAGTTTTCGATACTTTTTCACGAAGGCGAAAAGGATAACCTGCATATTTCCATTGTTGGCGGTCGCGTCATCCTTGTTGTGCTTTTTGATAGCCGTTCGTCATTGGGTTTAGTCCGTCTCAGGGTGAAAAAGGCTTCGGAAGAGCTTGCACAGATTTTCGACAGTCTCGCGAAACGGGCTGAAGAGAAGGAAAAATCCGGCGAAGGCGATTTCCCCTTTGCCGAGATAACCGATGATGATATTGACAATCTCTTTAGTTAAGTTCTCAACCGGTATTTCGGCTTGTTGTCAAGCCAGAATCCAACCGGCTTCCTGGTCGAATAACATGCACCGGATGATCCGGTGACCACCCAAAAGATAATTTACCATCCGAGGTGACGCCAGATGTCTTTCATCAACTATGCCTCCCGTGAGATCAACTGCAAGATTGTTTATTATGGTCCTGGTCTTTGCGGTAAGACGACCAATCTCCAGTTTGTCTACTCGAAAACCGCACCCGAGGCAAAGGGGAAGATGATAAGTCTTGCCACCGAAACCGAGAGGACGCTTTTTTTTGACTTTTTGCCGCTGGCTTTAGGGGAAATTAAAGGGTTTAAAACCAGATTCCACCTCTATACCGTGCCGGGGCAGGTGTTTTACGATGCTTCGCGCAAACTGATTCTGAAAGGCGTAGATGGTGTCGTTTTCGTTGCCGACTCTCAGGAAGAGCGAATGGATGCGAATATTGAATCGCTCGACAATTTACAGATAAACTTGCGGGAACAGGGATACGAACTGGAAAAAATACCCTTTGTAATCCAATACAACAAGCGTGATCTTCCTAATATCATTGCCGTTGAAGAAATGAGCAGAGAGCTGAACCCGATGAATGTCCCGGAATTTGAAGCCTGTGCCATGACCGGCGAAGGTGTTTTCGAGACATTGAAGGCTGTAGCGAAGCTAATTCTGATCGACCTTAAAAAAGGGAAGTAGCTATATTCTTTCTGTCGTATCCCCGGCATTATGTTCCGATAGTGACCACTGCTCTGTTTTCCGCGAGTACGGTTCTTGTCTGAGCTCTTTTTCTGAAAATCAGCTCTGAAAGAGTCCTTCCTTTTGTTCTTACCGATGTTTGCTCAAAATGCTTTACTTCTTTTTTTTGGATCCCGTTCAATCAGTCCTGAAACCTGGCTGTCTACTCGGCTTGCCGTTAGTGTTTACAATCAATCAGCAACTATGATGACTGCTGGATTCGCGACTCATTATCTGCTATCGTAGATTAATTTCGCAAAATTTTGATTGCTTTATTTTTATTCTGAAAGCCAAAATCTCGAATTCCTTCCGGACACATCTTCATAATGCAAAATCAAAGGTTTTCTGAAAAAATACGTATAATTTCAAACGCCCTCGAGCCAGTTGCCTCGCATGTCAAGCTTTTCGGCCTGAAAGGTTCCGCTCCTGCATTTTTCCTGGCAGGGCTTACCGAGACGTGTCAGGCGCCTATTCTCGTCGTTACGCCGAATTCCGAAATCGCCGAAGAAATCCTGCGAGAGATGCGATTCTATGAAGAAAGTCCGGAAGGTGTTTTCTACTTTCCCGCTTGGGAAATAAGCCCATTTGAACAGACATCCCCCCACCCCGATGTGAGCGGGGAGCGCCTGAATACCTTGTTCGCGCTAATGGAAGGCAAGGCTTCCATAGTCGTTCTGCCGGTTTCTTCCTTGATGCAGAAGGTCCTTCCACGCAGTGTTCTTGCGGATCATTCACAATATCTGGTAACTGGAGAAGAGGTGGACAGGGATTTGTTCCTGCGAAAACTTGTCGATCTCGGTTATTCAATGGTTCCCCTTGTAGAAGACAGGGGGTGCGCATCGGTGCGTGGTGGTATTGTAGACATTTTTCTTCCCAACCATGCAAATCCGGTAAGGATAGAGTTTTTCGGTGATTTCGTCGAATCCATCCGTTCTTTCGATCCGGTTACCCAGCGATCTCTTCAACCTCTGGAAGAACTCGTGGTTCTTCCTTCACGGGAGATTGTCCTATCAGAGGCGGTGGTCAGGGATTTTTCCGGTCGACTGAAAAAGCGCTGCGATGTTCTCGGAATTCCTGCTACCAGACGCAGAGAACTTGTGGAACAGTTGCATCATGCTATTTATCCTCCCGGCGTCGAGTACCTCCAGCCCTTGCTGCATCCCGGCCTGGAGACGCTTTTCGATTATGCGGGGCCTGGGGTGGTGGTAGCGGAAATCGATCCGCTGGCTTTAACAGACTCGGCAGAGCTGCGCACCGAGGAATTTTTTGCTGCTGAACTGAAAGCAACGGAAAAAAATCAGATTGTATGTGAAGGAATCGATTTGTGGCTCCGTCCGGATGCACTATGGTCCAAAGTTGCGGAAGTACGGAGGCTTTCGATTTCCTTTCTTGAAATAGCGGAGCAAAATGGTGCGGCTGCGGTTCTTCGGTTTTCCGTGCAGGAGAACGAGGATCTGAAGTTGACCATGTCGTCCGACAGCGAAGAAGTCCTACGGCCTCTAGTCGCACGGCTTTCTCTCTGGTTGGAGGAACAGTGCGGCATTTTCATCGTGTGTCATCAACGAAGCCAGATCCAACGTCTTGAAGAACTGCTTCGTCCCTATAACCTTCCGTTGACGGTTTTCGAAGAGTACCATGCACGCGTTGCGGCTGAACATGGATTCGGCGTGCAACTGGTCCTGGGGGATATATCCCGCGGATTCCGCATGTTCGAGGAAGGGCTTGTTGTTATTGCCGAAGAAGAGATTTTCGGTAAAAGGATTAAGCGCCGCGATATATCCGCACTCAGGAAAAAACAGATCCTGGTTTCCCTTGAAGAGCTGAAACCCGGGGATTTCATGGTGCACCTGGATTTCGGTGTCGGCATTTACCGGGGGCTTCAACATCTGGAGTTCGACCGTATCGGTGAAGACTTCCTGCTGCTTGAATATGCGGGAGGCGACAAGCTCTACCTGCCGGTGGACCGCATAAACCTTGTCCAGCGTTACGTGGGGGCCGAGAGCATTCAGCCTTCTCTCGACAAGCTTGGAGGGGCCGGTTGGGAGAAAAAAAGGGCCAGGGCTTGCAAGTCCATCGAGGAAATGGCCGAGGAACTGCTCAAGATTTATGCTGCCCGTCAGGTGCATGAAGGGTTCGCGTTTTCCCCGCCGGATGAATTGTATCGGGAGTTCGAGGCTTCGTTTGCATTTGAAGAGACACCGGATCAGATGAGAGCCATCGATGACATGCTCTGCGACATGCAGAACATCAAGCCCATGGATCGACTTGTTTGTGGCGATGTGGGTTACGGCAAAACCGAAGTTGCCATGCGGGGGGCATTCAAGTCCGTCATGGACGGCAAGCAGGTCGCCGTGCTCGTCCCGACCACCGTTTTGGCGCAGCAGCACATGGAAACCTTTCGCAAGCGGTTTGCCGCCTACCCGGTAACCATTGAGATGCTTTCCCGTTTTCGGACATCCCGCGAACAAAAGGCTACTCTGGAGCGTTTGAAAAAGGGCGAGGTCGACATCGTTATTGGAACTCATCGCCTTTTGCAGAAGGACGTGAGCTTTAAAGACCTCGGCTTGATCATCATCGATGAAGAGCACCGCTTCGGTGTTTCTCACAAGGAAAAGCTGAAACAGTACCGGGCCGTGGTGGATGTTTTGACGCTCACCGCCACGCCGATACCCCGGACCCTCAACATGTCGCTGGCCGGGATTCGTGACCTTTCCATTATCGATACGCCACCGGGTGACCGCCTTGCCATCAAGACCTTTGTTGCGAGGTTTTCCGACGAATTGATCCGAGAGGCCGTAATGCGCGAGCTTCGGCGCGGCGACCAGGTATTTTTCGTTCACAACCGTGTTCAGTCTATAGGCGTTATGGCGGAATACCTCTGCGGCCTGGTTCCTGAAGCCAAGCTGGCGGTCGGTCACGGGCAGATGCAGGAAAAGGATCTTGAAGAAGTAATGCTCGGTTTCATGCATGGCGACTTCAACCTATTCCTTTGCACCACGATTATTGAATCGGGTCTTGATATTTCTTCCGCCAATACCATGATCGTGAATCGTGCTGACACGTTCGGGCTGGCTCAGCTCTACCAGCTTCGTGGGCGGGTTGGTCGTTCCAGTCAGCGGGCATATGCCTATTTTCTCATTCCACCGGAGGGCTCGATCAGCCCGGATGCACGAGAACGACTGCGGATAATCCAGGAGCTTACCGAACTTGGCGCCGGTTTCCGAATCGCGACGCACGATCTAGAGATACGCGGAGCCGGCGACTTCCTGGGCTCACGACAATCCGGCAACATCGCTGCCGTGGGGTTTGAGCTTTACTCCGAGCTCCTTGAGCAAGCGGTCAGCAGATTGAAGGGGGAAGAGGTCGCGGAACAAGTAGAACCGGAAATCAACCTGAAGATCCCGGCATTCGTGCCCGAGGAATATGTGCCGGACCCGAACCAGCGACTCATCATTTACAAAACTCTCGTCCAGGCTTCCGAGGAGGAGGATGTAAGCGGGGTTGGCGACGAATTGCTTGACCGTTTCGGCAAGCTTCCGCCGCCGGTTGGCTACCTTCTGGAAACTATGAAGCTTCGGATTGATTTGCGGACACTGTTCGTCAAACGACTGGAGTTCGATGGCAAGCGCCTTCACGCATCTTTTCATGAAAAGACTCCTGTTTCACCTGATACGATAATCGGGTTGATTCGGAAGGCGCCCTTGATTTATCGATTCAATCCCGATTTTGTGCTGTCAGCCGTTGTATCCGATACTTCATTCGAGGGAATCCTGACTGCTGCCAGAAATCTCTTGAAAAGGCTTGTTTGATGTGATAGCTTCGCAACCTATTGAGATAGCTTCAACTATACGGTAAAGGAGAAAATCCCGTGAACTACGTTCATGCTTTCAAAGTGCTCGGTACCATGTTTCTGGCGGTCGGTCTTTTTGCCTGCAAACCTGCCGCGACTGAAAAAGGAAAGGCGGAGGGCAAGGTGCTGGCTGAAGTAAATGGAACTGTTATTACAACCAAGGATTTCAAAGACGAGGTTGACAGGCTTCCTCCCTATCTTAAGCCCATGGCTCAATCCGCCGAAGGGAAGAAAGAACTGCTGGACAGTATGGTCGTGCGCGAGGTAATCCTCGAACAGGCCAGGAAAGACGGAGTAGACAAAAGCAAGGAGGTCGCCGACCGTCTTGAAGATCTGCGCAAGCGGCTGATTGTCGAGACCTACCTGAAAAAGAAGGTTGAGCAGGAAGCTCAGATTACCGATGCGGAACTGAAGAAGTATTATGATGAGAACAAGGAGAAATTCAAAACCGGTGAGCAGGTCAAAGCCAGCCATATCCTGGTTAAAACGGAAAAAGAGGCACAGGATATTCTTGATCAGCTAAAGAAAGGCGCCGATTTCGGGGAATTGGCGAAAAAACATTCCACTGACTCTACGGCTTCCAAGGGGGGGGATCTCGGTTGGTTTTCCCGCGGCGCCATGGTTCCGGAGTTCGACAAGGCAGTGTTTTCTCTGAAAGAGGGTGAGCAGTCAGGAGTCGTCAAGACACAGTTTGGCTACCATATCATCAAGGTTACCGGCAAGCGTCCCGCCGGTATCCGCACCTTTGATGAAGTCAAGGAGCAGATCAAGGGAACACTTCTTCCCAGCAAGCAGCAGGAAGTTTTCTTAAAAATGAAAGAAGACCTGAAAAAGAATGCAAAGATCTCTATCAAAGAAGAGGTCCTGCAGAGCTTCGATCCAACTGTTGATGGCAGCCAGGATGCAACCCCAGCTGAAAAAAAATAACAACCAACAACCAGAGGGAAGGCAAGGCGACAGCTTTGCCTTTCTCGTATTTCGGCTGCAGAAGCCGTTTGAAGTGAGACCATGAAAAAGAAATTACTCCTTTTTAGTGCAATTCTTCTCATTGTAATGCCGGTTGCCGTATCGGCTGAAATGGTGAGCAGTATTGCCGTCTTGGTTAATGGCGATCCGATTACGACCTATGATCTTGCAAAGGAGCAGGAGGCTCTCGCAAGAAACATCAAAGAATCCGGTGATCCGGTACCCGGCACGGATCAACTGCGGCAGGTTGCACTCGAATCGCTTATCAACAAGAAGCTGATCGAGCAGAAGATCCAGGAGCTGGGCATCAAGATCAGTGACGACGAAATCAATAAGGCCATAGAAGACGTAAAAAAGACCAATAACATCAGTGAGGAAAAACTTTTAGCGGCATTGGCCGCCCGCGGCATTTCCTTTGATGACTACAAGGCGCAGTTGAAGGAGCAGTTGGAGCGGTTGCGGCTCATCAGTGTGGAAGTCCGGTCAAAAATCCAGATTGGCGAAAAGGAAATCCGGGAATACTACAACGAACACGCCGACAAGTTTCAGGTTGACGAAGCATTTCATGTGCGTCAGATTTTCTTTGCCATTCCTTCCGGTGTTGACCAGGCGCAAAAACTCAAAGTCGAGGAAAAAGCTAAAAAGGTTCTCAGTGAAGCCAAGGGTGGCGCCGATTTCGCCGAACTGGCGAAAAAACACTCTGATGATCTTTCAGGCAGAGACGGCGGCGATCTCGGCTTCCTGAAAAGAGGCGACCTGATCCGGGAGATTGGCAGTGCCCTTTCCGGCTTGAAGCCGGGGGAAGTGAGCGGCCTGATCAGAACGTCGGCCGGTATTCACATCATGAAGCTGGAAGAATACCGCAAGGGGCAACAGCGGGATTTCGACTCGGTAAAGCGGGAAATTGAAGATCTTCTTTATAGGCAGAAGTCTGAAGAGCGGTTCAGCCAGTGGCTTGACGGGTTGCGGAAAAATGCAGCCATAGAGATTCTCGACAAGAAATAGTATTCAACGTATCTGAATTCCGTAAGGTCAAAAAATCCCGGAGCGAGCAGGTTCCGGGATTTTTTGTCTTGGTTTTTTCTTTCCGCGAATCAGATGCCGGATTCAGCAAGTTCCTCGATCAGTTTTTTTTGTGAGGAGGTGAGGCTTGCCGGCACCTTGATTGATATCTTTACGAATAAATCCCCTTTGCTCGTTTTTCCCATATGGGGAATGCCGAATCCTTTCAGGCGGATCTTGGTCCCCGGTTGAATGCCCGCCGGGATCTTGATCCTTTTCTTTCCTTCCAATGTCGGGACATCCACCGATGTTCCCAGAGCCGCTTGGCTGAACAGGATGCTCCGTTCAACGATCAGGTTGTCATCTTCCCGGGTAAATTCCGGATCTTCACCGACTTTTACGGTCAGCAACAGATCGCCCGGCAGCCCGCAGTTGGGGCTGCTTCCTCCCTTGCCCTGAATACGGAGCTTCGCATTATGAGCAATTCCAGCGGGAATTTTTACCGACAGCTCTTGCCGTACGCCTCCTCGCAGGAAGGAAATTCTTTTTTCTGTACCCGCTGCCGCCTCGCGTAAAGAAATACGAACTTCCATGGAAAAATTTTCTCCGCGCTGCTTCTTTGTACGAAAACGCCTGCCTCCTTGGGATGCTCCTCCAAAGATACGGGAGAAAATGTCTTCGGAACCAAAACCCATATCCTTGAAAATGTCGCCGAAATCGAACCCACGAAAAATATCTTCCTGTGAATAACGCTGGTGGAACCCGGAAGAGCCGAACTGGTCGTACTGGCTTTTTTTCTGAGGATCGGACAGAACGGCATACGCTTCACTTATTTCTTTGAATTTTTCTTCTGCTGCTTTATCGCCGGGATTTTTGTCCGGATGGTACTTGAGCGCCATTTTACGATAGGCTTTTTTTATGTCCTCGGCTGAAGCGTTCTTGCCCAGCCCGAGCACCTGGTAGTAGTCTTTGGAAGACATGATGTGCGCGTCCTTTACTGATGTAATTGTTTGAATGTAATACCAGTTTTTCTTCATGTCAACAATGGGTAATCGCAACAAACTGCTATCAATAGTGGGTTCAGGTATGGCTATTGTCCCTTGACAAACGGAAGTATCCGATTGATAGTTTGTTTTTGGCGGGCGTGAGCCCGGTTTTTTCGGTGTGACAGTTATAAAAGGCGGTTGCGTCAAGGTTGATCGGCACGGGAGGAAAACGTCATGAAGCGGGCCATCGTCATAGGCGGAGGAATTTCCGGACTTGCCTCGGCTTTTTTCCTTCGGAAAAAGGCACGGGAGCAAGGGCTGGAACTGGAAGTTAAAGTCCTGGAAAAAGGTGATCGGCCGGGAGGCAAAATCCGGAGCATCAGGGATCAGGGCTACCTCTGCGAATGGGGTCCGAACGGTTTTCTTGACAGCAAGCCCCAGACTCTCGATCTCTGTGCTGATCTCAAGATTGAAGGTCGGCTTCTGAGAAGCAATGATAACGCCCGGAAGCGGTATATTTTATCAGACGGGAGACTGCATCGGCTTCCGGAAAACGGGGTATCGTTTTTCGCTTCCAAGTTGATTTCCTGGCCGGGGAAAATTAGACTCGCCTTGGAGCCTTTCGCACCGGCAAGGCCTGAAAGCGTTGACGAAACCCTTGCCGCTTTTGGTCGCAGGCGCCTTGGCAACGAGGCTCTGAGAAAACTGATTGCTCCAATGGTGTCCGGAGTTTTTGCCGGTAACCCCGAAACAATGTCGTTGAAATCATGCTTTCCCCGCATTGCTGAGCTTGAAAGCGAGTATGGCGGGCTGATCATGGCTATGATACGCCTGGCCAGGAAAAAAAGGCGTGAACGAGCCCAGGGTAAAGTGGTGTCGAGCCCTTCAGGGCCTGGCGGGATACTTACTTCATTTCGTGAAGGGATTCAGGAGCTTATCAATGCCGCGGCCGAAAACCTTGGCCCTGACGTGGTAGTCACGGGTCAGGAGGTTATGGAAGTCGCCCGGGTGCGGAATGGTTCTTATCGTGTTAGAACTGATGATCGAGAGCTTGTTGCCGACCTGGTCGTAGTTGCCGCTCCTTCGTATGCCGCGGCGGAAATAGTGCGTAATCTCAGTGGAAATATCGCCGATCTCCTCGAGGGGATTCCCTATTCTTCGCTTACCGTGGCATGCTTCGGTTACGAACGGGATCAAATCAAGCACGATCTTGATGGCTTCGGTTATCTCATACCCAAGGAAGAGGGAATGATAACCCTGGGTACCCTCTGGGATTCAAGCATTTTTGAGAACCGTGCGCCGGAAGGACATGTGCTGCTCAGAAGCATGTTGGGCGGCGCCTGTTTTCCCGAGTATATCGAGTTGCCGGACAATGAGGTGCTGGAGCGGGTGCAAAACGATCTGCGCCTGACAATGGGAATAGAGGAGCCGCCGTCGTTTGTCCGCATTTTCCGTCATCAAAAGGCAATCCCTCAATATATTGTTGGACATGGAGAGCGCCTGCGGGCTCTCGAAAAGAACCTGCGGATGTTTCCGGGCCTGGTTCTTACCGGCAATTCCTATCGGGGTGTCGGGTTGAATGATTGCGTGGCAGCCGCCGCAAGGGCGGCGGAAGAAGGGATAGCGTATGTTCGGAAACGTTAATGGATATCCGTGAGGCGGGAAGCTGAAAGGAACGGCGTTTCGCCATTTGTTTTTCACTGTAGCCGGTCTGGCGTGCCGGCTACTTGTATTTTTTTCTCCGGAACAACCCCGTTTTCAACGAAGTGATGCGGTCAAGAAAGAGAATGCCGTCGAGGTGGTCGATTTCGTGCTGTATCGCGACCGCCTCAAAACCGGATGCTTCCACTTGGCGGACATCTCCGTTTTCGTCGACAAAGCGGACGGTTATTTCCACGGCACGTTCCACATCGCCCGTATAGTCGGGAACGCTCATGCAGCCCTCACGCATGACGCCCGCACCTTCCCGTTTAAGTATTTCAGGGTTTATCATGATAAGCAGACCGTGATTGTTTGCACGCCCCAGCTTGCTTTTTGATACATCAACAACGCATATCCGGAGGGTTGCCCCGATCTGGGGAGCCGCGACTCCGACCGACCCCGGTCCGGCATGCATGGTGTCGATGAGATCCCGGATCAGGTCTCTGGTTTCGTCGTTAATGGCCATGACGGGGGCACAGACTTGTTTCAGTATCTTATCGGGATAGTGGAGAATAGGGATGGGCGGCATAACATTACAGGGATACCGGGGTTACCGACTTGACCCCGATTTCCACTTGAAGCTCCTTCTTGAGTTTTTCAAGCAGATGGCTGACGTCTTTGATATCCATTCCTTCGGGAAGAACCGCTTCCAGCATTAAAACGTAGACCGGCTCTTCCGGCGTCCCGATCAACCTGGTATTCATGTCACTGATAGTGATGTTCCGTTCGGCGAGTTCCTTGGTTACCCGAAACACGATTCCCGGTTGATCGGAACCATACACGGATACCATGCAGAGTTCACCGGAAGGCATTTCTTGATGGACTTCGTCTTGTGTCAGGGTCCTGACGAATACGGAAAGCTGCATGGCTTCACCAAATGACTTGAAATCTTCAAGGAGCCGGGTTTTGCTGAAGGGCTTTTCGTGGGAGACGATCAGGATCATTGCGAACTCTCCTCCCAACAGGGTACTGCTCGAGTCTTCAATATTACAGCCGAGACGATAGAGGACTTCGGCTGCGCCTGCCACGATTCCCGGCTTGTCCTTTCCGATGATCGTTACCGCAAAGTGCATCGCAGTCTCGCCGCTTCCTTCCATGGGGCCTCCTTGGGGAGCCTGGTGTTTTGTGTATGATATTTTCTTGAAAACAGCGGAATTTGATTTGCATCCGCTTGGGTGAAAAATCGGAATTTCCGGGCAAAAATAACTATAGCACGGCTTCCCGGTGCCCGAAAAGTGATAATTCCGCCACGGTTAGTAAGTTGTTGGTGATCAGCCGTCCAGGAGTTCACGGATTTTTCGCAGCATTTCCATCGGCGTCACCGGTTTGTGTAAGAAGTTGAAACCATCCGTGATGATTCCTTTTTCTTGGACGATATCCGACGTGTAACCACTCATGAAGAGGACTTTTGCATCAGGCCGAATCTTCGATATTTCTTCATAAGCTCGCTGGCCATTCATTTTCGGCATGACAACGTCCATGACGATCAAGTCGATTTCCTGCTGGTGTTCGATGAACCGGTTGACGGCGTCTTCGCCGTCAACGGCCTCGATTATTTTATACCCGAATGTTTCCAGCACGGTTCGGTTGAGATTCAAAACTTCAGGATTGTCTTCCGCCACAAGCAGCGTTTCCGATCCCGCAACGAGTTGCGAGGATACACCTTCAGTGTCGGGTGGCAGATTTTCCGTTGGGGTGAGGGGGAGATATACACGGAAGGTGGAGCCTTTTCCCGGTGCGCTGTTTACCATGATATGGCCGTTATGTTGTTTAACTATTCCGTAGACCACCGACAAGCCGAGACCCGTTCCTTTTCCCACGTCCTTGGTGGTGAAGAACGGCTCGAAAATCTTTTCCCTGGTTTTTCTGTCCATCCCTTCACCGGTATCGGTAACCGTGAGGAGAGCATAGCGCGTCGAGGGGAGAGACGAGGATTCGGCGAGAAGATCGTCGGGCAGGGCGGCTTCTTCAGTAGAAATGGTCAGTATTCCTCCATTCGGCATCGCGTCTCGCGCATTGGTGGCAAGATTGAGAAGTAACTGGTCTATTTGTCCAATGTCCACAAGGGTACTCAGTTCCGAGCAGGATAGGGAGAGACGAAGATCGACTTCTTCTGAAATCAGGCGTTGCAACATTTTTTCGATACTCTGCACGATGGCGTTCAGGTCGGCGGGCTGTGGATTGATGATCTGCTTCCGACTGAAGGTAAGAAGCCCCTGCGTCAGGCTTGTCGCCCTGTCGGCGGCTGAAAGAATCTGTTCCAGGTGACGCCGGGCAGGGTCTTCCTTACCCATGCCCATATCAAGAAGTGTCCCGAAGCCGATGATGGCACAGAGGATATTGTTGAAATCATGGGCCACGCCGCCGGCAAGCTGGCCGATAGCTTCCATTTTCTGGGCTTGGCGCAGCTGTGCTTCCAGGTGTTCTTTCTCCTGTTCCCGGACACGTAATGCTTCTGCCATTGCATTGAACGCTCCGGTCAACTCTCCGATTTCGTCGCCCCTTTCCACGGCCATTTTTTCCATGGTAATGCCTTTTCCCAAAGCGGTAACCCGTTCCTTGAGGGAGTTCAGGGGCCTGGTTATGCCGTGAGCAATGCGATAGGTAAACCAGAATGCCGCAATAAGAAAAGCAAGACAGATGACGATGCTTTTGACGAGAAGGTTTCGATAGGAAGCGTCCAGCCGTTTCGTGTCGAGGATAACCGCGGCATAGCCGATGATGCGACTACTTTTCTGCCCAGGGTCGTCGGTATAGATAAGCGCTTCTTCAGGTGAAAACTGCGTCGCTGATTGGATTGGAGACCAGAATTCGATAAGCCCCGGTTTGCTGATTGAAGCCGGGACCTTGGGCTTTGGAGAAGGAATGCTGAGGGAAACCGAAATCGCTTTCATTCCGGATTGCTTGTTACGTGACGACGCGCTGCCGCTGCCGAGCATTTTGCCTTCAAGGGTAAAAACTCCGGCGTACAGCACATTTTTTTGACCTAGCGCCGAGCGGACCGGAAGATCGAGCAGTTTGGGATTCTCAGCGAAAACCCCAATTCTGCAGGTGTCGGCCAGTTGTTTTGCGAGAAGGTTTCCCTGATTCAGAAGGTTTTCCGTCATGGCCCGTCGTTCCCGGTGAATGAAGTAGCCGGTAAACAGCACGGATAGGATTAATATGGAAAATGCCTGAACGAGGAAAATCTTCCATGCAAAAGAACCGGGAACGGCTTTTTTCATAAATTCTTTTATCGTTGTAGTATTCATGAATGTAATCCGGTCGATTTACGGTAATTTTTTCAAAACCGTACCGTTCAGGGAAACCCCGAGCTTTGTGGCCACTGACGGGTTCGCGGTTGCTATTGCCTGTTCGGCCGAGGCGGTCGGTATTTTGTCGGGAGGCGTACCATTGAAAATTTCCCGGGCCATTTCTCCCGCTTGCCTGCCGAGCTCAAAGGTGTCCAGTTCAAGGGAAATGAGTGCTCCCATGCGCAGATATTTTTCGGAAAACGTAATCACCGGTATTCCGGTCCGAATAGAAAAAAGGATCAGGGCTTCGACCGTCTCCGGACTTGCAAACGTGCTGTCGGGCAGCATCCAGTACGCATCCAGCACCTTTGGAAGGCTCTCCAGTGCGCCGGGAAAGTTTTTTGCCTCTTCCACGGTAACGGCAATGAGCCGAATTCCCATTTTTCTGGCAGTGGAACGGGCTTTTTCAACGAAAAAACCCATCTTTTTCGGGTTGTAGATCGTGCCGATTGTTTTGAGCGTCGGAAGTGCTTGCCGGAGAATCGATAATTGCCGTTCCGGGTTAACGAACATGCTGATGCCGGTGGTATTGCTTCCACCGTCCAGCAGGGAATCGGGATTCAGCACCATGCAGTAAATGATTGGAATGTTGCGGAACTTCCTGACCCGAGAAAGAGCGTCGGCGCCGATAGCCAGGATGAGGTCCGGCCTGCGCCGGTGAATCTCTCTCATGAGGCCATCGCCGCTTGCTTCCTCGAGCACCAGTTCGGAGATTTTACCGGGCGCAACTGATTTGAATCCCCTCACCACTTCGGCGTAGGGCTTTGCTCTATATCTTTGCACCACGAGCACGTCCCATGCGTTAGCTTCGGGAGCAAACGGAAAGAGTGCCAGGAAAAGTGCTGTGACGAGAAGAGATTTCATTGTATGTCTTGTGTAAGTAAAATGTTAAGAATCTGTCAAACGTACCGGGTAAATATGCCTTGTTGTCTTCCTTTTCATCTGTTATACAATAAGAACAATCCGGATTGCATTTTTTTTCTTAAGAATGATTCAGGAAGGTATTCTGAAGATTATGCATAAATCTCTTTCTATGACAACATTCTTCTTCCTCTTTGCGGGGCTTTTTTTCTTTTCCTGCTGCTCGCCTTCCTTTGCTCAACAGGAGAGGGAGATGTCCACGCTCAAGATGTTTTATGACGAGGATGATATTGTTGTTACCCCGACTCGATACCCCAAGTCCATCTCCCGGGTGGCGGAAAACATGACGGTCATTACCGCTGACGAGATTAAGGCTATCAATGCCCATACCTTGGCGGATGTGCTGTACTATGTGCCGGGTGTGCAAATAGATATTGCAGGGGGGCCAGGGAGTGTAGCCAATACCTTTATTCAGGGTTCCACGACCAGGCACGTTTTACTGATGATTGATGGGGTTGCTCAAAACAATCTTACGGAGTCCTTTCCAGATGTAGGTGCAGTCCCGGTGCAGATGATTGAGCGCATTGAGATTATCAAAGGTCCGGCTTCTTCCACCTGGGGGTCCTCGCTTGGTGGTGTGATCAATATTATTACCAAGTCGCCTGATGAAACGAGCAAATTTGGGGGGATGGTATCAGCTTCAATTGGTGAACGGAATACTGGTGACTACCGAGGCGAAGTGTCAGGAAAGGTGAAAGATGTCAGCTACTATATATACAGCGGGGGACTCCTTTCTAACGGTCTTCTCCCCCATAATGGTTTTCATGGTGGCAATCTTTATACGAAGATATGCTATGTGCCTACCGATCGTGCTGACCTAAATTTTACTCTTAACTATAATGATGCAAGTCGGCAATTCGGAGAAGAACCTCTATTGGGAGTTTCTGTTGACGGTAACTACCAATACTTTTTTGCCACGTTAGCTTTAAATTATGTCCTCAGTAGCAATCTTTCAATGGATTTGTCCCTCCGTTCATCGTGGCGGAATAACGATTTCTATTATAATATTTCGGATACTGATTTCACTTTGAGTGGACTTAAGGTTAATGATCAAAGCTACGGGGCCGGGGCCAAACTTCTTTGGACCCCAAGACATCATGAATTATTGTTTGGAGTGGATGTTGATTTCGGACATGCGAAATCATTGTCCTTGAAAGACGGAAAACAGCGGATGGATAAGTGGGCGGTCTTCCTGAATGACACCATAAGTATTGATAAAGTCTCTATTACTCCGGGGCTTCGCTATGATCATACGAGCGCCAATGGCGACTTTTGGAGTCCTAGTCTGGGAATTACAGTTGCGCCAATGAAGGATACGGTTTTCAGGGGCTATGTTGCTCGAGGATTTGGTGCTCCGCCATTATTTTATACTTTTGGAGATGGTTTCTATTCAGTGGCGAACCAAGACCTCAAGATGGAATCTGTTTGGTCTTACTCTCTAGGGGTTGAGACCACCCTCTTTCGTTATGTTTGGTTGAAGACTACTATTTTTCGACATGATATCAGTAGACTCTTGGGGGATGTGCCACTTCCGGACGGAAGGTATACTGTTATAAATCAAGGAAAGCAACGTCGCCAGGGACTAGAGGTTGAGTTAAAGACGATGCCAGTTTATAATACCTCGCTGATATTTGGCTATTGTTTTGTTGATGCCAAAGACCGCTTGTCCGGTGAGGCTATTCCTTTGGTAGCGCGCAACAGCTATGATGTGGGAATTCAATACGATGACCGCAAGAGTTTTCGCGCAACTCTGAAGGGGCACTACCTTCATTGGCATGGTGAGCCCGCGGATAATGGCAGGTACACAGCTATGATCTGGGACCTGTTTCTTGCTAAAAAGATAATTGCTTTTTCTGATGAACGTCAGGCGATAGAGGCATTCTTTTCGGCTCATAACCTCTTTAATGGTGCGCAGTATCCGGCTTTTCCATTCCGAAATACACGACGTTGGTTCGAAGGGGGGGTAAGATTTTATTTCTAACGCCCTGTTGTGAAAAAAAAACAAGAAAAACATTGACGAAATATTATAAACCGCCTAGCATGGATTCATGCTTAGTAGTATTTTTAAACCTAACAAGGAGGCAAATATGGAAAATGAAGAGATTGTTGTCCTCGATGACGGGTATGATTCTCCCATAGGACCATTGGCTTTTTGTTGCGCTGGGGTTTTTGCGCCGTTTAGAAGCATGTAGCTTACAGATATTTTGACTATTAGGGGAGTCCGCTCCCCTTTCTTTTTCACCCCAATGCACATTTCACGTTACCTGAAAAAATACCCCTGCCTAGACAATCCTGACCGGGTCTTGCTTTTTTCCACCAGGACTCTGGCCAAGGTCCTTGTGCCAACCTCAGTGCTTAAATCCATGGAAGAGGGAAGCCTCTCCCCACAAAATCAGGCAACCCTGACGCGGCTTGGGTTTCTGGTGCCGGATGCGGAGCAGGAGCGCCTTAGAATGCTCTCTGCGCTGGATATTGCGGACAGCAAGGCAACGACGGCATATATTATGGCGGTCATGAGCCTGGACTGTAATCTGGCATGTACCTATTGCTATGAAGGTGGGCAACGGGGGAGCCATTACATGTCGGCAGAAACGGCGGATCAACTTGTCCGTTTCGTGGAAAAGGAGTTCCTGCAATCCGGGGCAAAGGATATAGTGCTTGAATTCTATGGCGGCGAACCGCTTCTCAGTTTCGATCTCATCCGGGAAATTTCACGACGTTTGAAGGCGTCCGTAGAGAACGCGGCAAGAAAATACTGCTTTACCCTCGTGACCAACGGAACCCTGCTGACGGCTGACGTGGTACGTGAGCTCATCCCTCTGGGCCTTGAGAGGGCCAGGGTCACCCTGGACGGCCCTCCGGAAAACCACAATCTTTATCGTCCTTTTGTGTCGGGTGCGGGCAGCTTTGAAGTCATCATCGAAAATCTTCGCGATGTCTCCGGGTTGATAAAGGTTGGGGTCAGCGGCAACTATACCAGGGAAAACTACCGTGAGTTTCCTCGTCTGCTGGATATCTTTGCCGATAAGGAGTTGACGCCTGACAAAATATCCCACGTGATGTTTGCCCCCATAACTGAAACACTCGGCGAACATCTGGTGCCTGAGTTTTCCGAGGGATGCGTCTCGGCAGATGAGCCCTGGCTGGTGGAGGCGAGTCTCTACCTGCGGGAGGAAATTCTCCGGCGTGGTTATTTTACCCCAAAGGTTGCCCCTACGGTCTGCATGATCGAATCCCGCAATAACCTCGTCGTTCATTATGATGGCGCCATTTATAAATGTCCTGCCTTTATCGGCCATGAGAACCTCGTCGCAGGCCATTTGGAGACCGGTCTCCGCGACTACCGTGAATCGCATAACATGGATGTCTGGAAAACGGATGAATGTCTCGACTGCGCGTATCTCCCGCTTTGTTTCGGCGGTTGTCGTTTCCTGAAACTCCTCCGCGGCGGCGCTGTCAATGGTGTAGAGTGTCGCAAGGCTTTCTATGATGCTGCTCTTGAGGAGCTTGTCCGGCAGGATCTTAAATACTCTTTAAAAAAGTAGTTTCCTAATTAAATTATTATTTAAAATCAATCTCTTAGCTAATTTTTTCATATTGACGGCTACTGATTGTCTGCTAGTATTTTTATAGCCGATTATCCAGAAAAAAATAACTGGGAGGTTGCCATGCTGAAAGAAGAAATCATTATTCTTGATGAAGTAATTGATGACCCTGTCGGCACTGAAGCCTATTGCTGTTTTTTCATTTTTACACCGTTCCGATCTTTATAAGGCGGAACCCGACAACTCGACATGCTCGCCCGAAACCCCTTATAAAGCATGGATGTCAAAAGGATGTTGTCGAGTGTCAAACTTACTTTTTAGTAGCTTCCTGATTGAATCTGAGAGCTATTGATGATGGGAGGTGGGGGTGTCCCCGCCTTTTTTTTAGGGGGGGACGGAATTCATCCGGATTATTTCTGGGGGGTGAAAATTTTTACGGTACGCCATGTTTCGGAAGTGAGCATTGCAGTGAAGCTCTTGTCGAGCATTCGAAGGTGGCGGCTGAGTTGCCGAAATTGTAGACAATATTGTTCCTTCCTATTTACGTAGAAATTGCTGCTAAAAAACTTGACACGCTCTTCTGTGCCGTGGTATAAACGCTTTCGCTCTGCAGGACACCCTGCAGGTCTTCTACCATTCCCCAGTAGCTCAGTCGGTAGAGCAGGTGGCTGTTAACCACCTTGTCCGTGGTTCGAGTCCGCGCTGGGGAGCCAAAATTAAGATGGCCGATTTCTTTAATGAAATCGGCCATTTACATTTTATAGCTCTCCATCCTTCCTTACCCATACCGAATCTAACCATAATTTCAAAAAGTCACGAGTTCGAGTCCGGTCTGGTTTCAGCACCAAGATCCTCGGCCTTTTCTTTTATTGCGGGACAATATCTGCTATTATTCTTTCTTTCCCAAGGAGGAGATGATGCCAAAACAGGCCATTGCAGACCATATCAACCTCCAGCCGACGCCTTCTGTTGACGGGAGGATATGAAGCGCAATGCAACTGACGCTGACGCCAGCAGGCCACCTGTTGATGATAAGAGCGGCTGATGCCGAAGCAGGAGACGTTCCTCTTTCCGGCGATGAACGGATAGCACTGGCCTTTGAGGATTGCCAGTCTGCCGGCATCATGGCTCTGGTCGGCGGTAAATCCACGAGCGAATGGCCGCTACCCTGGCTGTTCTGGCGCGATTTCGGGGCGCGCTACCTGCTGCGTCTCTGCCAGTGCCAGCCCACGGCGCAACGCCTCGATCCCCTCCCCCCGCCCGATGCCGCCACACGTGCCACCCTCAGTCTCTCCATCCCTCCCATGCCTGGCGCTGAATATTGCACCCCCGACCTCATTTCAGACATCTGGTGCGGACTCGACACTTGGGTACGGGATTCGATCGCGGAAGAATCGGAAGGGATTGCCGGTTTCCTCAACCGTCATGCTCCGCTCTGGCGACAGGTGGGAAGGGTCTGTTTCCATCTGGCTGAAAACAGGCAGGACCCGGAATTCCCCTTTGCCTTCATGGCCACCTATGTGCCGCGCTTGGGGAAAAACGCCCGTGCGCAGCATCTGCCGCTCAGCCAGGCGCTGCGCGAATATGCCGGCGCCAAAAATCGGGAGGCGCTCCTGCGGCTGCTGGAACCGGTATACGAGGCGGGCGGCAGGTGCGCGTGGGTACATGAGCTTCTGGAGAGCGGCGACGTCTATCATCCGCTGGCCTGGACCCCGGAGGAGGCGTACGGGCTTCTGAAGGATCTGCCGCTTCTGGAAGAAAGCGGACTGGTCGTCCGCCTGCCGGACTGGTGGCGGAAACGGCCTCGCCCCAAGGTGCAGGTGCAGATCGGGTCCAAGACTGGGACGACCCTTTCGGCCCAGGCGCTGCTCGATTTCCGGGTGCAGCTCACCTTGAACGGCGCGCTCTTGACTTCCGACGAAATTGCCGCCCTGACCGCCACGTGCAACGGGCTGGCTTTCGTCCGCGGACAATGGGTGGAGGTGGACGGCGAGAAGCTGCGTCAGGCCCTTGCCCATTGGGAGAAGGTGCGGGACGGGGCGGGTGCTGACGGGCTGTCGTTCATCGAAGGGATGCGGCTTCTGGCCGGCGCACGACGGGACTTGGCCGGCAGCGACCCTATGCTGGAGGAGTCGGGCTGGGCCTTTGTGGAGGCGGGCGACCGGCTGCGCGAGGTGCTTGCAGGGTTGCGGGAGCCGGCACGGCTGGCCGCAGTGCAGGCGGGATCGGGGCTCAAGGCGACGCTTCGCCCCTACCAGCAGACAGGTCTCAACTGGCTCTGGTTCCTCTCTGAACTCGGCCTGGGCGCTTGCCTGGCCGACGACATGGGGCTCGGCAAGACCATCCAGATCATCTCTCTGCTGCTGGCGCAAAAAGAGGTCGCAGGAAGAGACAGACCCAACCTGCTGGTGCTGCCTGCGTCGCTCCTGGCCAACTGGCGGGACGAATGCGCGCGGTTCGCCCCGTCCCTCAGGGTGGTGTCGCTGCACCCTTCCGAGATCGGGAAACAGGAACTGGCGCGGATCGCCGCCGACCCGGAAAACGCCTTGGCCGGCGCCGACGCGGTGTTCACCACCTACGCCATGTTGCAGCGGCAGGAGTGGCTGAAAAGGATCAACTGGAACCTGATCGTCCTGGACGAGGCCCAGGCGATCAAGAACCCCGGCACGCGGCAGGCGCGGGAGGTCAAGGACCTCTCCGGCCGGGCACGGATCGCCCTCACCGGCACACCGGTGGAAAACCGGCTCGCCGACCTCTGGTCGCTGTTCGATTTCATCGCTCCTGGCCTACTCGGCTCCGCCCATCAGTTCAAGCGGTTCGCCTGTTCGCTGGAGAAGGCCGAGCCGCCCACCTATGCGCCGCTCCGTGCCCTAGTGCAGCCCTATATTCTGCGGCGGCTCAAGACCGACCGCAGCGTCATCTCCGACCTTCCCGACAAGGTGGAGGTGACCGCCTGGTGCGGACTCAGTAAGGCCCAGGGGCTGCTGTACGGCCGGGCGGTCAAGGATTTGGCCTCCGCACTCGGGGAGCAGCAGGAGGGGATCAAGCGGCGGGGGCTCATCCTCTCAGCGCTCATGAGATTCAAGCAGATCTGCAACCACCCGGACCAGGCCTTGGGCGACGGCGACTATGCCGAGGAGCGAAGCGGCAAATTTGCCCGGCTGCGCGAGCTGGGCGAGGAGATTGCCTCCCGGCAGGAGAAGGCGCTGATCTTTACTCAGTTCCGCGAGATGACCGGGCCGCTGGCCGCCTTTTTGGCCACCCTCTTTGGCCGGTCCGGGCTGGTGCTGCATGGAGGCACACCGGTTGCCGAACGGAAGAAGTTGGTGGAGCGGTTTCAGCACGAGGATGGGCCACCGTTTTTCGTCCTGTCGCTCAAGGCGGGAGGCACCGGGCTCAACCTCACAGCGGCAAGCCACGTCGTCCATTTCGACCGGTGGTGGAACCCGGCGGTTGAGAGCCAGGCCACCGACCGGGCCTTCCGCATCGGACAGAAAAAGAACGTCGTGGTGCACAAGTTTGTCTGCACAGGGACGGTAGAAGAAAAAATCGACGCGTTGATCGCCGCCAAGTCCTCGCTGGCGACCGAACTTCTGGAGGGCGCCGGGACTCTCCTCACCGAAATGGACGACGAGACGCTGCTGAAGCTGGTGGCCCTGGACCTGGAGAGGGCGGGAATATGATGAGAGAGGGGATTGCGGGATGAGGGATTACGGCTGGCCGGAATATGTGCCGGTGGCGGAGCGGCGGGCAAAGGCGCAGAAGCAGTTGGAGAAGATGAGGAAAAAGGGGATGAACATCCAGCCGGTACAGCTTGCCGGACGCAGGATCGCCGCCTCTTTCTGGGGGAAGGGGTGGTGCGACCATATGGAATCGTTCAGCGACTACGCGAACCGTCTCCCCCGCGGCCGCGGCTACGTGCGCAACGGCTCGGTCTGCCATCTGGAGATCAGGGGGGGAGAGATCGAGGCCCTGGTCAGCGGTACGTCGCTCTACAGGGTCTCTATTTCCATCAAGCCGTTGCCCGCAACCAGATGGCAGGCGGTGAAGCGCTCCTGTTCCGGCCGGATAGGTTCCCTGATCGATCTCCTGCGGGGGAAACTCGACCACGGGGTCATGGAGGTGGTCACGCACCGGGAAGCGGGACTCTTCCCGCTTCCCGGCGAGATGAAGTTCGACTGCGACTGCCCGGACTGGGCCGTCATGTGCAAGCATGTGGCCGCCGTTCTTTACGGGGTGGGCGCGCGGCTGGACCAGTCTCCGGAGATGCTGTTCGTGCTGCGCGGCGTAAATCATGAGGAACTTGTCGATGTGACGGCCGCAATCACCGATGCGGCAAAGTCCGGAACTTCCCGCCGCCGCATTGCCGCATCCGGGATTGCCGACGTCTTCGGGATCGAGCTGGCCGAGGCTGCAGTCGATCCTCCCACCGAACCTCCTGCATCTTCAGGAAAGGGACCTGGGCCGGAAAAGCCCGCCAAGCCGATTACGAAGATCCAAAACAGGAAGGCCGCCGCCCGTCGGGGCCGCCCCGAAGCGGTAGCCGGGAACACGAAAACCGTTGCCAACAACCCCCGCATCGACTCCCCATCGTTCCCCGAGCCGCTCACCGGTGACGCCATCCGCGCCTGGCGGCGGTCTCTTGGTGAAACACAGGCAGCATTTGCCGCCCGATTCAAGGTGAGTGGGGCAACTGTGTCGGTATGGGAGAAGAAGGGGAAAGCCGAAGTCGGCATGTTTTCCGATACGCTTTCTTTGCTGCGCAAGGCATGGCGCAAGACGCGGCGCGGGTGAAGCAGGTCAGAGCAGCTTGCGGTGCATGTTGCGCGGAATTTGCGAAAGCACTGGCCAAGAAATTTCACTCACGGCCCGGATTGGCCAGCCTAAGGAAAGATGGCCGCACATCAGAGAAGAACTGCTGGCGGGAGAGTATCGCCCTCAACCGGTGCGTAAAGTGGAAATACCCAAACCGGGAGGCGGCACAAGGATGTTGGGAATCCCCACCGTCCTCGACCGGCTCATCCAGCAGGCAGTGCATCAGGTGTTGAGCCCGATGTTCGACCCTGGTTTCTCCGACAGTTCCTACGGGTTTCGCCCCGGCAGGAGCGCCCATCAAGCCGTCAAGGCTGAGCGGATGCATGTCGAGAGCGGTCTGAGATGGGTGGTGGACATCGACCGGCGAATGCATGGAAATCCGCCACAAACGGTCGCGGCCCCTGGTGGAATGCAGGGGCCGCGCACATGCACAAATCCCTCTTTTGGTCTTTCGCAACCATGACATCATTGCCCATCAAAGATACAATGTACTCCTTCTCCTTTTAATCCTGGCCCGAAACATCCATTGCAATAAATACAGGTTGCCGGCGCGGTGTTTCCATCTCCCCCCGTGTGGCCGGCATTGACAGGCAAGGGGCCATACTGGAGATAACATTCGAGCCAGAGAAGAAAAAGATGGACTTCAGGCCGAGCCAGTTCGTCTACCTCGTGGTCAACAGGGAAGAGATTACCCCTGACACCCCTATTCGATAGCATGCGGGTACAATCTGGAATCCCGTTTCAAACTGGGAATAAAAAAGTCCGGTGACCACACGCGGACTCTCGACCTCCTTGAAAAAGATGACTCGGTGACCGTATATGGTCCGTATGGTCATTTCAGCGATCGCTTCCTGTCCGCACAGCGCGACTGCGTCTTTATTGGAGGCGGCATAGGTATAACCCCGTTCATCGGCATGTGGCATATAGCGCTCCACTCCGAGGAGCGACTTTCGCCGACCGAAGCTCCGCAATGGCTGGAAAAACTGCACCCGGAAAGCATCGCTTCATGGAAAAGCCCACGTGTCGCCCTTTTCTACGTATGCATAACGCGAGACCAAGCCAGTTTCGACAATGATATCAGAAACGAGGTTATTCTCAGCAAATTCAAGGGATTCAAGTCATTCGAAGATCGAGGGCGCCACTACGAACTATATCTTGCATCCGAACAGGGGCTCATATCAGCGAAATATATCGACAGTCAAGTTTCAGGGGGAGTACGGGAAAGGAATATTTTCTTGTGCGGACCATCTCCCATGGTGGGCGCCCTTATCAAGCAGTTCGAGGCGCTCGGAGTACCGAAGGGACAGGTAATCACCGAGGACTTCAATCTCTTGTACTAGTCGAAGATATCGTTGACAAGCCATAATGCCGCGTTTATGAAAGGAAAATGTTTATCCGGCATATTTCTCTTGAATCTGGTTAGTTGTACAGGGGTACTGAAAGTTTTTTTCTTGACAAAAAAAGTCCTCGTAAATATATATATTCAAAAAGGGGAGTAGTTATCGGCCGGAGAAAAGGCCGACCCGGATTCCGTCAATACGGTCGAAAGACCCGGGACCGGGACAGAACTTCTGTCGACGAGACCTTTATCCAGGCAGTAATGCCGGGGGTAAAGGTCTTTTTTGTTACCTCCGGCGCAACCGGGTTCCCATAGGGAACCAATTATAATCGTCGGAGGTACCAACGATGAACAGAATCAAAACAACCCTGCTTCTTTCCCTCCTCACCATCCTCATGGTTTTCATGGGTAGCGCCTTGGGCGGCAAGACCGGCATGGTCTTCGCTTTTGTCGTGGCCTGCGCCATGAACTTCTTTTCCTACTGGTTTTCCGACAAGATTGTCCTGAAGATGTACGGCGCCCGGGAGATCGGCGAGCATGACTATCCCGCCTTCTATGGCATGGTCCGCCGCCTTGCCCTACAGGCCGGGCTGCCCATGCCGCGGGTCTATATCATTCCCTCCGACAGCCCCAATGCCTTTGCCACCGGACGTAACCAGGAGCACGCGGCGGTTGCCGCCACCGAGGGTATCATGCGCATCCTTACCCCTGAAGAGCTGGAAGGAGTCATGGCCCATGAGCTGGCCCATGTACGGAATCGCGACATCCTGGTGGGAACCATTGCCGCGACCCTGGCCGGTGCTGTCTCCATGATCGGCAGCATGCTCCAGTGGGGCGCCATGCTGGGCGCTGGCCGGGGTGACGATGAGGATGGTGCCGGAGGCCTGATCGGCTCACTGGCCATGGCCATTATCGCACCAATTGCCGCTATGCTGATCCAGATGGCCGTCTCCCGCTCCCGTGAGTATCTTGCCGACGAAAGCGGTGCACGGATCTGCGGTAATCCGCTGGCCTTGGCAGATGCCCTGCGGAAGCTGCACGCTGCTTCCCAGATGCTTCCCATGACAGAAGCGCGGCCGGCGACGGCGCACATGTTCATCGTCAATCCCTTGACCGGCGGAGGACTTGCATCCC
This sequence comes from Geobacteraceae bacterium, assembly GCA_040773465.1. Taxonomy (GTDB): domain Bacteria; phylum Desulfobacterota; class Desulfuromonadia; order Geobacterales; family Geobacteraceae; genus RPRC01. Next base: position 85,325 of record JAXGWF010000003.1, on the reverse strand, counting down.
TCTTCTCGACCCATCCGCCAATGGAGGAGCGGATCGCGCGGCTGGAAGCCATGAGGCCCGTAAGGTTTGAGGTCAAGACATGAAAACATGTGCTGTCAGGGGACTGAAACAACCCAAAAATCGCCGTGGGAAAATGCCACCAAATGAAGGCCGCATGACATGTCCGAAGTGCCGGACGGCCAGAGCCCTGTATCGATACGAATTGGTGGAGCATGAAAGGGTTTTGCCATCGGGTTTGTCATGTTTCGTATGCGGATACTGGATGGAAATGATGGGGTAACAGCTCGCAGCTGGGGTTTGGTCAGATGTTTGAAAAGACGAGGAAAAATTGTCAATCGATTTTTCCTTGCAGTTCCGAAAACCGCCGCCGTTTAGGGCGTGGCACATCCTCCCTTGTTGCGCGTGACGCGCGGCGGTTTTCGGTTATACTAAAAAACACTATGTCAAAGGAGATGCCTATGAAACCGAGCAGAAGCGCAGAAAAGCTTTCAGAAGTAATAAACAAGGCTATTGAAGACCATGAACTTACCAATGCAGAGTATGATGAGATTATACATATTGCCCATGAAGACGGAATCATAGATCCCGAAGAGAGGGCATTGTTGAGCCAGCTCCAGGAGATGATTGCCGACAAAACTATTCGGCGTGTGGGACGTTAGAGGCTTGCCTTGCGGGTCAGCTTCTCTCGCAGAGACTAAGCCGCAGAAAGTCCCTGAGTATATAACGCTACCGACAGGATTTCTTTTGGCTTTGTTGCAAGTATACTCGTAAGTATTGTAACAAGCCGAACGGAAACAGGAGAAACCGCAAATGCAAACAGATCAGCGGCACTGGCATGCGATGCCCACCCAGGAAGTAATAGTTTCACTTCATACGGAGCAGTCCGGTCTGGCAGCCGAAGAAGCCGCGAGGCGATTGCAGGAGCACGGTGCTAATGAGTTGGTTGCCAGAGGTGGTGACACCCCCTTGCGAATGCTCTGGCGGCAGCTGAACAATCCCATCGGCTGGCTGCTGCTGGCGGCCGGTATCGTAGCCTTGGTGCTGAACAAATATACTGATGCTGCTGTGGTCTTCGGCGCGGTAGTCATCAATGCGGTTATCGGCTTCATCCAGGAATACCGCGCCGGCAAGGCTATCGAGGAACTGGCGGCCCTGCTGCCCGAAATGGCAACGGTCATTCGCGGCGGCCGGCCGGTGGCTGTTCACGTACGGGAGCTGGTGCCGGGGGATGTCGTCGTTCTGCAGAGCGGCGACAAGGTGCCGGCCGACCTGCGAATATTCCAGGCGAAAAACCTGCTCATAGAGGAGGCGGCGCTTACGGGGGAGTCTCTGCCGGTGGCGAAGCACGTTGAACCTGTATCTTCCGATGCGCCTCTTGGTGATCGAGTCGGTATGGCCTATAGCGGAACGCTGGTTATACAGGGCGCCGCATCCGGTGTTGTCGTAGCTACCGGCGGAGCCACCGAACTTGGCAGGATAAATGAACTGCTTGACCAGACTGAACAACTGGTAACTCCCCTGACCAAACAGTTGGCCAAGGTGACTACCGGTATAACCATTGCCGTTGTGGGCATCGTTGCCGTCCTTATCGGTTTCGGTATCTGGATAAAGAATGCGCCTCCGGGCGAAGCCCTGATGGTTGCCGTTACCCTGGCGGTCGCGGCAATTCCGGAAGGTCTGCCGGCGGTGATTACGATTGCCCTGGCCATAGGGGTCAGGCGCATGGCGGCGCGCCATGCGGTGATCAGGTATCTGCCGGCGGTTGAAACACTGGGCGCCACTACGGTGATCTGTTCTGACAAGACCGGCACCCTGACTCGCAATGAGATGACGGTCCAGGTGGCTTGGGTCGGCGGTCACGAATACCGCTTTTCCGGGGTGGGCTACGGTCCGGAAGGCGAGGTTGAGCATGACGGTATTCGTCTGGAGCAGCTCCCGCAAGGGCTGCGGGATCTGCTTCTCATGGGAGTTCTCTGTAATGATGCCGCCGTTCACGAGAAGGGTGGCTCATGGACTCCGGTCGGCGATCCCACCGAAGCGGCCCTGGTGGTTGCGGCCCTCAAGGGCCGACTGAATGCCGAAGAGCTCCGTGAACTGCATCAGCGGCAGGATGTCATCCCCTTCGAATCGGAGACGAAATTCATGGCCACGCTTCACGAAATCGACGGGGAACGGCACGTGCTGTTGAAGGGCGCCCCGGAAACGGTACTGCAGCGCTGCCTGTTGGACGACTCGGATCTCAGCCGTATCAGCGATGCCGTGGAAACCTTTGCCCGACAGGGGATGCGCATGATTGCTTTTGCCGGTCGACGGGGTTTTCAGAGCGATCAGCTGCTGCTTGACGAGGAAGATGGCGGATTTACCTTTGCCGGTCTCATGGGGATGATCGATCCGCCGCGCACCGAAGCCCTTGATGCCATCCGTACCTGTCATAGGGCCGGTATCACAGTAAAGATGATAACCGGTGACCATCCGGTGACGGCCGAGGCAATCGGCCGGCAGCTTGGCCTGTTGACCGCGGAGCAGCAGCCGGTGCAGGGGCGGGAACTGGATGGCCTTTCGGACGTGCAGCTCAGGAGCGCGGCACTGGGTACCAACGTGTTCGCCCGGGTAGCTCCCGAACACAAGCTCGCCCTGGTTCAGGCGCTGCAAGCGGAAGGCAACGTGGTAGCCATGACCGGCGACGGCGTCAACGACGCTCCGGCCCTGAAGCGGGCCGACATCGGCGTGGCCATGGGCATTACCGGCAGCTCGGTATCCAAGGAAGCGGCCAAGGTGGTGCTCATGGACGATAACTTCTCTTCCATCGCCGCGGCGGTCGAAGAGGGTCGCCGGGTTTACGACAACCTGATCAAGTCGCTGGCCTTCGTATTGCCAACCAACCTGGCGCTGGCCGCTATTCTCTCGGTAGCCATGTTCTTTTTTCCAACGGTTACCGTGGAGGGTGTGGATGTGCTGCTCCTGGCCATGTCGCCGACCCAGATCCTCTGGATCAACCTGGTGGCGAGCGTAACGCTTTCCATTCCGCTGGCGTTCGAGACGCTGGAACCGAACGCCATGCAGCGCCCGCCACGACCTGCCGCCGAACCGGTCTTTTCACGATTTCTGCTCTACCGGCTGATTACGGTGGCGGCACTTATGGCCGCCGGCGGGTGCGGCCTGTTCCTGTGGGAGTATTTCCGCATTGCCGGACCAGCACCGGTGACCATGGCACGTCATGCCCTGGCCCTTGCTGAGGCACAGACCATCTGCGTAACCGTAGTGACGTTCTCGCAGATTTTTTACCTGCTCAATTGCCGTTCGTTGCGCAATTCGATTTTTTCTCTCGGCGTCTTCTCCAACCCTTCGGTATTCGCAGGGATCGGCGTCCTGTTACTGCTTCATGCCTGCTTTATCTATCTGCCGCCGCTCCAGAAGCTGTTTGGTTCAGCGGCGCTCGACGCCCGGGCCTGGCTGGTGGCAATCCTGGCAGGCGCCATCGTGCTGCCGGTCATTTCGGTGGAGAAGTGGTTTATGCGGCGATACGCACGATGAAGTGCTTGTGCGTGGACGGGTTTGCTGTTAGTTTTGCTTGAAAAAAACTCTACGGGATCTACTCACAACAACAAAATTATTTGGGCTACGATATTATTCCCCTGCTCAACATGTTTGTCCCTGAATCGGCCGATATTTTCTTGTTATGCAACCCAATTGCTTCATAGGTTATGTCCCTAAAAGTTGCTGATACCCTTTGTTGCAATGAAATATTTTCTTCCCAGTGCCCAGGTCCATCCGCGCTGGCGAGCCATAAATCCAAGGCCATATCCTAAACTGATCCCTCTTTGCCATTGTATTGCTCTTTGGCCTATTTCGCATGCGACAGGTATACCCCACGAGGCAGTCCCAGTACTACTATGTTTGCTTTGTCCCGATTGTGCACTAGTTTTTACGCCACTTTTCGCCTGCATTCTTTCGGTCTCTGTAGATCAGTGCCGTACCTTCCAGTAATTCGAGTGAAATCAATTATGAAATCCATGTATAATTTTCCAAAGATCCGAGAGATTTTGACGGGAATTGCCAAGTCATCATCGGCCTGTTTTGTTGTTACCTCGTGCAATTATTCATTTGCAGGCCGTTATATAATATGGTACATTACGCATGGATATTCTCCCATATCCAATTTTCCTTGGCCCCATGTTTGCCCGACATGGGGCTTCCCTTTTTTTAGAGGAAAGTCTCAAGTCTTTTATCAGACGACAGGAGGCGCGATGCGCCCCCTTCCATACTTTTTATTTCTCTTTTTCAAGTTTTTTAAGCTGTTCCTCGGCGGCGGCAATTTCTTCCTTCAGCATTTCTCTGTGTTCTTTCAAATCCGCTTCTTCCTCCTCAGGAGACTGTCTTTCCATCCACCACCACGGCGGAGGCCCGTAAAAGGCCCATGGGTGGCGCGGTGCGCCGCAATGGCGACAGTAAGGCCAATAGAAACGGAAACGCCCTCTCATTTTTATCACTTCCTTTCCTATGGAAGTGATTACTAGTTTTATCAACAGTGTAACGCCATTCATACGTTTTTCAAATCTGACCGAACCGACCCTATGCACATCAGGAGAGGCGAAATCTCACACCGTAGAGGGGCATTCTTCGTTTTATTTCAGTGAACACATCAGCATGAGTTTCCTGAATCGGACACGAGTGTTCATCCAATATCTCTTGACACCAAGTGATATGAGTAATAAAGTATATGCATAGTCACTTAAACAAAGGAGTTGCTGTGGTTGATCCGGAAAAGCAGGCCCGCATCTTCAAGGTGTTGTCAGTGGGAACACGGGTACGGATGATCGACCTGTTGAAACATCGGTCGCTTTGTGTGAATGCGCTTGCAAACGCTTTGGATATTACGCCTGCGGCAATTTCACAGCATCTTAGAGTACTGCGCGATGTTGATATTGTTGTCGCGAACAAACAAGGCTATTTTGTCCATTATCGGGTTAATGAAGAGACCTTGGCGGAGTGGAACGAAATCACCAAGGGTGTATTTGAGGTCAAGGACTAAAGGATGTCCCATTTTAGTTGTCATGCGGAGAAGTTATTTACACGGTATCTCAAACTAAATAAGGAGGTCAACCATGTGTGAGAAAGGTAAATGCTGTCAGAAACCGGAACAGCTCAAGGGCAAACCCGAGGAATGTTCACCAGAGAAGATCAAGGAGTGTCACGGTGACGTAAAGGATCATCCCTGTGTGTCGAAAGAAACTAAGAAATGAGTGTTGTTGAACGTTAAACAAATCCTGAATCCGTGACGCCTGAACATCAAGGCGAGCAATGCCGGGGCTTAAACGTCGTTGACGTCGTTTCATGCCTGTTACGCTGGGTTAACAGCGTTGGACGGTTTCATGCGACGGCAATACAAAAAACCGAGGCGCTCCGCGCAGGCGTGAAAGCGTCACGGATTCAGACAAATTTCGTAGTTCATGTCACTCGTTACGTCGGCATCGGTCCGGCGTAACGTCTCGCCGGCGCCTCAGGCCAGCCTGTGCGGTCCGTTTTCATGGCCAGCGGCAGATGATCGAGGATATCCTGTGCGGTCATGCCGTCTTCGCCACGTTCCAAGGCGGCCAAATCACCGGCTGCGCCGTGCAGGAGAACTCCCTTGCAGACTGCCTCGATTATCGACAGGCCGAGACAATGCATGGCGGCGATGGTGCCGGTCAGCACGTCCCCGGACCCGGCCGAGGCCATGCCGCTGTTGCCGCTCAGGTTGACGAATATTCGTCCGTCAGGACAGCCTATCAGGCTATGCGCGCCCTTGAGGACTATTACTGCATTCAGGTCGGCCGACGCCTGTCGCAGTACCCCGATTTTGTCAGTTTCTATTTCTGCTGCCGTGCGACCGGTCAAACGTGCCATTTCACCCAGGTGCGGGGTGAGGATAGTCGGCGCCTGACGGTTCCGTACCAGATCCTGATTGTCGCAGACGGCAGTGATGCCGTCGCCATCGAGTAGCAGCGGCTGTTCGATGGCGGCCGTCAGTTCGCGTATCAGCTGTTGGGTTTCGGCTTCGAGCGAAAGCCCCGGTCCCAGCACCGTAAAGTCCAGTTTGTTCGCCAGGTCCAACAGAGTATTCCGGCAGTTCAGGGCAATACTGCCGGCAGCTGTTTCCTGCTGGGGCAGAAAGACGATTTCGCTGCCCTTCATGGCAATGAAGGGGGTAACGGAGGCAGGGGCGGCAAGGCGGCTGTAGCCGCCGCCGGCCTTGAGAAATGACAGAGCGGCAAAGCAGGGCGCGCCCAGGTAGCCTGCCGCGCCGGCAATGAACAGCGCTTGGCCGAAAGAGCCCTTGTGGCCGTTAATATTCCGCGCCGGCAAAGGCGGTGGGATGTTGATCGCCACTTGCAACGTATCGCTGTTGTACAAGGCTGGAGGAAAAGAGATGTGGCTGACGTGCAGTTGGCCGCACAGTTCGTGACCGGGGAAGAGAAGGTTGCCGATCTTGGGCAAACCGAAGGTTACGGTATGGTCGGCGCGTACCGCACAGCCAAGGATCCGCCCGGTATCACCTTCGACCCCTGATGGAATATCGATACTCAATACCGGCTTGTTGCCGGCGTTAATGCTTTCAATGACTTCCCGGTGCAGAGCTTCCACCGGACGCGACAAGCCGGTGCCGAAGATGCCGTCGACCACCATTGTGCAATGAGCCAGTTCGCCGGCCAGTCCCTGGACGGAATCGAGGCGGCGGATGTCCAGCGGCATCCGCCGGATGATGTCCAGGTTGCGGTGCGCCGCGCCGCTAAAGCAGTCCGGATCGCCCAATATCAGAACCTTGGCCAGCCCCCCGGCCGAATGAATTTTGCGTGCCACGACGAAGCCGTCTCCGCCATTGTTTCCGAGACCGCAAAACAGTAAGAAGGTGCGGTTTGCTATAGGACACATCTGCTTCAAAACGGAAAAGGCGGCATGGCCGGCGTTTTCCATCAACAGATCCTCGATAATGCCGTATTGTTCAATGGCGGCACGATCCATGGCGCGCATCTGGCAAACAGTACTGACTTTCATTGGTTATTTCTCCCCCGGTAGATGAAAAATGATTCAATGTGTGATGAAGTCGCCCCGCACCGCGGGTGCGTGACCCGCTATTGGCGCCAGGGCCTTCCTTTTACCGTCACTCCTGACGGCTTTTTCGTGTTCCGTATCCTTTTGCAGGCCGATCATTTCGTCATTGCAGCTGAACTGTATCTATGACTTTGCCGACACCGGCGTCGATAAAGCCGGCGCCGAAGGCTTTCATGAAAAGTTTGCGCGCAGTCTCACCCGTGCAGTGACAGGGCGCCACGCAGTGTACTCCCAAAGCTTTCAATTTGGCAATTATTGCTTGAATTTCTTCTTTGCTGCTGGCGGTCAAATGAAAACCTCCGAGCACCAGAAATATTTCTCTTCCGAAATTCTTCTTGACCGTGCGCACAATCTTTTCAATACCCGGATGGGCACAGCCGGTTATGATGACGAGCCCCTTGGCGGTAACGACAACCAGTGACTGTTCCCTGGGCGAAGCGCCAAGCTCCCCGGTGGAGTAAACTCCGTTACAAATCTTCAAGGGGCCGCTAATTTCAACTACCTTTGATCCGTGCTTTCTCGTCTCCCGAAAAAAAGATTCCGGAAACGACTCCGGCAGATATGTCATGATATGAGGATTTTTCGTTAGAAGAAAACTCAGCCCTCCCGTATGGTCTCCGTGAATGTGGGAAACAACAACTACGTCTATTGTCCGCAAAGCGATTCTCAGTTTGTCCATGTTGGCCAGGAGCTTCTTGCCGTCTCCTCCCGTGTCGAATAAGATGGTTTTTTCCATTCCTTCCACAAGGCAGGAAAATCCCCATGCGGTTTCTAGACCTTCACGGTACGGGTTGTTGTCATAAACAACCGTGATGACCGGCATTGCCGGCGTCGGATTTCCGGAGGGATATGCCACTGATTGATGACCTGCTACAGCCTGTCCCGCACCCAGAAGAAGGGTGACGGTATACATCAGCAAAACATTAAAGACAATGGTTGCCATAAATATCCGTGTCATTGTTCCTGCTGCAAGAAGTGAAATTATAGAATTTCGTTACGGCAATTTAAGCCGGAAGAATGCTTTGGACAAGTACAAAAGCATACGTCAACCAGACAACGAATTTCCGTTGGTCGGGCATACACAAATACGAAAGCACCCCCGGCGTTGCCGGGGGTGCTTTGCTTGAAATAGGCATCCGGCTATTCCGTTCCGGAAGACTTCGGGGGCTTCGCCTTCATTGCAGCAATCCATTCCGCAAGTTCCCGTCCGGCGATTTCCCGTCCTCCAAAACCGAACGCTATTGCAACCGCGATTGCGATAGCCCCGATAAGCAATCCGAACGCCAGGTTGACGATGTCGTCGGCCAGGCCCATCTGTCGCAAGGCCATGGCGGTAGCCAGAACGATTGTCGCTATTCGTGCTGACACGGCAAGCAGTTTTGCTTGTGCCGTGCTGGTTGAGAGTACCGTCTTGTAAACGAGATTTGCCAGGAACAAGCCGATGCTGAAAATTATGACTCCCAGGACGATGTGGCCGGCCAGAACCGTGAACTGGGCGAATATTGTCGACAGCATTGAGAAGCCCATCTGGTCGGCCGCCTCGATAAAGGCGAAGAGCATGATGCCGACCAGAACCAGGTGGCCGGTGACCGCCGATGGTGTCCAGTTTCCTTCGGAAATTTCTCTACCGATTCCCAAGTGAGCGAGAATCCTGTTGAAGCCGATTCCTTCAAGCGTGTTTGCGACAAGGTTCGCAACAACACGACCGATAATATATGAGACAAACAGAATCAGCGCCGCGGCAAAAATATTAGGCAAGGCGGTCAGTATCATTTCCAGCATTCTGCTGGCCGGTTGTGTTACGGCTTCCAGTTGGAGGGCGTTGAGTGCCGCGACCAGGATCGGCAGCAGTATCAGCACATAGATAATCATGCCCAGAACGCCGGACAGCTTCTGTTTGCCCAGCACCGTTGCTATTCCCAGTCGTTCACTTAAGCGGTCCGCACCGATTGCTTCGAAAACATTGGTCACGATCTTTTGTGCGATGCGGGCAATGATCCATCCCACCAGACCTATCAGTACGGCGGTGAAGATATTGGGAAGGAAGTCGAGAATCTTGTTTATCATTCCCTGGACCGGTCTGAGAAGGCCTTCGAGCCCCAGTGTGCTCAATATGGCGGGAAAGAACATGAGCAGAACCAACCAGAAGACCAGTTCCGAAAGAGTTTTCGACATAGGGAGTTTTTCCGCTTCGACGCCTGCCTTGTCTCCCAGTTTTTCATTTAATTTCGCCGTGGTCAAACCTTTCTCAACCAGCAGTTTCATTACTTTCGCCACTACCCAAGCCACGATTACCAGTACCAGGGAGCCGAGCAGTTGAGGAGCGTACGTGAAAAGAGCATTGAGAAGGTTGTTGATGGGCTCGGTAATTAACGTTACACCAAGCGTCTGAAAGGACGCAACCAGTACGAAGAGCATGATCAGGTAAAACAGTAATTTGGAAATGCCTTTTTCCAGGTCGATAGGTTTTTCTTCCTCTTCGGTACTGACCCATCGGGCAAGACGGGTGTTCAACGAAATTCGTTGCAATACGTTTTTCATCGCAGCGGAAAGTACCAGGGCGATAAGCCAACCGATAATAAAAATGACCAGTGCGCCAAGTATCCTCGGAATATACAGTCCGCTGATTTGTGAGAATTGTCCTAAGAACGTTTCCATCATTGCGACCCCCTTTCATTGAAGAAAAATAAACAAAACCAATCTAATATAGAAGTATAGCTTGCATTTCATGAGGGTCAAATTTGTCACCGGATGAAATATTGAAAGGTTCTACAGCTGGTGCTGTCCTGAAGTACTGTTGGCAGTTGCCAAACATGTCTGTTTTGCAAAGAGCTTTATCTGTTTATCTCTGTAATATCCATGGAAAATGGCTTGATTGCTAGTGTCGGACGGGTTTTTGTGCACGCACAGATCAAGTGGCGGTACCTCAATAATTCTGTAGCACCTTTAAACAGTGCAGCTATGATTGATGTTTGGTGAATAGATAGTGTTTCGTGTTGTTTTGCCCATTCCGGTTCGCCTGCTGGGTCCAGGAATTATTTTGCGCGTGTCTGCTTCCCGGTTTTGCACGGGGGCGTGCCTGAACAAGAGGATAGACGGAATTCGCCAGGAAAGGTACAATACCCATTTGTCGGATGAAAAAACCGATCTGGCTCCTGATAATCTTCAAAGCCAGCTTGGCATGGAGGTGTGATGGCGGCGTTTTTGAGCGTCCCGGAACGAGTGCCAGGAGACTTGTTGTGCTGTTTTCTGGAATGATGCAACTGGGCGGGCGCAGGCTGGACAGATAATAAAGGTTACCATGAAAATTATCATTGCGGATGATGATCTGACTACACGCAGAATCCTTTTGGCGATATTGCGTAAAAAAGGTTTTGATGTTATTTGCTGTTGTGACGGAATTGAAGCTTTTCAGGCTCTTCAGGCTGATGATGCCCCCCAGTTGGCAATTCTCGATTGGATGATGCCCGGCATGGACGGGGTCGATATCTGCCGCAGCATGCGTGAAAACGGTTCGCAAACGCAGCCATACCTTATTCTTCTGACCTGTAAAGGCTATCAGGACGATGTGGTGTTCGGGTTGGGTTCCGGTGCGGATGATTACATCGTGAAACCGTTTAATGCCGATGAACTGCTCGCCCGAATAAAAGTCGGACAACGCGTGCTTGGCTTGCAGTCCACTCTTTCTGCTCGTGTTGAAGAACTGACCAAAAGCGGGCAGAACCTTGCCGAGGCGCAAGCCCTGGCTCATCTTGGCAGCTGGGAATATGATCTTGAGACCGGTGAAGAGTATCGATCGGATGAATTCTTTCGATTGCTCGGCCTTTCTCCCCGGGAATCGGGTCGTTCCGAAGATTCGGTGTTCGATTACATACATCCGGAGGATAGGGAGCGGGTTGCCGAAAAGCTTTCCGAAACATTGAAGAAAGGAAAACCATATGATGTCGAATACCGGGCCGTCGGCGCCGACGGGATAGAGCGTATTCTGCATGCGCGGGGAAAAATCCTGCGGGAATCAGGCGGTAAAAGCGACAAATTCGTCGGTTCAGTGCTGGATATAACCGACCGTCGACAGGCTGAAAGAGAGATTCAACTTGGCCAGCAGCAACTGGTCCAGGCGGAAAAAATGGCGGCCCTTGGTTTTCTCATGGCCGGGATTGCCCATGAAATCAATAATCCGAACGGACTCATCCTCTTGAATTCACCGATTCTCATGGAGGCGTTCCGGGATGCCGAGCCGATTCTCGAGAAGTACTATGAGGAACATGGAGATTTCAAGCTTGGCGGACTGAACTTTTCAAAAATGCGGCAGGAGATCCCGGAAATGTTCGATGAGCTGCTGGAAAGCGCCCGGCGCATCAAGCGGATTGTCGAGGATCTCAAGAATTTTGCCCGCAAGGATGATGCAACATGTGAAGATTTTCTGGATGTCAACGAGCTGGTGCGGACAGCCGTTCGCCTGGTTGGGAAAATGTTGAGGGATTCAACGCGTGATTTTGCGGTGCGCTATGCGGAAAACCTGCCGAAAGTAAGAGGTAATGCGCAACGGATTGAGCAGGTTGTCGTTAATTTGCTCATGAATGCCTGCCAAGCCCTGGAGGTTTCATCGCAACGGATCACGGTGTGGACAGCTTTTGACGACCGGACGGAGATGGTCGAGGTCTTCGTTGCGGATGAAGGAGTGGGTGTGCGGCCTGAACACATGACACATCTGACCTCGCCGTTTTTTACCACCAAGCGGGAGATGGGGGGGACCGGGCTCGGCCTTTCCATTTCCGAGCGCATAGTGACGGCTCATGGGGGTGAACTCGTTTTTACCTCCGAATACGGAAAAGGCACTACGGTCAGGTTGGCCCTGCCTTTGTGGAAGGAGAGGTAACCGGTATGTCCGAAGTGTTATTTCCTTCATACAGCATTTTGCTGGTGGATGATGAGGCTGGCTGGTTGCGCAGCCTGGGCATCATCCTGGAGCGATCGGCGGGAATCAACAATATCGTCAAATGCCTGGACAGCAGGTTGGTCATGGACATTCTGGATGAGGAAAACATCGGGATCATCCTGCTTGATCTGACCATGCCTCATGTGTCCGGTGAAGAGTTGCTTCCTCTTATTATCGAAGAGCATCCTGATATTCCGGTGATCATTCTGAGCGGCATGAACCAGCTGGAAACCGCGATCAGGTGCATGAGGCTGGGGGCGTTCGATTATTTCGTAAAGACCGATGAAGAGGACCGAATCGTCACAGGGGTTCTTCGCACCATCAAAATGCTCAATCTCCAACGGGAAAATATCGAGATGAGCAGCCAATTTCTCAGTGACAAGCTGAATTGTCCCGAGGTTTTCAGTGAAATCATAACGCGGGATCCGGCAATGCTGGCGATTTTCAGATATCTGGAGTTGGTTACCAAGAGCAATCAGCCGATACTGCTTACGGGCGAAAGCGGCGTCGGCAAGGAGTTGTTCGCCCGGGCGATTCATGCCTGCGGCAAAGGTTCGGGGCCACTGGTTTCCGTTAATGTTGCCGGCCTTGATGATGCGATTTTTGCCGATACTCTTTTCGGTCACGTTAAGGGAGCCTATACCGGAGCGAATGAGATGAGAAAGGGGTTGGTGGAGAAGGCTTCCGGCGGCACCCTTTTTCTTGATGAAATCGGTGATCTGAGTCACGTTTCGCAACTCAAGTTATTGCGGTTGCTGCAAGAGGGGGAATATATACCATTGGGCAGCGACCGGCCCAGGCGCCTGGAGGCCCGCATTGTCGTTGCGACGAATCAGGACTTGCTGGAAAAACAGGCCGAAGGCGCATTCCGTAAAGACTTGTATTACCGGCTCAATATTCACCATGTATGCATTCCGCCGTTACGGGAAAGAAAGCAGGATATCCCGATTCTGGTCGATCGTTTTCTTGACGAAGCCGTTGAACAGTTAAAGATCAGGAAGCCTGTTGTCTCGAAGAAAATACTCAACCGCCTGGCGGTGTATTCCTTCCCCGGCAATGTCCGGGAATTGAAATCGCTGATCTTCGATGCCGCGAGTGTTTGCAAGACGGATATATTGTTGGTTAGTCATTTCGACAAAATGCTCGCTCCGTTGGAAAGGGCTGCCGCCGGGACAGCCGGCGGTGAAAAAAACCGGGACAATATCTTTGCTTGCTGCGAACAGCTTCCGACGATTCAGGAAGCGACCGAGCTTCTGATCCTTGAGGCTCTCGAGCGGTCCGGCAACAACCAGACGATAGCTTCCAGGATGCTGGGGATATCTCAGCCGGCTTTGAGTAAGCGTCTGAAGCATTTTCAAAAGAATTGAGAGTCGGTTCGAAAACTGATAATCCCTCCTTGCGCCCCACCTTCATACCATCTTGTGCCCGCACTCAATCGGTCATGGCAAATCCCGAAATGCAAGAACGATTACGGGGATTCTTGTTTGATCATTCCGTAAGAAGACATATGCGTTGTGTTGATAATACAGTGCAATGAAATTTGTTATAATCATAACAAATATTATAATAATAGTTTTTTCAGTTAGTTACTGTTGGGTTTAACTGGTTTAATGTGACATGCTATAACCTGGGTAATAGCAATTACAGCTGTTATTTTTTTATGTTTCATTCGTCTATTCGATATGTTAGCCGTGATTGAGGTGTTTGGCAGGCTATTTGCTCTCTTGATGCTCCGGTCTACTGAAATCTGTCCGGATGATCCGGACGTTTCCATTGCAGCTAATTTTAAAGGGAAGGCAGTTACCAGTAATGAAAAGAAGAGATCTTAAAATCGATAAATTGCCCACCATCAGGCGTCTGCCGGCCTATCTCAACCTTCTTCGGGAGCTTTCCATAAAAGGGGAACAGACGGTTTCCTCTTCCCACCTTGCGGAAAGGATGGGGATCGAGCCGATCTTGGTGCGCAAGGATCTTGAGTTGACCCGTATAACCGGGACTCCCCGTATCGGCTACAGCATACAGGACCTCATCGGGGGAATAGAGGGGTTCCTGGGGTTGGGTGACACCTTGGATGCGTTTCTCATCGGTGTCGGACAACTCGGTTCTTCGCTTCTCAGTAACCAGAATTTGATGAATCTCGGCCTGAGAATTGTTGCCGCGTTCGATAAAGAGCCGCAGAAATCACGGTCTGAAGCGAATGGCATCCCCGTTTTCGGGCTGGAGCGGCTCGGGGAGCTGGCCAGAAGAATTAACGTCTGCCTAGCCATTCTGTGTGTCCAGCCCGAGGAAGCCCAGGATGTCACGGATATCCTTGTTGCCGCGGGAGTCAAGGGTATCTGGAACTTTACATCGGCGAACCTCGTGGTTCCAGATGATGTGATTACCCAGAATGAAGATCTTTCGTCCGGCTTTGCGGTGCTGTCCGTGAAGATGACCAAGCGCAAGATGGCCGCGCACTGACCGAAGGAGAGTTGCCGTGAAAGTGAAAATAAAAATCTGCATGGGAAGCTCTTGTTTCCAGCGGGGAAACGGAAAAAACCTCGAATTCATTCAGATTTACCTGGAAGAGCGTGGCTGTTCATCAGAGATCGAACTGGTGGGCAGCAGATGCGAGGAAATGTGCAGAAAGGGACCAAATCTCGAAATCAACGGCATAGTGTTTCACGGGGTTACTGTGGGAACGCTTCCCGGCATCCTGGATCAGTTTCTGGGCGAATGTTCCTGCAAGGAAGATTCGATTGAAGCAGGGTGCCTCCCTGTCCGCTCCGTAGTCTGACCAGTCGAAATGTCACGACATTTTGGCGGTACAGAAAAAGGATTCAGGAAATGAAGAAACTTCACTACTTGGTACCTATAAACGTTCTTTTCGTGGCCTTGGCGATTGCCAGTGCAACATGGTTTTTTCTTTCGGAAATTTATATCGATGCCCAGGAAAAAGCCGAGCACATACTTGACAACAACATCAAAACCTTTTGGGAATTGATCAAGGTTAAAGGCAAAACCTTTCACGTTGTCAACGGCACATTGATGATCGGCGACTATGTTCTGAACGGGAATTATGAGCTCCCCGACAAGATCAAGGAATTGACCGGATGCAGCGCCACGGTTTTCATGGGCGATACCAGAATTTCCACGAATATTCGCAAGGACGACGGCAGTCGGGCGGTCGGTACCGGTCTGCACGGTGCGGCTTATGAGCCTGTTTTCGTAAAAGGGCAGTCATATCGTGGGGAAACCACAATTTTAGGAACGCCCTACCTTTCCGCCTATGATCCCATCATGGATGCGAAAGGGAATGTTATCGGTGCATTGTATGTGGGCGTAAAGAAATCAGATTTTTTCGAAACGTACAAGGATCTCAGAAACACGCTTCTGTTTACGGCAACGCTGCTGATATTGCTTTTTACGACAATTTCCGTGTTGCTGGTCAGATATCGCCAGAAGGCCGAGCAGGCGCTGAAAGATAATGAAGCCAGCCTGAAGGCGGTCATTCACGGAGCGCCGTTTCCCCAGTTCATTCTGGATTTGGACCACAAGGTCATCCACTGGAACGAAGCGATGGAACTCTGTTCGGGAGTCAAGGCCGAAACGATCATCGGAACAAGCCGCCATGCCGACATTTTTTACGGCGGCCAGCGCCCGATGGTTGCCGATCTTCTGCTTGCCGGCAAGGTGGATGAAATTGAAAAATGGTTTGCCGGCAAGTACAACAAATCCAAATACAAGGAAGGAATCTACGAGGTTACCGACTTCTTCCCACTGATGGGGGAAACAGGCAGGTGGATTCGTTTCACTTCGACCCTTATCAAGGACTCGACCGGGGCAACGATCGGCTCGATGGTAGCGTTCGAAGACCTGACCGAGCTCAAGCAGGCGAGTGAATACCTGCAGGAGCAATGGTTTTTCCTGCAGGAAATTATCGACAGTATCCCGCTGCCGCTGTACTACAAGGATCTCGAGGGCAACTACCTTGGTTGCAACAAGGCATTCGAGGAATTTGTCCGGATGCCGCGGCTTGAAATCTTGAGCAAGGCGGTATACGACGTCATGCCTGAAGATACCGCGGATATCCTTACCGGTATGGATGAGGAGCTGTTGCGCTCTCCCGGCGTGAAAACGTACGAATCCCAGATGGATCTGGCCGACGGCAAGCAGCACAACATCATTTTCAAGAAAGCGACTTTTACCACGAAAGAAGGCATCGTCGGTGGGGTCATCTCGATTATCTTCGATATCACCGAACGACGGCAGGCGGAGAAAATGCTGCTCCAGGCTCACAATGAGCTTGAAGAGCGGGTACGCCAGCGTACTATCGAACTGGCGAACCTCAATGAAGTTCTGCAACGGGAAGTCGATGAGCGTACCAAGGCCAAGGATGCGCTTCAGGAACAGAAGCAATTCCTCAAAACCATCATGGAAAGCCTGCCGGGCGTGCTGTTCGTTCTCGACAGGGAGGGCCGTCTCTGTCGATGGAATCATCAACTGGAACAGATTACGGGGCTCCGACCGGAAAAGCTGTTGGCCGTCGACGTGGTTTCCATTGTCCACGAAGATGACCGGGAGTTTTTTGCCGGCAAGATTGCCGAAGTCTTCGAGCGGGGTGAGACGGAGACGGAATTCAGGTTGCGAAGCAGGGACGGCGTGGAACACTTTTTCCTCCTGGATGGAAAACGTCAGGAGATCGGATCCATCACCTATCTCGTCGGCTGCGGTATCGATATAACGGCGCGGAAGAGAATGGAGGAGGATTTATTCTGCTCGCAGCAGATGCTCCAACTGGTCCTCGACAATATTCCGCAGCGGGTTTACTGGAAAGACACGAATCTCAATTTCCTGGGATGCAACAAGTCCTTCACCGAAGACATCGGCCTGGACAATCCTTGCGCTATAACCGGAATGAATGATTTCGAAATGCCCTGGAAAGAAAATGCCGACGGCATGCGCGGTGATGACCAACTGGTGATCGAACAGGGTATGCCGAAGATGAACTACGAAGAGGCTCTGCTGTTGAATGACGGCAAGGTTTCCTGGTTGAGGAAAAACAAGATTCCCCTCCGCGGAAAAGACAACAAGGTTTTCGGTGTCCTGGTTACCTACGATAATGTAACGGAGCGGAAGCTGGTGGAGGAAGAACTGCGTAAAGCCAAAGAGGCCGCCGAAACCGCAAACAAGGCAAAGAGCCTTTTCCTTGCCAACATGAGTCACGAGATCCGTACGCCGATGAACGGCGTGATCGGCATGACGGGCCTTCTGCTTGACTCGCATCTGAACCAGGAACAGCGTGAATATGCCGAAATCGTGCGTGCATCGGCGGACTCCCTGTTGACCATCATCAACGACATCCTCGACTATTCCAAAATAGAGGCAGGTCGACTTGATATCGAAACCGTAGGATTCGACCTTCGGTCTACCGTCGAGGACATCTGTGATTTCATGGCCACGAGTATCTATACCAAGGGTCTTGATTTCAACTGCCTCATCAGCCCGGACATCCCGACCCTGGTGTCCGGTGATCCGGGCAAATTGCGCCAGATACTGGTCAATCTGCTCAGCAACGCCCTGAAGTTTACCCATCAGGGAGAAATCGTGCTCAGGGCAACGCTGGACAGAGAAGACCAGCGTCATGCCTGGATCCGTTTTTCCGTAAGCGATACCGGCATCGGCATACCTCGGAAACATATCGGGGGCATTTTTGAATTATTTTCGCAGGTAGATGCATCTACGACACGCAGATACGGCGGAACCGGTTTGGGCCTTGCCATTTCGAAACAATTGGCGGAAATGATGGGAGGTTCAATCGAAGTAGAGAGTCGGGAAGGCGAGGGCTCCACGTTTTTCCTGTCGATCAAGTTCGCCAAGCAATCAGCATGGAAAAACAAAATGTTTGTCGTTCCCGACGAAAGTCTCAAGGACCGCATCCTGGTGATCGATGCAAGCGCTACGAGCCGCCTGGCGATAACGGAAAAGCTTCGTCTGTGGGGATACCGGTTTGCCGAGGCACGTGATGAAGACGAAGCCATCGCCCTCCTGCGTGCCGCGGCGGCGGAGAACGATCCGTTTTCCTACGCATTCATC
Source organism: Geobacteraceae bacterium (assembly GCA_040773465.1). Classification (GTDB taxonomy): domain Bacteria; phylum Desulfobacterota; class Desulfuromonadia; order Geobacterales; family Geobacteraceae; genus RPRC01. Next base: position 67,219 of record JAXGWF010000003.1, on the reverse strand, counting down.
GGTCGACAGCTTGCCCGGGGCAGTTCCTCTAGACTCGGAAATGAAATCAAAAAAGACCGGGATCTCAGTGATACGGTCCTGATTCATGTCTCGCCCATCGGGGAGAAGATATTCATGAGCGACCTTTCCGACGATATCTTTACCGCCCGCCTGCAGAAGCCGGTTAAGCTGGATGAGTTGTATTATTGCCTGATGGCGCTGTCCGGAAGCATGAAAACGTCGTATCAGGGATTCCGCCTCGGGGTCGAGAATCCGGAGTTCGCCCGGAAGGGGGTAAAAAACAATATCCGCATACTGCTTGCCGAAGATAACAGCACCAATCAGAAAGTAATCCTCCGCATTCTGGATAATCTCGGCTATCGGGCCGATGCGGTTGCAAACGGCAAAGAGGCCCTGGCGGCCCTCGAGATGGTTCCCTACGACCTGGTGTTGATGGATATCCAGATGCCTGAACTGGACGGCTTTGAGGCAACGGAGGCAATCCGCCGGCGAGAGGCCGTTTCGGGGGCGCATATTCCGATTATCGCCATGACGGCCCATGCCATGAAAGGCGACCGGGAGAAGTGCCTGGCCGTCGGCATGGACGATTACATTTCCAAGCCCCTGTATCCCAAGGATCTCAAGGAAGTGGTTCATCGAGCCCTTTCCGGGTTGTCGTCTCGCCTGGACGTTGCCGATGATCACCACTGTCCCGAACATTCAAAAAGAGTGTTCGACCGCGACGAGCTGCGGCGACGCATCGATTGCGACGAAGAGGTCCTCGAGGAAATTCTGCAGGGATTTATCGATGACTATGCGCACAACCTCGAAAAATTGCAGAAGGCGTTCAGCGAGCGGGATATGGATCTTATCCGCCGCCTGGTGCACCTGATGAAGGGTGCCGCGGCGAATATGTCGGCAAACCCGTTACAGGAATCGGTAGCAAGAATGGAAATTTTCCTGCAAAATGGCGAGATCATCAGCGCGGCTCCCCTGATCAACCAGATCAGGAAGGAATTTGACCTGTTCAAGGCCTTTGCCGCCAAGGCTGCATAGGCACATTTTCTATTTCATGTTGAGTCTCCCTGGAATGATCGGAAGGTGCTCGCCTCCCCTGTCATTCCGTGTCGAACAGGGAAAAGGAAACGGCCGCATCCTTGTATGAATACGGCCGTTTCTTTTTTAATATGTTTTCACCCCCGGCGGGACGAGGCTTCAGGCGACCTTGTACCGATGCACGATCGATTGCAGCGTCCCGGATAGTTGCGCCAGGGCAGCGGACTCCTGGTTGCTGTGCTGTGCTTCCGTTGCTGCCGTGTTGACGGACTCGGTGATGCGCTGGAGGCTCTGGGTCATTTCCTGGGTCGTGGCGGACTGCTGTTCAGCGGCCGTGGCGATCTGTGCCACTTTTTCGTCGAGCAGTGATACCAGGGAGATGATCTCCGCTACGGCCTGGCCAGATTTTTCCGATGCCTCCGCACCAAGCTTGACTTTTTCAGCCTCTTCACCCATGGATTGCACCACTTCCTTGGTCTGGCTCTGGATACCCTTGATCATGACGGATATTTCGCGGGTTGCCTTGCCGGTCCGTTCCGCCAACCTGCGGACTTCGTCCGCAACCACGGCAAAACCCCTGCCGTGTTCACCGGCGCGTGCGGCTTCGATTGCCGCGTTAAGAGCCAGGAGGTTGGTCTGGTCGGCAATCTCTTCGATGGTTACGACAATTTCCTCGATTTTGTCAGAGCTTTCACCGAGGCTCTGGACGATTTCCGATGTCCTGATGGCTCCCTGTGACAGGTTTTCCATGAGGGCGGCTGTTTCCACAATGACTTTCTCGCTGTCCCTGGCAGCGTCGCTGGTCTGCTTTGCGCTTTCAGCCGCATGGCAGCAGTTTCTGGCGATTTCTTCGGCGGTGGCATACATTTCTTCCGCTGCCGACGCAGATGATGAGGACTGCATGGTGGCGTCGCTCACCGCCGAATCAAGGCTGTTCGAGCTCGACTGCAGGGTCGCGGTGCTGGAGCCGAGCTGGTCGATCGCGGCCGCCAGTTTGCCGATGACGTCGAGCGTCTGGTCGGCCATATTGTTGATCTTCACCGCCAGCTTGCCCAGACCTCCGCCATAGGGGACCTGTGCCCTGATGGTCAGGTCGCCCGACTCCACGGCTTCCACGACTTTCGATACGATGGCCAGCGGGTCGGCAACGGATTTGAAGACCAGGTAGCCCAGGAATATTCCCATAATTATGCTCACGAGGAGTATCGAACCGGAGGTCAAGAGAAGCTGACGGAGTGTTTCGGCCAGGAACTCTTGAGATGCTTCAGCCGCTCCTCCGGCCTCGAGATGAGCGGATATGCTCCTGACGGCATACAGCCCGGCCGCTGCACTGCCTGCTACGAGCAGGACATTCGTGACCACGAGCAAGGTAATTTTGTAGCGAAGTTTGACCCGCATGAGCCAGGTATGGATAGCGGAAAAAATCCCTCCCCCTATGGTGCCGGTCATTGATCCAGCCGCATTACAGGATTGCATCTGCTTCGTCATTTCAATTCCTCCAGTCAAAGTATTCTATGGAGCTTTCGGACGGTCGAGGACCTCGTTTATACAAAAAACCTTATCGGACCGTCTGTCGGGAAGTTTAGTGTTCCTAAAATTAATTTTCCTGCATGATGTGCAGCTTTCCTGAGGGGGGAATGGCCCGGCGGATTGCCGGATCCGATGCAGGGCGGGTCTGCTTTAATTCCCGGCCGATGGACAAAAAGAAGGTGAAGAAATGGGGTGCGCCAGATGAATTCCGGCCCTGAAACGGAGCGGTTTTTCGTTTTGACATCACCGGTCGAGAGCGTGTATTATCACCGGTCGTGCGCGACGCTATTTCACGTTTTCAAACGAGGCAACCCGTGAATAGATTTACTACCGTTCTTCCGTTTCGATTTTCCCGGCTGCTTGTTCCGCTGGTGCTGCTCCTGACACTTTCGGGGTGCCGCAGCGACAAGGGAAATCCTCCCTCTGTGCAGGCACATGCCGAAAACAGCCATAAAGTCGCTCCTGTGCTAACGCCACACAGTTCGGCTTTCACTGCGCATTCTTCGGCATCATCCGCCGTTACTGAAAAGAAGTCGGGCGCTGCTTCGGAAGAACACGCAGATGAAAAATCACCGGGTGAAAAGAAACCCGTCTACCTCCCGGGAGAGGACCCGGAAATCGCAAAAAAGAAAGGGTGGCCGGTGAAATCTCCAACGCCGCTTCCGGGGGCCATTCTGCCGCGGAAACGGATTGTCGCCTACTATGGCAATCCCCTTTCCAAAAAAATGGGCGCATTGGGACAGTACGAGAAAAAAGACATGATCCGTCGTCTCATGGAGGAGTCGAATCGCTGGCAGTCCGCGGACCCTTCAAAGCCGGTGTTGCCGGCACTTCACCTGATTGCGGTGGTTGCCCAGGGGACGCCGGGCAAGGCGGGAAAGTATCGAATGATCATGCCGGATGATATTGTGAACCAGGTTTATCAATGGGCTCGTGAGGCCAACTGCATATTTTTCATTGATATCCAGACCGGCCATGAGGATATTCGAACGCTTTTGCCGCGCTTCGAGTGGATCTTGAAGAATCCCGATGTTCACCTGGGAATAGACCCTGAATTCAACCTCGTCGCCAGCATGAAGATTCCCGGAACGAAGATCGGCACTTTTGATGCTGAACAGATCAATTATGTCACCGGTTACCTGCGCGGTCTGGTAAAAAAGTATAATCTGCCGCCGAAGGTTTTAACGGTGCACCGGTTTACCCGCAACGGGGTGACGAATTCAACGCGGATCGAACTGCGTCCCGAAGTGCAGATCGTCATGAATATGGACGGTTGGGGAGGGCCTCATCTTAAGAGAAGGTCATACCAGGATTATATTGTCGACGAGCCGGTTCAGTATACCGGATTCAAGCTCTTCTACTACAATGACACCAAGAAGGGTGATCCGCTCATGACGCCGAAGGATGTCCTGCGACTCAAGCCGACGCCGGTTTATATCATGTACCAGTAAAATCCCATGTGTCGCAGTGTTGTGTAAAAGCCGCGAAGAAGCCCTGTGCCTTGACGTGCAAGACTTGAGCAGCGGAGAGCCGCCTTATGCCCGCGAGGATATCCTGGCATATCTTGCCGCGGCAATGGAAGACATTCCCCAGTTGTTCGAGTGGCGTGCCCGCCGTAAGGATGGATCACTGTTCTGGGCTGAAGTGAGCATGCGGAGCGCTCCCCTGGCTGATGGAAAGCGGCTGGTCGTCCTGGTGCGCGACATCTCCGAGCGGAAGAAGTTCGAGGAGGTGCTGCGGTTAAAGGAATTTCCCGTTGAGAACATGCCCAGGCCGAGGAACCTGTGGTGCCCTCGGCCTTTTCCACCGGCGGTGCATTCGTGCTGGTGATGGATGACGAGGAAACGATTCGTGACCTGGCCGTAGAAATGCTGCGGACGTTGGGTTGTGAGGTGAAGGCCTGTTCATGCGGTGATGAACTGGTCGATTTGTATCAGGCGCATGGTTTTGTAGACTATCTGGTAAAGCCATACCGGATGGAGGAATTATCTGCCGTGCTGAACCGGATTTTGTAGCAAACAGGTGGTTTTCTTTATGGTTGGCAGGCAATGCCCTGAAAAAGCTTGCCGAGTGTTTTCTGGTACCAGAATTTTATTGATCCATACGTTTGCTGCATGACGAGTGGATAATTCGCCTATGAGAACGGAAATGGGATCATGCAAAAAATAGTGAAAAACTGAGGATTTCGCCAGTTATCTGGTATGATGTTAACGTAGAAAAAATGCTTTTCTGAACTGGATTGACACAATTCCGTAACTTTGGGGAGGTTTACTCCATTTTCCGTGGCTTCTCGAAGGGGGGGCTCGATCTACAGTCAACGTGGAGAACCGGATGAGTGATTCTGAAGGAAAAATGACATCCCAGACAACCGAGGTGTACGATATGGATGGTGACGCGCCGTCTGGCCGGCAATCCTCGGAAAAACCACCGGTAAAGAAACCTTCCGTTTCCGGGCCGTCTGCCAAATCCGTTGTGAGAAAAAAAACGGATCCCGGGGAGGGCCTGTCCCCTGCTTCCCTGTATCTCAACCGGGAACTGACCTGGCTCGATTTCAACAAGCGCGTGCTGCACGAAGCCCGCGATGAGAGGACTCCTCTCCTGGAGCGGGTCAAGTTCATTGCAATCGTCAGTTCCAACCTCGATGAATTTTTCATGAAGAGGATCGGCGGTCTGAAACAGCAACATGGCGCCGGAATCCGGAGCCTCACCGTGGATGGCCGGACCCCCCGGCAGCAGATCGACGAGTGTTATGAAAAGGTGCGGGAGCTGGAGAAAGCCAAGCAGGAGTTGCTTCCGATTATCCTCGAGTTGCTGCGGGAAAAGGGGGTCGCTCTGCACGGCTACCCGGAACTTTCGGCCGCGGAAAAGAAACAGATGCGGCAGTATTACCTGCGGAACATTTTTCCCCTCGTCACCCCCCAGTCCATCGACCCGGCCCACCCCTTTCCTTTCATCTCCAATCTTTCTTTAAACCTGTTGGTGACACTACGCTACCCCCGGGAAAATGATGTCTCCCTTGCACGGGTCAAGGTGCCGGTTGGCGCCGGTATCCCGCGCCTGATAAGGATTGGCAACGCAGACCGGTTCGTCCTGCTCGAGGATGTCATGTGTCACAATCTGGATCTGCTGTTCCCCGGGATGCAGGTGGTCTGCTGCGAGTTTTTCCGGGTGACCCGCAATGCCAATACGGAAAAGAACGAGGAGCAGGCCGACGATCTGCTGGCAATGATCGAGTCGGAACTGCAGGACCGGAAGTTCGCGCCGATTGTCCGTATCGAGACCGGGAAAGGGATGGATACGGTCCGTCGCGGCATGGTGGCTGCCGAACTGGCACTGGATGAGACAGCGGACGTTTTCGAGGTGGAGGGCATAATGGCCATGCGCGACTTGATGGAGATTGCCGTGCTGGAGTATCCCGAACTGCGCGATCCTCCCTTTCATCCCATTGACCATCCGTTACTTCCGGGTGAACGCAGCATTTTCCATCTTATCCGCGATACCGGTTCGGTGCTCTTGCACCATCCGTATGAATCTTTTTCAACCTCCGTGGAGCGGTTTCTTCTGGAAGCTTCGGAGGATCCCAAGGTTCGGGCCATCAAGATGACCCTTTATCGTACCTCCCGGCAGAGCAGGATCATCGATGCCCTGATCCATGCCGCCCAGAACGGCAAGCAGGTCGCGGTCGTCGTGGAGCTGAAAGCCCGATTCGACGAAGCAGCAAATATCGCTCTTGCCACGCGCATGGAGGAGGCCGGTATCCATGTAACGTATGGCGTGGTGGGCCTCAAAACCCACTGCAAAGTCATACTCGTAGTCAGGCAGGATTATGACGGGATTCGCCGTTATGTACACATTGGTACGGGGAACTATCATGCCGTAACGGCACGCATCTATACCGATCTCGGCCTCCTGACGTGTAATGAGGCCATTGGCCAGGATGCGACGGAGCTTTTCAACTACCTGACGACCGGCTACACGCCGCGTCGTAAATACGAGAAGATGCTTCCCGCGCCTAAGTTCCTGAAAAAGGCGCTGCTGGCGGGAATCGACCGCGAGATACGACTCCATTCAGATAAAAGGCCGGGGTTGATCCAGTTCAAGATGAATGCCCTGGAAGATGCGGATATAGTCGAAGCGCTTTACCGGGCATCCCGGGCGGGTGTCCGGGTCGATCTCATTGTTCGCGATACCTGTCGATTGCGTCCCGGTCTGCCCGGCATTTCAAAAAACATTCGCGTTGTAAGCATCGTCGGGCGCTTTCTCGAACATTCCCGGATCTATTATTTTCGCAATGGCGGCAAGGAACAGTACTTTATCGGTTCAGCAGACGCCATGAAGCGCAACCTGGAAGCGCGAGTCGAAGTGGTCGTTCCGGTTGAGGACCGAAAGTCGCGCAACGAAATCCGGACCCTGTTCGATGTACATCTCAATGACAACCGCTCCGCATGGGATATGCAGCAGGACGGCACGTACGTCCAGCGGATGCCCGGGCCGGTCGAGGAATCCAGCGGGAGCCACGAAGTCATGATAGAGCTTGCCGCGAAACGGCAGAAGAAAATGGCGCGGTTGAAAAGGAGAAAGGCCCAGGGGGTGGGTGGTCGAAACCTTCGGTAACGGTATTTGGCGATTTGAAACCGGACCGGCCGCTCCCTGCAAGGGGGCTGCTCGGTCCCCTGTTTCGTGAAAGCGATCTGCCGGACTTGCAGGTTGCGGGCACGGAAGGCCCCTGCGAGATAAAGGAGAACTGTATGGCAAAAGAACTGTACGTGGGGAATTTGCCTTACGACGCAACGGAGGACGATCTGCGTCGCCTGTTTGCGGTGGCCGGAACCGTAACCTCTGTTCACCTGATTACCGACTCTGAAACCGGCATGTCGAAAGGATGCGCCTATGTCCGTATGGCAAGCGAGGAGGCTCTTGCCGAAGCAATCGAGTCCCTTGACGGAGCACTTATGGGAGAACGTCTTATCACGGTGAACCTGGCCCGTCCCCAGAAACAGCAGGGACGGCAGCCCGGAGGCTACCGGCGTCGGCCGGGCGGTGGGGCACGGCCCGGAAAGGGACGGAAATAATCTGGATAAGGTTCTTTTCCTTTCAGGTATGTGAACAACGGAGTCGACGGCATGAAGGATACGGCTCCGTTGTTCTTTTTCATGTTCCGGCGTTGCGTTGAGACGTGAGGAAGACGTTATTCCCGGCACGGCGTTTCCGCGCCATGTGGCGTCGCCAGAATTTCATGGAGTTGCAGGAGTACATCGCGGGGGTTGAGTGGCTTATGGATAAATCCGACGCCTTCTTCCCGAAGGGTTTCTTCTTTGATTATGTCGCCGGAATAGCCGCTCATGAAAATAACCTTCACGTCATTACGGATCTTGAGTATTTCTTTTCGAGCTTCACGTCCGTTCATTCTCGGCATGATAACGTCCAGAAGCACCGCATCGATCGTATAGAGGTTTTCCGAGAACCTGAGAACCGCCTCGACACCGTTTGTCGCTTCGATAACCCGGTAGCCATTTTCCGAGAGGATGGTCTGCAGCATGAGCCGAACGGCATTTTCGTCTTCAGCGAGAAGGATAGTGCCGCGACCCTTGGGAAGCGATAACTCATCCTGTTTATTGCGGACTTCACTATTATCCGTGACGAGCGCGGAGAGATGGACTGAAAAAGTCGTTCCGTTTCCCGATTCGCTTTGCAGCCTCAGGAAACCGCTGTGGCGGCGAATAATGCCGTATACGACCGACAAGCCCAATCCCGTCCCTTTTCCGACTTCCTTGGTCGTGAAGAAAGGCTCGAAAATCCTGGTTTGTGTTGCGGCATCCATCCCGTAGCCCGTATCCGTAACAGTCAAAGTCGCATAGGCGCCGGGAGGCATGGTCCCGCCGACAGCCATGGGTGTGTGCCGGTCAAACGTAACAATGTCTGTAGTGATCAGTATCCTGCCGGTTCCCGTGATGGCGTCCCGGGCATTGGTTGCCAGGTTCATGAGCACTTGAATCAGCTGGCTTTCGTCTCCGAATACGATCGGATTCTTATCGGAAAGCCGCATGGTAATTTCGATATCTTCCCTGATCAGGCGCGAGAAAATGTCGGAAGCTTTATGAACGGTTTCGTTCAGGCTTATCCGTCGCTGGTCCATGACCTGTTCGCGGCTGAAGGACAGGAGGCTCTGTGTGAGTGTTGTTGCCCGTTCAGCTGCAAGCGCCACCTGTTCGACATGTGCCAGAAGGTCTTCCTGTCCTCTCAATCTGCTCTGCAACAGGTAGGTTCGGCCTATGATCGTGGTCAGGATATTATTGAAGTCGTGCGCAACTCCTCCCGCTAGCTGGCCGACGGCTTCCATTTTCTGCGCCTGCCGCAGTTGTTCTTCCAGCTGCTTGCGCTCGGTAATATCGGTATGAGTTCCGACGATACGCAGTGCATTCCCATGCGCATCGCGAATCATGACCTTGCCTCGCGCCAGAATCCATTTGTAGGAACCGTCTTTGCACCGTATACGGTATTCGGCGAGATATTCGGGGGTTTCGTCACGCTCGTGCCGGCGAAGTTCCTGCATGACTTTTTCCAGATCTTCCGGGTGGATGAGCTGTTTCCATGCTGTCGGCGTGTGGGAAATTTCGTCGGGCTCATAGCCGAGCATGCGCTTCCATTGGTCTGAATAAAACACCTTGTTTGTTTGGATTTCACGGTCCCATACCCCGTCACCGCTTCCTTCCAGTGCGTACTGCCATCGTTCTTCGCTTTGCCGAAGAGTTTCCTGGGTGCGTTTTCGTTCGGAAATATCGCGTACTACCGCCAGCACGCGGCCATGGCCGCCAATAGAAGAGCTGCGCATAGATATCTCTGCCCAGAAAAAGTCGCCGGACTTCTTCTTGGCCAGCCATTCAAAGACCTGGGGTCCTTCTTCAATAGCAAGGCGGATGCATTGACGGGCCTCCTCCGTGGTATAGGGAGGGATATTTGCGCTCAGGTCCCCCAGGTTGCAGCGGAGAACCTCTTCCTTGGAGTCATAGCCGTACATTTCCAGCATCGAAGCATTTACGTCCAGCATTCTTCCGATGGGAACTTCTTCAATAATAATAGCTTCGCTGGTTGCGTTGAATATTTCCCGATAATTCTGTTCGCTTTCTTTCAGGGCCGCTTCGGTTCTTTTCTGCGCATGCCGTCCGACCATCATCTTTCCCAGCAGGGCCGTTGCTATCGGGTAAACAATGAGTACCGGCAATCCGATACTGATTATGGTTTCAAATACGAGGTGGCTGGGAAGAAGGGCCATGAAGCCCAGCATGACCAAGTGCACGGTCAGTCCCAGGAGATAGAGTTCATGCAGCGTCATGTTTGCCGGGTCAGACTTGCGCAGGATTTTCCAGAGCATGGCCAGACCTGCTGAACTGATGATAACCGCTATGCCCATATAGACACCGCTGCCGCCCAGCAGAAGGCGATACGTGATGGCCATGCATACGGCAATTGCGGCGGAAAGAGGTTCGAAGAAGAAACCGGCAACGCAGAGCAGGACGGATCTTGTGTCGAAAATGATTCCCTGGTGCCAGGGCAACGGGTTAAGCATGACGGCGATGCAGATCGTGCCGAGGATGATCCCGGAAAGCATCTGTCGCGACGTCTGCTTGAGGGTTTCCCGGTTGATCGACAGGGCATCGTATACGATGCACATGGCGAGGAGCAGGGCGGCATTGTTGATCAGGCTGATGAGTATCTTTGTATCCATAATTCCAATTCTCAGGAAAAGCATTTTTTTGCGGCAAAGAGCCGGGTGTATAGTTTCATGGGTAAATCTGGATAAAGATAAAGAGAAAAAAATTACAATACAACCAATAAAAGCACTTTATGGATTTTTCTGAAAAAAGATACTATTTCCCTCTTGTGTTGCTATGGAAGAAGATGTCAACTTCTAACATTTGAAAATAGTGAATGATATCCGGCTTGGAGGGATTTTCGAGGCATGAAATATGGGCTGCTTTAAAAACAGCGACAGGCCCTGTCGCTGTTTCGAGAGAGCCTGTCGCCGGAATGATGTATCCGTTCAGAATGGGGGAATTATTCGATCTGCAAAGCGGTCAAGCGTATTTTCTCCGATGGTCGGAAGCACTTTGATGAAACGCTTCGCAATTTTTATGGATTTACGCTACGGTAAACCGTACCCACTCGTCATGGTCCTGCAGGTAATTTTGCAGATCCTGTCCGGTCACCAGGTTATCGTTTCTCGATATTTTCCCGACTTCCTGCCAGAACTCGGGAGTGAATCTTTTCAGGAAACCAAGCAGGTACCTCGATTTGATATAGACGCCACGCTTCAGGAAAGACTCTCCCAGGTCGGCCATTACCTGGTTGAAGAGCTTCAACTGGATGAGTCCCGGTTGTTCCTGAAGTTTGTTTTCGTCCTCATGGTAGGTTATTGATGAGCGCATCCAGGAAAGGCCGTCCTTTCGCATGGCCGCGCCCACCAGTCCTGGCATGGCTGCTGAAAGGGCAAGGGTTGCCCCATCCTTGATAACAGCCGTATCAATGTCATCCACCGGACTATAGTCGAGAAACATGACCTTGATGTCTACCCTTACATATTCCGGTGAAATTCCGAATTGCCTGCAGAGGATGTCACGCATGGTTTTTCCGCATTCCACCTTTACATAGCATCCTTTCTGCATAAGGGTGCTCAAGCGGGAAATCTGTTCCTCTGTCGGTTTCATGGTAATAGTAACAATGTTCTCTTCGGGGGGGATGTCAGCGAGCACCGGTCTTGTCGTGTTTTCCATTTCAGTCTTCTCCATTCTTTGAGTGAGCAAGCGTTAATCAGGGTTGATTCAGGGTGTCTGCCGGAGCACCCTTTCAAAAAAAATATCGACAAAATTCCGCAATGGTTCCGAAGTTTTCAAAACCTTGGAAACGAGTAGGGCGCCTTCGAAGCCCGAGAGAAAAAACTCGGCTGTTCTGGCCGGGGACAAATCACGCGGGACTTCATCCAGTTCTTGTGCTTCTTGCAGGCATCGTTCGAAGTAAGCGATCCATGAACCGAAAATTTCAGCAAGTTTCTCTCGGAAATGTTCGTCCTGATCAGCCAGTTCCTGGCCGAGGTTGGCTACCAGACAGCCGACACTGCAATTGTTGTGTTCAAAATGGCTTATCAGGCTTTCGACACAGCATCTCAACTTGGCAAGCGGAGATGTGAGTGACTCGTCTCTCAAAAAAGAGTTGAAAATGCGATCAATTCTTATGGCGAAATGATCCAGGACGTCGAGACCGAATTCTTTTTTGCTGGAAAAATAATGATAGAATGATCCCTTTGGCACCTGTGCCTTTTTCAGGATTGCCTCGATGCCGCTGGCGTTGAACCCTTGCCGGGATATGATGCTCATTCCCGCCCTGATAATATCCGATTTTGTATCTCTGGTAGTCACGGGATAAAATTAGACCGGTCATCTAGTAATGTCAAGAACTATTCCCGGTTCGTGGTTGAATAGGCGGGCAGTAATAGTTAATGAAAATAGCCGTGGTTTCCTGCGTTGATGGGATAAAAAATACCCCGCAGAGAAAGGTTTTATGATTCTACGGGGCGGAGGTATGTAAAAGGATATTTTGTTTGCCGATTAAAGCATGGAATGGAAAAAGTTCATCAAAAATAAAAATTTGTTTACTATTATTAAATAAGGTGGTTTTTGTCGTGTAATGAAGATCTCTTCCTTGGCCTTTCTTGGCTACTGATACGCTTAAGCCCCAAAAAATGGGGCTTTAAAGCATGGACGTCCAGATATGCCGGCAGTCGGATTTTTATTGTAGGATCCGTGGTTCCGATTAGGACGATAGGTGATTAACGGCGGGCATTGGCTTTTTCCCTGGCCCGCTCAATGATTTTCTGCCGGTGTTGTCGCGCTTGGTATTTTGGCGGAGCCCACGAGGGCTCCTTTTTCCTGAAAAACGTTTGCCATTGGCTTCCCTGTTTTCCTTGCGTGATGAAAAGCGCTGTAATGCGCGACTTGGCTCGAGTCCCGGTATCAGTTCTTCCGGAAGGGATTGGCCGATATATCTTTCAATTCGCTTGAGGTAGCCGGACTCGTTTGTCGAGGCAAATGAGACGGCAATTCCCGATGCGCCGGCGCGCCCGGTGCGCCCGATGCGATGAACATAATCCTCGGCAGCCTTGGGAAGGTCGAAATTGATGACATGGCTGATCCCGGAAACATCAAGGCCCCGTGCTGCTACATCGGTTGCGACCAGCAGCCTGATCTTGCCCCGTTTCATCGCTTCGATGGTCCTGTTGCGGGCTCCTTGTGACATATCACCATGCAGTGCGGCAACGGAATGACCTTCGGCCTTGAGTTTCAGGGCAAGGGCATCAGTATCACGTTTCGTAGCGGAAAAAATAATGGCTTTTCGTACTTCTTGGTTGCCGATGAGATGACGAAGCAATTTATGCTTGTGTGCCAGGTCGTCGGCGACGTGGAGGCGCTGCTCGATGTGGTCGGCCGTGATTTTTTCGGGGGCGATTTCTATTCGTTCGGGATTGTCGAGGAGCCGCTCGGCAAGGCGGGTTGTTTCCCGGTTCATCGTTGCGGAGAACAGCAGGGTTTGCCGGTCATTCGGGCACGCCGCGGCGATTTTGTTCACATCTTCACTGAAGCCCATGTCCAGCATGCGATCGGCTTCGTCAAGCACAAGCACTTCGATTCGGGACAGGTCAAGTCTGCCGTGCTCCAGATGATCGATGAGGCGACCGGGAGTGCCGACAATGAAATCCACCGGCTGGGACAGGAGGCGCAATTGCTCGCGATAGGGCATGCCGCCGAGAATTGCTCCGCATCTGATACGAAGGTATCTTCCATAGAGTCGGACGGCTTCGGTTACCTGTTTTGCCAACTCCCTCGTTGGTGTCAGTACCAGGATGCGGGGTCCGCGTCCCTTCATGGTCGAGCGGCTTGAAAGACGCTGCAGAGAGGGGAGTACGAATGCCGCGGTTTTGCCGGTTCCGGTCTGTGCGGTTGCCAGAAGGTCCATGCCTTCCAGGGCGAGGGGAATCGTTTGTTTCTGGATCGGGGTAGGGTGTTCGTAGCCACGTTCGGCTACTGCCTTGGTAAGTTTGGGCGCGAGGCCCAGTTCGATAAAACTCATCTAGGTCCTTCCTGGTTTTCCGGCGACAGGTTATCAGTGTTCTCGGGCATTCGGCGCACAACGCTATGCACCGCACCGGGAATAGGATGCTTCCATGCGGAAAACCATGGTTTGTGTTGTGTGAGACACCGCAGGGCACACGGGCGCACTGAAAGGGAATCGGTGGCGGCACATTCTGACTGGCTTCTGGAGTTTCGTCGCCAACCATGAATACTGCGGCACAGACTAAGTCGAAGGCAGCGGGGGGTCAGTGATCGATGAAGGAAGCTTTGGACGGGATTGAAGAGGGAAAAATCGGTTTAATGTTCCGTCGGTGCGTTATTCAGTCAACGTTAAAATATACGGTAATATTCTGCTTTTGACAAGCAATTTTTGCATGAGCCGCGATTTTCGTGCTGAGTCCGGACGGGAAACATAGTGAAAGCCGCAACACGACCCAAGGCGGCAATTTTTTTCAGGGCTTCCTGATAGACAAAAACCGTTTTGCCGTGTATAGAAGGTTTGTGCTAAGAAATATTTATGAAATAGTGTATATTTCCCCACTTGAGAACATTCATATCTTTTGATAGGATCTGCAATGCTCGGTATCGATATTTTTATCGCGGATGATGAGCCTCATATTGTCAGGGCTCTCAGCTTCGTATTCGAACGTGAGGGGTATGTGGTTGAAACCGCGACCGACGGTGATACCGCCCTGCGTAAAATCAATGAATCGAAGCCGAAGATCATCTTCCTGGATTTGATCATGCCGAAAAGAACGGGCGACGAGATCTGCCGCATTCTCAGAAGCGATGATCGGTTCAGGGATACCCATATTGTTATCCTTACGTGCAAGGGCCAGGAACTGGACCGGGAGCAAAGTATTTCCAGTGGTGCCGACAGTTTTATTACCAAGCCTTTCAGTCCAAAAGAGGTGCTGAGCCTGGTCAGACAAATTCTCGGGAATTCCACCGCATGAAGAAAGAACTTCAGACAGGCATTCTGTTCTTTGCTATCTTTTCTTTGCTTCCCCTCAGCTTTTTTACCGGTGGGACGACAAGTCCCGTGCGGTTCCTTTTTTTCCCCCTCATAACGTTCTTTTCACTGTATTTTCCATCCCGGCTGCTGCATGGTGCGGGCCTGGCCTTTACGATCCTGTTTCCCCTGTTGTATGTTTCAGGTTCTTCCGAACCCCGAACTGTCCCCATCTTTTCGGTTCTTGCCGAAGTGTCGGCGTTCTTCTTTTGTACCCTGGTGGCGGGATTCATATCCCGGCGCATACACCAGGAACGGTTCCGCTACGAAAATGCCATTGCAACGTTTCACAGCCTGAGCGATGCGCTTAACCACAAGAATATGAATCTGCAAACGGCGCTTGACGCATTGTCGGAAGCGCACAAGAAACTGCAGGACTTTGATAAGACCAAGACGGAATTTCTCTCCAATGTTTCTCATGAAATTCGGACACCGCTCTCTTCCATCCGTTCCTATTCCGAGATTCTGCTGAATTACGATGACATCGAACCGGAGACGCAGCGGGAATTCCTCCAGACAATCAATACGGAAAGTGAGCGTATGACCCGCTTTGCCACCGAAGTGCTCGATCTGATCAGGATCGAATCGGGAAAACAGGAAATTGCTTTTTCCCCGATTTGTTCAAGCGATCTGCTTACGGAAAGCGGCAGGATCGTCCGCCCGATGGCGATGGAAAAGGGGTTGGAGCTGATATTGGAAGAAACTACCGGGTTGCCTGATGTCAGGGGTGATAAAAATCAGCTTATCCAGGTGCTGGTGAATCTTCTTAACAACGCGGTCAAGTTTACCCGAATCGGCACGATTCGACTTGGCGCCAGTCCGCGGGACGGTTTCGTGGAATTTTTCGTTTCGGACACCGGCGAGGGTATCTTTCCTGAAGAGCGCGAGGAAATATTCCAGCCGTTTACCAGGATCGCCGAACATGGCAAGAATCGTCCGAAAGGATCAGGTCTCGGTCTGAGTATTTCACGGGGCATTGTCGAATTTCACGGCGGCAGGATATGGGTCGACAGCGAGTTGGGAAAAGGAAGCACCTTTTATTTCACGATTCCGATAGTGTCGAAGCGGACGGAGGTTTTCGAACAATTCGATATGGACAGGGAAGGGGACGCTAACGTAACGTATCGACCAATTCTCGTCCTTTCCAGTGACACCGTCAGCCGACGTTGTCTTCGGAAAAAGCTGGAGGATGTCGGTTATCATACGCTTGGTGCGGACACTCCTTCCCGGGCTATGGAAATAGTGAGCACGATGCGCCCGGGGCTGATTGTTACGGAGATTTCGGAAGACGAGGAAAGCTTCGAGGACCTGGTCCGCTGGGCGAGAGACGCGGGAACCCGGGTGCTCCTGACGACCCTTCATATTCATGGCGGCGACGAACCCACGCTCGCGGTTCACGGCTATGTTTCAAAACCTTTTGATAAATATGAGATTCAGTCGCTTCTTGAGAAGTATCATGTGCAGGGGGGGAGCATTTTGCTCATATCCCCGGATCGGGATGAGTCAAGAACTCTTCAGGTGATTCTTGGCGCCGCCGGGTTTGACGCAATCCTGTTTCACGAAGGACCGCCCGCGGTCAGGGCTTTTGAGACCTCGACTCCCGGAGCTGTTTTCGTCGGTTCGTTGCGCAAAGAGCAGCTTGAAGAAATTTTCACTGCTGTTAAGTCTTCTTCTCGAACAGCGGGAGTGCCGGTTTTTCAAGTGCTCGGCACGACCCTGAATAGATTCGTAGTACCGGTCACGTTAAGTCCGGTGTTTCGCAAGGCGGAATCGAAAAGCCTCTACCGGCTGGTCGGCGAGATCGAAAAGGAGTATACTAAACGAATTGAGTAGTCCGGAACACTCATGGAGAGTAAGTTATGGATGCTTTGCTGCAAAAAGTATCACGACGTAAAGTCGAAGAAATCATAGAGTGTCTCTCCACTGGATTTGGCGGGTCTCTCCTTGTCGCGGACCGGCGCGGCATGGTACTCATGACCGCGGGAACGGATTGTGAGGACCGGGATTCATTTCGATCCATGGCGCGCGGCAGGGAAGGCACGATGTTTTTTTCGGAGCCCTTGTATTTTATGGACGAGAGAATCGGTGTTATCGATATCTGTCTCGGACCTGGCAAGGGCGCGGACGTTGCCAGGGGAATTGCCCGCTCCCTTGAATCTTTTCTCGGGCTCGAAGGGGAAATCGAGAATCTATCATCGGAAATCGTCCGTGTTTACGATGAGCTTTCTCTGATTCACAGAGTATCGGGAATGCTCGGAAACGAGATGGATGTCGAACGGATTTGCCGGCTGGTTCTCGAAGAAGCCGATAAAATTCTGTCCGTGAATACACTCTTTCTCATGCTGGTGGATTCGGAGCGGCAAGAACTATTCAGCCGATTTGCCATCGGCGGCAATGATGAGTCGATCCTCGGGTTCAGGATTTCCATGACACAGGATCTTATAAGCCATATTTTTCACCAGGGCGATCCGCTGACGATCTGTGATATTGTCGCCGACGACAGGTTCAAGCTTCCATACCCGGCAAAAAGCATTCTCTTCGTTCCGCTGATAGCCGATACTCGGCCGGTCGGAATGCTGGTTGCAACAGACAAGGTCTCAGGAGAGGAGTTCTGGTCACAGGAACTCCAGTTAATGGGTATTTTTTCCTCCGAAGTCGCATCCTCCCTCCAGAAAGCCAATCTTTACGAAGAGATCAACAAGCTTTTTCTCAGCACGGTCAAGGCGCTGGCAACGGCAATTGATGCGAAAGACCCTTATACCTATGGCCATTCCCGCCGCGTTGCGGAACTTTCCGTAGCAATCGCCAACGAACTGGGAATGGGAAGGGACCGGGTCAGGAATCTTGAGCTTGCTTCTTTGCTTCACGATATCGGCAAAATCGGAACACCGGAAAACATTCTTCGAAAGCCGGGAGTGCTGCAACCCGAGGAGTATGAGAAGATCAAGGAACATGCCGGCAAGGGAGCGGAGATCCTCTCGATGATCGCCGAATTCAAGGAGATCGTTACCTGGATACGGCATCATCACGAATGGTATGACGGAACCGGCTACCCGGACCGGATCGCGGCGGAGACTATCCCCCTGGAGGCCCGGATTATCGCTGTTGCCGATTCGTACGATGCCATGACATCCGATAGGCCGTACCGGAAAGGCATGCCGTCTGAAACGGTCGTGAATATTATGGAACAGTTTGCCGGCAGCCAGTTTGATCCGGTTGCCCTTGATGCCTTTGCCCAATGTCTTCGTAAGGGCACCGTTGTCTGAAAAATTTTCCCCATCAAGGTTTGATGCCGTAAAGATCAAGCTTCCGCACCCGGCGGGCAGCGTTCCCGCCGGAAACCCGCCTGACTTTTTTCTTTTCCTGCTCAAAACTCTTTGCTACTGTAATCCGCGATGTTATCCGTTTCGGAAACGAACCCATTTCAGGCAGGAGCATACATGGCAACTTTCCATCGTTCAAGGCAGAAACGCGGCCTCTGGTCCAGTCGGCTTGGCTTCATCATGGCTTCAGCGGGATCGGCCGTGGGACTCGGCAATATCTGGAAGTTTCCCTATGTTACCGGAATGAACGGCGGAGGGGCCTTTGTTCTCTTCTATATTCTCTGCATTTTCATGGTGGGTATTCCGTTAATGCTCGGAGAAATGGTGATCGGTCGTCATACCCATAAAAACCCCGTAGGGGCTTTCAGATCCCTTAAGGGGGGCGCCTGGACGACTGTCGGCTGGCTCGGCGTAACGGCAGGGTTCGTTATTCTTTCCTATTATTGCGTTGTTGCGGGCTGGGCGGTTGATTACCTCTGGCTGGCGCTCAAGGGAACGTTTTCCAGTCACCATGCAACAGAGGTGCCGGGACTCTTCGTTGATCTGCTCGAATCGGATCTGGCGCAGATTTTCTGGCAGGCGCTGTTCATGGGAGCGGTTATTGGTATTGTCCTCGGCGGAGTCAGCAACGGGTTGGAGAGAGCCAACAAGGTGATGATGCCGATTCTGTTTCTTATTTTGCTGTTTATGGCGGTTTACGGGATATTCTCACCCGGCGGTCCGACGGCGCTCAGGTTCCTGTTTTCTCCCGAATGGTCGAAGCTGACTCCTCAAAGCATGCTCGAAGCTCTCGGCCAGGCGCTGTTCAGCCTCAGTCTCGGCATGGGGGCAATGCTTACGTACGGCAGTTACTCCGATGAAAAAACCAACCTGCCATACGCGGCGTTTTCGGTGTCGGTTATGGATTCATGTGTCGCCCTGCTCGCCGGGATTGCCATCTTTCCTATTGTATTCACCTACGGCATGCAGCCTGCCGGCGGTCCCGGCCTGGTTTTCAAGACCCTGCCGATCATTTTCAGCCGGATGCCCGCCGGCAGTCTGTTTGCGGTTTTCTTTTTCCTGCTTCTGGTCTTTGCCGCGCTGACGTCCGGCATTTCCCTACTGGAAGTGGTTGTCGCCTACTATTGTGACGAAAAAAAATGGAGCAGGCGCAAGGCGACACTGCTCATCGGTTTTCTCATCTTTCTCCTTGGTGTTCCTTCCGCCTTATCCAACAGCCTGTTGAAAGATTTTCATATCATCGGCGATCGGAATTTCCTCGATTCCATTGACTTCCTGGCAAGCAATATTCTCCTTCCCCTCGGCGGACTGCTCATCGCGGTCTTTACCGGATGGGTCCTCACGACCCGCCTGGCGAAGAGCGAAATCGAAAAAGGAGCGGTTCGTTTCCACTGCTATTCCGTGTGGCATTTTCTTATCAAATACATAACACCCATTCTTGTGGCGCTCGTGTTCCTCCATACCATCGGACTGTTCTGACCGGACGCGTTCCCTTGTCCGTCACTTGCCGTTTGATGAGGGGATCAGGCGGTTGGTCTGCAATTTGCGGATGATCGCCGGAACCGCAAGGGATCCGAGTGCCCCGAAGATGATCCCACCGAGTGACTCGAAAAAACCTTTAACCAGGACGATATCCATCGGAGCACCGGCAAACAGTTCAATCAGTGCCCCGCTGACACCCTTGGTCGCGGCGGCAAGGCCGCTGATGATGATGCATGACAGGTATCGTGTCATGAAGTTCGGAAGAAAAATGCCGCCGCAATCGAGAACCAGCGCCGGCAGCACGAAATTCAGCATGATGATGGGTCCTTTGTGGGCCAGTCCGAGGGCAATGCTGATTGCGCCTGCAAGCAGGCCGGTCAGGACCGCGGCTCCGGTCTTCGGGACAATCCCCCTGGCCAGCACCAGAAAAAACATCAGGAACAGCATGGAATGCCCGGAAATTCCCAGTTTCATCCGCAGGGTTGCCTTGGTCAGAACGATGAAAGTGGCGCAGAAACCCAACAGCAGAGCTTCCCGCATGGTAAAACGGTTCCAGAGAAAATTTACAGTGCTTTTCATTTTGTGAGCGTCTCTCCTCCTGAGGATGTTCTTGCGGGACAGATCCCTTCACCGTTTTTTGGGTCGGCCGTAGCGATGCCGTCCTTCTGATGTGTTGCCAGGTATGCTTCAAGCTCTCGGACGTCATAGTAGGTTCGTTCCGAGCGGGAGCCCATTCCACGCGCCTGGGCCGAGAGCGCGGCTTCATCGGCGGTTTTCATTGCCCTGACCAGGAGGGGAAGGACAAGGCAGGAAAAGATGTCCCGCCAAAAAACGGGGCGTGAAGCCTCTGTTGGAGACAGCCGGGCGCCGCGCAGTTTCTGTGCCATGGAAATTTCCTGCATTTCACGGGCAAAGAACGGAACGAAACGCAGGGAAGTAAAGAGAAGAAAAAGGATCCGATACGGCACGACCTTCCGCAATCCTTTCATCATGCTCGATACCTGGGTTGTGCGGAGGAAGACGATGCCGGGAATGAAAAACAGTACGATCTGCAGGGACGTCCTGACCCCGGGCCACACACCGGCCGGATAGCCTTCCCGGTAGACGAACAGGGAGATGAGGATGCAGAATTGTACCAGAAAATACCGGGTGTCGCGCCAGAAATCCCGCACGGTAAGACGGGCCAGGAAGTAGTAGAGAAGACATGATGCCGTGGCAAGAAACAGCGGTGTCGGCTCACGCACCACCAGGATCCAGACGCTCAGGGCGGTACTGATGAGCATTTTCCAGCCCGCGGGCAATCGGTGTACGGGTGAATCAACTGCCCGGTACTGGCATGCGTAGTCGCTTCCCGTCATGCGTCTTCTCATAAGGGTGAGACCTCCGGGGGAACGATTTCGCCGTTTTGCATGGTAATGATCCTGTCTGCCCAGCAGGGATCGGGCAAGGGATCATGGGAAGCGATCACGATAGCCGTATTACTCTCCTCCCGGAGCCGGGTGAGAATTTTCAGCAGGCGAAGCCGCTGGGTCGGGTCGAGACCGGCAAACGGTTCGTCGAGCAGGAGCAGTTTCGGGTCGGGTGCAATGACGGATGCAAGCGCCACCCGGTGCTGTTCACCGAAGCTGAGGGTGAGCGGAAGCCGGTCTTTGAGGTGAATGACTTCACAGAGAGTGAGAGTGAACTCAACCGTGCGTTCAATTTTTTCTGTCGGCAGTTCCAGGCGTTTCAGGGTAAAGGCTATTTCATCCTGTACGGTATCCTCGAAAAGCTGGCGCTGCGGATTTTGAAAGAGAAGCGCCACGATGCCGAGCAACCCGCCGGCTTTCGGGAAATCCCTGCCGGAAATAGTGAGTAATCCCGAATCGGGCCGTATGGCACCGGCCATAGTTTTGAGGAGGGTGGATTTGCCACAGCCGTTTTCGCCATACAGGTGCAGCAACTCTCCGGGCATTATCTCGAGGGAAACGCTGTTCAGGATGTTTGCGCTTCCGGCGTAGGAAACGAATACGCTGTCCGCGGAAACCAGCGGTTCAGACGAGTCAGCGGGACGCTTTCGCCTCTCAACCGGCGTCGAGGTGCCGTATCCGTAACGGTATTCTTCGGGTGCATGATCTTGGACACTTGTGATCTCTCCGGCCGCCATGAGGTAATAACGATCAATGATTCCGGTAAACGGCTCGATATTGTGTTCGGCGATAATGATCGATATCCCTTGACTCTTCAGGAGTCGGAGGGTTTTCAAAAGATCGCTTTTTCCCTTGCCGTCAAGCTGGGAGGTGGGTTCGTCCAACAGGATGACGCGAGGGTGCATGGAGAGGACCGAGGCGATGCAGAGCCGTTGTTTCTGGCCTGCGGAAAAGCGCTCTACGTTCCGGTTGCCGAATTCCAGGAGATCCACGGCCGTCAACGATTCGACGATCCGTTGATAGATTTCGGCAGGGGGTATGCAGATATTTTCCGGACCGAAAGCGACTTCGTCGAAGACCGTTGAACAGAGAAGTTGCGATTCGGCGTTCTGAAACACCAACCCCACAGCGGCAAGGATTTCTTCGCGGTTCATGGGGGCTCCACCATATTTGATGGTTCCCTCGAGGTTTTCTTCCGCAAGAAGTCCTTTCAAAGCCAGGAGAAGTGTTGTCTTGCCGCAGCCGGAGTGCCCGTTGAAACAGACGCACTCGCCCCCGGCAACGGTGAAGGAAATGTCTTTCAGGGATGGTTGGTGTTCCTCCGGATACGTATATGACAGATTTGTGACGGTAAGCATGTCTTGTCGCATTTGAAATTCTGTTCCTGCCGGTGAAGGAAAACCTTCACCGCTTTGAAAATATGGTATCATTGGAGTTTTTTGCAGAAAATACACGAACGGAGGGATAGTCCCCTCCGTTCGGATAGTGCATGAGTTTCTTCTTGGAAAAGTGTCCGGTTCTTTTCAGATGCGGAATTCTATCCCGCCATAGAGATAGCGGCCACGCTGCGGATAACCGTAGCTGGTTTCGTAGTTTTCGTCAAACAGATTGTCAACGCCGATATAAAGCGACCACTTGTTTTTCATGATCTTCTGCGTCAGTTTCACGTTTACGAGGACAAAATCTTCCATCTTCATTTTCTGCGTCGGAGAAACACTTGATTTCGTATAGGTATACTGGTCAGCCACGTAGGCCAATGCAAAGTACGGGGTCAGCCCGAAATCGAAATCGTATTTCCCTTCGAGTGTAAACCGATGTGCCGGTGTGTACTGGAATTCATCCCTGTCGGGACTTGATTTGTCCTTGGAGTCCATATAGGTATAGGACGCCCGGGCAAGAAGCTGCGGCACGATGCAGGTTTCCGCTGAAAGCTCGATACCCTGGTAGCGGTACTCGGCGTAGTTTTTGTTCATGTTGCTTGCGTCATCTTTCTGGATAAAGTTTTTGGCTGTCGTGTGAAAGCCGGTCAGGCCCAGTTTGGTTTTACCGGGGAGCTGCTGCTCGACACCGACCTGGAAGAGATAGGCGCGTTCAGGTTTGAGAAGAGGATCACCACTCGGCTCTTCATAAAGCTGGCGGATGGAGGGAAACCGGATGTTTCGTTGGAAGGCGGCTTTCAGCCGGGTGCTCTTGGTGACATCATAGTAGGCAGAGGTGAGCAGACTCCAGCCGTTGTCGTTCCCTTCGTCTTTGTCCTGCCAGTGGTGACCGTAGCCGATGGTGATGCCGAAGTCGGGCAGGGGGGAAACCTCGTATTCCGCGGAAGCCGAATACAGCATAACATCTTTCTTCGTCGAGTCGTAACTGAAGGTGTTTAGGCCTGTTGTGGAATAGCCGTTGCTTTTCCACGAGTCGTTCTCGGCCGAGACGGATAGGGTTACCGTGCCGGCCTTGCCGAACTCGTATTTCGGTTGCATGGTGAAGCCTATAACATCGGTTTTGTTGTCGTAGTTATATGAACCTTTGACCAGGTTGATAGAGTTCATCAATGCATTGTCGTACTGGGTTTCATTTTCGTCCATTCTGTTATAGAAAAACCAGGTTCGGATGCTGAAAGGTTTCGTGACCTGGTAGTCGGCGGCGAGCTGTACCGAGTACCCCTCCAATTCGTTGACGCGAACGTATTTGACTGAGGATGCATAGAGATCGTAGGGGTCGGCGATGACACTGGGCGGTTTGCCGTAATCGCCCCGCTGGTAATTGACGGTCAACGCCAGGGACAGGTCCTCAGTCGGCGTGAACCCGATATTGGCGAATACGTTGTTCCTTTCGCCGGAACTGTTTACCCGGTATTTGCTCATCTGGATGGGCGTTGCGCTGAAATCGTCGGAAAGGGGAAAGCTGTTGGTCTTTGATGCGTTGCCGCTGACGAAGATGTCGAATTTGCCGGCTGCCGCGCCCATGCTTGCCTTGACGCGATAGGGAGCGTGGTCGCCGGTTTCCAGCCCGGCCATGCCGCTGGTCTTCCGGGTGCCTTTTTTCGTAATGATGTTGATTACGCCGCCGAGGCCTCCTTGACCATAGAGAACTGAACTGGGGCCGGTAGTCACTTTTATGCGGGCAATGTCTTCCACCGGGATAAGGGTGGGGTCGAATTGCTGGTCAAACGCCGAGTTGAAGGGGACGCCATCCAATAGCAGGACAATATGCCGAGTCCTGAATCCCCTCATATCGATCCTGGGGACCCCGTCGCCGCCGGTCCTGATGTTCACGCCGGGAAGAAGGTCGATTGCCTCGTTCAGGGTGCGGGCGCCTGACGCTTCGATGTCCGCGGCGGTAACTTCCGTAACGGTTCCGGCAGCTTCTACCGCCGGCTTCTTCCCCGAAACAACAATTTCACCCAGGGTGAATGCAGCTGTTCCGTCTTCGCCCGATTCCGCCCGAGAGGGTTGCGGTGCGGCGATGAGCGTTCCGAGAATCAGGATAAACACGCAGTTTTTAAGTTGCTGGAACATAATTGATACTCCTTGAGCACGGGGTTTCTGAGAGTATACAAACAAGAAAAGTATTTGTCAGGATAATGAAAAGTGAATAATGCGTTATATACTACTATAGATAATTTCTACTGCCTGTTTTTTCATAATCTGAAAAAATTTGAACGCAGCGAATAATTATTATTTATGGTGAAATCATTGGTTACTACGCCGTAAGGGACTCTCTTGCGAATCAAATCAGAATCATCTGATTATGAAAAGAAGTGTGATGGTTTTTTGACATGTGAAGTTGCGTTTTATATCGAAATATATTCTTGAATAGGGCGATCAATTTGTTTTATATTTCAACTTTCGATGTGTGTCAATGCATATGATGGAATTGAGCCATTTTTGCTGGAAAACTGATCAATTATTGGAAACCCTTTGGTTTGCTGAAAACAAAGGGATGACTCATGGGTGCCGTGGCTATGTCACGCATAGTTACGGATAGCAGAGATCGAAAAGGATGCTTGTACTTTTTTCGAGGGTTTTTTTACAGGTTTATTTAATTTGTTGCAGAAGCTGGATGTGTCTCGATAGCCGGGTATATAATAGAAAAGCCAAATTAGAAATATGCAATTAGAACAACAGGGGGTGTTGTGTGAGAGGTAATTGGCGTCAGGCGGTATCGTTTCTATTGGTTGGTTTTTTGTGTCTATCCCTTTGGGCATGTGGCGGTTCGGTGGCGCGATACAATCCCGGTCCGACTACGGCTCCCACCGATCTTTCCGTCTTAGGAACCGGTGACGGCCAGGTTTCTCTTTCATGGTCAACGGCATTCAATGCCGCTGCGTACAACATTTACTATTCAACGTCTCCGGGTGTCACGAAGTATAACGGCACCAAGTTTGGAACTACCACGGCGACCACGGCCATTGTAACCGGCCTGCAGAACGATACCCGGTACTATTTTGTGATAACCTCGGTGAATTCAAGCGGTGAAAGCGGGACTTCCAACGAGGTTTCGGCAACTGCACGAGGGAGCAACCCATTTTCCCAGAATGATATGATCGGCACCTGGCGATTCAATATCATCGTTTCCGGCGCGAGTTCCGGGTGGATGCGCGGTACGCTCAGTGTCGACGGTTCAGGCGCTGTCGCCATGTCCGCCTTCCTTGACAACGCCGGCGGGACTGCCGCGCCGTCATACCTTTTTCCATCGCTGTTTGTAAACTCTTCCGGCCAGGTCCGCGATGCGGAAAGTTCCGATGATGCCCGTTTTCTGGGAACCCTTGGCGGCTTCCAGCGCAAGATCATTGTAGGAACTCAAGTCACCAGCAGTGGTTCCCGCCTGTTGGCGGTTTTATTGAAACACGATCCACTGGTGACATTCAGCAATGACGGCGATATTAAAGGCTTCGGCAACACAGCCGGCGGTGCGCGACGTTTCTCGTATTCCCAGATTTCCAGCGGCGCCGTAAAGGAATGGGAATTCGCCATGGGGCAGATCGGCCAGGACCGGGCGGTGCAGTACTCTTTGTTCACTGCCCCGTCTGCCCCCGCGGTTCCCGGCAGGAAGGCTACCACCCTTTCCATTACCGAGGATGGGATCGTATCCGAAGTTGGAAGCACCGTTGTGCCGCAACCGACGGTGTTTATTCCGGCCGGCGTCATGTCCGATGACAAGTCCCTTATTGTTGCCACCGCGACCGACTCGGCCAATCCTGCCAAGTATGTGTTGCGAGTCTACGAGATCATCAATATCGGTCCCAACGACACGAATACCTTCTCGCTTGCAGACCTGGCAGGTTCTTACACTATTGAGCGACTCATTGTCGGAACGAGCCTCCTCACGGCATCAGGTGTGTTTTCCGTCGACGGTGTAAGCGGTGCGGTCTCTTTCACTTCCTACCGGGACAGCAGCGGCGGCACGGAACCGCCGGCCATCTCTTCGTTCGGAATGACTGCCGAAGGTACCTTGTACAGTCCGGACGATACTACGCTGCTTGGTAAAATGGCCTACTATAAGGACATCATGGTCTTTACCCGAACGGATTCAAGCGGAGCCTACAGTCTTTCCTTTGCTTTTAAATCCTATCCGGAGGAATGACGGGAGCTGAATGGGGTCCGTGAAGCAAGGGCAACAAAAAAGGGGTGGCCGAATCGGCTGCCCCTTTTCTTGAAGGAGGTTTGCGCGGTTACCGAGTGAGGTGTCAATCGGTAACTTTCAAAAGTTTGATTCCCTGTGGGCTAGATGTACTCTGCCCTGTCAAGGTGGAATTGAAATTTTTGATTATGTAGGTGATTGCCAGATGGTGAGATTGGGGAGAAAGCTTTCCGTTCGATCACTTGGAAGGAGATACAGTAGACCGGCCAGGTTTCCGAAAACCTGGCAGGTCTTTTCTACAGTAATGGGGGGCTGAAAACGCGAAGTTGCCATATCCCAATATTGCAAATCCTTCTCCAGCGGAGGTTACGGGTACCGTATCCCCGCTGGAGGTAAGCATTTTACGGCAAGGTAGTAACCGGCTTGGGACTGTTTTGTCCAGCGCTTTCACCGCCTGCGTTTTGAGCCGTTACCACGAATCTGTAGTCAGTGCTTCCTGCCAGGCCGGTGACGGTGTACGATTGCGTGGTGTCGACCCCGAAGGTAGCCGCGGCAACATTGATCTTCGTGCCTGTTGCAATAACTGTCGCCGTATTTGCCGAGCTCGAAGCCAAATAATAGATGTTGTAGGAAGTTGCGGCATAACACGTGTACCAGGTTACCGTGACTGAACCGGAACCTGCCAAGACAGAGACACCGGCGGGACTCGGCGGAGACTGCGGTTGCGTTGCCGACGGCGTGGCGGATGTTTCAGCCGAATATTGCGTGCCTTCGCCGGCGGCATTCACCGCGGTAATTACAAAGTAGTAGGTTTTTCCGTTGGTCAGGCTTACGACTTGCGGATTGGATGCGCCGGTGATTTTCCATGTGTAGCTAGACGGAGTAACACCGGCAGTCTCGGAATAGTAGATATTGTATGAAGTTGCATAAGTAACCGGTTGACAATAAACGACTGCCTGGCCATTGCCGGCATAGGCCGAAGAGCCTTTCGGTCTTGCGGGCACACCGGGAGCCATGTCTTCCTGGTCAGAAAGCGCGCTTTCGCCCGCGGAGTTGACCGCGGAAACGGCGAAGTAGTAGGTAACTCCGTTGGTCAGGCCGGTAACGGTGTACGAGGTGGAGGCCACGGAAATTTTCGTGGAGGATTTGGTGACGGGTGATGACGTTGCATAGTAGATATTGTACGTTGTTGCGCCATCAACCGCCGTCCAGTCGAGGGTTATCGAAGTATCTCCCGGAGTAAGCGTCAAATCGGTCGGCTTCGTGGGCAGGATGACCGTAGGGGTTGCGTATTTAACACTCGACTCCGCACTCTCGCCCGAGTCATTGACCGCGGTAACGACGAAATAATAGGTAACACCGTTGCTGAGGCCGGTGAGGGTATGCGGGCTGACGACACCGGCTATCTTGGTTCCCGTAGTCTTGGAAACTGATGGATTGGTTGCGTAATAGATGTTGTAGGAAGTTGCTCCGGAGACCGCTTGCCAGCCTATGGTAACCTTTTGGTTGCCGGCCGTGGCAGTAACGCCGGTGGGGATGCCGGGCGGCGAGACCGCTGCGGTCGGCGTGGCAAACCCTTCACTTGATTCGGCACTTTCACCGGCATCGTTCGCGGCGGTTACGACGACGTAATAGGTGGTTCCGTTGGTTAAACCGGTTATAGTCCGCGGGCTGACGGCGCCGGCAACCTTGATGCCGGTGGTTTTGGTGACCCCGGAACTGGTAGCGTAATAGATATTGTAGGCCGTAGCTCCTTCAACAGCAGTCCAACTGACGGCAATCTGACCGTCAGCGGCCGTGACATTGATGCCCGTGGGGGCCGCGGGAATCGGGCTGGGGACTACCGACTCCTCGGCTGATCCGCCGCTTTCGCCGTATTCGTTTACCGCTGTGACCGAAAAATAGTAGGTCAAGCCGTTGGTCAGGCCGGTCACGGTATAGGGACTGGTAGCGTTTTCAATTTTCCCGGACGTGGCTTTTGCATCAGGTGTTGTGGAATAGTAGATATTGTAGGATTTTGCACCGGCCACCGGGTTCCAGCTTACTATTGCCTTGCCGTCGCCGGAAACGACACTCACGTTGGTAGGGCTGTCAGGGGTGCCTGAGAACCAGACAGGGTAGGAATCCCCTCCCCCGCCACAACCGGTGAGTGCCAACCCGAGAACGACCAACAGGAACGGGACGGCGAGAAAACGAAAAACTGCTTTCATAGTTACTCCTCCTTTGCTTTGTGGTTTGCCTTCTTGATTGAAATTCATAAAAAACGGCCAGTCTCTTAACATTTCAACATCGTTGATGTTTTGTGCGGAGCTTGGCAGTGGCGACATGCCTGCTTAATGAAGATTTTGAGTGTGACACTATATACATTATCATATAGCGTCTGTAAATATATTTTCCGCACTTCGCTGAGGATTAGCTTCCATTACGATGTTGGGGCGACGCATGGTCGGGTCCTCATCCACCATGATCTTCAGATTGTGTTCTTCGAGTTTGCCGGGAACCACCGGGATGGAACCGATGATAAGGAACACTTTTGGTTTGAAGGGTAATCAGTTTAAGACGTAAGGGAAGGCGATTTTTATTCTGACCGCTACCGGTGGTTTCGGAAACGGTTCGACTCTTTTGATGGTTTCCACGACATTGTCGTCAAGGATGTTGTAACCGGTGCTGCTCAGGACCCTGATATTCTTGGTGTTGCCGTTCTGGAGCACGACAAAGTCAACAACGCATCTTCCGGTCCAGCCGAGCCTTCGCGCCCGGTCCGGGTAGGTCATGTTCTGTTCGATAATTTTCTTGATATAGAGGAAATGCTCGGCCAGATACTTCTTTTTCAGTTCATCTTCGGTCGGCGCTCTGCCTCCTCCCGAACCTCCCTCGGTGCCGAACGGGCTGCCCCCTTCGCCTTCCACCCCGTCGGGGGAGCCCAGTCCGTGTGAAGAGGGAATACCCGGCTTCGGATCCGCCAGAATTGGTACGCTTGACGCCGGTTCCGTCGCAGGTTGCAACGGAATGGCCGCCGGTTTCGCCGGTGCGGGAGCCGTTCGCCTTTTGGCGATGACCGGTGCTTCCGCCTTCTTTGGCGGGGTTTCCTTCAGTGGGGTTGGGGGACCGATCTGCTCCGGCTGCATAAGAGTGAAATCAATGGGAATCGGTTTATCCATGAAGGCCATTGAACTGCTCAGGGCAAACACCAGGCAGACGAGCAAACCGTGAATTACCAGGGAACTGATTATCGCAAGCCGGTTCGGCGTCATTTCTTAATCTCGGTCTGGAGACTCACGTGTTGGAAGCCCGAGTTCTTTACGATATCCAGCACATCCACGAAGCTCTGAAGCGCCAGTTCCCGGTCTGCCCTGATCAGGAACGGGGTTTGCCTTTCAAGCGGCTGCAACGCATCAAGCAGGCCCTGGAGTGTAACGGGCTTGGCATTGAAGAAGATCGCGCCATTCCTGTCAATCTCTATGGTTCTTACCCGCAGGGTCTGGTCCAGGTTTTTTGAGGCCTTCGGCAGGTCAACCGGGATTCCGCCCGTGGCGATAAAGGTGGAGGTGGTCAGGACGATGGTCAGGAGCACCAGCATGATGTCCACGAACGGGATGACATTTATGTAATCAAACTCTTTCTCTTCCATTCATGATCTCCCAGCGCAGAATAAGGACTTTGACTTTTCTCAGGAGCAGGTTGTAGAGGGCTACGGCGGGAATCGCCACCAGCAGGCCGACCGCCGTTGCCTTCAATGCCAGCGCAAGGCCGATCATGATCTTGCCGGTATCGAGAAACCCCTCGCTTCCCATGGTGTAAAAGGTCAGCATGATGCCTAAAACGGTGCCCAGCAGACCGAGGTAGGGCGCGTTGCTGCCGATCGTTGCTATGACGTGCAGTTTTTTCGTCAGTTCGAGTTCGAGGCTCTTTTGGTCAGTGAAGTCCTGCAGCCGGATCCTCTTGTAAGCAATTGATCGCTCGATGACGCAGCTAAGCGCAACTATGCTGAGCAGGATCAATAACCAGATGACACCGTAATCAACGACAAGTTTCAGCCATTCCATATCTCCTGATGCTCCTCTCTATTCATGAGAAATACAATCCGCAATATAGCATATAACATTACGTCAACCAAGGGATGAATCACGTCTCCCTAGACTACCGTGAATTTTCCGCTAATCCGGATGTGTCGGCAAACGGTCTTTGACCTTTTACAGAGATTCTTGCAACCGGTTGCCACTATTCTTTCAAGAGAGACAACCTTTCTGATAGAAGCGTTTTCCCGCATGCTCCGTTTGATCATGCTGTTCCGGAGGAATTCTGACAGCGTTTTTTCCAGCAGTGGAAAAAGGGCAGTCCTGAAAAAGCGATTCCCATGCCCAGCAATGATGTTTTCGGGCTGGCAACGGCGATCTGCACGGCAATGATCAGGTAGGCGCCGATGAACAGGAGCGGGATAAAGGGATATCCCCAGGTGCGGTACGGTCGGGGCAACTCGGGATGTCTGTAGCGAAGAACGAAAAGCGATAGTCCGGTTGCCACCGAGGTGAGAATCATGATGAATACCACGTAGCCGAGCAGTTCATTGAAGGTTCCGAACAGGGCCAGGATCGCCGCCAACACCGATTGGACGATTATGGCCACATAGGGTGTATTGTACAGGGGGTGCAGGTTGCGGAAACACGACCAGAAGGCGTCGTCGTCGGCCATGGCATAGCAGACCCGTGCTCCGGTCAGTATATTTGCGTTGATGCTTGCCGCTATGGCAAGGATAATGGGTATCGAGACAAGCCCGGCAACTGCCGGGGAAAAAAGACTCGCCAGTGAAGCGTGGGCGACGTTGACCGTATTTTCCAGTTTCGCGATCGGCAGCGAAAACAGGTACAGAGTGTTCATAAGGGTATAGAGAACGGTTACGACCAGTGTCCCGAGTATCAGAGACAGCGGGAGATTACGTTGCGGGTTACGAATCTCGCTGCCGATGTATGCGGAAGCGAACCAGCCGCTGTACGTGAAAATTACCGCGATCATCGGTGAGGAAAAAACCGTTTTCCAGGAAGCTCCCGTTGCCCCTCCGACAAAGTTTCCCCAGTTTCCGCTTCCCCACAGAAAGCCTCCCAGGATCATGGCTCCCAAGGTCAGCAGTGTCCCGACCGTTATAACATCTTGTGTGGTGCCGCCCGGTCTGATGCCACGAATGTTCACCAGTGAAAACCCGGCTATCAGGCCGATCGCCAGCAATTTTTCGTGAATCGGTCCGGCAAGGTGAATGAAAGAACCGAAATAACTCACCAACGCGATGGCCAGGGCCGCGCTGGAACCTGGGCCGATAACCCAGAAGCTGGTCCAACCGAGTATGAATCCGGCCCAGCGACCGTACGCGGCCTTGAGGTACTGGTAGTCGCCGCCGGAAAGCGGCAGCATGGCGGCCAGTTCCGCGTAGGTGAGCGCCCCGCAGATGGTGAGCGCCCCGCCGAGAATCCAGATGCCGACGAAAAGGAAGGGGTCGGGGAGTTCCCCGGCAAGAAAGCCGCTGGTGGTGAAAATCCCGGCACCGACAACGTTGCCGATAATGAGCAGAACTGCATCGAAAAGCGTTATTTCCCTTCGAAGAGACATATGCGTCACTGGTTTCCGTGGGGGCCGAAATTTGTTTGGCCGGATATTGCCGGCCTTTGCCGAAACGACGAACGGTAGAATGATCAGGTTATTGTGCGGTTGCGGATGATTACCGGAAAGTACCAGGTCATCAGCAGGCACAGGATCAGGTTCCCAAAGAGAATGAATCCGAGTCCCAGGTCCTTTCTGAGAACCAATTTCATTGCCGGTATTTTACCGAGTTCGGTTTTGCCTGCCATTACCAGGTGAACATTGAAGCCATCCAGGAGTATCGGCTGCAGCAGGCTTACACTGCGTGTCGTGATGCCCTCCGTCGTAGAGAAGGAAAGGTGAGCCGTGCAGGTTTTAGCCAGTCCGGCAAGACCGGGCTCCCGATGGTAGGAACATCGGCAGTCGATTATTTTCAGGACTCCGGAGTTCAATTGAATTGCCGTGGCGGCTTGAGCCGGGACCTCGCGGGATTCGGCGCTGAACTGGCTGATTGCATGGCCGCCGATGATGGCGAGAAAACAAAGGTGCATGATTGACGGAGAGAGCAGCATGAGAAAAGAATAAGATGCCTGTTCGTGGCGGTTTTTTACCAGTTCCAGAAGTCTTTCCGTAGTACATGCGGCAGTGTTGATGGCGAACAGGGTGAGCAGGAAGAACAGCAGCCATACCCACCATGTTGATTCGAGGTCATGGGTCGGAAACCAGTCCTGAAAGCGTTGGAAATTGAGCCTGCCGAAAATCGCGGGGTGCAGCCTTGCCTCGATGCCGCCGACCAGCAAGAGGAGGGAAAGACCGAGGAGGAGCCGAATGCTCAGGTCGACACTACAGAAAAAGCGGCGAAGCACGCTATACATTTGTGCCTCCGGGTTTTACAAGGTAGTAGGCATAGATGGAAACCGTCACCAGGATGCCGCCGAACAGGACGAACCATGCCTTTTCCCGCTCCGGCCAGCGCCGCGAGAACCGGAGGTGGAGATAGGCGCAATAGAAACACCATGTCGCCGCGGAAAACAGGTGCCGTTCACTCCAGGAAAAGGGAACGCCCCAACCCTGGTAACACCAGACGGCGCCGGTTACCTGGGCAATGCTGTAGAAAATGAACCCCCAGACTGCATACAGGTGGTAATCCGTGCGCTCTGTTTTGCTTCGGAGGAGTCGAAGAGCGAACCAGCCTCCCATCAGAAATGCACCGTGAGCCGCCACTTCGAAAATGAAAAAGAGTATGGCGAACGGAGACTTTGACTGGATAAAGGGCGGCAGTGGATAGGTCGGCAGGAGAATCGCGGGAAGCGTGAACAGGACGAGGGGGAAAAGCAGATGAAGTTGTTTCCCTGCTTTCCAACGGGGCATGCAGCAGTGGAAAAGCGCCCAGCAAGCTATGAGCCAGGGGAGGAAGTACAGTTCCGTGAACAGGTTCATGGGGGTAAA
Source organism: Geobacteraceae bacterium (assembly GCA_040773465.1). Taxonomy (GTDB): domain Bacteria; phylum Desulfobacterota; class Desulfuromonadia; order Geobacterales; family Geobacteraceae; genus RPRC01. The sequence goes on along the minus strand of JAXGWF010000003.1, from coordinate 33,705 downwards.
GACAGCATAGGTTAAGCTCCTGAGTATGAGCGATACGGTGTGTGTCGCGAGACCCAGCGCCAGGAGAACCCGTGCCGATCGGTTCCGGTCGGCCAGATAAAAAAGTAGGCTGCCGGTATAGCAACCGGCAGCCAAGAAGAACCATGTTAGGAAGGAGAAAGCAACCATGTGCAACATCTCTTGTAAAGAAAACGGGGAAGCATTGCCGCTCCCCCGGATATTTAGAATCGGGCGGTGAGACCGCCGTAAATGTTGCGTCCGTGTGCCGGGAAACCTGCTTCCGGCTCGTAGTTGCGATCGAAGATATTGTTGAAGGCAATATACGCTTCGAAATATTTCATGAACTGTTGCGAAATCCGTGCGTTCATTACGAAGTATCCGGGGCTCTGGATCAGGTCATCGTCAGGATATGAGAGGGTCGGGACCTGACTGTACACGTTGCTGAAGAGAATACCGTTGAGGTCAATACGGGTTTTGACATACGGGATGGTGTATTGAACACCCATATCGAGCTTGTGTTCGGGAACGTTACGAACCTTGTCCGTTACCTTGACGTCGCTTTGATCGGTAGCATGGTTGTAGTTGTAGCCGAGTTTCAGTACCAAGTCCTTGACCGGGTAGAATTCGGTGTTGAATTCGATGCCGTATACTTCGACCTTGCCGATATTGAGGTACGGGTCGGTCTTGTTCGGCCCGGAGCGATCAATGAGATCGGTAATGTCATGATAGAAAAATGCCAGGCGCCCCCAAGCGAAATCCCCGAAGGAACGGGATGCCCCGATTGTCGAGTTGATGGCCGACTCGGATCTCAGGTCGGGATTGCCGCCTTTGGTCGTCGAAGCATACAGGAAGCTGAGGGTCGGGAAGTGCGTTTTGCGGGCCACCGAGGCGAAAAGTTTCGTCGAGTCGGAGAAGATGTATTCGGCGCCGAACATCGGGTTAAAGCTGGTAGTGGTGGGCTTGGTTTCCAGTGAAATCTGCGTGTTGTCGGTTTGATTCTGGTTCGCATCGGTAACCTTGAACCAGTCGAAACTTCCGCCTACGACAAGCTTGAGGTTCTTCCAGTAATTGATTTCATCTTCGATGCCGACCGAGCCGGTCCAGGCAAAGAAGTTTTCAAAGGACTGGTAGCTGTCATCACGCTGTTTGTGCGAGTCACCCTTGTAATTCAGAGAAATGCGCACGGTGTTCCATTTTACCGGTACGAGTTCGGTGACCATCGATCCGCCGATGATATAATCCTGGTACTTGCTCAGGGCGATCGCCTCGAGGAAGGTTTCGTCGGAGAACGATTGCAGTTCGTTCACGTGGTTGTGATAGAAGAGTTTTCCCTTGACGGTCATCCAGGGATTGATCCTCTGCTCCGCACTGAGGTCGATTCCCCAGTCGTCATAGGAGGGGAAACGGAAAAAGTTGGAAAACTTCGGATTCGTAGTGAATACCCTGACTTCGTCGAGGGAAGGGGGATTGCCCTTGTCGCGGTTGATATAGTGGAAGTTGATTGAGTACTCGCCATCTTTGGTGGGCGTGTAACCGAACTTAGCCCAAATACTGTCGGTCCGGTAATCGGACTGATTCCGGGTACCGCCGTCTTCCGTTATGGTCTGATATGCTTTTCCCGGTTTTGGCGATACCGTGGCGACGCGGGGGCTGAAATCGTCGGACATGCGCCAGCCGTGAGCCTGGATGTGCTGGTAATTGAGCCAGTAGTAGAAGCGGCCCGTGTTCATGCCGTGATATGCGGATGCTTTATAGTAGTCAACATCGCCGCCCTCGAGTCTGACGCCGAAGGTCGGTTTGCCCTGCACCGGTTGCTTGGTGATGATGTTTATTGCGCCGCCCAGGGCATTGGCGCCGTAAAGAACGGATGCAGCCCCTTTGACTACCTCGATCTTGGCGATGTTGTCGGTGTCGAACTGGTTGAGGTCGAGCTTGCCGTACTTGGTTTCGTAGTAAGGCACGCCGTCAATCATCACCAGGATGCGACTCTGGTCGAAAATGCCGTGCAGGGAGATTCCCGGTTCGTTTTTCGTCCCGGTGGTGACGCGGATACCGGGGGCGAATGCCAGCGCTTCAGCAATGGTCTTGCTGTTGGTTGCCTGGATGTCTTCCGAGGTGATTTCGTCGACTATGGCGACTTCCTTGACAACTGGAGGTTTCTCACTCTTGATGTATACCTCGCCGAGCGAATAGCTTTCATAGTCTTCGGCAGCTGCAGTCTGCTCCGCGAAAGCGGGAGAACTGGCCAGCAAAAGAAAGCTCATCAGCAATGTTGCGGAAGTTTTCAACCGTGCCATATAATTCCTCCTTTGATAAATTTCATGCAAAAAATGAAAAAATTCTTTATATCGTAAGGTTACGCTATATAACAAAAAAAATAACGTTATGCAAGATGTTTTGTTTATTAGAAAATAAAGAAATCATTTTGATAATTTGTGAATTTAGCACCATTGCGGAAATTTGCTTTATTGGGTCGTCAATTGAAGAAATCCGGCAGGTCTTTTTTTGCCTTACGCTATATAATATTGACTATAGCATCGGCAGTTTGGTATATTCATAACAATCCATTTTTACGAGGTTTTTTATGGCCGTTTTAATCTGTATAGATGACACCGACTCCCTTGATTCCCGGGGAACCGGGGAGCTTGCCGACCTGCTGGCGCGCGAGGTGGAAAGCCGCGGGTGGGGCCGGTGCGGATCGGTAACCCGTCATCAACTGTATGTCCATCCGGAAATTCCCTATACATCCCACAACAGTTCCATGTGCTTCATCGCGGAAATGGATGCCGCTCATCTTGGAGCGTTGACCGAGTATGCCTCGGAATTTCTGGCCGGCGAAAGCGCCGAGGGTTCCGACCCCGGCTTATGCATAGCCGTTGCGGAACGCCTTGCTCGCCCCGAAGCACTTATTGATTACGGTTATCGGGCAAAACGTTCGGTCATCGAGATGCAGGAAGCTTACATGCTGGCCTCGGCAGCCGGAGTTCACCTTTCCAGCCATGGCGGGACCGGGCAGGGAGTCATCGGCGCCCTGGCGGGGGTCGGTTTGCGCCTTGGCGGTAATGACGGCAGAATGCGGGGCAGTCTCGTGATCCCGGAAGTTGATGGTGTCGCGACGGTTCGTGAGATTTTGGTGCATCCCGAGGTGGATGCGGTGCGGACCCTGGAAGGCGTCCGTCTGGATCCGGAAGACCGGGTACGGTTCGTGGACAAAGTAAAGACAGTGCTGCTGGGAGGGAAGTTGGTGCTGCTGGTGGTACCTGATGATTCACATGCCGGTTCGGCCCGGTGGAAAACCTGCACAAGGAAGCAATTGAAGGAATATTAAACCATGCATCCGGAAACCCCGGCCCGCTTTTTATCGGGTAGCAGTTCGAGGGGAAACATCTGTATAAGGCCTTGTGTTGTCCCATCAGTGTGAAGGGTGTCGATTAGTCACAAGAGGTTTTCAAGAAGTTCTGACTTTGTTCCTGCTGATGTGCTCCGCAAGAAACCGGTTAACGAAAAAGCCTCCCTGGACAGCGGGAGGCTTTTTCGTTCTAATCGAGATGCTGTCGTTATTCGGGTGTCCGGTCAGGAGCGGACAATTATCCATGACCCGATGATGAGGAGCGCGGCGCCCAGGGAACGTTTCAGGTCGATCTGCGCCCCGCCGAACCCGAAAAGGCCGAAGTGATCGAGCAGGAGTCCCGTGAAAAGTTGCGCGGAGATGGCTAAGGCCATGGTTGCTGCGGTGCCTATTCTCGGCACGGCAAGAATCGTGGCGGAAACGAAAAACGCGCCCAGCACTCCTCCTGTCCATTCCCACCAAGCGGTTTCGTGCAGTCCTTTCCAGTTTGCTTTTCCCGTGACGAGCAGTGCAATCAGCAAGGTGCATGTCCCAACCGCGAAAGAAATGCAGGCGCTTTCCAGGAGTCCCGCCTTTTCGGCGAGCCGCGCATTTATGGAAGGTTGCAGTGCCACGGCCGCACCGGCGCAAAGCATGATGACAATCGGAATCAAGTTGGACATGAAGGCGACTCCTTTCAGAGTCCGAGTATACCCTACCTCTTCCTGTTGTTCAAAAAGTTGCCGAACTTTTGCAGAAGGTTGCCTGGCTGGTATTCCTCTGGTATGGAAACGAGGCCGTTTTTCCTGACCGGAACGACAATGGTTCCGACGGAAGTGTCTACGGTGAGGTCAGCATTCAACTGGTAGGGGATGCCCTGCAGTTCAGGCGAGCGCTTCATGATTTCCAGGATATCGGTATATGAAATCCGGACCGGAATCAGCATTTCCGTAGTCTTCTTGCCGGGAAAGGTCAGGTACTCATCCGATTCACCCCGCGTCAAGGGGCGTCCCAGTACATGAACATCAAAGCTATACCCTTTAAGAGAAAGGTCAAAGCTGTTGGGGTTGGTAACGTTTAGTAGGAAGTTCAACGAAGCTCCTCTGCCGTCAAGGCCGGTAAGCTTGACACTCTTGAGTTTGACGGTTGGATTCTGCACTGACATGGTACAGGCGGTGAGGAAAATCAGCGTAGCGAACAAGAGTTTTTTCATAATAACTCCTTGAAATGTCAAGGTGATGGAGACAAGGATTTTGCTTTTGGTGTGGCGGATAGCCATTAAAAAAGCAGATCCCGCACGGGATCTGCTTTTTTACAAATTCGGGGGCCGGTGTGCCACAGCCCAGTCTGCTAGGAGGGCCGCAACAGAAGATCGGAAGTGTTTTCCGCCACCATTGGCGGGTATTTTATCATTTCCTGGAGGATCTCCTGCCGATACCGGATTCGTTTTTTTTCATAGGCGTTAGCCTGGGGACCGATCCCACAATACAGTTTCTTGGCTTTTTTGAGGTTTCCTCGTGCCATTTTTATCTTGGTGAGAAGTTCTCGAACGGCCGCTTCCGCGCATTTTTCATCATTTGCCATATCTTTGGGGCTGAAGCCATGGCTTCTGGCGCGGCTTGGCATCAATTGCCAAACGCCTAGTGCGCCCCGATGCGAAACCGCTTTCGAGGAAAGCCTGTGCGAACCCGTTTCGGCCAAAGCTATTTCAGCGATATCTATCGGCATCAGCCGGGTATCGAGAGTTTTCACGTAACAGAGAACTCCCAGCTTGCGGGCTCTTTTTGGCGTAGTCCTCTTTGCGAATGCTGCAATAATTGCCGGGATCTGTCTTCTTCTTTCTTCCAGGGAAACATTTTTTTCCGCGACCCGGCGAAGTTCCTTGTCCAAATCTGAATGTGCCAACATTACGGACGACTGGGTTTGACGGATCTGGGCTTGGTCGCATGACATGACGAGCAACGCGAGCGCTGCAAACAAAATAATGGTTTTCTTCATAAGTAGTTGGGTGTTCGGTGTTTTCGGACTTTTGCCGGATCAACGTTGGTGCTGCTCGTTGAGGAATGATTTCATAGTTTCCGGCGAGGGCCTCCTTTCGCATTTTTACCGCATCATCTGCGGATTGGTTGAGGAATTATAGTGGTGCGCAATTCCTGTTTGAGTGTTTGACCTCAAGAGTTTCCGAATGTATCGGCGATGGTGTGTTGGCGGAGGGGTGAAATAAGCAAGGAGTGCAGCCGGTGCCCGGAGAACTGCTGGTCCAAGGTGCAGTGTGACTGTCTGCACCGCGGGGAGCAGCGTGCTCTCCACATGGTGTTATTCCATGGATGCCGCCGGTACCAAGGGTAGGAAACTCATTGATATGTTATGTGAAAGCGCATAAAAATAAAACATGTGCTGGGATAATGTCAAGAAAATATGACGTGTTATTTGTTTTTGCATAGCTAACATATTGTAAAATAAGGAATAAAAGTAATGAAAAAGGTCAGGCATTCAGTGATGTATCGTGAGGGTTAGCCAGATTGCCGAGAGGGCAAAGATGAAGTTCGCGGACCAGGCTGAAATAAGCGGAGGCAGAATCCCCGTTTCTCCAAACGAAATGAGAATTGCATTGATGACAAAATAGGCGAACCCGATTCCGATGCTAAGGCCGATTCCGAGTGCGATGCCGCTGGAGCGACCCCCGCGCAGTGAGAACGGTATGCCGACGAACGCCATGATGAGGCAGGCAAAAGGCATGGAAATCTTGGCGTACATCTGAGCCTGGTACCTCGTTGCATCGTATCCGGCCATTCGCAGCTTTTCGGTATACTTCTTCAGTTTGAAGAAACCCATGTCTTCGGCATACTTGTCCCATACTTTCAAGTCACCGGCTTTCAGCTGCAGGGGAATCGGAAGAGAGGAAATCTTTTTTGTCGCAACTACCGCGCCGTTGGAAAAGCTTCTTTCCATAACGTTTTTCAAGGTCCAGTATTGTCCGTTCCAGATGCCTTCTTCCGCTTCAAGGCGCTTGGTAGGCTGCATCTTGTCGGTTGTCCGCCAGAGCGTTACCCCCTTCAGGGTCCATTTCGTGGGAATGAAAAGCCGGGCCTGCAGTATGAAGTTTTCGTCCCGGTACCAGATGTTGTTGAGACGAAAGAACGTACTCGGATTCTTTCCCTGGATCAAAACTTCTTCGATATATTTCAGGTTCTGTGACGTATTGGGAATAATGGTTTCATTGGAGAAAAAGGTGAAGATGCTGAGGATGAAAGCAATGAGCAGTAACGGTTTGGCGATGCGCTTCAGGCTGATGCCGCAACTTTGCATGGCCACGATTTCACTCGAGCGGGACAGGATGCCGAGTGTCAGGAGCGTGGACATGAGAACGGCCAGCGGCATTACCTGGTTTATGATAGTCGGTATCTTGCACAGAAAATACAGCAGTATGAACTGGGGTTTGCCGTGGGCCTGGGAAAATCGGCTGATTTTTTCAAGGAAATCGATTACCAGGTAAATCGAGACAAAAGATCCCACGGTCAAGCCGATAAGCTTGAGATAGGTTGCGGTGATGTAGCGGCTGAGCACGGTCATCGGGTCTTCCTCCAAATGGAAAACTTACCGTATGCCCATGCCAGGATGCGCGTCGGCAGTTCGAAGATTGTCATTCGCTGTTCCGCGGCGGTCTTTTTGAAAAGGTAGATTCCGAGGATAATGAACAGGAGGTTCGGTAGCCACATGGCAAGCGCAGGATTGAGAATCGCCTTCTGCCCCAGGGTTTTACCGATGGAAAGGGTGATGTAGTAAACGAGAAGAACCAGCAGACAGAGCGAAAATCCCGAAGATTTTCCCGCACGACGGTTCTGCAGGCCGAGAGGTACCCCGATAAGGGCGAAAACGAAACAGGCGAAAGGAAAAGCCAAGCGTCGGTGGAATTCAATGTGGAGATCTCGAATTATTTTGGGGTCGAACCCGGTGAGTTTCATTGCGTAACGCAACTCCTTGAAGGTCATGTCCAGTTCGTTTGCCGTGGGTACAATCTTGTAGGTTTGCTGGAAATTGACACTCAAGTCGTATTTGTCGAACTCCATAAGCTGATAGTTCGATGTCCCTTTCAGGCGGTGAACTCCGCCGTCGAGAAGGCGGAGTCGCAGGGTTTTCCTGTCCGGGTCTGTCATGATCATGCCGCTTCTGGCGAATATGGTCGAGGGTTCTTCGGGGTTCCTTTCGTCGTAGATCAGAACGCCGGAGATATGGTGTTTGGCTTCGTCGTAGCGGGCAACGTAAATGACCAGGCCGGGGAAGTCGTCATTGAAAACCCGGTCCTTGAGGCTGATGTTTACCCTGACGTTTATAACGTCGTAAAGGAGGGTCTTGAAAGCGGTGTTGCCCCAGGGAAGCGCATACACCGTAATGATCGTGGTAGCGGTGTAGGCGAGAAAGGCAAAGGTGATTACCGGTGGAAGTATGCCGTAAAGGCTGATGCCCCCTGATTTCAAGGCCGTTATCTCGTTGTCGGCGGAAAGCCTCCCGAAGGCGAGCAGCATTGCCAGGAGGAGAGCCATTGGGATCGTTATGAACGAGAAGGACGGCAGCATATAGATCAGAAGCCTGGCCACATCGGCAACGGGGACTCCCTTTGCGATTACCATGTCGGCCAGTTTCATGAAGCGTCCCATCAGGAGAACGAACGTGAAAACCGCGAAACCGAGGAAAAAGGGAACGGTAATTTCCTTAAATATATACAGTGAAATGGTTTTCTTCATTGCAGCGCGCATGATACATGAGCATAGCTAAAATAGCAACCGTTCCGGGCGTGTTCATGACGTGTCACCATGCCGCCGAATCGGCTCCGACGGGTTGCGGGAGCGTGATGAAGCCAAAAATATCCTTGCTAAATCATAGCTCTTTATGGTATACAGGTTCGCTATTTAACCACACACGCTTCCTTTGTTTCCGGTGGTGTCCGCGGGGTGCGGATTCCGGAGATGGAAAGGTCGCGGAGGGAAAACCAAAGGAGAAAAAATCAATGTCAAACATCACCATGAAAGAGTTGCTCGAAGCGGGCGTCCATTTCGGTCATCAGACCAAGCGCTGGAATCCGAAGATGAAGCCGTACATTTTCGGGGCCAGGAACGGCATTTACATCATTGACCTTCAGAAGACCGTTCGTCTGTTCAAAAATTCCTACAATTTCATCAGGGAGACGGCGCAGGCCGGTGAAAGTATTCTCTTCGTCGGGACCAAGAAGCAGGCCCAGGATTCCATAGCGGAAGAGGCGCAGCGATGTAATATGTTTTTTGTGAATCAGCGCTGGCTCGGCGGCATGCTTACCAATTTCGCTACCGTGCGCCAGAGCATCGACCGCTTGAAGCGGCTCGATGCCATGTTTGCCGACGGTTCGATTGAAGGTTATACGAAAAAGGAAATACTCAGCCTTGAAAAGCAGCGCCATAAGCTGGAGAAATCTCTCGGCGGGATCAAGGGCATGAACAAGCTGCCCGGCGCTATCTTCGTCGTTGATCCGAAGAACGAATCGATCGCAATTTCAGAAGCGAAGAAACTGGGTATCCCGGTCGTTGCCGTTGTCGACACCAACTGTGACCCAGACCCCATTGATTATATCATTCCGGGTAATGACGATGCCATCCGGGCCATTCGTCTTCTTTCAAGCAGAATAGCCAATGCCGTCATCGAAGGAGCGCAGGCCAGGGAAATCGAACTGCAGACTGACGCCGAGGGCGAGTCTGAAGTGGAAGAGGCGGTCGCGGAAGCTCCTGTAGAGGCGGCGGTTACGGAGACTCCGGCTGAAACTGCCGAGTAACGACGGAGAGTGTTTTCAGGCCGGCTTGAAACGCCTGGTACCGCGCTGTTTGGCGGAGAATCCGGAATTGCAACAATTATTTAAGTTAACACGGCAGGGAAACGCTCCGTGCCAGTGGAGGGAGGATACAAGTGAGTATTACAGCTGCACAGGTAAGCGAACTGAGGAAGGCGACCGGCGCCGGTCTCATGGATTGTAAAAAGGCTTTGACCGAAACCGGTGGCGACCAGGAAAAGGCCATCGACTATCTGAGGAAGAAGGGCCTCGCCGCAGCTTCCAAGAAAGCCGGTCGTGCCGCGACCGAGGGTGCCGTTGGTTCCTATATTCATGCCGGCGGCAAAATAGGCGTGCTGGTGGAAGTAAACTGCGAGACTGACTTCGTTGCCAAGAACGAGGCGTTCCAGGCATTTGTCAAGGATATCGCCATGCACATCGCGGCAGCGGCTCCCCAGTTCGTGAAGCGCGAAGAGGTTCCGGCCGAGCTCCTGGAACGGGAAAAGGACATCTATCGTGCCAAGGCCAAGGAAACCGGCAAACCCGACAATATCATAGAAAAAATCGTCGAAGGACAGATTTCCAAGTTTTATGCGGAAATCTGCCTCATGGAGCAGGCGTTCGTAAAGGATACCGATAAAAGCGTCCAGACATACCTGAATGAAACCATTGCTTCCATTGGTGAAAATATGTCCATTCGCCGTTTTGCCCGATTCGTTCTCGGTGAAGGGCTCGCGAAAAAAGAGAGTGATTTCGCCGCTGAAGTGGCTGCGGCGGCCGGTTCGTAAGCGTTTTGATACACCATTGGCCGGAATCTTGAGAGATCCCTTTTTCCGGGTTCCGGCCTTTTCATCCGACAGGCATCCTTTTCGTTCATTTTCCTACGATCGTCATTTTGAACCGCCCTTTCGAAGGGCGAGGAAGTTACTGGAACCATGAGTAGACCTCGCTACAACAGAGTGCTGTTGAAATTGTCCGGTGAGGCATTGGCCGGTGAGCAAAAATACGGCATTGATCCGAAGACCATTACGGAAATTGCCGCGGAAATCAAGGATGTCGTTGCTTGTGGAGCCGAGATGGCCATAGTAATCGGAGGCGGCAATATTTTTCGCGGGCTCGCCGCCTCATCAAAGGGGATGGACCGGGCGAGCGCGGATTATATGGGAATGCTTGCCACCATGATAAATTCACTGGCAATGCAGGATGCCCTTGAAAAGATCGGCGTCGATACACGCGTCCAGTCTGCCATTGAGATGCGGGAAGTTGCCGAGCCGTACATTCGTCGTCGTGCCATCAGGCACCTGGAAAAGGGAAGGGTGGTTATCCTGGGTGCCGGAACGGGGAATCCATACTTCACCACGGATACCGCGGCCAGCCTGCGGGCCATGGAAATCGGCGCCGAGGTGATACTGAAAGGGACAAAGGTCGATGGTGTCTATTCCGCAGATCCGATGAAAGACCCAAATGCCTTCAAGTTTACCCGGTTGAGCTACATCGATGTTCTGAAAAAGGGGCTTCAGGTCATGGATGCCACCGCCACATCCCTCTGTATGGATAATGGATTGCCTATCATCATTTTCAATGTTACTACCGGCGGAAACATAAAGAAGGTTGTTCTCGGTGAAGAAATAGGTACTATCGTAAAAGGAGACTAACATGACCAAGGAAGTCCTCGATTCCATGAAAAGCACCATGGACAAGACCATCGGCGCTCTCCGCAAAGAGTATCAGAAGGTCCGAACCGGGCGTGCCAGCACGGCTCTCCTGGAAGATATCAAGGTCAACTATTACGATACTCCGACTCCCGTCAACCAGGTTGCGGCCGTAGCGGTACCGGAACCCCGAATGATTACCATTCAGCCGTGGGAAGCGAAGCTGATTCCCGTCATAGAGAAAGCGATTCTCAATGCCAACATCGGCCTTACGCCAACCAATGACGGCAAGATGATTCGGTTGCCCGTCCCGCCTCTTACAGAGGAGCGGCGCAAGGAGATCGTAAAGCAGTTGAAAAAAATTGCCGAAGAATCGAAAATCGCACTCCGAAATATTCGTCGCGATGCTATTGATTCCATCAAAAAACTGGAAAAAGACAAGAAGATTTCTGAAGATGATATGAAGCGTGCCGAGAAGGATGTCCAGGATGCTACCAATTTATTTGTGGCCAAGGTTGATGAGATCGCTGTCGCCAAAGAGAAAGAGGTCATGGAAATCTAAGGAGCTTGGCTATAGACGGGAAATGATGGTAAACTTATACTTGTTTGGTTTTTTCTGGGGGTAGCCAGCTGCTAACTCCAGTTGGTATCATCGAATAACCCCTTTACCAAAGGGGGTTTTTTTTAGGACCGGTTATGCAAAAGCTCGATCCGGAGAAGTTGCCCGGGCACCTGGCCATTATCATGGACGGCAATGGTCGATGGGCTCAGGAACGAATGCTGAAAAGAATTGTCGGGCATCGGAAGGGTGTCGAGACGGTCAGGACCATTGTCGAGGAAAGCTCTCGTCTGGGCATCAGGTACCTGACATTGTTTGCCTTTTCTTCCGAGAACTGGCTGCGTCCGAAAACCGAGGTTCGTTCCCTCATGGCCCTGCTCAAGGCGTATCTTGTCAAGGAAACTTCCCGGATGATGGACAACAATATCCGGTTTGCCGTAATTGGTGACCGGGCGGACCTTCCTGAGGATGTAAACAGGGCAGTGACCGAGGCTATCGAAAAAACTTCGAAAAACTCCGGTATGGTTCTGACGCTGGCACTTTCCTACGGGTCGCGCCAGGAGCTTACCCGCGGCATGGCGCTATTGGCCGATGATTTGCTGACAGGTGAAATTTCCCGGGAACAGATTTCCGAAAAGCTTATCTCATCGTATCTTTATACCAAAGAAATTCCGGACCCGGATCTGCTTATCAGGACCAGCGGAGAAATGCGGATAAGCAACTTCCTGCTCTGGCAGATTGCCTATACCGAACTGTACTTCACTGATGTGAACTGGCCCGATTTCAACAAGGAAGAGTTCCACCGTGCCCTTGCCGCCTACCAGGCGAGAGAGCGTCGCTTCGGCCTCATCAGCGATCAGGTGCGACAGAGGAGGTAAGTATCAAACGACTGGTAACGGGCTTGATAGCATTGCCCATTCTCATTTTGTTTGTTCTGAAATCAGGTTTTTTCCCGTTTTTTTGCTTGATCCTTGCCCTGACGGCATTGGGGCTTCTCGAGTACTACCGCATGGCGGTTCCTGAAAGAAAGGTCGCGGGGTTCTTTGCCGCCGTTGTCGCTTCTCTGGTTCTGCCGACGCTCGTATTCGGGTGCCTGCCGTTTTCCCTCTGTCTGACCGTGGCAGTTCTCTTCTTCGCTCTTTTATCCCTACTGAAGATCAGGGATATCAAGCGGTCCGCCGGTGAAACCGGACTGTTTCTCCTCGGAATCCTCTATCTTCCCTTGCTCATGAGCTACCTGGTTCTGCTGCGAGGAATGGATCATGGGGTACAGTGGATTTTTATTCTCCTGATCATTGTCATGTCAGGGGATACCGCGGCATTCTATGTGGGGAGCTCTATCGGGAGAAGAAAGCTGTACCCGATCGTAAGCCCGAACAAGAGTGTTGAAGGCATGTTCGGTGGCCTTGCCGGAAGTGTCGTGGGCGCAATCATTTCAGCGGCAACCTTCTTTCCTGAGCTTACCTTCGGCCATGCCGTCGTGACCGCCGTTCTCGTGGGGTTCCTGGGACAACTGGGAGACCTGTTTGAATCTTTGTTGAAGCGGAGCTTCGGGGTAAAAGACTCCGGCAAGCTTTTCCCCGGACATGGGGGGGTGCTGGATCGGCTCGACAGCGTTCTTTTTGCCGCGCCGACTTTGTATTTTTATGCACGGTACCTGATGTAACAAGTACCGGTATTGGATCCTGAAAAGATGCCAGGGTTGTTGCTGCATTTGCGGTATCGCAAAAGAATATTCCGGGGCAGTATTTAGCATATGGAGCACGCTCGACTGGTTTTCGGATTGTCCGAAACGGCCAGGGGGGATGCGGTTACCATTTACTTCATCGCTCGCCCGCATGAATGAAAGACTGATGAGGATTGTTATGAAAAAGCTTGCCGTACTCGGTTCAACCGGATCGATCGGTGTCAGCACACTTGATATAGTAGCCTCCCATCGCGACAAGTTTGAGATTGTCGCGCTTACGGGCGGTAACAATCTCAAGCTTCTGAAAAACCAGATTGAAGAGTTCGAGCCTCAGCTGGCGGCGGTCATTTCCGAGGATTCGGCACGCCAGCTGCGCGCGATGCTTCCCGGATCGAAAACGGAAATTCTTCATGGTGTTCCGGGAATGATTGCCGCGGCCGCCGCGAAGGATGCTACCATGGTGGTTGCCGCTATCGTCGGCGCCGCGGGGCTGGTGCCGACCGTGGCGGCCATCAGGGCGGGAAAGGATATCGCCCTTGCCAACAAGGAAACTCTTGTTACCGCCGGTCACCTGATTATTGACATGGTGAAGGAGCGGGGCGTTCGCCTGTTTCCGGTTGACAGTGAGCATAGTGCCATTTTTCAGTCACTGCAGGGGCATCGGAACGATGATGTGCAGCGAATAATCCTTACCGCCTCGGGAGGCCCGTTTTTCAAGTATCCGATGGAGAAGCTGCAACAGGTTTCAGTTGATGATGCCCTGAATCACCCCAACTGGAGCATGGGAAGAAAAATAACGATAGATTCGGCGACGATGATGAATAAGGGGCTCGAAGTGATTGAAGCCAAGTGGTTGTTCGATCTTCCGTTAGACAAGATTTCCGTGGTCATACATCCCCAGAGCATCATTCATTCCCTCGTCGAGTACGTCGACGGCTGCGTCATTGCCCAGTTGGGCGTTCCCGACATGAAAGCCCCGATAGCCTATGCCCTTACCTATCCGGAGCGGGTACCGACGGGAGTGCAAGGTCTCGACTTGACGGCCGTTGCCGCGCTGAACTTTTTTGAGCCGGACTTCAACCGTTTCCCGGCCTTGAAGCTGGCATATCGTGCCGCCGAGGACGGTGAAAGCATGCCGGCGGTCATGAACGCCGCAAACGAGGTGGCCGTTGACGCCTTTCTGTCGGGAAAAATAAAATTTACCGATATCGCGATGCTGATCGAGAAGACGATGGATGCCCATGAGGCCCATGCTCTTGGGTCCATCGACGAGGTTCTGAGCGCCGATCTCTGGGGTAGAAAGAAAACCAGAGAACTGCTCGGCCTGTAGGGAGTCCGCATGATCGTAAGTATTCTGTCTGCAATTGTTGTTCTGGGAATCCTGATTTTTGTGCACGAACTTGGTCACTTCCTGTTTGCGAAGACCTTCGGAGTGGGTGTTGAAACATTTTCCCTGGGTTTTGGTCCGAAGCTTTTCGCAAAGCGGATCGGTGAAACCGAATACCGTATTTCCGCTTTTCCGCTTGGCGGCTATGTGAAGATGATAGGTGAAAGCCTGGCTGAAGACGAAGAACTGCCGGAAGAGGATGCTGCGCGTTCCTTTATGGCAAAACCGCCCCTGCAGCGAATGGTTATCGTGGCAGCCGGACCGTGCTTCAATCTCATTTTCGCCTACCTGGTGTTCGTCCTCGTTTGTATGATCGGCGTTCCCACGGCCACTACCATGATCGGCGAGGTGCTGCCTGACAAGCCCGCGGCACGTGCCGGGCTTCGGGTGGGGGACAGGATCACGGTTATCGACGGCAAGCCGGTGAGCCGCTGGAACGATCTTGCCCTGCTGATTTCCGAAAGTGGCGGAAAGCCGCTGGATCTTACCGTACAACGCGACGGCAAAACGTTTTCCTTGCACGTTACTCCGGAAATGCGCACCGCAAAAAACCTGTTCGGCGAAACAGAGACTTCGCCGGCCATCGGCATTATGATGTCGAAGGAGTATGTTACGGAACGGGTCGGTCCCCTTGGAGCTCTTATCAAGGGGAGCGAGCATACCTGGAATGTTACCAAGATGACGGTCGTTGCCGTGGGCAAGATTTTCAGCGGCACAATTTCCGTCGACAATATCGGCGGTCCCATCATGATCGCCAAAACTGCTGGTGAGCAGGCCCAGACGGGTCTTGTCTATTTTCTCTCGTTCATGGCATTGTTGAGCATCAACCTGGGACTCCTCAATCTTTTGCCGATTCCTATTCTGGATGGCGGACACCTGGTGTTTTATGCGTGGGAGATGGTGGTGAGAAAACCGGTGAACCTGAAGACCCGCGAAATAGCCCAGCAAATCGGGCTGGTGTTGCTGATGGGACTCATGGTGCTGGCATTTTACAACGATATCGCCAGGTATCTGGTCGGGCAGGGATGACGTGAAGATTCTTACCATCGACACATCTACGACCACCAATAGTGTTGCCCTGACGTCCGACGGCCGTCTTCTCGCGGAATTTCTCGTCAATCCGGAACGGACCCACTCCTCCAGCCTCATGATCGGGCTCGACCAGGTTATGGCAAGTTCCGGTCTGGAGATGCACGCACTGGATGCAATCGGTGTTACCCTGGGGCCCGGTTCCTTTACGGGATTGCGGGTTGGGATTGCGTCCGCCAAGGGGTTGTCGCTCGCCTTGGCTAAACCGATTGTCGCTTTTTCCTCGCTTGCCATGCTTGCCATGAATATTCCCTATGCGGCCTATCCGGTTTGTCCCATGTTCGATGCGAAAAAGAACGAGGTTTATGCGGCCCTCTACCGCTGTCGAGAGTTGCCGGAACCACTGGTTCACGATTGCGTTGCACCGCCTGCAGAGTTTCTTGCGCGGATACATGCCCCGACACTTTTTGTCGGCAGCGGCGCACTCCGGTATCGCGACCTGATAGAGAAAACTCTGCCTGGTCTGGCTCATTTTGCTCCTTCAGTATGTCATCAGCCGCGCGCGTCGGCAGGGGGCCTCCTGGCGGAGGACCTAGTTGCCCGCGGCGAGTTTGCCGAACCGGCGACGCTCGTCCCTTCGTACCTGAGGGCATCCGAGGCGGAACTCGAGCGGATCAAAAAGGAGTCTACGGCATAAAGTCGCGCTTTCTCTTTATTGACAGTGATGGATGAATGTATTAAGGTGTCTATTTATTCCTGAAAAAAGGTACGTTACACAAGAGGTTAGATATTATGCGCAGTGACATGATAACCCAAGGACTTGAGAGAACTCCGCACCGTGCCCTCATGAAAGGGGCCGGGGTTCCTCAGAGCGAAATGGATAAACCCTTTATCGGTGTTGCCACCAGCTTTACCGACCTGATTCCGGGTCATGTGGGGATGCGTGATCTCGAACGGTACATCGAAAAAGGCGTACATACCGGCGGGGGGTATTCCTTTTTCTTTGGTATACCCGGCGTGTGTGACGGTATTGCCATGGGCCACAAGGGGATGCACTATTCCCTGCCGACCCGGGAACTTATTGCCGATATGGTTGAGTCGATCGCGGAGGCCCATCGTCTCGACGGTCTCGTGCTGCTCACCAATTGCGACAAGATCACTCCGGGGATGCTGATGGCTGCCGCGCGTCTGAACATTCCCTCCATCGTGGTAACCGCTGGTCCGATGCTGGCCGGCCGTGGTTCCGAAGGGCGCCGCTATTCGTTTGTGACCGACACCTTCGAAGCGATGGCCCGCTTCAAGGCGGGTGTGATCGACGGCAAGGAACTCCAGGTTTGTGAAGATAACGCGTGTCCAGGCGTCGGCTCCTGCCAGGGTCTGTTCACTGCCAACACCATGGCCATCCTGACGGAGACGCTCGGCATGAGCCTTCCCCGGTGTGGTACCGCCTTGGCCGTTTCCGCTCTCAAGCGAAGAATTGCCTTTGCATCGGGAGAGAAGATCGTAGAGCTTGTCAGGAACCAGGTAACGCCTCGCCAGATTTTGACACGTGAGGCGTTTGAAAACGCGATTCGCGTTGATCTCGCCCTTGGGGGGTCTTCGAACACGGTGCTTCACCTGCTTGCCATCGCTCACGAGGCCGGTATCGACCTTCCCCTGGAAACCTTCGACACCCTGGCGCGGCAAACCCCGCAACTCGCTTCCATGAATCCGGCTGGAGAGCACTTCATGGAAGACCTGGACGTTGCCGGGGGCGTTCTCGGCGTACTGAAACAGCTGGGCGACCGGGTTCAGGACAGCAAGACCGTGATGGGTCTTTCCACGCTACAGCTGGTATCCGGGATTGATCGGGTGGATGAGAGTGTTGTCCGGCCGGTTGACAAGCCGGTCAAGAAGGAGGGTGGTATTGCCGTCCTGTTCGGGAACCTTGCGCCGAAAGGCGCCGTCGTCAAGCAGTCGGGCGTTTCGGACGCCATGATGCGCTTTACCGGTGCTGCCCGCTGTTTCAATTCGGAAGAAGAGGCCATGGCGGCACTCATGGACGGCAAGATAGTTTCCGGAGATGTCGTCGTGATCCGGTATGAAGGACCGAAGGGTGGTCCCGGCATGCGTGAGATGCTCGCTCCCACCGCCGCTATCATGGGGCTCGGCCTTGGTGATTCGGTTGCCCTGATAACCGACGGCCGCTTTTCCGGCGGTACCCGCGGCCCCTGTATCGGTCATATCTCGCCGGAGGCAGCGGAAGGGGGCCCCATTGCGTTCGTGGAGGAAGGGGATCGGATTCTGCTTGATATTCCCAATCGCAAGCTGGAGCTGCTCGTTGACGAAGATACGCTCAAACAGCGCCGGAAAGTCTGGCAGCGACCTGAGCCGAAAATAAAAAGCGGCTGGTTGGCGCGCTATGCAAAGGTGGTAACATCGGCATATACCGGGGCCATTACTACCGGAGATTGACGGAGCGTTGAAAAACGGTAATGAAAGCCGCCCGTGCCTCCTTGGCACAGTACGACGGCCTCCAAACCGTTTTTCCCTGACCTGTCGGCGAACTCAGGTTTCTCCGCGGAAAAGAGCATGCCTCGTTTCCGCTCATCTCCTACGGGGAGGTTTATTGTATGAAACTCGCAGGTGCGAGAATATTGCTTGAATGCCTCAAGCTGGAAGATGTCGACACGGTCTTCGGCTATCCCGGAGGCACGGTCATCAATATCTACGATGAACTCTATTCTTTTCCGGAAATACGCCATATCCTTCCTCGACATGAGCAGGCCGCGGTTCATGCGGCCGACGGGTATGCACGGGCCAGCGGCAAGGTCGGCGTGGCAATCGCCACGTCCGGGCCGGGAGCTACCAATACGGTAACCGGAATTGCCACCGCTTACATGGATTCCATCCCTCTCGTGGTTATCACCGGTCAGGTCCCGACGGCTCTGATCGGCAACGATGCATTTCAGGAAGTCGATATCATTGGTATTACCAGACCCTGTACGAAACACAACTTCCTTGTTAAAGATGTCAGGGAACTGGCCGGAATCGTGAAAAAGGCATTTTACATTGCCCGCACCGGGCGACCCGGCCCGGTGCTTATCGACCTGCCGAAAGATGTCCAGATTGCCGTTGCCGATTTCAAGTACCCGGAAAAGATTGAAATGCGCAGCTACCGGCCTACCATAGAGGGGCATTCGAGGCAAGTCGAAAAGGCTGCGACCATGCTGCTTGGCGCAAAGAAGCCGGTGATCTACGTGGGCGGAGGCGTAATCCTCGGCAATGCGTCCGAAAATCTGACGAAGTTGGCCGAGACCCTGAAGACTCCGGTTACCACGACCTTGATGGGCCTTGGTGCGTTTCCCGAGGACGATCCGCTTTCCCTCGGGCTTCTCGGAATGCATGGTACCTACTATGCGAACATGGCGGTGACCAACTGCGATTTGCTCGTAGCGATCGGCGCCCGGTTCGATGACCGGGTTACCGGAAAAATTCCCGCGTTTGCTCCCCATGCCAAGATAATTCACCTCGATGTGGATCCCACGTCAATCAGGAAGAATGTTCGGGTCGATCTTCCCATCGTCGGGGATGTTCACGGGGTGCTGGAGAAATTGCTGAAGATTCTCGAGAAACGTCGCGATGAGGTGGAAAATTTCAAGACAGCGGTAAAACCCTGGCTCGATGAAATCGACGCCTGGAAAGCGAAGCACCCGATGACGTTCAAAGAGTCTTCCCAAGTCATCAAGCCCCAGTCGGTAATCAGGAAACTGCGTGAACTCTGCGAACCCGATGCCATCGTGGCTACCGATGTGGGACAGCACCAGATGTGGACCGCTCAATTCTTTACCTTCACCCGGCCGCGTACACTTCTCAGTTCCGGCGGTCTCGGCACTATGGGCTACGGTCTTCCGGCAGCAATGGGCGCTCAGGCGGCATTTCCGAAACGCCAGGTGCTGGCGATCTGCGGTGACGGCGGGTTCCAGATGAACCTTCAGGAGATGGCGACCCTGGTGCAGAGCAAATTGCCGGTTAAAATCTGTATTCTGAACAATCAGTATCTCGGGATGGTGCGGCAGTGGCAGGAACTGTTTTTCGAAAAACGCTATTCGCAGACCGTCCTTGATCTGCCCATTGATTTCGTCAAATTGGCCGAAGCGTTCGGCGCCACCGGTTTCACGGTAAAAAAACCTGAGGACGTGGAGGAAACGATCCGTAAAGGGCTGGCTACTCCGGGGCCGGTGATCATGGAGTTCAAGGTTGCGCGGGAAGAGAAGGTTCTGCCTATGGTTCCCTCGGGAGCTTCTCTCAATGAAATGGTCCTTGCCTCGTGACCTGTTGTATAATGTTCCCACGATTTTACCACGAGAGTATTGAGGAGACTTCCCCATGAGACATACGATATCGGTGCTTGTGGAAAATGAATTTGGAGTTCTGTCCAGGGTCGCCGGCCTGTTTTCCGGCCGGGGGTTCAATATCGACTCGCTTTCGGTTGCACCGACGATTGAAGAGTCCATTTCCCGAATGACGATTGTGACTCGTGGAGACGATCAGATCCTCGAGCAGATCACGAAACAGCTCAACAAGCTGGTCGATGTAATCAAGGTCATTGATTTTATCGAGGAAAGTGCGGTCGAGCGGGAAATGGCCCTGATCAAGGTGACGGCCGAGGATGCCGATCGTGCGGAAGTCCTGAGAATCGTCGACATTTTTCGTGCAAATGTCATCGATGTTACGCCGAAGAGTTATACCATTGAAGCGACGGGGTCACCGTCCAAGATCGAAGCAATACTGGAACTGCTGAGACCGCTCGGTCTCAAGGAACTGGTGCGGACCGGGCCGGTTGCCATCGGCCGCGGTGCCAAGGGTTGGAAGGGCTAATCCTTTCCGACAATAATCACAGATGATGATAACCCCGCCAAGGGGATGGACATAAAATCAAGGAGGATATATGCGGATATATTATGACAAAGATTGTAACCTTGAAGTACTCAAGGGCAAAAAAGTGGCGATTCTCGGCTATGGCTCCCAGGGGCATGCCCATGCCAACAACCTGAAGGACTCGGGCATCGATGTTGTTGTCGGCCTTCGTACTGATTCCGCGTCGGTGAAGAAGGCTGAAAACGCCGGGCTTACCGTACTTCCCACGTCCGAGGCCGTCAAGATCGCCGATGTTGTCATGTTGCTTCTTCCCGACGAAATCCAGGGAGACGTATATCGGGAAGAAATCGGCCCCTATGTGAAGCAGGGTGCATACCTTGCCTTCAGCCACGGCTTCAATATCCATTTCGGCCAGATCGTTCCCCGTCCCGACATAAACGTCATCATGATCGCTCCCAAGGGACCGGGCCACCTGGTTCGTCACGAATACACCAAAGGGGGAGGAGTTCCCTCTCTCATCGCGATTCATCATGACCCGGCCGGCAACTCCCGTGACGTGGCGCTTGCTTATGCTTCGGCAAATGGCGGTGGCCGCGCCGGCATCATCGAAACCTCTTTCCGCGAAGAGACCGAAACCGACCTCTTCGGCGAGCAGGCTGTGCTCTGCGGTGGTGTAAGCGCCCTGATCCAGGCCGGTTTCGAGACGCTCGTGGAAGCCGGCTATGCTCCTGAAATGGCCTATTTCGAGTGCCTCCACGAATTGAAACTGATCGTCGACCTGATCTATGAAGGCGGCATCGCGAACATGCGCTACTCTATTTCCAATACGGCTGAGTACGGTGATCTTACTCGCGGTCCCCGCGTGATTACCGAAGAAACCAAGGACGAAATGCGGCAGATTCTTGCCGAGATCCAGACCGGTGAATTCGCCAAGGAGTGGATGCTGGAAAACAAAACCAACAAGCCGGTCTTCAATGCCCTTCGTCGTCATGCGGCCGAGCACTCCATCGAAGAAGTCGGCGCACGGCTTCGTTCCATGATGTCCTGGATCGGTGCTTCCAAAATCGTCGACAAGTCGAAAAACTAGTATTGAGGCGGAATGAAGCGAAGGCCGGGTTCGGGATCATGGTACAGCCATGTGCCGTAATCCGGCCTTTCTTTGTCAAGCCATGTTCTAGCTGAGGTTAGGGTACAATGCGAAATCAAAACACGCTGATAGCCATTGAAGGATACCCCTTTGTAATCGGGGCTGCTTTCGTGACGCTGGTCTTGGCGCTGCTGTCATGGAAGATTCCTGCGCTGCTGGCATTGGGCGTAGCCTTATTCGTAACCTATTTTTTCCGTAATCCGTACCGGGTCCCGCCTGAGGGTGAGGAAAAAGTCCTCTCGCCCGCAGACGGCGTCGTTATCTATCTCGGTAATGTAACGGAACCTCATCTTGGTGAGGAGATGCTCAAAATCAGCGTCTTTATGTCGGTCTTCAATGTGCATATCAATCGTGTGCCGCTCTCTGGTCGGGTAGTCGACATGTTTTATAAGCGGGGCAAGTTCCTTGATGTCCGTGATGAAAGGGCGACCTTCGAAAACGAGCAGAGCGGCATCGTCATGGAAACGCCTGGTGGCACGAAGATCGTCGTGGTGCAGGTTGCCGGCCTGATTGCGCGGCGTATAGTTTCGTACCCTGAAAAAGGGGATATCCTCCGCCGGGGAGATCGGTACGGTCTGATTCGTTTCGGTTCCCGCCTTGACGTTTTCCTTCCTAAAGACAGTGATCTGAAAGTGGCGATCGGCGACAAGACAGTGGCTGGAGAGACGGTTCTCGGGTGTCTTTCATGAATGGCGAGAAAATCGATATGGCGGAAGGCATGCGCAAGGGAATCTATATCCTGCCCAACCTGTTTACCACGGGTAGCCTTTTCGCCGGTTTTTACGGAATCGTAGCCACTACGAACGGTAAATTCGACGTAGCTGCCCTCTGGATACTGGTATCCTCTATTTTTGACGGCCTTGACGGCAAGGTGGCCCGCTTAACCGGAACGTCGTCCAAATTCGGGGTCGAATACGACTCGCTTGC
This sequence comes from Geobacteraceae bacterium, assembly GCA_040773465.1. Lineage (GTDB taxonomy): Bacteria > Desulfobacterota > Desulfuromonadia > Geobacterales > Geobacteraceae > RPRC01. Next base: position 11,332 of record JAXGWF010000003.1, on the reverse strand, counting down.
CGACCTTGTAGCATTCGGCGTTGCTCCCGGGATTCTCATGTATTCCTGGGCGCTGAAACCATTCGGCAGGCTCGGCTGGCTGGCGGCCTTTCTCTTCGTGGTGTGCGGCGCCCTGCGACTTGCCCGCTTCAATGTCCAGGTCAATACCGTGGAGAGCAAGCGGTTTGTCGGTCTGCCAATACCGGCAGCCGCCAGCATGGTTTCCGCCACTGTGCTCCTGTTTTATCATTTCGGCTGGCCGGGTTCGTACAAAAAGCTCGCGATTCTGTTCCTGATCTATCTTCTGGCATTCCTTATGGTGTCCAACTTCCGCTATTATTCCTTCAAGGACCCCGGCATTATCAAGCGGCAACCCTTTGCGTTTCTGGTGCTTGCCATCCTCTTGCTGATCGTGATTGCCGCCGAACCGGTGTTGATGCTTTTTATCATCTTCATATGTTACATTTTTTCCGGTCCCGTTACCTATATCATGACCTATCCACGCCGAAGAAGGCTGGAAAAAGCCCTGCATAAAGAGAAAAAGCATTGAATGCGCTTGACAGGCAGGAAGTGATTTCATATTATTTTACAAACAACCTGTAAAGGCAGTGAAGAGGAGTAGTAGTCCCCCCACTTTTCTCCAGAGAGCCGGTGGTTGGTGCGAACCGGTGTAAAGAGGGGATGAACTCGCCTTGGAGCCGCTTCGGTGAACTTCGACCAGCCGGAGCCGTACCCCGCGTAAAGGGAACAATGAGATCCGTTGCGGCGGATGAATAAGGGTGGTATCGCGGAGCAAAGCCTTCGCCCCTTGATGGGGCGAAGGCTTTTTTACTTTATCCGTCTATTGAACTACGGGAGGTATTTATGGCAAAAACAACTACCATCAAGATTTTTGACACGACGTTGAGGGATGGCGAGCAGTCTCCGGGCGCAAGCATGAATATCGACGAGAAGCTGCGGATAGCAAAACAGTTGCAGAAACTTAATGTTGACGTTATTGAAGCTGGTTTTCCCATTGCGTCGGAAGGCGATTTCGAAGCGGTAAAGCGGGTTGCCCAAACGATCAAGGGCCCGCAAATCGCCGGTCTGTGCCGGGCGAACTTCAAGGATATCGACCGTGGTTGGGAGGCTCTCCAGAGTGCCGGCGACAAAGGCCGCATTCATACGTTCATTGCCACATCGGATATCCATATGAAGTACAAACTGAAAATGAAACCCGCGGAAGTCCTTGAAACGGCGGTCAAGGCGGTCAAGCGAGCACGTTCCTATACTCCCAACGTTGAGTTTTCCTGTGAAGATGCCGTCCGGACCGATCTGAAATTCATGGCAGAGGTAGTCGGAGCGGTAATCGATGCCGGCGCCTGCGTCGTGAATATTCCTGATACGGTCGGCTATACGATTCCCTTTGAGTATTACAACATTATCAGGTACCTGAAAGAGAACGTTGCAAATATCGAACAGGCGATTATTTCCGTTCATTGCCACAATGACCTGGGACTCGCGGTGGCCAATTCGATCGCCGCGATACAGGCCGGCGCGGAGCAGGTCGAGTGCACCATCAACGGCATCGGCGAGCGTGCCGGCAACTGCTCGCTCGAGGAACTGGTCATGATTCTGAAAACCCGTCATGACATTCTTCCCTATAAGACCAATGTCGTCACGGAACAGTTGACCCCCGCAAGCCGTCTCCTGACGACTGTTACCGGTATCACCGTTCAACCGAACAAGGCGATCGTCGGGGCAAATGCCTTTGCCCATGAGGCGGGGATCCACCAGCACGGCGTACTCATGGAAAAATCCACCTATGAGATCATGACGCCGGAGTCCGTCGGTCTGAAAGAGAATGTATTGGTTCTCGGCAAGCATTCCGGACGGCATGCCTTCAAGAAACGGCTGGAGGAGCTTGGCTATGAACTGGACGACGAGATGCTCAATAAGGCATTTGAGCGATTCAAGAACCTCGCTGACCTGAAAAAGGAAATCTTCGATGAGGACCTTGATGCCATCGTGGCGGATGAAGTGATGCGAATTCCGGAAAAATTCAAGCTCAGCCATATTACCGTAACCTGCGGTTCCTTTGCCGTTGCAACCGCGACGGTACAAATGGAGATCGAAGATACGCCGGTGAGAACCGCGGAACTGGGGGACGGACCGGTTGATGCGACGTTGAAGGCCATCAAGAAGCTTACCAAAACAAAGGCCAAGCTTCAGCAGTATACGGTCGGCTCCATTACCGGTGGTACCGATGCCCAGGGAGAGGTAACCGTTCGTCTTTCCGAGGGTGGTCGCACGGTGATCGGTCGCGGTTCATCTACCGATATCATCGAAGCGTCGGCAAAAGCATACATCAATGCCCTGAATCGTTTGAATGTCAAGAACGGGAAGGTACAGGAAAGCCTCTAGTACGCAAAAAGCTTGAACCGAAAAACAAAAACCGGAAATTCCCTGTTCCATGGCTGCGGATCAAAGGGATTTCCGGTTTTTGTTTCTTCTAACCCGGGAAAGCTCAGTACTGAATCTCGATAACTTCCATATCCAGAAGGTTGATGTGCAGTTTGCGCCCCGTCAGGGTTGCCCCTTGGCCGGTGATGATTTTGCAGACTTCGGCAACCTGGATGCTTGCAATAACGGCCGGTGTGAATGATGGGTTTCCCAACCCCTTTTCGACGCCCTTGCCGTTGGCTGCCCGGCTATAAATTTTTCGCAGGGTTTGTTCTCCGGGAAATTGGGTTGAAACCTGGCCGTACCAACCGCCGATCGCTCCGTGCACCAAAGGGATGTTCATGTCCGAACAGATGTCGGCAAGTTCCAGCCGTACCGGAATGCTGTCGAGCGCATCAACGGCAATGTCGACATCCTGCAGGATATCGGCGCCGTTGATAATGCCGAAGGCGCACTTGAGCGGCATCAGGGTTACGGCGGGATTGATTTCAAAAACGCGTTTGCGGGCAGCTTCAACTTTCGGCTGGCCCAGCATGGTGGGAGTCGAATAGAGCTGGCGGTTCAGGTTGTGTTCTTCAAAGACATCGGGGTCTACCGCGGTAATCCGGCCGATGCCGAGCCTTGTCAATTCCTCGATGATGTAACCGCCGAGTCCGCCGCAGCCTATTACCGCGACATGGGCCTGGAAAAGCCGCAACTGCTCTTTGACCGAGATGGTCTTGCGGTTCCGTTGATAGCGGGCAGGCAGAAGCCCCAGTTCCAGTGCGAGCTTTTCCACCTGGCCTATGGTCAACCCGAAGTGGTTCGAGGCGAACACGTGATGTTTCCAGGGGAGGATGTCTCCTTCCGCCTGCTTGCGGAGAAAAGAGCGGACTTCTTCCATTATTAGCCTCCACCGACGAGCGGGAAGATCGACAGCATGTCACCGTCTTCAAGCGTCTGGTCTTCTTCAACGTGGCGGTGGTTGATCAATGTCGCTCCGATTTCTTCCAAGGGGAGCTCCAATTCGTCGAGAATGTCCTTCACGGTTGTGCCGGGAGCATAGTCGCACGTTTTTTCCCCGAAACGTCCGGTTCGAAACGTGGCAAACAGTTTGATCGTCACCTTCATGATAACCTCTCCTTTTCATAAGAAAGCATGCTTGCTCATTTTTATCATAGAGACGAAAAACGCGCTATAGATTATTTATATAAGAATGGTGGTATAGTTGTTTCCGGAATTCTTGACTCTAAAGCTATCAGTATTCATTTTTGGCCAGCAAAAGAGACGTTCGATATAACGAGTGTTTCGCCCGGCTGCAATACATTTGAACCTCATCGAGGAGGTGGATGCTTTCCTCAAAAGTTTCGGCGACTGTTTTTCCCCGTTCCAGCAGGGTAGCGAGACCTGTGAGGAGGAGAGCCTGCATCAGTTCCTCGAACCGCTCCCTATTGAACCATTCAATATCCTCACTCAGGTGGACGAGCAGAAATTCCCTTACGGCATGGTCGTCGAACAACCGCTTTAATCGATCGTCAATAGTATCCAAGGCCGGTTCCTCAAGGAAAAAGGCGTGGTGGACGAGCAGGTCACGGAGCAGTATGTCCTCGCAACCGCCGGCCGGTGAAGGCTCGAAATCCGGTGTTGCCGCGGCAGCACTCCGGAAAGAATCCTCGATTGTGCGGTGCAGGACAAACTCCGTCATGATCTTTTCCGGGTTTTCGCTGAATTCACCGCCCAGTGTTTCGGAAAGACGGTGGAGAACCAGGTAGAGAAGCAACAACAGACGGTTGTCGTAATCCCGCGTCGGACCAAGGTATAACAGCAGGGATTCACGGGCCGCTTTCGCTCCTTTGCGCCGACTTTTATGCAACGTTATTTCAACCAGCGACTCCAGGTCACGAAGCGTGTCATCTGTCAGGCTCTGAATGTCCAGATCCAGGTGACCTTCTGTCCGGAGCGTGGATAGAAATTCCACCAGGGATATCCGCAGCGTTTGCCCGACGTTAGCCCGGTCATTTGCCGACGCGGCCGGATCGAAGAAGGCGGGCAGCAGATCCGGCAGAAGCGAGAACAACTTGGCAAGAGCGTTCAGGGCGCCGCGATAGCGAATCCGGCGGAATTCTTCGTCGAGGCAGGCAACCGGCCTGCCGTCAAGCTTGCGGCAGAGCTTTCCCCAGGTGCCGTAGTCGTCGTCCCTGATTTCCCGGAAATCGATGAAGGCATGGCATTCGTAGGCTTCCAGCTTGAGGAAGAGTCCCTTTTCAACCAGTTCTTTGCCATGACGGAGATATTCCAGACCGTCGGCCGTATCGCGGAAACGATAGTAGTACCTCCCGTCCGGGTTGATTCCAAGCGCTTCGCCGAGTGTCGTGCACAGGGTGCGGGATTCTCCTGAAGTATCTTTTACGGTGCGTGGGCTTGAGTTGCGAACCCAGCCCGCGGTAGCGGCGAAGCGGTTGTGATAGACGATAAGCGCCCGATCACCGCCGTGTGAATTTGAATAGGCGAAGACATTTTCGTCCACTGATTCACCGGAACGGAAATCATACAGGGCAAAGTTTTCCGCGTCGCTGAAGAGATGGCGTCTTTTCATAAGCGGGAAAATCAACCGTTCGTGCAGTTGCACGAGGTGGTGGTCAACTTCTTCCTGCCAATAGGCCCGGCGGTATTCCATGCCGTATTTTTCGGTAAACCCTTCCACCTGGCCGTGCCCGAACATGGGCAGGCCGGGCATGGTAACCATGAGCAGCGCGGCCCCGAAATACTTTCCTTCCTTGCCGAACTGGTCGACCGCGGTACGCTCGTCGGGATTGTTCATGAAATTGACGAAACGTTGGAGAATCTCGGGATTGAATTCAAGGACATTTTTGATGGTCTGACGGTACTTGGCGTTTTCCTCCATTTTCAGCATGTTCATGAACGCACTGTTGTAAACCCGGTGCATGCCGAGGGTCCGGACGAAATAGCCCTCCATGAGCCAGAAGGCCTCGGCGAGCAGCAGGGTGTCCGGAACCTCCGCGGAAACACGGTCCACCACCTCGCGCCAGAATTCCACCGGGAACAGCTCGTCGAAACGGGAACGTGAGAGGGCGTGCTCCGCCCGCGAGGGGATCCCGCCGCCGAGACCGGTCTGGGGGAACCATAGGCGCTGGTAGTGTTTCTTGGCAAGGGTCATGGCAGCGTCGAAACGGATGATGGGGAAGGAGCGCGCCACGTGGAGAATGGTCTGGATAACCGCTTCCCGCACTTCGGGGATGAGGTAGTTCAGTTGGGCGGTATCGTTCCAGGGCGTGCTGGTGCCGTCGTTGCCGTGATAGATATAGCGAACCCGCCCGGTCCGATTGTCCACGTGCTGGAATACCACCGCCGCATCGGTTCTCGTCCAGTAGCCGTCCTCGATTCGGAGGCTTATCTCGCCGCACGAAGAGAGATCGGGGCCTTCGAACCGGTAGCCCGGGTAGGGTGGATAGTCGACCTGGACGAACCAGTCGGGATGTTCCCTGGTCCAGCGTGAGTCGATGCCGGTATGGTTGGGAACCATGTCGCTTGCCAGGCGAATCCCCCGCAAGGATGCCCGATGACGGAGATTGTCCAGGGCGGGCGCGCCCCCGAGATCTTCGGCGATCACGTAATCATAGAGTGAGTAGGCTGACGCGATTGCCTCGGGGTTGCCGCAGTACTGCTTTATTGTCCGGGACCCCGGTGAACGTTCCCAAACCCCGATCAGCCAGAGCCCGGTGAATCCCCAGGATGCGAGGGTATCCAGTTCAGTGTCCGGGATTTCGTCGAGGCGGTTGATCGGACGGCTGTACTTTTTGCTCAGTTGATCCATCCAGACGTAGACCATTTTGGCGATCAGGACCACGTTCGGCATCCAGTCCCTGTCCGGCGAGAAGCGTTCCGGCTCCGGATAGTCATATCCCTGAGCGGCATCGGCCGGTTTCTTCTTGCGGGGAAATTCCAGCACCAAAGGCGGGCCGGGGCCGTCTCCGCGAATTCTTTCCTCTTCGCTCACCGTATCGAATGCCGAGGCAATGTCCTCGAGGAGATCCGGTGAAAGCACCGCGGCCCAATTTTCCCTGATGAAGTTCATCTGCCCGGTGAGGGAGTCGGGACATGCCTTGCGGGGAAGTCTCAGCAGTTCCAGGATCGGGATTTTGAAGGGAGCGCAGGGCGGGCCCTTGGCGAATTGGCTGTCCAATACGGTGGTCACCTTTTTATAAGGAGACCGGGAGACCAGAAGCCCGTCGTCGAACAGGGGACGGAAGGCGGAAAGGGCCGGGTTTTCCATGGCGAGGTAGAGCAGAAGAGATTCCCTGATAACCCGTCGTCTCCTCGAGAATTTTTGGTCGTCTTCCGCTAGATACCGTCGCGATGCAGCGAGCGTTTGCCGGCCGGCGCTTGCGGTGGGAGGGTACAGGTCGACGAACCTGCTTATAACCTGGGAGAGCGATCCGGAAGCAAAGGCAAGGTTACCCTTGGCAAGTATTTGTTCTTCAAGGAGCGGATACTGGATGTCCAGGTACGAGTCGATCAGCGAGCGGAAGATCCTGTTCATGAGAGCAAAGATTCTCAGTTTGCCCGGATTTACCGGTGATGCTTCCTGTCCCGGAAGTCGATTGAAGCGGTCGGCCAACTGGCGGTAAAAGAGAATAGCGGGGGGCATGGGCCGGCTGGTGTCCTTTTCCTCGATATTTGAGAGGCTGAGTTTTTTCGACATGGTAGCCGTTATCTGGAGATCATGGGAAAAATAGCTGTCTTGTGATGTATTGATTTTCATGGGTATCTCGATCCGGCCTGTTGGAAGTTTGATGCCCGTAGTTCGCGAGTATTCCAATAATCCGTGCGGCGGGAATCTTTGCAGACAGGCGATGTTATTGAAAAATCTTATTATATTGGCAGAATACCCCAACCGGAGTGGGGAGTCAATCGGGCGGCTGTCAGAATCAGTGAGGGTAACTTCAGGAATATTCCCTTGACTTGAGGGTTGCGGTTTACTACTATGATAATCATTTTCAATTGGAGACATGCTTGTGAAGCGTGCCAAGAAGAAACAATTTCATGATTTTATTTCCGCCAAGGGACTCAAATCGACTCGTCAGCGGGAAATAATACTTGACTGTTTTCTTTCCTCTGATCGTCATTTGAGCACTGAAGATTTATACATGAAAGTTCGGGCAAAAAATCCTTCCATCGGCTATGCAACCGTATACCGCTCATTGAAGCTTTTCGCTGAATCGGGCATTGCCCGGGAAATCCACTTCGGTGACGGTCAAACCCGGTACGAACACCTTTCCGAAGGAGAGCACCATGACCACCTGATCTGCACCCGGTGTGGCGCCGTCCAGGAGTTCAAGAACGAGGCGATAGAAAGATTGCAGCAGGAAGTCGCCGAGCATTTCGGATTCAAGGTGGAGACCCATAAGATGGAGCTCTACGGCGTCTGTTCCAAGTGTCGCAAGTAGTGTCCCTCCCGGAAGAAAATCCTTTTCCCCGTGACGAGTCATGCCAGCTTCATTATAGTTTTTAGTGAGAGAAAATCATGCTGAAATTCAGAAAAAAGCCTTCCTGCACTCCCGCTCCCGACGGTACCTGTACCTGCTGTAGAAAAGTGGCTCTCGTGGGGAATCCGAATGTTGGCAAAAGTGTCCTCTTTAATGCGCTTACGGGCGCCTATGTTACCGTTTCCAACTATCCCGGCACTTCCGTTGAAGTGTCGCGAGGTACCGTCCTGGTTAATGGCGTTCAGTGTGAAATAGTTGATACGCCGGGAATGTATTCGATTCTTCCCATTACCGAGGAAGAGCGGGTCGCCCGGGAAATACTCCTTCATGAGTCTCCGGATGTGGTGGTCCATGTGCTGGATGCCCGAAATCTGGAACGCATGCTTTCCATGACGCTGCAACTCATCGAAGCGGGACTGCCGGTGATTCTCGTTATCAACATCATGGATGAGGCTGAGCGGATGGGCATTTCCATCGATATTCCGCTCCTGCAGGAAAAGCTCGGCATTCCGGTCGTCGGCACGGCCGCGGCGAAGAAACGGGGCTTGCAGGAACTGAAAGAGATCATCGTCGGCGATGGACATTCGAAGAACGCTGTTTTCGGCTATGGAAAGCGGCTTGAGGCTGATCTCCTGGAGATCATGTCGCTGATGGCCGGGAGCTACACGATCTCGAAAAAGTCTCTTGTTCTCCTCCTGCTCCAAAGGGACGAGGAGGTTGCCGCTATCGTGCGCGAAACGGAAGGGGCTGAATTCGCTGCTATCGAGGAAAAGGTCCGTGAGAAAATGTTCGCACGCAGGGCCTCTTTTCATCTTGAGCTTTCCCTGGAGCGGAAGGCGGTGGTGAAGGGGATTCTGGATGGTGTTTTTTTTGCTTCGGCGGAGAGGAATCAGGTCATGGGGGAACGACTTTCCGGCTGGGCGGTGCGCCCCCTGACCGGAATACCGCTGCTGCTGGCGGCCCTCTATTTCGGCCTCTACAAGTTTGTCGGAGAATTCGGCGCCGGTACGCTGGTTGATTTTCTGGAAGGCGTCGTATTTGAGGGATACATAAGCCCCTGGATGGTTTCCCTGTTCAACACGATCATACCGTGGGAAACACTTCGTGATCTGTTTGTCGGCGAGTACGGGATCGTTACCCTCGGTTTGCGCTATGCCATCGGTATAATCCTGCCCATTGTCACTACCTTTTTTCTCTTTTTTTCAGTTCTGGAGGACAGCGGTTATTTCCCTCGCCTCGCACTGTTGGTGGACCGGCTGTTCAAGAAGATCGGGCTCAACGGCCGGGCTGTCATTCCCATGGTGCTCGGGTTCGGTTGCGATACCATGGCCACCATGGTTACGCGGACTCTGGAAACGGTTCGCGAGCGCATCATAGCCACGCTTCTGCTGGCTCTGGCGATACCCTGCTCGGCTCAGCTGGGGGTCATTCTTGCACTGCTCGCCAAGATTCCGGGAGCCCTTGCGGTCTGGAGCGCCAGCATGATTCTTGTTTTTCTGCTGGTGGGATTGCTTGCTTCCCGCGTGGTGCCGGGCGAGTCTCCCATGTTCTATATGGAGCTTCCGCCCATGCGTCTCCCCCAGTTCTCCAATGTCCTGACCAAAACCTATTCACGCGTGCAGTGGTACCTGGTTGAGATCATCCCCTTGTTCATACTGGCTTCCTTTCTCCTCTGGCTCGGCAAGATAACCAACTTTTTGCAGGTAGTCGTGTCGTGGATGAAACCGGTCATGGCCTTGATCGGCCTGCCACAGGAAACCGCCGTGGCGTTCATTTTCGGTTTTTTCAGACGTGATTACGGGGCGGCGGGCCTTTATGACCTGCAGACCAGCGGGATCCTCGATGCCCGCCAGCTTACCGTGGCTGCCGTGACCTTGACCCTCTTCGTTCCCTGTATCGCACAGTTCCTGATAATGCTGAAGGAGAGGGGAACGAAGGTTGCTGTTTCGATTGCCGTCCTGGTCAGTTTAGTGGCATTCACCAGCGGCTACCTTCTCAACGAGTTCCTGTTTCTGACCGGTATCCTCTGATGAAATGCTGTTTTTGCGGATACGAATTCGATGAACGGGAGGCGGATTCCGGCTGCAGGGGGTGTCCCTTGAACTCAGGCTGCAAGATGCTGAAGTGTCCGCGCTGCAAGTACGAAAACCCGCCGGAGCCGGCGTTGGTGCGGAAAATAAAGAAACTATGCAAGAACTTCGGGAGATTGATATGAACGGAAAGCTGTCTGAAAGAGCAGAAGAAATCCTTGAGAAGTTGTGGATAGAACTGGAAGAGGAAGGGAATCTTTTCATGGACATGGATGCAATTCCGCTCACACAGGATGATCCCGTTTTTCAGGAGTTGACAGACTGGGCGCTCATCGAGGTGAACGAGTGCCAGGTGAGCCTGCGGCCCGAAGGAAAAGAGGAAGGACGAAAGGTTGTGCGTCGCTTCCGTCTCGCGGAACGACTGATGATGGACGTCTTCAACATTCGCGGCGAAGCGGCCAGGGAAAAGGCCTGCCAGTTGGAGCATCTGCTCAACGAGGGGGTTGATACCAAGGTCTGTACCCTCCTTAATCATCCTTCCACCTGCCCTCACGGCAAGCCGATTCCGCCCGGTGAATGCTGTCTTGAGGCACAGCGCAGCGGCAACCTGGGAGTCGTTCCCCTCACTGAGTTGAAACCGAACGAGGAAGGGGAGATCGCCTATATCCAGACTGAGGACAACAAGAAGATGCAGAAACTGATGGCAATGGGAGTACTGCCCGGCAACCGGATACGCCTGATCCAATCGTTTCCATCGTATATCTTCAGCGTAGGTTTTTCGGAATTCGCCATCGATACCAACATGGCTCGTGAAATATTTGTTCGAAGGTAGGGATAAGGTACTGCCTGCGCAATCGGTATGAAGAAAAAGGGCCGAAACCTTGAAGATGGTTTCGGCCCTTTTTTGCATTTATTTCAGTGTGTCAGTTCCAGGCAACTTCGTTTCTCCAAGGGCAGGAAACATAGGCCAACCTTTTTGAACTTCCTGAAGACTGTCTAAGTAGAATAGTAGAGACTACCAGTATCCTGCTATTCAGAACACCCGAGATGTGAATACACCTCCTGATATCGATTTTTATTCATTTTCTTTACGAGAGAAAACAAGGGATTAATTGAATGAAACGGTTATTTCCTCCAAGTTCAGGATAAAGTCATTTTTGATGTTTTGATTGGTACGGGTAAATTGTATTCCGGTAACAATGAAGAATGCTATGATGGTTTGTTGCCAGCTTGTAACCATAAAGTATACTATGCTCGGTCGTTGTCAAGAAAGTTGTCGCATTTTTCAAGCTGCTTTTTTTGTTCCAGAGTCCGTCTGGCCGTGGCGTGATTTCAGTGGATTGAGACAGACAACTTCTGGCCGATTCCAGTCCCGGCAGTTAGCCGACCAACGTT
>JAXGWF010000002.1:0-133922 GCA_040773465.1 Geobacteraceae bacterium | reverse complement strand
TTTTGGTCCTTGCAGAGTTAATAGTCTAACAATATCAGCCGATTAGCTCTGCTAATATACCATATTCCGGCGCAAAACCAAACTGAGAAATTACCTTTTTACGATATTTTTCAATAGGTTGCACTTTCCGGATGGACACTATTTAGAAAGTTTGGCTGGCTGGAGAGTGCCCGAGAGGTAGGAACTCCTGGCTGGCTTGGGAGAAATGAAGTCGTTATTTGGTAAGTATGAGTTTGTTATTGCCGGTAATCTGCAACCGGTATTCTTCGCCGGCATGCTTGATAACCAGCATCCGGCTGCCGTCGAAAAGCTCTTCACTAGTGAAAATGCGGCACGCGGGAGAAGAGAACATTTGTCGAAACATCCCCTTCCTTCCTCCGCAAGGTCTCTTCATCGCGTCTCCTTTCAGGTGGTTGCACAAGGTTTGGATTCCCTTGAAAAACCGCGCTTCGGCGAAGCGTCGGGCGAACACGGTGAAGGAGGTTGCTTTCGCATCCGCCGCTTTCCTCCGCCGAAGCACATTTAGAAAAACGCACATTATTTCCGACTACTGCACCCCCCGCACCCAGGGCAACACCCCTTTTTCTTCCAAAATGAATGATAAAGAAGGTATACCGCACCGGACAGGATTACGGAGGAGATGATTATATCGGCTATTCCCACGGCTCACCCTCCAAGTCCCAGGAATTTTCCGCCCTGGTAGATGATGAAGGCTACTCCCCATGCCAAGGCGGTCTGGTAGGCGAAGGCGAGCCCCGCCCACTTCCAGGTGCCGAACTCCTGTCGCATGGCTATGGCAACCACTACGCACGGCATATAGAGCAGGACGAACGCCATGAATCCGTAGGAAGTCAAAGGAGTGAAAGCGCCGCGAACGGCAGTCATCAGAGCGGTCGGTTCTTCTTCCTGCTCTTCTTCACCAAGGCCGAGTGTCCCCGTAACGGCATCCTGGGCAGCGACGCCGAAGGAAACGACTATTTCTTTCAGATCTTCCCCGAGCGTCGGAACAGGCTCATCAGAGACCTGCTCTTTTTCCGGAGCATAGATTTCGCCCATGGTGCCGACGACTATCTCCTTGGCGATCACGCCGGTAATCAGCGATGAAGCGGCCTCCCAGGTGCCGAAGCCGAGCGGTTCGAAAATGGGTGCCACGGCCGCACCGGTCTTGCCCAGGTAGGAATCATGCTTGTTTTCAACTCCCCAGGGAAGGTTGAGCAGGAACCAGACGATGACCGACACCGCCAGGATATAGGTACCGGCCTTGACCAGAAAATGCTTCCCCTTTTCCCAGGTATGAATGCAGAGACTGCGGAAGGAAGGCATACGGTATGGCGGCAGCTCCATGATAAACATGGGCGCCTCGCCCCGGAACAGTGTCTGTTTGAAGACAACGCCCATTACCATGGCCAGGACGATTCCAAGGATGTAGAGCGACCAGATGACCGTCCCGGAATGCTTCGGGAAAAAGACCCCGGCAAAGAGAACATAGACCGGCAAACGGGCGCCGCACGACATGAGGGGCAGCAACAGGGCGGTCAGCACCTTGTCCTTCTGATTCTCCAGGGTCCGTGTGGCATAGACCCCGGGAACATTGCAGCCGAAACTCAAGATCATCGGGATGAAGGACTTGCCGTGCAGGCCGATGGCATGCATGGCGCGGTCCATGACGAAGGCGGCGCGGGCCATATAGCCGCTGCCTTCGAGAAACGTTATGAAAAACATCATGGCGAAGATGACCGGGACGAAGACCAGGACAAAACCGACCCCGGAGATGATCCCCTCGTTGACCAGCGACACGGTCCAGCCCGGTGCGCCCAGCGTACCGAGAATGGCCTCCGCCCAGCGTTTGAAAGGGCCGGAAGTCATGGCGTCCAGCCAATCGGCAAAGGGCGCCGAAAGATCGAAGGTCAGCTTGAAAACCAGCCACATGGCGGCCAGGAAAATGGGGATCCCGAGGAAACGGTTGAGAACCACCCGGTCGATCTTTTCGGTAAGCTCCATTTTTCGCAGTTCCGGTTTCGTCAGGACTTCCCGCGTCAGACCCGCCGCCAGCGAATAGCGCGTATCGGCCATGAGCGATTCGATATCTTCGCCGTGCGCTTTTTTCAGGTGGTGCAGCGCCACGTCCACGGAAAAGTTGGCCCCGATCCCGGCCTCGGAACGCACCTGTTCGTCTCCTTCCATCAGCTTCAGGACCAGCCAGCGTTTCGGGTATTTTTCCAACACGTTCCCATATGATACAGCCAGTTCCTCAGCCGCCGCCTCCACCGCATTCTCTATATCCTCGCCATAGTGCAGTTCCTGCGGCGCGTGAGCGTCGGGATTTTCGGCAACCTCGATAACGCTGTCGAGCAGATCGTTGACGCCGGTCTTCTTCACCGCCGAAGTGGGAACAACGCTAATGCCGAGCATCTTTTCGATCCCCTCGACATCGATGCGGTAACCCTTGGCCTCCGCCTCGTCGAAGATATTCAGCGCCAAAACCACCGGGATTCCCAGTTCAAGCAACTGTATGGTCAGGTAAAGATTGCGTTCCAGGTTGGTTGCGTCCACCACGTTGACGATGAGGTCGGGACGCTCCTCGACCAGGTAGTCGCGGGCGATTATCTCCTCCTGGGTATAGGGAGAAAGGGAGTATGTTCCGGGAAGATCGACGAGGCGGATATTTCTCCCGCCATGCTCGAAGGATGCCTCCTTTTTTTCAACGGTTACACCGGGCCAGTTTCCGACATGGAGCCTGGTACCGGCAATGGCGTTGATCAGGGTGGACTTGCCGGAATTGGGATTGCCGGCAACCGCAACGGTAATGCTCCTTTTCGTTACAGGATGGAGATCCGACCGCGTTTCATCCTCGGAAAGAGCTGCCCCTGTTTCCTTTGCCTGGATGCTCATACCGACACCTCCACCCCGATACCCTCGGCCTCACGCTTGCGCAGCGACAGGCGGTAACTTTTGATCTTTACCTCGATGGGATCGCCCAGGGGCGCGACCTTCACTACCGCTATTTCCTCTCCAACCAATACTCCCATATCCATCAGTCTCCGCTTCAAAGGCCCGATCGCCCCAATGGAGGTTATCTTTCCCTTTTGGCCCGGCTGCAACCGTGCAAGATTCATTGCTGTATCCTCCTTACCAATATCTTCATTGCCATGCCGCGGGCGATGGCGATCCGAGATTCATCAACCTTGAGCAGGACCGGACCGCCGCAATTGGTGAGCATTTCGACGTTTTTTCCAACCCGCAGGCCCATGTCTTCCAGCCTGACGCCTTCCTTCGCGCTTTGCGCTGGAAGGCCGCATTGACAGTCATAATTATATCCGCCGCCGCCACCTTTACGGCAGCGGCAGCGCCTCTGAAAGGAAGGGATTCGTATTTCCGCGATTTCACCAGCCTCTCCGGGGCTTAGCAGACCCAACGGTATCATGGGAACTCCTTTAAAACCGTACAGCCAGACCGGCAAGCAGGCTCACGTCGGTTTCGGGTTTCGTAAGACCGGTCTTTACCCCCAGGTCAACATCCAGCCACTCGGTCACGGAATAAATGGCGCCCCCGATGAAAAACACGGGCGGGGTATCGGAAGTTTTGTCCGGGTTTGTTTCCAGACCGACGTTGGCCACGAGCAGAAGCCCCTCCAGCACCTCGGCGGAACCCGCAAGGGAGGCATGCCATATGTCGCGGCGGTTCGCATCCCGGTCCTCTTCCAGCTTGAACTCAGTATGGGAATAGCCCAGGTTCAGATGAAGAGCAAATGGATCGAACTCATGGGTAGCGATCAGGGTTGCTCCATAGCCGACCTTTCCGGCGCCAAGCCCCTTGTCCACGTTGCCGGATGGAAAAGTCACCGCCGGTTTGAAGGCGAGGCTGAAGCCGTTCGCTTCGAAAAACCGCCATTTCAGTTCCAGCGACACATCCCCGAGACCATCCGTGTCCGAAACTTCGATACCGTTCTCTTTTACACGGCTCCATTCGTACGGGACGGCCACAACGAAATCGACACTATCGACGAGTCCGGCCGAAAAAACCGTTTCCAGTGAGCCGCTGTTTTCCCCGGCCTTTACGTACAGCGCGCTTTCGCTGTCATGACCGTATTCACCGGTCAACTCGACCTGAAACTTACCTTTTCCCTGGGTGCCGGTGTCGTCCGTAATCAGCGGATGGGCGGCGAACGCCGTCCCCACCGTCAAGACAACAACAGCACTTACCTGCAGAAACTTCCCTACAACATTTTTCATCCGATACTCCTCCCTTTTTTATTTCGCCCAAACATTCCAAACACTCCTTGAGCGTACAAAAACCCGGTATATCGTTTGATTTCGCCATGTTCATTGCCTGCTTTCTCACCTGATGCGAAACCTTGTTGGTAAAGATTACCACGGCATCCACGTTGCGTATTTTTGAGTTGATGCCGGTCTCGTGCCGAGTAAACACCCTGAGATCGATGCCTAACTTTATTGCTTCTTCAAGGTACTGCCGTTCAAGACGGTCCATTCCACCGATCAGTGCGACGCACATGGCGAACCTCCTAGTTGATTTTGATTTACATTTTCATCGTATGGACAAAATTCAAGTTGTTCTCGGACTGGCGTCACACGGGTAATTTCAAGACATTCTAATGGGCCGTCGCCCGCTATCAGCCGATCCGCCATCCGGCAGCGGCATTGACGATAGGCTTCCGCCAACAGCAGACTCTTACGGGGATTGCCGTAGATTCGCCAAGGACCCTGGCAGGAAAATCGCAGCCGCTTCACGCCCATAAAACCCGCCACATCCTTGAGGGGATATCCGAGGATGACTCCTATTTCATGGGGTATATCAACAAAAGAAAACCGGAATGCAAGTTGCGCCAGAAGGCAATCCACACCGTTTTCGCGATCATAGCCGAAACGGCTGAGTAAGCATCGTACCGACTTGCGTGACACAAGTCTAATCAATGCTTCGCGCTCATAAATGAGCAGCAGGACGGACGAGTCGGGTTTCTCTCGCAAAACCATACACTCCAGGCGGCTTTCTCGAAAGATGCTTGCGCCGTAACGTTTCCAGATTGCATAGAGATTCTTTCCGCACCGCCGCGGACGATTTGAAAGGCAAACAAGACTGGACGGCTTTAAAGCCTCCAGAACCTCGGCAGACTCCAGGGCAATGAACGCCGCGAGGCAGTCCCTATCATCATGAAACCTGTCGGCAATGTCCAACCAGACAGGCTTGCGGCATCCATTTACTTTCAATGTAGAGGGTAAAATCATCACGACCCCGGTTTGCGAATTTGATTTTCGTTTTCAATACATTGTTATGGTTCTCTTGTCAAGCTCATTTTGTGTTCTCCCCCCAAAAAAAAGTCGCCGAAAAAATCGGCGACCTTCGAAACACTCAGACGGTTCCGGCGGCAAGGCATTCCGGAACTACCGTAACGGATAATCAGAAAGATTTACGAAACGGTACCCCTTTTTTTTCAACAGGGGAACCGCCGCCATCACCCCTTTACCGGTTCCGCTTTCCGGGTGATTCATATGCAGGATGACGATAGAACCGGGAGCGGACGTGAGACGAGCTGCCGTTACCTGCTCCGCGGTAAAGGTAGCGCCTGCGTCGCCGAGCACGGAAAAACCGATTACCTGGTGCCCGAGTCGTTCCGCGATCTCCACGGCAATTTCGTCATAGTAGGCGGTACCGGACCGATAATAGTGGGGTCTTTTGCCGGTCAACTGCTCGATTTTGCGGGCATTCAGCTCTATTTCGTCGACCAGTTCACCCACGTCCTTGGTGCCGCTTATGCCGTAAACGGATCGGCCGGTCACCGAAGCGGGACGGTGCATAAAGCCATGATTGGCAATAGTGAACAGCGGTTTTGATGCCAGATCGAGGAACAGCTCGGGGTTTGCATCGATCCATCGTGCGTTAATAAACAGGGTGGCGGGAATCTTCTCGCGCTCAAGGAAAGCTAGGAGATCGGCATCGACCCCCTTCCCTTTCGGGCTTCCGCAAGCGTCAAAGGTAAGGGCTATCACCCGTTCCCCGGTTTCCATGGAGGTTTTAACGCCCGTTACCGTTTCACCCCATTGCTTTGGAGCTTTTCCGCTAAAGGTCGATACGATTCCGGAACGCAACGCCTGGTAACTTTCTTCGCTTTCCCCGGCAAACAGGTGCGGGACGGCAGCGAAAACAAAAATGACGGCAAGTACGCACGACAGCATTCTTCCGATGCACGGATACGATGATTTCATGTATACGTTTTCCTTTCATCCTGTAGAGACCGCGCTCTGGCACTCTTCGCGATCCTCGATTACCCTGCCGGTGCGATGTGTGAGGCGGGCAGGTTCACTATAGCAGGACGAAAGAAAAGATCAATCAAAAGTGCGGCTGATCGAATGCTCTCTAGAGTCCTTTACCATGTTGCGTTAACGCTCCATCACTCGCAAAGTTTAAGCCTTGCGCCCGCAGCCTGACAGACGGTGCAAATTTTCGTCGGCTAGGTCCACCGTGAATGTATCCGCAAAACAGGCGCTGCCATCTCTTGGTCTTTTGTATGGTAGTAATCCTCAGATGGTTGGGTCGGAGATCCAGGTTTATGTAGGGGCAGGCCCCTGTGCCTGCCCGATTTAAGGGCAACCACAGGGGGTTGCCCCTACAATCCCCACCCCCTGACTCCTCCCCCTCGGAAGGGGGAGGAGCGTTCTTGCGGCGAGAGTGATCTCATCCGAGGATCTGCTTGAGGTCCTCGTCAGGGGTGGTGATGGGGGCGATGTTGAAGTTCTCGACCAGGTAGGCGAGGACGTTGGGGCTGACGAACGCCGGCAGGGTCGGGCCCAGCTTGATGTTCCTGATCCCCAGGTGCAGCAGCGTCAGCAGGATGACCACCGCCTTCTGCTCGTACCACGACAGGATCATCGACAGCGGCAGGTCGTTCACCCCGCACTCGAAGGCGCCGGCCAGCGCCACCGCGATCTGGATCGCCGAGTAGGCGTCGTTGCACTGCCCGATGTCGAGCAGCCGCGGGATGCCGCCGATTTCGCCGAAGTCCAGCTTGTTGAAACGGTACTTGCCGCAGGCCAGGGTCAGGATCACGCAGTCCCGGGGCACCTTTTCGGCAAACTCGGTGTAGTAGTTGCGCCCCGGCTTGGCGCCGTCGCAGCCGCCGATCAGGAAGAAGTGCTTTACCGCGCCCGCCTTGACCGCCTCGATCACCTTGTCGGCAACCCCGAGCACCGCGTTGTGGCCGAAGCCCACCAGGATCTCCTTGCCCGGCGCGTCAGGGAAGCCGGGCAGCGAAAGCGCCTTCTCGATCACCGGGCTGAAGTCCCAGCCGTCGATGTGCGTGACATCCGGCCAGGCCACCAGGCCCCAGGTGAAGACCCGGTCCTTGTAGGAATCGGCCGGCTTCTGGATGCAGTTGGTGTTGAAGATGATGGCCCCGGGGAATTCGGGAAACTCCTTCTGCTGGTCCTGCCAGGCGCCGCCGAAGTTGCCCGCCAGGTGGCCGTATTTCTTCAGGCCGGGATAGCCGTGGGCCGGCAGCATCTCGCCGTGGGTGTAGACGTTGATCCCCTTCCCTTCGGTCTGCTTGAGCAGCTCTTCCAGCATCAGCAGGTCGTGGCCGGAAACGAGGATCGCCTTGCCCGCTTTCGTGCCCAGTTGCACCTTGGTCGGCTCCGGGTTGCCGAACCGCTCGACATGCGCCGCGTCGAGCATGCCCATGACCGTGAGATTCACCTTGCCGCACTCCATGGCCAGGTTGACGAAGTCCATGAGCTCCAGGGTCGGGTCGGTGGTGGCGGCCAGCGCCTTGTGGAAGAAGGCGTAGACCTCGTTGTCGTGCTTGCCGAGGATCTGGCAGTGGTCGGCATAGGCGGCCATTCCCTTGAGGCCGTAGATGAGGATCTCGATGGCGGAGCGGATGTCCTCGTTTTCGTGGAAAGCCAGGACACCGTGCTCTTCGCCCTGCTTCACCAGGTCGGCCGCCGGAACCCAGGCGGCAGGACCCGGGATCTCCTTGCACGTTTTCGACTCGTCACCAAGGAAAATCGCCTTCAACTTCTTGAAAAAACCGCTCTCTTCGGCGCTGCAGCCGGCGGCTTCCTCGTAGAGTGCCCGCGCCTTTTCCTTCATCTCGTAGCATTTTTTGATGGCGGCTTCGAGACGGGCCGGATCAAAGTCGACATTGGTGACGGTAGCGAACAGTCCTTCCAGCATGAAAACGTCGACCGACTGGTCCTTGGCACCCAGTTTCCTGGCCTCATCGGCATAGACGGCCAATCCTTTGAGGCCGTACAGGAGGTTGTCCTGGAGTGCCGCGACTTCCGGATTCTTCCCGCAGACGCCCATCACGTTGCAACCGACTCCCTTTGCCGCCTGCTCACACTGATGACAAAACATGTATAAATCCTCCTTTTGCACGAGATACTCGAAAAACCGGCTACTATTTTAAAATTATACAGCGGTTTTTCGTTATGTCTTTTCGTGAGGAGTTATACATGCGCTCCTTTACACCGTCCTTGACATACATCAAAAATATTTACGTTTGCATACAGAACATGGCGGGAGGATAAACGACGGGTTACTTGAAGACCCATTGATGCACGCACGCCGCCGCTAACCAGGCGAGAAAACTCGCTCCGAGGGCATGAGGGAGCGACAGACCTCGCCTGAAGCACAGGAGTGCAACGAGAAAAAACAGGCCGGTAGGCAGCATTCCCCAGAGCGCCCCCCGGGAAAAACTTTCCATGATCCGCCGCTCTCCCCGATTCTCCAGGTAAACCCAGACGAGAACCAGGGCGCCGGTCAACGGCATGACACCCACCAAACCCGCAAGGGACGGATATTTCCGGGCAATTGCACTCGCGGCGAAAATAATGGTGACACTGATCACCAGCTTGATGAGCAGCTGCATAAGATATGAACCATTAACTTTCAAGAATTTGCCGGCAGCCTCGACAAGCCCGGCATGATCCCGCGAAATTCAATAAGACAGGGCTACCACCTTTGCAACAAGGATCCTCAGGAAATCCTGGTTCCCGCTCCCTTATCGAGAAAACGCTTCATGAAGCCGTACAAGCCGTGGCCGATCGCCGCATACTTCTGCATTTGTTCGACATTGGCGCAGCCGGTATCGCGGCAGGTATACAAGTAGACCGTGCCGTCCGTAAATCGAATCTTGATTTTTCCTTCTCCACTCTCATAGGCAACAATAGGCGAATCACCACCAACATTTTCATAGTCTTTCATGGCGTCCTCCTTTCATTCCCGTAAAGGGAGTCAACCGCTTGGCGATACATGACACCACCGGAATCCGCTCTTTTTAACCGCAACAACAAATCAAAGACCAGGACGGCAATACCGAACCGCAATCAAATATTCTCCACTATTCTAAATTGTACAAGGTTTTTCCCATATAGTGAGACTTTCAAATCCGTTATCTACGAATATAACGGTAACATCGCGACATCTCACGCGTAAAAAACTGTTTTTCAGCAAACATTCGGGGTAAGCAATACAGTAAAGTGCAACAATGGATGAACAAGACGTGAAAGATGGGTGAATGTACGGCGGGATCAAACAGTGGAAAACATCAAGACTCTCTTTGGAAGCGTGGCGCCCGGTCTCAACCACCAAGGACGGGAAAACCAAAGCGCCACATTCGAACCATGAGCATCAAAACTCACGACTTTCAGGATCGCTACTGCGCCCACACCTTGATCGAACTCATTGTATCATTCCACCATCCGGACAACTCT
The DNA here is from genome assembly GCA_040773465.1 of Geobacteraceae bacterium. Lineage (GTDB taxonomy): Bacteria > Desulfobacterota > Desulfuromonadia > Geobacterales > Geobacteraceae > RPRC01. The sequence continues at coordinate 124,194 of JAXGWF010000002.1, read as the reverse complement.
ACTTGTTTGATGGCATCATAATCAGTGTTGCTGATTGTCATGGTTTTTCCTTTAAAATTCTTGTGCTGATATATTTTTACCCTGGTCCGCGGACCCAGCGTAATGCACGATGCCTTGTCGTTGAAATAGTTGCCGACATAACTGTAGGTCACGCCCGGCTTGTCTTGGAAAACCATATATCCCTGGGCGCCGGGAGCCGTACAATTGCTCTCGAAATAAGCGACGGCCTCACCTCTTACCGGATTCATCTTGAGCGTCGTAGAGTCCCAGCTGGCTGCCGATGCAGCCTGAACAATAAGCACGGAAGCCATTATCGCCACCACCAAGGAAATACATCGAATAACCAAAAACCTCTTCGCGGTCCAGGAAGAATTCATGCTGTTCATAACAACCTCCTTGAAATGGTTATATCAACAGCGGAAATGTATCAAACAATTTATTTTTTGTAATCATTTTTATTGAATTGCCTCATCAAGGATCACGCATCAGAACGCAATCCTTCCGACCGGAAGTCAACGTGCTCAAAAGCACGGCCATCCGATCCTGCAGGTCCCGGATCCGTTTATCCGAACCGACGAAATTCTGCATGATCATGGTAAACGCCAACGGCTCGCCGTCAGCGGTAACCGTGTAGCCGGCAAGAGCGGAGATCCCCTTCATGGTTCCCGTCTTGGCCTTCAGTCGTCCTTCGCACGGTGTTCTCTTCATGCGACGGGCAAGGGTACCGTCATTCCCCGCCAGCGGCAGCGCATTCATGAAGAACGAAGAAATCGAAGGATCCTTGTAGATCGTCACCAGGAGTCGCGTGATGGTATCGGCGCTGGTCAAATTGTATCGCGACACGCCCGAACCATCTACAATCACCAGGTGATCGGTGGGAATCCCCTTGGACCTGAGATATTTCTTGATGGTTCCAGCCCCTCTGTCGGCGGTCCCTTTTTGCCCTGATATCACGTGTGCCAGGTACTTCAGAAGGTTCTCGGCACTGACATTATCACTTTTCTTCAACATCGCGGAAACAACCTGGCCAACCGAATGTCGGGTCGCGGCAAGCAGCGTCGCATCAGCCGGGGTATTACCGAATGCTATGGCAGCCGGTTCAATGCCTGCCCGTTCCAGGCGCTCCGCCAACAGCGTCAGGAAATATCGCTCGGGCCGCCAGACGGTCAGCCGTTTACTGACGGCCGGACATCCCGGGGCAAGCGAGCCTGCAACATGGATGAAGTTATCGTGATCTCCCGCCGATCGTGTGATGGATGCGGTACAAGGCCCTCCTTTTTTCCCGGTTGTTGCGGCGTTCTCAATGATCACATAACCGGTTTCGGGATTGGTTGCGATGACCAGCGGCGATGATGCGTTCTTGCCGGGAAATGCGGTTACCCTGATGGTATTGCCGTTTACGGTAAGGGCCGAAAGGTACATGGCATCGGGTTCGGGCTCATCGTCCCACATCCAGCCTTTGCCCCAATACGCATCATCAAAACAGCCGGTATCACCGACGAGCTTGTAGCAGCCGCCAGGGGACAGCTTTCCGGCAAGCACCCCGACCAGGTGCGCCAGGTCGGCAGTCTTGAGGAGCGGATCGCCGCATCCCTTGACATAGAGGACGTCGTTATCGGAATTTACGGCAATGGAGGTTTCAATGGCGTGATCGGGGCCGAGCAGCGAAAGTGCGGCGGCAGCGGTGAACAGCTTTTGCAGCGATGCGGCAGGCATGAGCAGGCGTGGATTTTTCTCGTAAAGAGTTGCGCCACTCTTGAGGGAAACCACCTTGATCGAAGCAGTCGTGTACGGCAGCAGCTCGCGGTCGACCATGCCGTCGAAATCTTTCTTCAGCGAAAAGCAGGAACCGGTGACCGGCGGTGGAACCGTGGGCGTTGGGCAGGTCAATTTCACTTCATGCGATGAGCACCCTGCAAGCAGAACGAGCAGGAGAACCCACAGCGAAAATGCACGCCATACAGGTTGCACGATTTCAACTCCTTTTGCCTGTTTCACCATGTTTTTCCACTCCCAGCCCTCCTAAAACAGGAGAGAAGCCATTCTATCTTCCCCCTTTTTGATAAAAAAAGGGGGAAGAAGGTAGTAATTTAGCTGAAAATTCCCGGCAAGTAACGTCGTCTTACGGCCTCAGCTATTATTTTCCATCCACTCCCTGCCGCCCAGCACGCGGGAGACCATCATACTGGAAACATTATCCCCCACCGCGTTGATCATGGTTGCCGGCGCATCCACCAGCGTGCCGACCATCGTTACCAGGGGAAACGCTTCGGGAGGAAACCCGTACAATGACAGGATCAGCAACTCGCCGATGGTGCCGCCGCCGGGAATGCCGCTTACCACCACGCCGGTGAGAAGCGCAATGCCCAGAGCGGTCAAAACAGGTTCGACGCCGGCAAAGGGTACCTGGAAGATGCCGCAGAGAAACGCTATCTTCAGAACCGCGGCCAGGCACGATCCCTCCATATGGATCGTAGCGCCGATGGGAATGATCACTTCGCTGATATCCCTGGGTACGCCGATGTTATCAGCTGCCTGGAGGTTGGCGGGAATCGTCGCCATCGAACTGCCGGTGGCCAAAGCCAGGGTTGACGGCGGAACGATGTTGCTCCAGAATTTTTTCACACCGTGAGCCCGGCCGGCAAGAAAAGCATAGCCGGTAAAGGCCAGCACGTAATAGACCAGGGCCGTGGGGTAATAGAGGGCCATGGCTCGTGCATAGGAGCCGAGAAGCTCCGGTCCGAGCACCCCGATGAGGTAGGCGAAGTAGGCACAGAGGCCGATTGGCGCATAGTACATGATGAAAGAAATCAGTTTCATCATGACTTCGTTTGACGAAGCCAGGAAGCCGGCAAACAGTTTCCCTTTCTCACCGGCGGCGGAAGTGGCCAGGCCCGTCAAAATGGAAAATACGATCAGAGCAAGCATGTTGTTCTTGGACAGAAGGTGTGAAAAGTCGGGAACGGTGAACGCCCTGACAATCTGGTCGGCCGCGTGGACCGGATGGACAGCGATCGCCGTTGGCAGGGGAATGGTGACCCCGACCGCGGGAGGATAGAGCATGACGGCGACAATCATCACCACCGAGGCAACAAGTCCCGTCCCGACGAAAACCAGGATCATCACCGAGAGGATCTTGCCCAGGCGCCTGATATTGGTCATCGAGGCGACCGATGAGGAAATTGAAAAAAACACCAGCGGCACGATCACGGTAAAGAGCAGGTTCAGAAAGATATCACCCAGGGGTTTGAACGCGGCAGCATCCTTTTTAAAGACTATGCCGAGCAGGGCGCCAAGCACAATCGAAGCAATCAGGAGGATGGAAAAACCGTAGGACTTGAGAAAAGGCGGCAGATTTCTTTTCATCATGGTCATGTCACCAGGAGGTAAAATGGAAGCCGGGATGCAATCCGAGTTTCAAGGCGGCATGCTATCATTTTCCAATTGGTGGTGGAAGCTCATTTTTCGCCCCGCTCTCATGCCATCTCGCTTATTCTCTTCGCCAGCTTCGTCACCCGCTTCGTTGACCGCCGGTTTTTCACCGCCATGGCAAGAGCCTTGTTCTGGCCGATGATGATGACCAGCTTCCTTCCCCTTGTCACCGCGGTATAGAGCAGGTTCCTCTCCAGCAGCATATAGTGCTGCATTGCCAGGGGGATGACGACGGCGGGGTATTCTGATCCCTGGCTCTTGTGGATGGAGGTGGCATAGGCCAGCGACAATTCATCCAGTTCGCCGAATTCGTACTCCACGATACGGCCGTCGAAGTCGACCCGCAGCACGCCGTTTTCAGGATCAACCTCGAGAATACGACCGATATCGCCGTTGAACACCTCTTTGGTGTAGTTGTTTTCCGTCTGTATGACCTTGTCGCGCGGCGCGAAGGTTGTACCGAAGCGGGTTACGCTCGGCTCGGCGCCGGGGTTCAGGCGCTTCTGCAGTTCCACGTTGAGCGACCTGACCCCGAGCCCGCCCCGGTTCATGGGGGTCAGCACCTGGATGTCCCTTACGGGGTGAAATCCGAATCGCTTCGGAATTCGCTCGGTTACGACCTGCAGCAGCTTGTGGTGGATATCCTCGGGCGACTCGGCCGGAATAAAATAGAAATCGGTCAAATCGGCGTTTTCAGGTTTGAGCGGCAGCGCCCCCTGATTGATCCGGTGAGCATTTACAATGATGCGTGAAGCGGCCGCCTGGCGGAATATCTCGGTAAGCCGCACCGTCGGCACCCTGCCCGATTCGATGATGTCGGCAAGCACCGCGCCCGGCCCCACCGAGGGAAGCTGGTCCACATCACCGACAATGATCAGGGCCGCGTGATCCGGAACGGCTGCCAGGAGCCGGTTGAGCAGGACGATATCGACCATTGACGATTCGTCCGCCACCAGCAGGTCGGTATCCAATGGGTTGTCCCGCCCCCGTTTGAACCCGAAGGTCTGGGGATCGAATTCCAGCAGACGGTGAATGGTTTTCGCCTCGAGACCGGTGGATTCGGCCAGCCTTTTAGCGGCTCTGCCGGTGGGAGCGCACAGGGTGATACGGACCTTTCTCGCCTGGAGAATCGCAAGGATGCTGTTGACGAGCGTTGTCTTGCCGACACCCGGGCCGCCGGTAATCACCACCAGCTTGCTGGACAGAGCCAACCCCACTGCCGTCCGCTGCGAAGCGGAAAGGGTCAGGCCGGTTTTCTCCTCAACCCAGGGGACCGCCTTTTCCGCGTCGATTTCCTCCCAGGGAAGCACTCCCCGCAGCAGGCGGGCGATAGCCGATGCCGCGCCGTTCTCCGCCCTGAACAAGGGCGTGAGAAACAGGCAGTCCCTGCCGTCGACTTCGTCGCGCACCAGGTTGCCTTCGGCAATCTCGGCATGCAGAGCTTCCTCGATAATCGCCGCCGGTATCACAAGCAACTTCGAAGCTGCGTCCGCCAGTGCATGCCAGGGCCAGGCACAATGGCCGTCGCCGGAAATCTCCTGGAGAACATGCCGGACCCCGGCACGGGCGCGGACCAGCGAATCCCGTTCTATGCCGAGACGCTCGGCGATGGCATCCGCGATCTTGAAACCGATACCGTGAATATCAAGGGCCAGACGGTACGGATTCTCCGTCACCTTGAGTATGGCCTCGTCGCCGTAGGTTTTATAGATGCGCACCGCCCGCGCCGTACCCACGCCGTGGGACTGGAGAAAGATCATGATCTCGCGAATTGATTTCTGCTCGGCCCAGGCATCGGTGACCATCTCCATCCGTTTCCTGCCGATGCCGGGAAGCCCGAGAAGCCGCAAGGGATCGCTTTCGATGACCTCGAAAACATCCGTACCGAAAGCCTTGACCAGCACCTTGGCGAAATGCGGGCCGATCCCCTTGACCATCCCGCTCGCCAGGTACTTCTCGATCCCCTCGATAGTTCCGGGTAGCACCGCCGCCATCCGTTGCGCCTTGAACTGGAGGCCGTGGTTACGATCGTTTTGCCACCAACCGAAACACTCGACGAACTCTCCCGGGCTGATCGTCGCAGCGGAACCGACAACGGTTACCAGTTCCCGTCGCCCCCTGACCTTGATGCGCAACACACAGAATCCGGTCTCATCGCTATGAAACGTAACCCGTTCCACGGAGCCGGAAAGGTGTTCCACGGGTGTCGTATCGTTGCCTTTCATAGCGCCCACTCTACCATTATGCATGGCTGTTGTGAACAGTCTCTTTTCATTCATGCCCGTGTCATGAGCGACGAAATTCAATCAGTCCTTGCAAGCCATACCCTCCTCATTTACTATTATCATAAACATATGAAGTCCGAGCGCCGAGGCATGCGGAAGGTCCAGGTTTCAACGTCGCCGGCGGTGTTTCCGACGCCTGCCGTACCGGGCCAACTCAGCCGGATGGTATCATGCCGCGGAAATGCGAAAAACCGAGGCGTTCCGTGCAGACGAACCGTGAAGATTTCACGTATTCAGGATTCCAAATACATATCGTCAATGTCTCATCGAAACGAGGAAGGAATGATCGATCGTTTTCAATCCGCGGCCGAGGCGGTCGGCGCCATTGTCAGGCGCTTTTCAAACCTGGCGGACGCTGTTGAATATGTTCGCCGGGAAGCGGGGTCAAGCGTTGCCGTATCCGAGTTGCCCGAAGACATCCGCCAGGCCCTTACCCCTCTCTCGTTCGCAGCGCCCGAACAGTATCGGAACATAAAGACCTGTATCAGTTTCGCCTGCGCCGGCATTGCCGAAACCGGCAGCCTGTTCCTGGAACTTACCGATCCCCGGGAGCGCGGCGCAACCGCCCTGCCTCCCGCACACATGGTCTTTCTCAGGGCTTCTTCAATCGTTCCCGATCTGCAGGCACTTTCCGTCAATCTGGCAACAATCCTTTCATCACGCTCCCATTCATACCTCTCGCTCATCACCGGGCCGAGCCGGACCGCGGATATCGAGCGGGTTCTCACCATCGGCGTTCACGGTCCGAAAGAACTGCACATCCTGATCCTGGAAGGAGAAAAGACCCGTGTCGAAAAAGATCATCAGGCAAAAGATTAACGACTCCTTCCTGCGTAGGGCCCTTGCCTCTTTCGCCGCGCAGTATCCCGCCGCACGAGAGCGGGCACTGGAGGGGATCGACTTTAAAAAGCTGCGGGAACGAATTTCCTCGTTCCGCTCGGAGGCACTGCGGGACTTGCCCGCCCTGGTGGAAAGTTTCCGGAAAAGTGCTGAAAAAAGCGGAGCGACAGTCCACCTTTGTCTCACCCCGCAGGATGCCGTCGACGTCATCAGGAAGATCATCACGGCGAAAAACGCCGACTTCGTCATCAAGTCCAAATCCATGACATCGGAAGAGATCCGTCTCAATCAGCACCTGGATGAGGCGGGAATCCGCTGTCTGGAAACCGACCTGGGAGAATGGATCATTCAGTTGGCAGGCGAGCGCCCCTCCCACATGGTTTTACCGGCCATCCACAAAAACCGCGAGGAGGTTGCCGATCTGTTTTCGAGGGAAACCGGCCGCCCTTGCCCGCCCGACATCCCGTCACTGGTGGAAACCGCCAGGGAAACGCTTCGCAACGGCTTCCTCTCGGCAGCAGTCGGGATATCAGGCGCCAACGTGGCAATCGCCGACAGCGGCACCATCGGTTTGCTGACCAACGAAGGCAACGCCCGGTTGGTGACCACCCTGCCCCAAACCCACATCGCTCTGGTCGGCCTGGAAAAAATCGTTCCGTCACTGGCGGAAGCGCTCGACATCATCACCATGCTGCCGAAAAACGCCACCGGCCAGAAAATCACTTCCTACGTGTCGTTCATAACGGGTCCGTCACCCGGCCGGGAGCTGCACATCGTCCTCCTTGACAACGGCAGGCTCGAACTGGCCAGCGACCCCCATTTCCGCGAAGCACTGACCTGCATCAAGTGCGGAGCATGCGCCAACGTCTGCCCGGTCTACGAAATCGTCGGCGGCCATGTCTTCGGCCATGTTTACGTGGGCGGCATAGGCCTGGTGCTCACCCCGTTCTTCCACGGCAACGACAAGGCCCGCGAGATACTCGGCCTCTGTATCGGCTGCCGCCGCTGCAATGAAATTTGCGCAGCCGGGATCGATATCGAGGGGCTGATCCTGGATTTGAGAGAACGGGCCGCGAAACTGCCGGCCCAGAAAACCGTGCTCGGCACCTTCATGAAGAACCGCACGCTGTTTCATTCCGCACTCCGCGCCGCATATTTCGCTCAGAAACCGTTCCAGGGAAAAGACGGGCGCATCCGCCACCTACCCCTCGTGCTGAGCGGCGATACGGGAGGCCGGTCGCTGCCGCCTATTGCCGAGCGCCCGTTTCGGAACATGGTCGAAAGCCACGGTCACGGCACGGCTACCGGGACCGCCAACCGTGAAAAAGTGCTGTTTTTTTCCGGATGCCTGGCGGACTTCGTTTTTCCGGAACTCTGTCGAGACACGGTGGAAAGCCTGGAACGACTCGGCTACGCGGTTTCCTTCCCGGTGGGACAGCTCTGCTGCGGCATTCCCGCCCGTTACTCGGGTGAGATGGCCGTCGCTCGGGACATGGCGCGACTCAATAGCGAAATCCTCCTGAGGGAACAGGCCGATTTCGTGGCAACAATCTGTCCCACCTGCACGGTTTCCCTGAAACACGACTTCCCGAAACTCCTCGAAGACGAGCCCGAGTCCCATGCCCGCGCGCTGGAACTGGCGGCAAAGGTCTTCAATTTCGCGGAACTGGCGGCACGAAGGTAAACTCGACCGGCACGACGGATACCGGCAAAGCCGTAACCTATCACGACGCCTGCCACCTGAAACGTGGCTGCGGCGTCCACGCCGAACCGAGGCTGGTGCTGGAACAGATCGCGCAACGACCGGTGCGGGAAATGGAGGGCTGCGACGCCTGTTGCGGATTCGGCGGGTCCTATGCATTCAAGTACCCGGAAATTTCAGGAGAGATACTCAAAAAGAAAATGGCCGCCATTGCGGCCACCGGCGTGGACACCGTTGCGGTTGACTGTCCGGGATGCCGGATGCAGATCGAAGGCGGCCTGGATGGAACCGGCAGCCCGGTGCGGGTGGCGCACACGGCAAGCCTCGTGGCGGAAAAGCTGCGCGGCTGAATAGAATTATATATGGGGGGACATTATCGTGTCGGTTTTCGATTTTAGGGGCTATGCCCTACGAGGCGAACTCGACCTGAACAGGCTGGCGGCACGGCTCGGCATTGCCAGGCGCTACCGCTGGGAAGAGCCGATGATTCTCAATCCGCTCGACCTGCGCCCCCCTGTCGAGACTATGGGGACAAACAGGACGGTCTACCTCTATTTTTTCGGCGCCGTCGTGTTCATCAATTGTCCCCCGGAGGTTATCGATGCTTTCTGCAGGGGCATGGCACCCCACCATGAAACCTTTCGCACGCTCCCCTCGTCCAGGTTCCACTATGAGTATTCATTGAGAATCAATCCAGGCAGCGAACTTGAGATAACCAACGACTCCACGGTCATGCCAGATTACGATCCGTCATTTCGCGGCATCATTTCCTTCGTTATCGCCAAGTCGGTCGCCCTGGAACGGATCGAGGAACGCCTCGACCAGGTGCTCGACGATGTGGAGAGCTTCATCACCCGCCTTGAGCGCGGCTGGCTAACCATCACCGACAAGCGGCTCGCCCGGATGGCGTCATCCATTCTGACCTTCAAATATGCTTCCCTGGCACATATCATGGTTCTGGACAAACCTGAAAGTACCTGGGAAAACGAGCAGGCCGACCGGCTCTACCTGACCATGGCGAATCTGTTCGAGCTTAACCAGCGCTATAACGAAATCCGCCACAAGTCGGAAACCCTGCTCGACATCACCGAGGTATTCACCAGCCTCAGCCATGCCCGACGCGCCTCTCGGCTGGAATGGACAATCATCATTCTGATCTTCATCGAGATCGTCATCTACCTGGTGGAAATCATGCGGTAAGTCTCAAAACAGTGGCCGATCAATATACGCAGAAGGTCGACCCTTGAGTTCCGCTCGCTCCATTATACACAACACGCGAAAATTCCCGCTCCATAATGGCCGACACTGTACAGTGGAGGTGATAGTGCTGGTGGCAGGCGCCGCAGGTGACCCGCCCCTTTTCAAAGCGCGTCCACAGGGTAAGATTCCTCGAATCACACCACTCGCAATACCATTCGTAATAATCGCCCATGAATACCGTGCAGATCAATCCATGCCATGCCCTATTCACAATTGCCCGGATTCAGTTGCTTTGATGAACCTGGCAGCGATTACCATGCATTATCGTGGCACATATATTGCCTTTAATCTTTGGGGACATCCTTTACCTCGTTGAGACGGAAATTGAAGTTAAGATGTCAATGACACAGATTATCCGATATTGACGAAACCGCGTTGGAAAACACGCTTCTGCGGCTCAACGCCTATACTGAACAGCTTATAACCGGTGGTCACCTTGACCGAAAAACAGTCGAAAACGGGCTGCACAGGATTACCACCACAACCGACGCCGCGGAAGCAACCAAGGATGCCGACCTGCTCAGCGAATCGGTTACCGAAGATCCGATCCTGAAGGGAGCAGTCTTTGCCCAATTCAACAAGCTTTGCCCGGAACGAACCATTTTCACCACCAACACTTCATTACTGGTTCCCTCCTTGATCGCCGAAGCAACAGGCCGACCGGACCGATTCGTTGCTTTCCACTTCCACCAACCCGCCTGGACAGACAACGTGGCCGATATCATGCCGCACCCCGGCACTTCAGCGAAGGTCGTAACCCTGGTTAGAGGAATATGTCGACAAAGGGTGGCTGGGCGTAAAAACCGGGCATGGATTCTTTACCTACCCGGATCCGGAGTATCAGAAATCTGATTTTATCGCGGGACAAGGATAATCGACCCTTGTAAGGTGTGACGCGTACAGCAAGAAACCATGACAAAAACAAGATTGTGCCTGTCTGCTGAAAAACGGGATTTCCGGTTGTCGTGTTTTGATACAAATTGATTCGAATTCTTCCAGCAGGAAAACAGGCTGCCCGATCATGAAGGCAGCCTGTTTTCGTCACAAGCTCTTGGGTGGAAGCACTAAAAATCCCGGAGTGGTCAGATGATGAGTTTACGCTCGAAGGCATTCTCGAAGAGATCGCCTTTCTCCCTTCCGGCAAAAGTCTCCACGGAAAGATCCTCCCTGCCTTTAAGGAGTACTCGGAATTCCCCGTCCGTCAATACGCAGCGCACCTGGGAAACCAAACTTTTTCTGCGACGGTCCAGGCCGTCTGCCAAGCGGAGAATGCCGCCAAGCCTGCGAACCAGCAACCGGTCAGGCTCGGCGAGACGGGAATATCCCTCGTGCTTCTTTTTCGGTAATGATTTTCGGTGATAGCGGGCAATATTGGCAATAATCTCCCGCTCGCGTGGCGTGAAACCGAGAAGGTCCGCATGGCGGATCAGGTGATAGGAATGCTTGTGGTGACTGGCATAACTGATAAAGTAGCCAGAATCGTGCAATAAGGCGGCGGCCTCGAGAAGTCGTCGCTCCCGGTCACCGAGGGAAAATGCTTCTGCCAGGGCATCGAACACTTCGAGGGAAAGACGGGCAACCTGCCGGGCATGTTCTTCGTTCACCAGGCAGGAGCGGCCGAACTGCAGAACCGATGAATGCCAGCTCCTTCGAGGTGTCTTTCCCTCGATAAGCTTATGTTTTCTGAGACTGTCGAGAATCAGTCCTTCCCGGATGCCCCGGTCATTGACCCGAAGCAGATTAGCGCCGAAAAACTTCATCAGTTCGTCGATGACGGCAACACCGGCCACGATGATATCAGCCCGGTCCGGATTGAGTCCGGGAAGAGCCCCGCGCTCCTCGATGGTCATTCTCGTCAGCATGGCGAGAAGGTGAACGATATCCGAGCGAAGCAATTCGTAGCCATGGACCGAATCGAACGACTCACCCCGCATGGCCATGAGCATCGAAGCAACCGACGTACAGGTCCCGCCCGAAGCAACGAGACAATGCGCTTTCGCGTCTTCCGCCTCGAAAGCCTCTTTCAGCGACCTTCGGACATGTTTTTCAAGTCTCCGCAACTCATCGTCAGCCACCGGATCGCAGCGCAGGAAGCGCTCGGTGAGGGTGACGGCGCCCAGTTCCAGGGAATAATATTCCTCGACACGGTTGCCGAAGGCGGAGACGATCTCGACGCTGCCGCCGCCGATATCGATCATCGCGAAGCGAATCCCTTCCAAATCGAAATTGTGAAAACCGCTCAGGGAAACAAGCCGCGCTTCCTCTTCTCCCGGGATAACCGTAATCGCGATACCGGTGCGTTCCTCGACGGAACGAACGAACTCGTCCCGGTTTGCCGCCCTGCGCACGGCACTGGTGGCGACCGCCACTACGTGCTCCACGCCATAACCGTCCACGATCTTCTTCATGCGGCACAGCGCTTCCAGCGCCCGCTCATGAGCAGCAGGCGCAAGACCCTTGCCGGCGTCAAGGGCCTCGCCGAGCCGAACCATTGCCTTTTCATCATCGAGGATACGGAAGGTACCGTTGCCTGCTACCTCGACTACGATGCAGCGAATCGAGTTGGTGCCGATATCGATCGCGGCGATTCTCTTTTTTCTTTGTTTCACAACAGGCTCCTGATCCGGCTGCCGATTTCATCCAGCGGCACGGTATCGAGCTTCCGGCAAAATTCGCGGAAGGACTTTTCCCTTTTGCCGGCCAGGAGCATGGCAAGAGCTGCCGTGGTGCCTTCTGAAAGCCTGATTTCGCGTATCAATTCGGCAAAAACGTCCAAATCGTGGATCCGTCCGAGTATTTCCTGGTAAGCCTTCACCCGGGCATGCTCCTCGGCATAGCCCTCACCCATGAGCGGCGCAAGAACTTCCATGCGATAGCGGTACCGTTTCACGGCAATTCGCAAGCGGTGCTGGGAAGCAGCCTCTTCCGGGATACATGCCGCGGGAACCAGGGCCAGGACCGACGCCAAGCGCTCATCAAGGCTCTCCCGCGCGAAGTCGTCGATTGACAGGAAAGGGTCAGCGGCATCCGGCGGCGCGTTGAACAAAAACGGCGCATGAACCGTTCGGACGAAAAACCTGCGGAGAGCAACGGGTTTCACTGTTCGCAGGTCGCGCTTTAGCTGCTTGCGCGCTTGCCTTCTTTTTTTTTCGTATCGATCGATACACGCCGACAGCTCCGTACCGTGGTCCGGTCCCAGTTCGTCTGCTTCCGCGCGCAGAAATGCAAGATACTCGTCGATGTTGCGCATGGTACCGAGAACATTGGTGACCTTCCTGACGGATTTCCGCAACCGCGAGATTCTGTCCGCCGGATAGGATCGCTTGAAAAGCGAGAATCCTTCCCGGAGACGCCGCGAAGCCACCCGGAGATCATGAATGTCTTCCGGGTCGTACGTCGAAATCGCGGTTTCCAGACAGCGGAAGAACTCGGCGCCGCGTTCGGCCAGCAGTCCTTTTGCCGCAATCCATAGCGGAGTTTTTTTCAGCAGCATCATGAAGACCCCCTCTGGTCATTAACGAGGTACCGATATCTTCGCCAGTGATTTTCGGGTCTTTTTGAGACGTTTCCCAATCTTCTTCAGCCCTTCCCCTTCGGCAGCCGCCAGCCGCTTTTCCGCCTTGACAAGCCTTTTGACAACCCGTTTCTTCTTTTTACGGAACTTCGAAGATGCCTGGTCCAGGAAACCGGCAATCCGGAGCACCTCCTTTTCGACCTTTTTCGCGGCTTTCCCCTGCAACTCATCGCCGAAACGGTCGCGCACATTCCCGGCAATCGCCTGTATGCGGTCGGCAAGTAGAGAAGTGTGATCGTGCACTTGGCGAACGGTTTTCACGGGTGCATCCTCAGACAGTTCGGCCGCCTGACTGAGAATCGATGGAATTGCCCGCGGATTGATCCCCCGGATATTTTTCAACCCTTCTCTACCGGCCGCCGCAATTTTCTCGAAGCTGTCGAGTCCGGCATCCGTAAGTCTGGCGGCAAGAGTTTTGCCAACACCACGCAATCTGGTAAGCTTCATGAGCAATGGATCCATATCCAACCCCTGTTCCGTTATTTGGTTTGCTATAGACTGAATACTACCCCCACCCCGCTGTTTTTTCAATCATACCGAGGGAGGCAAGCAGGATTTCCACAAGATTTTACACGGTTGTGACATTGAGCCACCATCTGTTCGGATAGTTTTTATAAGCAAATTCATTGACAGAGAGAGAACGGTTTAGGTATCCTCTGACAATGGAAAAATCACCAAATGAAATCGATGAGTGGGAACGTCTCTGTGATAAATGCGGCCTCTGCTGTTTTGAAAAGATTGAAGATGAAAACGGTACCATCTTTTTCACTTCAACTCCGTGCCGATACCTTGACATTGTTACCAGAGAATGCAAAATTTACCCCCGCCGCTTCGAAATCTACCCTGAATGCGTTCAACTCACGGAAAAACTTGTCAGGGAGCTTACCTGGCTCCACGACGATTGCGGTTACCGGAAAGCTCTCGGCCTGAGGCGCGGCAAATAACCGCGAAATTCAACAGTTGTCACCTTTGACGATTGGTCGGAGATATTTTTTAAACAGCAAGCTCCACACTTTGACCTTTGTAAGGTATCAGAAAGGTTATTCCATGATGAACGAGACTAAAGCAACAACTGTGCTGGTTGTCGACGACGATATGTACGTCCTGGAATCGGTTGTTGCCTTGCTCACCCAGTTCGGCTACTCGGTCATCCCTTGCCATAACGGCGAGGATGCTCTCCAGAAAATGCAAAGCAACGAATTCGATGCCATCCTCACGGACATCAAGATGCCCGTTATGTCAGGCATCGAACTTCTGGAAATAATCCATAACATGAACCCCGACATCCCCGTCATTCTCATGACCGCCTACGCTGAACTCGACATCGCCGTCGAGGCTATCAAAAAGGGCGCCTTCGATTTCATCATCAAACCCTACAAACCGACCTACCTTCTTCACGCCATTGAAAAGGGAGTCAAGTACAACCGCCTTATCCAAATGGAGAAGAATTACAAGTTCATGCTAAAGGACATGGTGGAAAAGAAAACGAGGGAATTGGCCGATGCCCTGATGATGGTCAAGGATATCAGCATAGAGGTTATCGAGCGCTTGACGGCCGTTGCCGAATTCAGGGACACCGACACCGGATCACACATTGCCCGGATCGGCCTTTATGCATCGAAAATAGCCGAACACCTCAACCTGGACAAGGATTTCGTCGAAAATATTACCTTTGCCAGTCCCATGCACGATATCGGAAAAATCGGAATCCCGGACAACATCCTCTTGAAACCGGGCAGCCTTACCCGTGAAGAATTTGAAATCATGAAGGCCCACACGACTATCGGAGAAAAAATGCTTTCCGGTTCGACCTATCCGGTGCTGCACATGGCCGCATCCATCGCTCTGAACCATCACGAACGGTGGGACGGAAGCGGTTATCCGAGGGGATTGAAAGGGGCAGATATTCCCATGGAAGGACGGATCGTCATGCTGGTTGACCAATATGACGCATTGCGAAGCAAGCGTCCCTACAAGGACGCGACGAGCCACGAAGCAGTACTGAAAATCCTCACCGAAGGTGACGACAGAACAAAACCCGAGCATTTTGACCCGAAAGTGCTCGAAGCCTTTCTGGAACTGTCACCGGTCTTCGAGGGAATCTACAATAACAACCAAAACATCAAATACTCATTCCAGGAACTGCAGACATCCGAAACAATGAAGCCGGCTATCGTATAACGATGCCGGCTTCATTCATTTCTCAAGTGCTGAGCCCCTTATCCCCTGCTCCCTGCTCCATCAGTTGTTCATCTGCAAACCCAACGTATCATTAGCAAGTACATCCTCGTCATGTTCCTCGGCAATCTCGGTACCAATAAACAGGTCTTCAAGACTGACCGTATCCGGATTCAGAGAAGGATATCTTTTCGCGCCAATGAATCTGGAACGATAGTAAGGGGTATTCATCGAAGAAATGACGACCTTTCGGTCACGCGAAGAAGCATGAATCATCTTGTTGTCGCCAAGATAGATCCCGACATGGGATGGAAAGGAAGCATAGGTTCGGAAGAAAACAAGATCACCTTTCTTGAGATCAAGGGAAGTGACCGGCTCACCGGTTCTGTACTGCTCACGGGCCGTTCTCGGCAGCTTGATATTGAGTTCTCTGAAAACATGCTGGACAAAACTTGAACAATCAAGGCCGCTTCGGCTGTTGCCACCAAAACGGTAACGGGTTCCAAGAAAACTGAAAGCACTTTTTTTGAGACGCTTTGAAGCATCGGATGTCAACTCGAGATCCGCTCCAAGGTCGGCTACCTTTTCCGGATCCGAGTCCGTCAATTCCGCAAGAGTCCGCTCATACTCTTCACTGGTAAATAATTCGGCATTCCTCACGGAATACTTTTTCACCGGACTCTTTGCCACATTTCTGGTCTCCGTCTTTTCACTCTCCCGAAGAACGAGAACTTTACCGGGCCTCAATGAATTGCCGGAAAGACCATTAATCCGCTTCAGTTCACTAACGGAAACTCCTGCTTTACGAGCAATGCCATACAAGGTATCACCTTTGCGCACCTTGTAGACGGATTTCCCGGACTTTACCTTCGCGGTTCTTTTTATGGCGGAGGAAACTGCCCGAGGTGGAATTACCAACTTGTCCCCAATACTCAGACGACTGCTGACAAGATTATTGGCAGCTTTCAGATCTTGAACTGAAACGTGATATTTGCTCGAAAGGGAATAGAGAGTGTCTTTCTTTTTGACTATATGTGTTTTGGCGGCAACGGCAAGTGAGGGAAAGGATACCAAAAAAATGGCTATTCCGATCAGACTGGTTCTTCGTTTACTCATTTGCCCCCCTTTCCTTGTTTTACAATACAAAACACTATTATAAAATTTTTGAATTTATACCCCAAAAATGGCACAGATGTCAACCAAAAATGGAACATCTTTCCTGCCACCATTGAGAATAACCGAGAATGCCTGACAGGGCCCGTCGAAAACCGAATCAAAAGTACTTTTCCGGACGGATAGTTATTTGGCGAGTTGCACCCGTAAACTTACCGACTCTCCGGATACCGTCCTGATATGGGCTGGTATCTCCAACTTCCTGGTAACCGTCACGCTCCTGTTTAGCAACTTTAATTGAATTTCCTCGGTGCGAATCGAATCTATCCGGGACAGGACCGACGCCGGCCCTTCCAGCATTATTTCCGAGGGAAGGGCCTTAACGCTTTGAAGCCGCAGCCCGGCCGGCAACGAACCGGTTAGGCGCGGGCTCACCCGCACGAGCTTACGAATCTTGTTCTCCATCACGACGCGGATCGCGGGTGGATTAATTCGTGTTATCACCACACCTGACGGCAATTTGAAATCTTCTTTTCTGAACAGTACCTTATTGGTACCGATGTGCGTTTTCGAAAGATCTATTTCGGCTATCAGGTCACCGTTCTTCGGCAGCTGAATCAGGCTGGAAAACGATTTAAGTTGCAATTCGACCTCTTCTACCGAAGCATCCTTCAAGAAGAGGGATTCCGGGAGATTGCAAAATTGTACAGGGGTCGTCATGGTAACAATTTCGCCCTGTTTTGCCGTTATGATTCCCCAACAGACTACTACCAGGGCAAATGTTGCGAATTTCGGCCAGAAATTGCCGAAGATCCTCTTCACCAAGGTAAGGTGAACCTCTTCCCTGTCTGGTTGGAAAAGCAGTGCCTCAAGCCTTGCGGCAAGCTCTTTAACCGTATCGACTTTCTCCAGTTGCCGGGAAAGGGCGAGAGTAACCTCGCCTCGCTCTTCGGAAACGATTACCACCGCGGCATCGGAGCGTTCGGCTAGTCCCAGACCTGCCCGGTGGCGGGTACCGAAATACTGGGGAATTTCACTGTTGGCGGAAAGCGGCAGATGAGTCGACGCCTTCGTGATCCGGCCGTTTCTGATAATCAATGCCCCGTCATGCAGCGGCGAACCGTCCTTGAAAACACAGCCGAGAAGATGCCCGTTCACGGAACTGTCCAACGTCACGCCGTTGGTAATGTATTCGTCGATCGGCTCGGTCCTCTGAAAAACGATAATGGCGCCGGTCCGGCTGGCGGCAAGGCTGAAAATCGCTGAACACAACTCCGCGAGGTCGAACGAAAGCCCGGAATCCTGACGTCCGAAAATACTGCGCAAGGGGCTGATACGATACAATGCCTGTCGAATCTCCGCCTGGAAAATTACGATGATCAGAACGAAAATCACCGTTCCGAGTTCCTGAAGGATCCAACTGGTCATGAAAAAGCCGAGATTCTTGGTAACAAGGTAGACGACCCCCAGAAAACCGAGACCGATTACGACCTGAAATGCCTTGGTGTGCTTGAACCAGCCATAAAGCTGGTACACGATAAAGCTCATGATGATAATGTCGGCAATATCCTGCCAACGGATTAATGACAGCACGGAAGAAACCTCGTATTACGTCGTTGACACGAAACGACAACGCTATTGGATCTAAAAACCATGGAAAACCCGTTGTGCACTTCCAAGACAGGTTACCGATGAAACTCCCTGCAGAAACAAACCGGTTCATGCTGAAACAAACGGAATACTTTTTTTGAAACGATATGCTACTATAAGGCCGATTATGAAATTCACCTCGTCGGCAAACCATGGCGCCCATCCGGAATAGCCGCGCCCGCCCCTTTCGACAGGTATCGGCAACGACGGACGAAAACACACCTTATCCCAGGAAATCTCCACGAACCTGGATCATTCACACCGGGAGATCCTCTGCCACGATAATGAACACCATGCACAAACGCAATCAGATCAGGGAGATGTTCGGGAGAATCGCTCCCCGCTATGACTTTCTCAACAGGCTGCTCAGTCTCGGAATAGACAGTCACTGGAGAAAAAGAGCGGCCGGAAACATCAGGAGCGTATCCGCCGGGCGAGTGCTCGATATCGCCACGGGAACCGGTGATATGGCCCTCGCAGCGGCTCAAGCAACGGCGGATTCCGTCACGGTCATCGGCGTGGATTTCTGTCCGGCGATGGTGGAACGCGCCAGCCGTAAAATCAATGCATCGGCGTTCCGCGGAAGGATCGAGCTCGGGGTTGCCTGCTGTGAAGCCCTTCCCTTCCGTGATGAAACATTCGACGCGGCAACCATTGCCTTCGGCATCAGGAATGTTGTCGACAGGAAGCTCGGCTTACGCGAAATATGGAGGATACTTGTGCCGGGAGGTAGAGTCGTGATCCTGGAATTCTCTACGCCACGCTCCCGGATTTTCAAATCCATCTACCATTTCTATTTCCGACGTCTTCTTCCGGCCATCGGCGGCATCATTTCCGATTCCGGCGCCTATCGCTATTTGCCGGACTCGGTCAGGGAATTTCACGACCACGTTTCGTTCAGCGCCATGATGATCGATACGGGTTTCGAAAACGTCGGCTATTTCGAGCACACGTTCGGCATTGTAACGTGTTACATCGGCGAGAAGCCCCTCACCCGTTCTTCACATATTCTTCCAACTTCAACTCGAGGTCATCACCGTTGACGGTTGCGACCTTGCCGTCATCCAACTCACAACGGACGAGCCCTTCGTCGACCCATTTGAGAATCAGGGTTTTTGGAACACCAAATTTGGATTCGGCCTCTTCCACCGTGTACCATGTCTTGGCAAGGGACATATCAATAACTCCTTTCGTACAGCGCGGATTTTAGTATAACGATATTCCTTCAACTGACAACAAAAAAAATCCCTTTTCTTCAAAGGTTCGGACATGCATGCGTTTTACGTTCACCACGTATCTACCCGGCTTGACAGTCCACGCCGTTTTCTGTATAAAGTTCTAGTTTCTTAAACGAGTTACCCGTGGAGAACTGAATGTTCGTTGCCGCAAATTTCCTCATTGCAATTGGGAAAATATTTGACCTCGTCCTCACCATCTACATGTATGTCATCATTGCCAGGGCGCTGATTTCCTGGGTCAATCCCGACCCCTACAACCCCATAGTAAATTTTTTGTACCGCATTACGGAACCCGTCCTCTATCAAATAAGGAAAAGGCTTCCTTCCCTGGGGGGCATAGACTTTTCCCCCCTTGTTGTCCTGCTGGTCATCTTCTTCCTGCAAAAATTCCTCGTCACCTCGATACTTGATCAAGGGTATCGCATGAAAATAGGCATCGGAGGATTTCCGTGAAAATCACCCCGCTCGACATTCAGCAGCAGCAATTCAAGGGTAAGCTTTTCGGCGGCCTTCATCCCGAGGAAGTGGATACCTTCCTGCAATCGGTAGCGCAGGAGATGGAAACCCTTTCCAGGGAGAACACCTCCCTCCGGGAACAGGTGCAGAAAATGTCCGCCGAAACGGAATCCGTTGCTGAACGGGAAAAGGATCTGCGCGAAACGCTGCTCGCGGCCCAGAAGATTACCGAGGAAATGAAAAACAACGCTCGGAAAGAAGCTGAGTTGATTATCTCGGAAGCCGAACTCAAGGCGGATAAAATCGTTGCCGATGCCGAGAACAGGGTTGTCCGACTCACGAACGAAATCCAGGAACTGCGCAGGCAAAAGGCGCAATTCGAAACATCCTTCCGGTCACTGCTCGACTCCTATAACAAGATGCTCTCTTTCAATGAAGAATAATCCGGAACCAAATGATTTTCTCATAACGGAAACCGATGAGGGAGTCACTTTTTCCCTCCATGTCCAACCAAAGGCGTGTCGCAATGAAATCTGCGGCATTAGTGGTAAGGAACTCAAGGTTCGCCTGACATCTCCACCGGTGGATGGTGCGGCAAACAAGCTCTGCCGGGAGTTTTTCGCAAAGCTTCTACGGGTGGCAAAATCGAATATTCGAATCACGGCCGGAGAAAAATCGCGCCACAAGACCATAAGTGTTCGGGGTACGACCAAGGATGCGGTACTGGCACTGCTCAACAAATCATCACGGAGTATCGAATGAAAGCTAAAGATATCATGGTATCCGACGTTACCACCATTTCCAGGAAGGCTTCCCTCAAGGACGCAGTACTGTTGTTGAAAAAGAATTACGGCGACAAAAGTTTTCTCAATGCCGCACCAGGCCTTGTTGTAATAAATGATTGGGGAGAACTAGCAGGCGTCCTGATGCCCCTGACCATTATTACTGCTCTCGTGGAAAGCGCCGGCAAGGTAAGTCAGGAAGAACGCACTGAGGAAAATTTTTTCGAGCAGTTGTGCGAGAATCTCAAGGACAAGCTGGTTGAAGACATCATGGAACGGGAGCCGATTTCCGTTACCGAAGATGCCGGTTTGATTGATCTCGTGGACCTCTTCGCAACCCATCGTTTCCACCGGATTCCGGTGGTGCGCGAGAAAAAAGTCGTTGGTGTTATCTATCGGACTCCGCTGCTGTTCGCCATGGCGAATTGTTTTTTCAAGTAACGGAAACAATATCCTAACCCCAAAGGTATTGACAAATACCGGAGGCAATTCATATATTTGATAAAAAGCTTCAGGAGGTTGAGTAACATGCCTATTTACGAATATCGGTGCTCAAACTGCGGCAACCAGTTCGAGCTTCGTCAGAAATTTTCCGACGAGCCCGCCAATGAATGTCCGCGGTGTGGCGGACCGGTACAGAAACTCATTTCCCAGACGTCTTTTACCCTCAAGGGAAGCGGCTGGTATGCCGAAGGATACTCCAAGAGCTCGGCGGCAAACAAATCGCAGTCCTGCTCCAAAGAAGGAGCCTGCGCAACCTGCCCTTCCGCGGCAGCCTGAAAATCCTGTCACATAGCTATTTAAAATCCCCCGGCCGGGGGATTTTTTCATTCATTTTTTCATCTCTTGCGATACGATCCCAGCATAAATATGTAATGTTTTCCCGCGGCATGAAATGACTGGGCACCGACACAGGAATCAATAACATGGCAATTATCATCGACGGAAAAGCAACAGCACAGAAGATTCGTAGCGAGATAGCAGCAGAGGTCAGGCATTTGGCGACTGAAGGGATTCAACCGGGACTCGCCGTAGTTCTGGTAGGGGACAACCCGGCCAGCAAGGTCTATGTCAGCATGAAGGAGAAGGCCTGTCATGATGTGGGAATATTCTCAGACGAACATACCCTTCCCGCCGAAACCGAGGAACAGCAACTCCTGTCGCTCATCGACCGGCTGAACAATGACGACAGAATCCACGGCATCCTGGTTCAGCTTCCCCTGCCCACGCACATCAACGAGGCGAAGGTCCTGGAAGCGATCTCGCCGGCCAAGGATGTGGACGGATTTCACCCGTACAACGTGGGCCGCCTGGTGCTCGGGAAACCGACCTTCCAACCCTGCACCCCGTACGGCATTATGGTATTGCTGCGGGAATACAACATTGATCTCAAAGGCAAGGAAGTGGTCATAGTCGGCCGGTCCAATATCGTCGGCAAGCCGGTAGCATTCATGTGTCTCAAACAGCATGCAACCGTAACCATCTGTCACACAAGAACCGTCGATCTTCCAACCAAGATCGGCATGGCCGATGTCCTCATCGTCGCGGCCGGACGCCCCGAAGTCGTTCGTGGAGAGTGGATCAAGCAAGGAGCCGTGGTCATCGATGTCGGTGTCAACCGCGTTGCGGAGAAGAAGCTGGTCGGCGACGTTGAATTCGAGACGGCTGCGCGTCGCGCCGCATACATAACCCCGGTACCCGGCGGCGTCGGTCCCATGACCATTACCATGCTCCTGCAGAACACCCTCCAGTCAGCGAAAATGGCAAATGAGATAAAATCGACCGCTAAAGAACAATCTCCGTAGTCGTGAAAATAGGCAGGATTATCGGGAGCAATCCAGGAAACCCTGTTCTTTCCCGCGAGTAAGACCTCGCCGAAAAAGATGATCGACCCTGTTGACAAGCCGGGATTTTTGAAAGCCATCGTCAACATGACTCTGAAAAGGGTAGACTTGGGAAGGGATTCGGAGCGTATCGGCGAGCCAGGTTGGAGTTCCGCCAACTAGCGAATAGTACCCTGAAAAGACCCACCAAAAAGTCTATATTCAAAAAACGCGACCAGATTGAAATATTCCTTGTCGTAGTTTCTCGGAAGACTGCCGACAGGTCCTATCAAACGAAGTGTCCGCAGAACTTCATCATCGAGTATCCGACTCCCCGAAGATTGAAGCAGGTGAATATTCTCGATTTCGCCTTTCCTGTTGAACGTAATCTTTACAGGGGTAATCCCCTGAATACCGGCACGTGAAGCCGCCGCCGGATAGCTCCACACGGCATACACCGCCGTTTCAAAGCGGCGGAGGAAAGACCCGAACAAAATGTCATCTGAATTGAGGAAAAGAGTTTCTCCCTCCTTAATCTCACTATCGTATTTTTTTCGGTAACGTTCTTCGATCTGCGCCATTCGCTCGGCGCTGGGATAGAGCTTTGCCAAATCCGGGAGTTCCTTCGAGCCGGGGCTAAGGCTTTCTGGTCGAAGCACTGACTCTCCGGGCAAAACCGGAACCCTTGTTCCATGTGGTTTTGCAGTTTCTGACGGTCTCCTGGCCATGGCCGGAGGAAGTACCGGCGCCCGGTTACGGGTACGATTTGCCTTCGGAGCGGTTTCTCGTCTCACCCTGCTCCGTTTTTCACTATAGCGTTTCGTTTTCACGTCCTTTTCCGGCACATCTTGCAATTCAGGAATTTCCGAAAGATCCACCATTATCGGCTTCTGTTTCACCTCCTGCTTTTTCTCCGGCATAAAATAAAAGATCACCCCCACCGCCACATGCATCAGCAGAGACAAAACGACAAAATAGAGAAACGATTTTTCGATATAATTATTTGACATTGAGTTTCTTTGGCAAGCTGAAGAGTTTCCGTTATTTTAGGGAAACCCCAGTGAAAAAGCAACGCAGGACTCTGGCGCGAATGTAAAGATTTGTCGAAAGAACCGCTTCATCCAAGGAGGTGTCAAGAAGTGTCGTGTTACCTGAGCTGCCTGAAAAGTGAGACCCCTATGTTGGATCAAAGCACCCTTTCCAAACAGAAACTGGATGTTTGCCAGCAATATACTCCAGTCAAGAAACGCATGGTTTCTGATTTGGAAAGCGGGGATTTTTCGTCCTGGCAAGGAAATCAAGGGATTGTGCGGAGGCGTACTCAGGTACGTCGCACAAACAAGCCCGATGATTGACACAGCCAGGGCGGAAAAGCATCCTTTCCAAACAGAAACTAGATGAGGGTCTGATAGAGCAGCACCAGGCCGAACACGAGAAACAGCACGCCCGCCGCCCGGTGGATGTAGTGAAGGGGGAAAAAGCGTAGTAACTGCTTACCGAGGAAAATTCCCAGGAGGGATACCAGCCACAGGGCAAGGGTTGATGCACAAAAGACGATGAACGGGGCATCATACTGGGCCGCGAGACTGAGCGTAACAAGCTGGGTTTTGTCACCCAGTTCCGCCAGAAGAATCATGAAAAAAGCGGTGCGGAACGCACCAGCCGCGCTGATATTGTGAGAATCCTCGCCGGTGCCGGCATGACGGAGCGTGACAACACCGAAGTAGAGAAAGAGCCCCGCCGAAGCAATCTTCGTCCAGAACAGGGGAAAAATGACGAACAGCACCTTGCCCACCAGCACCGCTCCCAGGTTAAGGAGCGCAAAGGCAAAGGCAATACCCAGGAAAATTTTTTTCCAGGGGTAGCGGGCCGCGAGTGCCATGGCGGTCAACTGGGTTTTGTCACCCAGTTCCGCCAGGAAAATCACACCGAACGTGGTAAGAAAAACGCTGATATCCAAATTAAAACCCTGATGGTAGGCATAGTAACCACCCCCTGCTCCCCTCCTTGAAAAGAAGGGGAAAAATTGAACTTCCCTCCTATTTTAGGAGGGTTTGGGGGTGGTAATATCCTCCTGTTTTGGAGGGGTCGGGAATAGTACCGAAACGCAACGCGAAGAACCAATCAGACCGCACATAACTCCCGGCCGGGCTGATAACCAGCTAGAGACAATTCATCCGGAGACTCCGGGCAAGAAACTAGTGATGCAGCACATGGTCGGCGAGCTCGTTCTCATCGTCGTGCCTGCGGGGAAAATACCGCGCAAGCTTCTCACCGCACGCCCCTATTACCGAGCAGAGGGCATCGCACGCCCTTTCTTCACGCATGCCCCTGGAAAGTTCCCGGGCCAGGTCCGTCCACTCGTCATGGGGAATTTTGTTGTTGATCCCCCGATCGCCGAGGATCCACACCTTGTGCTCCAAAAGAGACAGGAATAACAGGATGCCGGTTTCGTCCCGCGTCCGGTAGAGTCCCTTTTCATAAAATGCCCGGACCGCCCGCTCCCGCACCGCTTCGTCGATTCTCGCCCTGCCTACGAAAGGAAGTTTCAGCCGCTCACAGGCACGAAAAAGCCATCGTGCCGGGAAAAACAGCACCAGCACCAGGGGAACATACGTCCAAAGGGAGACGCCATGCAGGATCCGCTCCGCCTCGATCCCGGCCCAGCCACCCCAACCGGCAGCCATTACCCACGACGAGCCGAGCTGGATGGCTATTTCGACGAGAAACCCCACGCACGCGGCGACAAGAACCGCACCGAGGATTTCCGCTTCGCGATAACTGTCACTGTGTTCGACCACCATGGCGACTATCTCCCCGGAGGTTTCGGACTCAGCACGCTCAATGGCGGAACGTATGCGGGCATGCTCCTCTTCGCTGAAATATTTTTCTGATTTTTTCTTGCTCATGTATCTATTCGCCCTCCCGTAGCGCCAAAAATCCGTCATTCGCGAACAAGCCCCGGACCAGTCTACCAGTCACCCGAAGCACCGCCGCCGCCGAATCCTCCCCCGCCGCCGCCAAAGGATCCACCGCCAATCCCTCCGCCAAAGGAACCACCACCAAATCCGCCGCCGATAAAGGGGCCTCCGCCAAAGCCACCACCGCGCCCGCCGCTACCGAAGAGGACGCTGAGGAACATTCCGCCGAAGAAGCCGACCGCCGCAAGGATTGCAAACGTCGCAATTCCCGCGCCGCTAAATAGGAGAGATGCTATTATCGGAAGTCCGACCGCGCCCACGAGGCCGCCAAGAACCTTGGAGATCGCTCCAAGCACGACACAGGCGACAAAAAGGAAAATCAGCAGCGTCGTAATGCGGGAAGACCCTTTTTTCCCTTGGCGCGCGTCCTGGGGGGATGCGGAATATTCTCCCTTTACGGCGGACATAATGGCGTTAACACCCGCATAAATACCACCATTGAAATCTCCCTGCTTGAACCGGGGAGCGATCTCGTAACGAATAATCCTCCCGGAGAGAAGATCGGTAAGCGTTCCTTCCAGTCCGCGACCCACTTCAATGCGGATCTTGCGATCACCTTTGGAAACCAGGAGGATCGCGCCGTTGTCTTTGCCCTTCTGGCCTATTTGCCAGGCGTCGGCAACCTTGATGGAAAACTCCTCGAGATTTTCCCCTTCCAGGCTCGGAATGGTCAATACCACCACCTGCGTGGAATCCGACGCCTCAAAAGCGGTCAATTCCGCTTCAATCCGTTCGGCAATGGATGGAGAAAGCATCTCTGCATAGTCGTTGACGTGCCCCTTGAGAGGCGGTACGTCGAGGGCATGTGCAACGCCGGCAGAAAGAAGCAGCAACAAAAAAACAATGATATTTTTCATGGTATTCCCGAACTGGTACCTGCTTACTGCACCGGGGTTTCAATACTCCTGAATCCTTGATGCCGGAAAGCTGAAACGAAAGATGCCGGCAGATTCAGGCCCCTGAGCCCACACCCTGCCGGGCACGTGATCAGAACTTTACTTTCGGCGCTGTTTTGGCCCCTTCCTCAGCCTTGAACGGTTCCTTCCTCTCCAGGTGGAGAAGGAATGAATTGGTCAAAGAGTTGGGGAAGGTCCTGATGCTTACGTTGAAAACCTCCACGGCTTTGTTGTAGCGAACTCGGGCTACGTTGATGCGGTTTTCAGTCCCTTCCAGCTGATTCTGTAGATCAAGAAAATTCTGGTTCGCCTTGAGATCGGGATACTGTTCAACGACTACCATCAGGCGGGACAATGCGCTGGACAGTTCGCCCTGGGCCTGCTGGAACTTGTTGAAGGAAGTCGGATCGTTCAGAGCCTCTTTCGAAAGCTGCATCGATCCGACCTTCGCCCGTGCTTCGGTAACCGCCTTCAGCGTTTCCGCCTCATGCTTCGCATATCCCTTCACCACCTCCACGAGGTTGGGAATCAGGTCGGCGCGCCGCTGATAGGCTGCCTCCACGTCGCCCCAGGCGGCGAAAACAGCCTCTTCGTTGGCCTGGATCGTATTGTAACCGCAGCCGGACAAAGAAGAGAGAATCAGCATGCCCAACAAGAAATAAGCAAGTTTTTTCATGGTACCTCCATTGATTCTGGCTAGATTGAGATAGTTATTTACATAATTGCTTTCAAGCGGTTTTCACCGCTCGAGCAGCGACTGCCGGACCCTGCCTGGAGAGCACGAAAACGATTCACGATTCCGACGTTCCGCGTAAAGAAACTTCTGGGATATGAGTATCAGGTTGCAGGTCAATGAAAAAGCATTCGTCGCTATCAACGGCAGATCGCCAATCAGTATACCATAGACGAGCCAAAATCCCATGCCGACAACAAGCAGCACCGGCTGCCAAACGGAAATATCGCGCACCTGGCGGGTACGCCACGCCCTGACAATCTGCGGAATGACGGCACAACTGGTCAGTGCCCCGGCTAGCAAACCGAGAAGAACGATATTCAAGGCAATTCCCTCCGCTTGGAGGGATCCATGGCCCACTCCACCTGAGACATCATTCCCCTGAGAACGGCCACCTCTCGAACATCGAGTTCGGCACGGGCGAAAATCCTGCGCACTGTGCGCATAAGATGCGCCGGGTTGGCTGCATTGAGAAAGCCTATCTCGTAGAGAGTTTTTTCCATGTGACGGTAGAGAACCTCCATTTCAGCAGTTGTCGCCAATTCCCTCTCGGGCGCCTTGACACCGGGAACAAGCCCGCGGGAAACCTCATAGCAGAATATAAGAACCGCCTGGGCAAGATTCAAGGAGCCATACTCTTCCGAGGTGGGAATCATTGCCTGCCAGCGACAGAGCGCCAGTTCATCCGTGCTCAGACCGTTATCCTCCCTGCCGAAGACCAGGGCTACACGACTCGCTCCCATCCCTTCTCGAAGCCGTGTCGCCAGTTCGACCGGCTCCATGGTCTCCTGGCGGTATTTGCCGATCCGCCGGGTCGTGGCAACTGAAATCCCGCAATCGGCCAAGGCTTCTTCAAGGGACTCGAAACGGACCGCCCCATCGAGCAGGTCCTTGGCGGCGACGGCGAATCGGCGCGCCTCCGATTGATCAGTGCGACACCCTTTGACCAGGCGGAGATGCCGCAACCCCATATTCTTCATGGCCCGGCAGACCATGCCCACATTCCCCGGGCTCTGTGGCTCCACGAGCACAACGCATATCCTGTCCAACAGATTATTCTCAGTCACGTTTCTTCACTTTCAATGGTTTCTTTCGGCAGATTCCGCATCCCTCGCCGCGCGCCCTGCCTTCATCCTGCGCAGTCGTGCCCGTGCATGCCGGCCCAGCCACCATACATGAACGAAATGGC
This sequence comes from Geobacteraceae bacterium, assembly GCA_040773465.1. Taxonomy (GTDB): domain Bacteria; phylum Desulfobacterota; class Desulfuromonadia; order Geobacterales; family Geobacteraceae; genus RPRC01. Next base: position 96,062 of record JAXGWF010000002.1, on the reverse strand, counting down.
CACACCAGAAACAACCGATAATGGCAAGAAGGACCAATACGATGTACGGTTCATAACGGTCCAGATCTTCGATAAAAAGCGAAGCGCTTTTGCCGAAGAAAAATCCGGCGAGGGAAAACAGAACGGCCCAACTTACGGCACTCAGAAAGTTGAGGGCCAGGAACCTCCTGCTGGCCAGATTGGTCATCCCGAGCACGATGGGCAGCACGATACGCAACCCGTACGTATAGCGGGATATGAACGCCACGAAGGATCCGTATTTTTCGATCAATCGAAGCGCTCGACGCAGCTTTTTGGCCAGGGATGCAACCAGGCTCAGAAGCCATTTCCCGCGCCAGCGGCCCAGGTAAAAATAAAACTGATCGCCGAGAAAAGAACCGCCGAGAGCGGTCAGAATCACGCCGGGCAGGGAAAGGGTACCCTGAAAGGCGAAGTAACCGGCGAGAATAAGCACGGCTTCCCCTTCGAAAAATGTTCCAAGGAACAGGAACAGATACCCGTACGCTTCAAGATATTCACGGATGAATTGGTGCAAGATCCCGCTGCTCCCCTGAGTCAAAAATCAACCTGACGGATCATCCGTCGAAGTGTCGAATACGCCATAATGACAAGAGAACCGGTGACAACAGAAGGAAATCTGTGTACGATTAACAAATGTCTGTCACACCATCTTTATTCTACATTTGGCGTATCGGCATAATGATACTGTTGTCTCTGCTGGTTTCCGGCCCGGCACTCGCGCGTGAAGCACTCCCCGTCGTGGCAAACGAAGTCCCCACCCCGGTCGAAACATACATCCACAGGTTAGTCAACCGGATTAGAGGAGAAAACCATTTACCCATTTTGAAGATGTCATCGCCCTTGCAGCGTCTTGCCCGTGATCACAGCCGCTACATGGCGAATAACGGCTACCTGGGTCACGGTAAAGGCAACGGAAGGGATTTCAAATCTCGAATCAAGAAGTCGGAAATGAAGGGTTGGCGGACGGTCGGCGAAAACGTCGGCCGCAGCTTCGGGTATCGGGACAATGCGAGGACTATCGTATCGGGATGGATGGAAAGCACGTCGCACCGGGACAACATCCTCTCCAGGGATTACGACACGACAGGTATCGGCGCGGCCATGGATGAAAAAGGGACCCTTTACGCCACGCAGATTTTCCTTGGTTCGTCTGACAATGATACCGAGTTGAAATAATTCTTTCGCATTCGGCACATGAAGATTCTCTTCTTCGTGCCTCCAGAACGATGAAGGAACCACAACCACCGGAAACAATGGCCGAATCCGGCTTTGGCCACAAAGTACCTTCAGTTTCAATCCGAACGCGTTGTATCGTCAGCCGCACCTGGCTTCGAGCGCCTTTGTGTAGCCCATCTGAAAGGCCTTCCGGTTCAATTCCACAAACGCTTCGGGAACCCGGGAAAGCACCGCTTTCTCAGCGTTTTCCCGGGAAACGATACCTGTCAAGGCCACCATCGCCCCGAGCGCCACGATATTGGCCACGATCGTCCGTCCCACATCGTTTTTCGCGGTATTGATGATGGGAAAACGCACCACGGTGAAATTGCCTTCCGGCAGATTCTTCACCAGGTCGGAATCCACCAGCAGGATCCCTCCTTCCTTCAGGTCCTTTGAATACTTGTCACACGCTTCCTGTGTCAATGCAAGCAAGGCATCAACGCAGGTTGCCTTGGGAAAGTCTATGGGCTCGTCGGAAATAACCACCTCCGACTTGGATGCCCCTCCGCGGGCTTCGGGTCCGTAACTTTGCGACTGGACAGCCTGTTTGCCCTCGAAGATGGCAGCGGCCTCTCCCATGATTATACCGGCAAGAATCAAGCCCTGGCCGCCGGCGCCGGAAAACCTCAGTTCATATCTGCTGGACGACATGTGAAATCTCCTCGTAAAAACCTTTATCCCGCCTCCTGGACACGCGCCACGAGCTTAGCATACTCCGTCACGTATTCCGGCTTGTTTTCCTTGTAAAGAACACCGGTAAGCACCTTACCCTCGAGTTGCTCAGGAGACATTTTATCCGCGGCGCTCACGGGAACCGCAATATCCTTGAGCGTATGCATCATTTCCACGACGGACTTGAACTTGTTGCGTCGACCGTAGGTCGTGGGACAGCTGTCGAGAATCTCCACCACGGAAAAGCCCTTGTGCCGCATTGCCTCGATGAGGAGCTTTTCAATCTGGGTAGCATGGAATGCGGTGCCACGGGCAACAAAGGTTGCTCCTGCGCCAATGGCAAGTTTTGCAATATCGAAAGGAGGATCCGGATTTCCGTACGGCGTGGTTGATGCTTTCGCGCCATAAGGAGTTGTCGGAGAAAACTGTCCGCCCGTCATGCCGTAAATGTTATTGTTCATGATCAGGTAGGTCATGTCGATATTCCTGCGGCAGGCATGGATGAAATGATTGCCGCCAATGGCCACTCCGTCGCCGTCGCCGCCGACGCAGATGACATTCATCTCGGGCCTTGCCATCTTTATGCCGGTGGCAAAAGCGACCGCCCGGCCGTGCGTAGTATGCAGGGTGCAGAAATCCACGTAGCCGGGAAGACGTGAAGCGCAACCGATACCGGAAACCATGGCCGTCTTGTCTTTATCGAGGGAAAGTGCGTCAATGGCCCGGATCAACCCTTTCATCACGATGCCGTGGCCGCAGCCGGGACACCAGATATGAGGAAGTTTGCCCGGTCGTATGTATTTCTCGTAATCAAAGCCCATGGTTAGCGCACCTCCTGTATCCCGGCAAAGATCTCGTTCGGGCTGATCGGTTCTCCGTCAACACGAAATATTCCCGAAACGGGAATTCTTCCTTCTACGCACTTTCTCACCTCATGGATCGTCATCCCCAGATTCATCTCCGGTACGATCATGACCTTGGCGTGTTCGGCCAGCGCTCTGATTTGTCGCTCGGGAAACGGCCAATAGGTAATAATTCGGAACATGCCTGCCTTTATGCCGTTCTTCCGCGCCTCGTTTACGGCATAGCGGGCCGAGCGGGAGATGGAGCCAAAAGCGACGATAACCACCTCTGCATCATCGAGTAAATATTCCTCGAAGGTAACGATATCGTCGATGGCACGCTTGATTTTCCGGACCTGTCGTTCTTCTTCCGCCTGGACGATTTCCGCTCGGGTCGTGGGAAAACCGTCTTCGGCCTTATTGAGGCCGGTAACATGAAAACGGAATCCCGATCCGAACGATGCCAGCGGCGGCACATCACCGAAACTGGTATCATAGGGCATGTAGTCACACGGATTGACGGTGGGCAGCGACCGGTTGATGATTTCCAGTTCCCCCGGTTGTGGAAAAACCACCCGCTCCCGCATGTGACCGATAATTTCATCCGGCATGACAGTTACGGGCATACGGTATTTTTCCGCCAGATTGAAGGCCCGCACCGTTTCCGTAAAAAGTTCCTGAACCGACGCGGGAACCAGGCAAATAGCGGAATGATCCCCATGTGATCCCCACCGGGCCTGCATCACATCAGCCTGGCTCGGTCCGGTCGGCATGCCCGTGGAAGGCCCGCCACGCATCACGTTGATGATAACGCACGGCACTTCCGTCATGCAGGCATAGCCGATATTCTCCTGCTTGAGAGAAAAGCCGGGACCGGATGTGGCGGTAAGGGATTTCGTCCCGGCAAGAGAAGCACCAATCACGGCAGCCATGGCCGCGATTTCGTCTTCCATCTGGATGAACGCCCCGCCGATTTTGGGCATCTCTTTCGCCATGACTTCCGCAATCTCGGTAGACGGTGTTATGGGATACCCCGCGAAAAACCGGCACCCGGCGTAGATGGCCCCATAGGCACAGGCTTCGTTCCCCTGTAAAAAAGCAACCTTTTTCGACACGTTAACTCCCTCCAGACATCACTTGGTAACGGTAATTGCGAAATCGGGGCACCGCAGTTCGCACTGCATACAGGCGATGCACGCATCAGGATTCTTTACAACAGCGGTAAAGCCTCGCATCTCGAGGACCCGCGTCGGACAGAATTCGACGCAGATATGACACCCTTTGCAATATTTCTCGATAATTGTAATCTCCGGTCGTATTTTTTCCATATACTGTCACCTGTCACTTTGATCGATGAAACCCTGGCACGATACGCGGCAGGGCGATGGTGTGCCTCCGGCTGGTCCGGCGGCATGACGAACGCGGGCCGGCAAAACAGCCGGATCGCTGACAAACCGAAGCCGGGACAGATAAGCCGGCCCCGGCACGGTACTATTCATAATGATATCAGACGCTTGAAAACCTCCGGCAAAGCCGGACAAGGCATTCAAACAAATCAGAGGTTCAGGGCATTCGCCAAGGACTTTACATGGGAAACGGACTCATCGAACATGGCGCGCTCTTCGGTTGTCAGATCAAGTTCAATGATGCGTTCCACCCCATCGGCGCCAAGCACGCACGGCACACCGACGAAATAGCCATCGACGCCATACTCACCCTCCAGCATGGCACAGACGGGCATGATGCGCTTCCTGTCGAGGAGAATCGATTCCGCCATGGCAAACGCGGCCGATGCCGGAGAAACAAAAGCCGAAGTCTTCATGAGCCCGACTATTTCCCCCCCCGCGCGACGAGTTCTCGAAACGAGTTCATCCATGACCTGCTTGGCCCGCTGAGAGCCGTATTTCTGTTCCAGAAGATAGGTCACGGGTATTCCCGCCACATTGGCGAAACGAACCAGGGGCACCATATCGTCGCCATGTCCGCCAAGGACGAGCGCGTGAACGTCCTGCATGGAAACGCCCAGCTCATGGGCTATGAAAGCGGCAAAGCGTGCCGAATCCAGGACACCTGCCATGCCCATGATCCTGTTCCTCGGAAAACCGGTCACCTTGCGGCAGAGCGACACCATGGCATCCAGCGGGTTGGTAAGGAGGATGACGAAGGAGTCGGGAGCATGTTCGCGTATCAACTGTGAGACGGACGTTATGACCTTTGAATTGACCGTGATCAGATCGTCACGGCTCATGCCCGGTTTCCTGGCAAGCCCGGCGGTCACCACGATCAGATCGGCGCCCCTGATATCATCATCCCTGCTGCTGCCCACGAGTTGCAGGTCAAAACCCAGTATCGGAGACGCTTCGAATATATCGAGCATTTTCCCGCGGGACAAATCCTCGACGATATCGAAAAGAACGATATCACCGAGATGTCGCTGGGCCATGAGATGGGCAAGGGTTCCGCCGATCTGGCCGCCACCTATCAACGCTATTTTCTTGCGTGCCATATTTTCCTCCCCTCATTTCATCCATTGACCCATCCGGTCCAATAAAAATAAACCCAACCCGAATTCGTGCCGCCTGAACGCCCGGACGAGCAGAATGCCGGACCAAGTAAAGTTAAAGAAAATCGGCCACTGAAACCCCGCGGAAAGCAATGCCCGACCGGTGCCCTTACATGTTCTGAATCAGCTCATCGGCAAATTCCGAGCATTTCAGCTCACGTACGTCATCGACACCTTCCGCCCGCATGAGTCGGGCAAAATCATAGGTAACTTTCCGCTGGGCGATGGTCCGGTCCAGCGCTGCATTGATTAACCAAGCAGCTTCATTCCAGCCCAGGTATTCCAGCATCATGACGCCGGAGAGAATCACGGAACCGGGGTTCACTTTATCAAGGTTCGCGTACTTGGGAGCCGTTCCGTGTGTTGCCTCGAAAATGGCGTGTCCCGTTCGATAATTGATATTGCCGCCGGGAGCAATACCGATACCACCGACCTGAGCGGCGAGAGCATCCGAAAGATAGTCGCCGTTGAGGTTGGTCGTTGCCAGGACATCGAACTCATCCGCCCGGGTAATGGTCTGCTGCAAGGTTATGTCGGCGATGGAATCTTTTACGAGCAGCATCTTCTTCCATTTGCCGTCGCCATGAGTCGGCCAGAGTGCGAGCGTTGCATCCACCTCGGCCAGAACGCCCTGCTGTTGCTCCGGTGTCATGTTGTCGTATCCGGGCTCAATGGAGCCGGCAAGGTCTTCCCGGGACAGGGAAGGATTTTTCTCCTTGTTGTCCAGAACCCACGTCTCGCGCATGGCAACGGTTCTGTCCCGATAAGTGGAGGCTGCCAGGGCATAGCCCCAGTTCTTGAAAGCGCCTTCGGTAAACTTCATAATATTGCCCTTGTGGACAAGAGTCACTGATTTTCTGCCCTGCTTCAGGGCATATTCGATCGCCGCCTCGATGAGTCGCTCGGAACCTTCACGGGAGACCGGCTTGACGCCGATGCCGGAGGTTTCGGGAAAACGGATATTCTTTACCCCCATTTCCTTTCGCAGGAAGTCGATGAGCTTGCGGGCTTCGGAAGTCCCCTCGGCCCACTCGATACCGGCGTAGATATCTTCGGTATTTTCCCGGAAAATGATCATATCAACCAGTTCCGGCCGCTTCACCGGCGAAGGGACGCCCTTGACGTAGCGAACCGGACGAAGACAGACATAGAGGTCCAGTTCCTGGCGGAGCGCCACGTTCAGGGATCGGATGCCGCCACCGATGGGCGTGGTCAGCGGGCCCTTGATTCCCACCAGGTATTCGCGAAAAGCCTGCAGGGTGGCATCGGGAAGCCAACCAAGGCCCATATTGAACGATTTTTCCCCGGCAAACACTTCCATCCAGGCAATTTCCCTTTTACCGGCATAGGCTTTTGCCACGGCGGCGTCGAGAACGCGAACCGCCGCCCGCCAGATATCGGGGCCGGTACCGTCACCCTCGATGAAAGGTATGACAGGACGATCGGGAACCTTGAGTATTCCGTCACGAATGGTAATTTTCCCGGCGCCCGCGGGAACGGAACTTACTGAAGAGGACATGGCGACTCCTTGTTCATACCTGTCTTCAACACATGGATCGCATGATTTTTCGCCGATAGCGGGATCGTGCGAATTTGTAGACAGGGTTGAATATTTTATAGAGATACAATCGGGCAAAAAATCCAATCGTGCCATAATAGCGTGATATCTTTTCCAGTGCAAGGCTCCGATTGTACATATTGCGGCGGGAAAGTTTCCACAGGTTGTAATACTGGTGAAATCTGATGTGTTCACGGGCAAGCAATCCGATGTCAAGGTATTGTTTCGGCAGGTATTCGTGGTAAAGGCGATCGAAGTCTTCGACATGGACAAGAGACTTGATGTTCTTCCTCGTCTGCTGATGCGCGTGAACCCTGAACCCACACAACGGTTCGTTAATATAGACGAAGCAACCCTGCTCCAACAGGTGGAACCACATCTCCAGGTCGACGATCTGCCGGTAGCCGATACTGAAGCCGCGCATGGCCTGCTCACTGCGGAAGAGTACCGCCGAGGGCTCGCCGATTACGTTCCCATGCTTCAAAATGCAGTAGCGGATAACCTCGGCGCCCCGGGCGGAAATGGAATGTTCAAAAAATGATTCTTCCCGGAGGACCTCAGAATAGCCGTTGATCACCCGGCGAGCCGATGCCACGAGAGAGACTTCAGGGTCATCATCGAGAACCCGGACCATTTTTCCCAGAGAATCGGCATAGGTCAAGACATCGTCCTGGAACAGGAATTTTATATAAGATCCCCGTGCCATGGCCAAGCAGCAATTCCAGTTTGCCACCATACCGAGATTCGAGTCGTTTGCCACAAAAGAAACCCGGGGGTCTTGCACGGCATACTCCCTGACGATCGCATCCGTGCAATCGCCGGAACAGTCATCGATTACAAGGAGTTCGAAGTCACGGTAGTCCTGCGCCAGCACTGACTCGATAGCGTCGACAATATACCTGCTTCCCCGGAAAACGGGCATGCACACTGATACTTTCGGCCGTGTCATTGCCGTACCCTTATGTTTCCGCATCGGCGCACAGGCCGGCATACAACCGGTCAAAGGAGTCATGGGCCTCCGCCTTGGCGCGAGTCGCCCTGGAAGTAAAGAAATCGGCCGGCAGTGAAGCGATCATGTCCACCTTGTCGTTGATTTCTTGCCAGGATCTCAATTTAAAGTCCGGCGAGAGATCGACCATATCGAGGAAGCCCTCCGCCTTGTCGACCCGGATGGGTCCGAACAGGTGAGGAATTCCATAGGACAGGGCGGTAATGTTGCCATGCATGCTGGTACCGATAAACAGATCGCTTGCCGCCAGAACCGAAAGCATGTGGAAGATGGAGCGCACGCCGATATACCTGAATACACCGCCGGACTCGCGGCAAAGCCGTTTCAGGAAACGTTCGTCGGCATGACAATAGCCTAGGGGCAGCAGCACAATTTCCGCGCCGGCTCGTTCCCGGTACCGTAACAACTGCGCCATGATCTCCTCCATCGGCTCACCGGCGTGAGGCATGCACTGAAAGCTGACAATCTTTTTGTTCGTATCGACGCCAAAAGAACCGAGCAGATTCCGCCCCTTGTTTCGCTCAGAAACCGGATCGTAGTAGTCACTGATCGTCATGATCAGGTCGGGCACCGCATGAATCTCTCTCGTGACTCCCGCGGAAAGAAGCTTTTCACGGGATTGGCGGTCTCGAACGGAAACGAACGCGGCGCTCTCCATGACATCCGCAACCCGCCCCTTTTCCTCATCACTGAAATCCAGGGGCGCCCCACACGAACAGTAAAAGAGGGACCCCGGCCCGGGAAATTGCTTCGCGTCCAGCAGAAAAGGACCCGGCGCGTCATAGCTCATGTAACGCTTGAGGAATTTATCGACAACCGTTGGTCTTTTAAGATATTTTTCTCCGATCCACTGTAACACCGGAAAGCCAAGTCGCTCGCGGTAACTATACTTGTAGTGGGAAGCAAGTGTCCGGGTATCGGTTCTCAGGATATCCCCTCCACCGATAACCAGCGAGGAAAGCATTGCCGCTTCCGCATCGAGAAGCTCCCTGATACAGGTGATCTCGTAACCGGAATCACCGGGGGCAGGGCCGTCAAGAAACGAATAGTAGCGCAATTCCCCGTTGTATCCACGCGATTCCAGCATGTTCCGGAAAATAACCGGGTAAAGCAGATCTCCGTAATTTTCACGGTCACTGGCGGCAAAGTGTCCGATCATCGAAACCTCCCAGAATCCTGTGTAGGCACACTATTTTCACACCGGCCATTTTCAGTCGGACACTGAATCAAGATCCATAGAATGGGCGAAATGCAATGAATGTCTCCAGGATTGGTTGATTTTTCCAGCATTCCGCTTTTACAAAAAAGCATTAATCTTATTTCGACGCAAGAGTTTTTTTATAAGGGAAGCAAGCTTCTGAAATGGATTATACACCTTATAAAAGGGCAGAAGGAGATAGAACTCCAACGGCCGATAACGGAATTTAATCTTGCGTCGCACAAGATCGCCATCGATCTTGTGCTGTCTTGCTTTTTTCCAGATCTTGTAGAACTGGTTATAGACGAGAAATCTTTTATGGAGCATGCCGCAGGACACGTACTCATTGAACAGGTATTCGTCAAAGAGAAGTGAAAGGTCATTGATATACGCAAGCGAAAGAATATTCTTTGCCGTCTGCTGCTCCGTGTGAACTCGAAAAGATGAAAGTGATGCGTCCAAGTGGGCATAGCTCCCCTGTTCCAGGAGATGGAACCACATTTCCAGGTCGACCAACTGACGGTATCGGGAATTGAAGCCGCGCAACGCCTGGTTCTTACGGAACATGACCACCGACGGCTCACCGATCAGGTTCTGGTTTCTCTGGTCGAGCATGCAGCGGCTGATCACCTCGGTACCGGGAAGAATCGTCCCTGGCGGCAGGTACGAAAGCGTATTGATGAAACGGGAATCGTCGTCTATCAGATTTCGCGGCGAACCGACCAATGAAATCCCCTGATCGTCGTCAAGACATGCCGCCATCCGGCCGAGAGCATCCGGACGAGCCAGGATATCGTCACCGAACAGAAACTTGATATATTCGCCGCGGGCCTGGGCAAGGCAGTGATTCCAGTTCTCCACCATGCCCAGGTTTTTCTTGTTTACCGAGAAGACGACCCGTTCATCGGAATCGGCGTACCCCTGAACCACGGCACGCGTATTGTCCGAAGAGCAGTCATCGATGACGAGGAGCTCGAAATCACGAAATTCCTGGGCAAGGACCGACTCGATGGCCTGTGGCAAATACCGCGCGTAGTTGTAGGTGGGCATGCAGACACTTACCCGTGGATGTTTGAGACTCATCAGCTTCCTCTCGTCAAACAAACAGCCATTATGAACGCTGACCTACATCTTCGAATCACTATCACCTCAGGGATTATCCGAAAACAAGCATGGTCAGGAACAGGTTGACGAAAAAACCAATGCGGCAACCGTCTGCCGTGTTGCGCGGCGCTCGCATCCTCATCAATTTATTGGTCGGTTGCTCTGTTCCTTACGCATTGCAAACGGCTGTTTCCATAAAATTCTCATCAGCCAGCCAGGTTCCGCATAAGACTTCCACGCAGTTTGAACAGGGGATTGCACATCTTATAGACCGGAAGACACCTGAGGAAACCGGCCATATTGAAGGTTTTAGCTATGCGATCTTCCGCGACTTCCCTGCTGATGAGCCCCTGGCGGTGCAGCTTCCAGATCCGGTAACCCTGACTGTACCGCAGGTACCAGCGGGTAAAGTCACTGAACCGGTTATAGGGCTTTGCGGCAAAATCCCGCAGCAGCATCAGCGACTCGTCGATGTGGAGCATCCTGCGCATGTTGGCTTTCGTCTGCTGGCCGGGATGATCGCGAAAAGCCGCTAGTGGCTCGGCAATATAGGCGAACTTGCCTTGTTCCAGCAGATAGAACCACATCTCGAGGTCGACGAGTTGTGCGTACCCGGCATGAAATCCCCGCAGCGCCTGCCTCTTGCGGAACATGACGACCGACGGCTCACCGATAAGGTTCCGGGCCTCGTAGAGGCAGCGCCTGATCACTTCTGTTCCCGGAGCAACCTTTTTGTCACGGAAATGGGAAGCTACCCGCTTGACCTTGGAATCCTCGTCGATGATGGTGCGTGCCGAAACAACGAGCGATATTTCCGGGTCGGACTCGATCACGGCGAGCATCCTGGCGAGGCACTCGGGAGAGGCAAAGGTATCATCGGCAAAGAGATAGTGAATGTACTCCCCCCGGGCAAGCTCGATGCATCGGTTCCAGTTGGCCACCATGCCGAGATTGGTCTCGTTGCGCAGAAAAACGATCCGTGAATCCTTTGCGGCATATCCGGCAATGACGTCACAGCTGGCATCGGTGGAGCAGTCGTCGATGATGAGCAGTTCGAAATCGGCAAACGTCTGGGCGAGAACCGAATCAAGTGCCTCGGCAAGAAAGGTGGCGCAGTTATATGAAGGAATGCAGACGCTTATTTTCGGCTTGTTCACGATACACCTCCGGATGTTCGTCGCAGTATTTCCCGGTCCCCCAGAACACGGAAGGGTTTCATGTCACGCCGTTGGCGGACTACCCGTCGCAACGAGTGCAAGGCTCCCCAGAACGCACGGTAGTAGGGTATATCAAACCAGAGGAAGCTGACCAGAAGGCGAAACAGGGTATGCAGGAGGTTCCGGGCCAGCAAGCCCGGGTCAGTGAGATTGAGCCAATGGAAGAGAAAACGGTTGCGAAAATAAATGGTTCGTTTCCTTCTGCGACCCGCCTGTTCGATTGTGGCGCTGTTATAGTGGAAAACCCTGGTACCGGGTTCGTATATGCTCCGCCAGCCACGTTTCCATGCCCGGTACGAAAGATCCACATCCTCGAACAGGTAGGGGGTGAATATTTCGTTATAGCCACCCAGCGCCTGAAATTTGTCCCAGTCATATGCCACACAGGCACCGATTGCATAGAGGTTTTCCCTGACCGGGGAAACGGTATCGAGGGGAGCGAAGCCGCCCTTAATGAAACCCTTGCCGTACAGGCCGTCGACGATGCCCTGGTTTTTACCTTCCCGCTCCGCGAGAATAGCGGGAGTAACCGCAAAGACGCTTGAGTCGGCAAAATGTTGCAATAGTGGAGCAATCAGGTCGGCCTCGACCCGGACATCGGTGTTGATGCATAATACGACTGAATAGCGGGCAGCAGTGATTCCACGGTTGCAGGTTCGCGAAAAGCCCCGGTTTTCAGGATTAACCATGACCTGAACAGTGGGGAACCGTTCGGCAAGGACCGTCGTGCTGTCGTCGGCGCTACCGTCGTCAACCACAATAATTTCGTGGGGACCACCCCACACGGCACAGGCATCGATGACCGACGGCAGGTTTTCCTGCAACAGGCGCGCGCCGTTATAGTTGGGAATCACGACGCTCACGCCGTGGTCTCGGATCATAGATTCTCCATCGTGCCGGTTTTCAGTCATCCGTTTAGCGGACCTCACCCAGCAGGCCGCGGTAGTAATCCAGATAGCGCGCTCCCATTGCCGCCCGAGAATAGTTCCGCCGTACCAGTTCATAGCCGCGCCTGCCCATGGCAAAACGCCGCTCGTCATCGAGCAGCAGGTCCGCCACCGCCTCGGCAAACTCCCGCGGCCCGCCATCCACCAGGGTTCCCACGTCTTCGCCGCGCAGGATATCGACCATACCGCCCTCGTTATAGGCGACAACCGGCGTTCCGGCCGCAAGGCTCTCCAGGTGCACGATTCCGTACCCCTCATTGCGATGGGTGCTTACGGAAAGGTCGAAATCGAAGAACACATCCGGCACCCGTTCACGGGGTATCCTGCCGGTAAAAATGACCGTATCCTCCAGGCCATACCTGCGAATCCGGTCAAGCACCGGCTGCAGGAGACCGGCATCGGTATTGTCGCCGACAAAAGCCACTTTCACCCCGGGAAACTCCTGCTTGAGATAGGGAATGGCGTCGATCAGCTCCGCCTGGTTTTTCCAGAACTCGCCGAACATGCCGATAAGGGGAAACCCGTTTTCCTCGAAAAAACGCCGGCCGCGATCATTATGAAACTTCGCTGGTTCGGGAGGTCCGGCAAGATCTATGCCGTGGTAGAGTATCGTTGTCTTGCCGACGGCAACGGGGTTGTTCCGGCACAGCTTGTCGCGTACGTGCTCGGAAATGCAGACAATGGCGTCGGCCCATGACAGCAGCAACTGCTTCCTGGCGGTGCCGATATGGTAATTGACGATGAATTTCCCCGGTCTGCAGACGGGAAAGGCAGCACGCATAGCCAGGGCGGTCAGGAAAAGATCGTGCTCACGGTTTACCGACACGATATCGAAGCGCTCCCGGCGAAGCAGGCGCACCAGGGAAAACAACGCCGAGATGTCGCCTACCAGGCCGTGGCCGGGCACGGCATGTACCGGCACGCCGGTTTCACGGAAGCGGCTGTCCGACTTGGAACCGGCACGCACCAGGAAATGAACGGCAACGCCGCTCTTCTCCAGTTCCGCGGCCAGGTCCTTGAGGTGCTCCTGGCCGCCGCTCCATCCCTTGTCGTTGTTGATCAGAAGAACCTTCATGGCTGATCGCCCGGATTCCCGGTTTCAGGCCCGGCGTTCACCGGTCGCGGAACGATACCGTTCTCGCAGCGGAATTCCTTGCAGGCGATCCTCCTGTCGAGGATTTCCTTGTTGCGAAAGAATTTTTCGTTGGCGAAACTCCAGGTGGAACGATGCCAGAGATGAAAGACAATTGCCAGGGCCCGCACCGACTGCAGCCTGCCGCCGTAGTTGAGAACCCTGATGCCCAGGTCGTTGTCCTCGATCGAACCGTCCCGGAAATCCTCGTCGCAGCCGTTTATGGCGTAGAAGAGCTCGCGATGCACGCTGAAATTACACCCCCAGATGCCGTCGTCGGTAATGGCGTCACGATGCAGCAGACGACGCAGAGCGGGATTGGCGATCCGCAAGGCTTCCTCGGCCTTCCGGGTATCGGAAACGATGGAATCGATGATCAGCGGCAGTGACAGTGCCATCAACGGCCGACCCCGCTTCAGGACTTTCTCCGTCAGCCGGCTCCCCAGGTCCACCCGTTTACCGCTCGCCATGACGTCAGGTGCCGAAGACAGGATGTGAGACCGGATAAATTCGCGGTGGGCCATGCAGTCGCCGTCGATAAAAACGAGAAAATCGCCCGTTGAGCGGCGTACGGTCTCGTTGAGGATTTTCGGCTTGCGGAAGCCGTCATCCTCCTGCCAGACATGCCGCAATCCGAACGGACACTCCGCCGAATCCGCGAAATCACGGATAACCGCGGCCGTCTCCGGGCCGCTGCCGTCATCGGCCACCAGCACTTCCTCGGGAATACGGCTCTGCCGGGCAAGGCTCATCAGGCAGAGGCGGAGGGCCGCCGGCCTGTTGTAGGTGGGAACGATTACCGATACTTTCACGAATGTTCTCCACCAGCGTCCCCTTCGGGAAAGCGCATCAGTTTTCTCTGCATCTCGTAAAGCTTCAGGTACTTGAGAAAGACACCGTAGGCCTCCATCACCGAAATCACGTAACCGGCCAATCCGTCAAGGATACCGAGACGGATGAAGTACCGGTCGAAAAAGGTGAACAGGGGACGGAGGGTAAAGTGAATCACGGTGGATTTGCGCCCCGTCTTGAAATGATCGCGCGCGGTCCGGGTCGCGTAGCGGTTCTTCGTTTCGGCGAAATGGTCCAGGTCGCGATAGATGTAGTGATAGATATCGTTTTTCAGACTCTTGAGCGACCCGGGCACCTGGATCTTGTCGTGAGGCTCGTAACCGCCCCAGAAACAGCGGTCCTTGCGAAAGAGCCGGATATTCCGGTCCGGATACCATCCCGAGTGGTTGATCCAGCGCCTGAGGAAAAAATGCCGGCGCGGCATATCGTAGGCGTCGTGGGGACTGTCCGCGAGATCGAGGGCCAGGATCTCTTCCCGCAAGCCGGGTGACACCCGTTCATCCGCATCGAGGCTGAACACCCAGAGATTCCTGGTCCGGTCGGTGACGAACTGACTCTGGCCGATGTGGCCGAGCCATTTCTGAATCAGTACCCGGTCGGTGTATTCCCGGGCTATTTCCACGGTCCGATCGGTGCTGCAGGCATCCACCACGATGATTTCGTCGGCCCATGCAAGGCTTTCCAGGCATTCGCGGACATTCAACTCCTCGTTGAAGGTCCGCACCACCGCCGAAATCTTTACCCTTCCTTTTTCGTTGTTTCGCATAATCAAATCCTTATTGTATCCGGCAGGGATGTGCCCCAATTGCTTCAACTGCCTGCCTTGCAACACGTACCTTGAACTGACAACCAAGTGCTTCCCTTACGGAAACTTTACCGTCTCGAAGATCTTCTTGGAAGCTTTCCAACTCCAGTGCGTGTCGTCCGGATAATAGACATCCTTTTCACCCTTTTCAAGCTCCGGGAGAAGAATCTCTTTCGTATCGATAAGCGTGTATCGTTTCGGAAGTTTTCTCAATTCTTCGAAAAAAGTGCTGTGGGGATAGGGATTATCAACGATGAAACCGCTATAGAGGCTGTACTTATCAGGGCTCGGCATAAAGTAAAGAGTGATTCCCTTTTTGCTCAGGATGTCAGACAACCTGTTGAGATTTTCGTTTACGATCGAAACGGTCTTGCCGTTAGTTTGGGAAATGACATTAATATCATCACGATAAAATAAGAGCTTGCTGTCAGCTTTAACTGAAAACAGGGGCTTGACCAATTCACGAACATAGGTCTTGCTGAAAAAGGCATGGTCGGAAAAATGGTACAGGAGTTTATTGAGGAGAAACTTGAAATTACCTTGATTGATGAAAGTAATAGTGTTTTTAGGCTTGATGTTATACCCCATTCGCTTCAGGGTGCCAAGTTTTTCCATGCTGTACATGGTGGAAAAATCCAGTGGTCTTCCATACAGAGAAATGCAGAATTTTTCCGAAGCTCCGACAATCAGGTATTTGGGCCGCACGCGGTCAAGGAAGCCATTATTGCTCAGAATTGCAGTCAAAGTGATATTGTCCAGCGCCTGATAGGACTCAATGTTCAAAACACTACAGCGATTGATCGATGCTATGTAATCCTGGTAGTAGCGGTTTCTGCCGCCGCCGCCACCATTGGAAAACGAATCCCCGATGGTAACGACCCGGATCGCCTGACCATGATATTCCGGTTCCTCGATGTGGCGTAGCGGCAAATCATCATGGTTTTTGCGTAACAACTTGGAATCAGGCAGATACCCCATGCGTGCCAGGTCGCCGCCATTGTACTCCGTGGTCAATATTTTCTCGGTCCAGACTTTCCAGATCACCGCGTTTACAAGGATGAAGACAAGCAGGATCGCCAGGACCAGGTATGAATATTTTTTGAATTTGTTCATGCGCTCTCTATCTGGTTGTTCAACTGCTGTATCCTGATGGATTCCAGCTATTTGATGTTCCCTTCTTTATTGAAATAATTTCCGTCCGAAAAGAATCGCCGGGATCAGGGTTTCCTCAACCTCCGGGCGTGCCTTTCGGAAACCGGACTTTATCGAAAACCGCTTGAGAAGCCTTCCAGCTCCAATGGGTGTCATCGGCAAAGAATATATCTTTTTCGGCCTTTCGCAGTTCTTCCTTCAGAATCGCCTTGGTATCGATAAATAAGTACTTTTTCCGCAAGGGACGCAATCTTTCAAAAAACAAACACTTCGGGTACGGATTGTCGACAATGTCTTCCTCATACAGGTCATACTTGCTGACCACCGGCATGAAGATCAGCCGAATCCCCTTTCGCTTCAGAGCCTCGGCAATACGATTCATGGTGTCATTCACTTCGTTGATCTTCTGCGCCGTCATATAGGGAGTGATCCGGATATCATATTGGAACACGAGAAGTTCATCGTCTTTTCTTACACTGAACAATGGGCGTTTCAACGAAAACCGGTGTACGCTGTGTCCGAACGCCGAATCAGAAAAACAGTACATCAGGTTGCGCCAGTAAAAATCGAAATTCCCATCGTTGACAAAGGTATGCTTCGGCAGTTTCGACCACACATCCTTAACGCCGTCATAGTGACGGATCACGTTGGGAAGCGAATCCGTCCATCCCCAGCCAAATGGGCGACCGAACCGTGCGGGAACAAGGGTTTCCAGCGATTCTATCAAAACGTAGCGGGGCTTTATGATATCCAGGTAGCCGCTGTTATCGAGAACCGCGAGGGTGCTCAGGGGTGAACAACCCATCACCAGGTCATCCGCCGGATAAGGTGTGGCGTTCAGTACGGTGATATCATTGATAGATGCGATATAGTCCTGGTAAAAGGGGTTTTTCCCCCTGCCGCCACCGAAGGAAAAGGAATCGCCGATGGTCAGCATATCGATCTTCTGCCCCTTGTAGTCCCTCATTTCCTGGTGCCGTTTGGGAAGATCGACAAAGGTTTTGCGGTAATGCTTCGATCCCGGGAGATATCCCAGTCGACTGAGATCACCGCCGTCATACCGGTCCGTCAACAAGTCCCTGGTAAAACCGAGCCACGTAACAAGATGAAACGCCAGAAAAAATACGAGGAAACCAAGCGCGGCGTAATAGTACTTCCGGTAACTCCAGCAAGAGGCTGCCGTAGCACCGAGTACCGATCGAACTTTCAGAATGGCGGCGACATTCATAAAATTTGCTGAAACTCCGGTCAAGATGAATGGTAACAGCTCAAACTTGCTGGACTACTTGCAGGGAAATTTGACGGTTTCAAATATCTTCTTCGATGCCTTGCAGGTCCAGTGCGAATCATCGGGATAAAAGACGTCTTTCACGCCTGCCTTGACCATCGGCTCGAGAATGGCCTTCGTGTCAATGAACGTGTATCTCTTCGGCAGTTTTCGCAACTCGTCGAAAAACGGGTTAGCCGGATAATTCTTTTTGACGACGTGATCACGGTAGAGATCATATTTGTCGACCACCGGCATGAAATAAAGCTTGATTCCCTTTTTTGCCAGGATGTCCGCTAGGGTATTGAAGGTCTCATTCATTTTCTCGACCAACTCCCCCTTGTTGAAGGGAATAATGCCCAGATCTTCGTTGTGAACGATCAGGGTGCTGTCATCAGCCGCCGTGAAGTAACTGCGGTCGAGGGGCAGCCGATAGACCAGCCCCCGGAAAGCGCTATCTGAAAAGTGGTACATCAACCGGGTATAGAGGTACTTGAAATTCCCATTATTGATAAATCCCACCTTGGGAAGATAATCCAGCCCGTACGTGGTGCGCGCGTAATAGCTCCTGATGTTTTCCAGGGAATCAGTCCTGCTCAAGTCGAGCGGCTTCGCAAAACGGGGAATGCAATAGCGGGCAACCGATTCGATGAGAATGATGCGGGGCTTGATAATGTCCAGATAGCCGCTGTTCATCAGAATCGCAAGGGTTGAAAGAGGTGAAAATCCGGCAACCCGGTCATCGGTGGGATAAGGGTAGACGTTCAACACCGAACAATTGCTCAGGGAAGCGATAAAATCCTGGTAGTAGCTGTTTGTCCCTTCCCCACCCCCCATTGAAAAAGAATCGCCGATCGTCATCACGTCGATCGGGCTGCCGTCGTATTACTTGAGCCCGATATGCCGACGCGGAAGGTTGTTCTCGACCTTGCGGTACTGCTTGGACCCAAGGGCGTACCCCATTCGGGCAAGATCACCGCCATCGAACTTCTTGGTCAGCAGGACCTCGGTCGCGGATTTCCAGATAATGAAATTCAGGCCGATGAAGAACAGAAGCAGAGCGATGAAAGCTATGGAAAACTTTTTACGCGTCATGGGGCGGCCTAGAACTGGAAGTAGAGGAATTCACTGACCTTGCTCATGTTCAGCAGGGCGTAAAACGCAATCACAACCAGGAAGACGAAGCTTCTCCAGGACGGTTTGAAGGAATCCGTCATCTGAATGGAATTCTTCGTCGTTAAAATTATGATGAAGGCAACCAGCAGGTACCAGACCGTATCGTCCTTGCCCTGGATGCCGGCCAGCCAATGTTTGTTGAACGTCAAATCAAGGTCGCCGATAACCGGCAGCTTGCCGAGAAATCGCGGCAACACGACACCCGTCTGCCCCACCATTCCCTTGAACACCTTCATAGCGGAATCCCAATCCTTGGCCCTGAAAAAGACGAAGGAAAGGTTGATAAAATTGAAGGTTATGAACCAGGCGAGAACGCGAGGCATCTTGATCTTCTTCCGTTTCCAGTAATGGTTGATGACCAGGCCCGCGCCATGGAGGGATCCCCAGATAATGAATGTCCAGCCGGCACCGTGCCATATGCCGGAAATGAACATGGCAAGAAAAATTGCAATCATCGAATGGGCGAAGGTAATGCTCTTGAAAGAACGCAGGATGGGCGTATAGACATAGGTGGTGATGAAGTTGGTGAGGGTAATATGCCACCTCTTCCAGAAATCAATGCACCCCGTTGCCTTATACGGGCTGTTGAAGTTGACCGGAAGCTTGATATTGAACATGAGTCCCAGGGCGATGGCCATATCGCTGTAGGCGCTGAAATCGAAATAGAGTTGAAAGGTATAGCAGAGGCTCGTTACCCAGGCTTCGAGGAGGCCGAGTGACGGCGCAACGTCGAAACCCGCCTTTGCCCATACGGAAAACTGGTCGGCCAGGCCGACTTTTTTGAACAAACCGATGAAAAAGAGATAGAGTCCCAGGGAAAAGTTGCGGTAGTTCAGCACTTTGTTTTTCACCCGGTCGAACTGGGGCATCATCTCCTTGTGGTGAAGAATCGGCCCCGCCAACAGATGGGGGAAAAAGGTGACGAACAACGCATAATTGAGCAGCTTGCGTTCCTGGACGAGGCCTTCGTAAGAGTCCACCAGGAAGGCAATCTGGGTAATGGTAAAAAAACTGATACCGAGCGGCAGCACGATATGCAGCAACCGCAAATCGAGTCCGAGCGCCAGGTTCACGTTTTCGATGAAGAAATCCATGTACTTGAAATAGCCGAGGAACAGGATATTCATCGTGATACCGAAAGTCAGAATGGCGCCCTTGGAAACGAACTTCCGCTTCAGCAAATCCACGTCGACCAGCAGGCTTCCGATGGTGTAGTTAAACAGGATCGAACCGAGAATGAGCGGCAGATACTTGACATTCCACCAGCTGTAGAAAAACAGCGAAGCAAAAAGCAGCCAGGCATTCGCGGCGATCGTCAACCTGATTCTGTTCAGGAAAAAGAAGACAACCAGCGTTATCGGAAGAAAAAGGAAAATAAATTCATAGGAATTAAAGAGCATCCATCACTCCTTTTATTGCACCCAAAAATAGTCGAGACCCGTCTTGCCGGGCCAGTGCGTCGAACGGATCGGCGCTGATTTGCATGGAAGGGCCCGGGCGATTTCCCACCCGGGCCGACATAACGGGAACAAATGCTATTTCTTGCTTTTTTTCTCGATCAGATCGGCCATGTCACCGACATTCTTCAGCGCCTGCAATTCGCCGAGTGCGAACTTGATGCCGAACTTCATCTCAACGGCAATAACAAGGTTGAGGTGTGAAAGGGAATCCCAGTCGTCGATGTCGTCAGCGTTTGTCTCCCGCTTGATCACAAGGCTTTCGTCATCAAAAACTTCCCGAAAGATCCCGTTGAGAATTTCCATTGTATCCATGCGCTAAACCTCCAATGTTGAAATATCACCTTCATCCGTGCCGAGATAACGTGCTTTGAGACCCCTGCGCATGATCTTGCCGCTCTTGTTTTTCGGTATCTCCGGCAGGAAGACCACGTCATGGGGGGTGGCCACGGAAGAAAGTTTGTGCGTCACGTAAAGCCGGATTTTCAACTCCAGTTCCTGCGAATACGTGTATTTTCTGTGCAGCGTCACGAAGGCGACGACCTTTTCAAAAAGAATCTCGTCCGGAACGCCGACAACCCCTGCTTCAGCCACCTCCTCGATTTCCAACAGGGTACTCTCTATCTCGAAGGGGCTGATCAGGTGCCCTGCCGTGTTGATAACGTCGTCGGTCCTTCCCAGGAACCAGAAATAGCCGTCGGCATCGCGATACGCCGTGTCCCCTGAAAAGTAGTAGCCGTTCCGGAACTTCGAGGCGTAAGCCCCCGGGTTGTTGAGATAGGCGGCAAACATTGAAGGCCAGCCCGTCTTCACGCAAAGATTCCCCGGCTCGGTATCCGGTACCGGCTCACCCTCGTCGGTAAGGATTGCGGCTTCTATGCCGTCGACGGGTTTGCCCATTGCGCCCGGCCGCACCTCGAGACCCGGCCGGTTGGCTATCATGATCGCACCGGTTTCCGTCTGGAACCAGGTGTCGAAAATGTCGTGACCGAACGTCCTGCGCGTCCAGGCAATTACTTCGGGATTCAAAGGCTCTCCGACGCTGAAGATGTGCCGCAGGGATTTCAATACGAATTTTTCATAGAACACCGGTTCTTCTCTCATCAGCATGCGAAGCGCGGTCGGTGCGGTATACCAGACGGTCACCTCCTCTTCCTCGAGAATGCTGAACCATGAGTCGGCATTGTAGCTGCCAGAAAACTGGATCTGCGTCACCCCCAGGCTCCACGGCCCGAGAATGCCGTAAGAAGTTCCCGTTACCCAGCCCTGGTCGGCGGTACACCAGTAGATATCGTCACCACGCAAGCCTAGTACGCTTGAAGCGGTGGCGGCGTGAGATGATAGCGCCCGGTGCAGGTGGACCACGCCCTTCGGCTTACCGGTGGACCCGGACGTGTAATGAAGAATCGCCGGGGTTTCGGGCGAAGTTACGGAAACGTGGTAATCAGTCGATGCTTCCTTCATCAAGCGATCGTAACTCAGAATGTCTTCGGCCAGATGATCATCGATGTCGACCACAAGAATATAGCGCAACCGGGGCATTTTTGAACGGACGGCTGCTATCTTCTTGACAAAGCTCCTCTTGGTGATGACCCCGGCGGCCCCGGCGTCGCCGAGCCGGTCGAGAATAGCCTCTTCACCGAAGTTTGAAAAGAGCGTACCGACCACCACCTCGTGTTTCAGCGCACCCAGGAAGGCGATGAACTGGGCCGGGGCTTTCGGCAAAAAGGTGAAGAAGGAGTCCCCCTTGGCAAAACCCAGTTTTGCAAGGACATTGGCGAAGCGGTTGGAAAGAACGTCCAGGTCTTTGAACGTGTAGTCATGACGTTCCAATGACGGTACGATGAAACGCATGGCCACCTTGTCTGCATTACCCGCGGCACACTGTTTGCCGGTGCAGAGATATCCCATATTGTGTTGACCGTCACCACCGAACAATGACATGTCTCAGCACTCCTTTCACGATTTCTTCCCCTTGAGAAGGTGCACAGGGAAGAGGTTGATTTTCTTATACAGGAACACCTGACGCCTTTACCCTATCGGCAGTCGGTACACTGCGACCGGACGGCGGCAATGGTTTCCTCGATATTTCGCCGCGCAACCAGCTTGCCGAAATCCGGGGGAAGCGACTGATCCGGAATACCGAGGACCCGGTGCGCCAGCAGCGTGCCGGCCTCGGGAAAAAGGTGGTCGCAGTCGGAAAAGTTCCGGAGATAATCGCGGGTAACCGAATTGAGGTCCATGAAGTTGTACACTTCCCCGAAAACATCCACCAGGTCACGAAGCCACCGCTCGTAATCGGGCAACCGGTTAAGTCTGACCATGAGACAGAAAAGCGGTTTCGAAACCGGCGTGGTAAACACTACAAACCTGGCGCCGGGATTCTCCGCCTTCAAGCGCAACAGCTTGTCCTTCAATCGTTCGTCGTAGCGATACTGCTTCCCGTAACCTACCGCGGTAAACCAGACGAACTGATCCCGGACCAGATTTTCCCGCATCTCCCGGGTCCGAATCTTCGGCGTCCGGATATTGCTTCGATCATACGTCCCTCTCACCGAGGCACCGCCCGCCAGCAGGTTGTTCTTTGAAAACCGCAGCGTGTCGTAAGCCATGAGCATCTTGTACCGGTAGAGAAAGGAGTTGCTCAAGTCGATGAAATGTTCGGGATGTTCAAAGCTCTTCTTGTAATCGGCATTGCTGCCGAAAAAATCCATCCCGATCAGGATTGTCGAAAATCCCTCCCCGTTCCGTTTCCCGGCATAGCGGATATATCCTTCGTACTCATCGGGAACCATGGTGGCGGCGGCATAATTGAAAGCGTTTACACCCTCGAAATCATTCTGGTTGAGAACCGCCACCCTGCTGCTGCCGATCAGTAAGCCCCGATAGTGGAAATCCCTGAAGGTCGCCATATTTGTTTTCAGCAGACGCTCGTTGAAACCGACCTGTTCGCCGTTCCAACGGTTGTCATGGTTGAAGCACCAGAGCGGGTCGATCGTATAGTTGAACAACGCCGCCAGGGCCAGGCCACCGACCAGCGTGTACGCGAACCTCCGAGCCCAAAGCCTATACCCCATCCTGCCTGCCAATGATTTCGATGTTCCGAGCAGCAGTATTCCATACACGCACGGAATCAGTGACGGATTCCACCAGGCAAACAGGAGAACCGTCGCTCCCAGTAAAGCCGCATTGGCAAGGATACCCTTTTTAGCCCCCCGTATATCAGAGTGCACCGGAACCTCTCATCATCACAGCCGCAACCCTCGCAAATCATCTCTTCCGTTCCAGAAGGTCGACACACGCGGCAAACACCTCGTCCACGCCAATGGCCTCGATACAGGCAGGCTTCATACGCGGTGAAGGTTCGCATTCCGTGAAAAACTTCTGCCGACAGGGTGAACAGGCAAACTTCTTGTAGACAATTGTCGCCCGCGTGCTCCAGGGTCCGAATTTCACCGGAGACTGGGGACCGAACAGCGTCACGAGGGGAATTGCCGCGGCAGCGGCGAGATGCATGATGCCGCTGTCGTTGCCGACAAACAGTGTTGCTCTCCGCAGCAGGGCCATGGTCACCCGGAGCGAGCTCTTGCCCACCAGGTCGACACAGTCGTCACCGAACAGCCGGCGCGCCGCTTCGAAAAGTCCCCGTTCGCGGGAAGATCCGAGCACGGCTACCCGCAGGCCCAGACCACGGAGCCTGGTGGAAAGTTCGGCGAAATCATCCAGGTGCCAGCCCCGCTGGGGTGTAGCGGCAAAAGGATGAATCACGGCAAGCCGCTCTCCGTCCGCAACCCCAGCCGCGGCCAGGATTTCACCGGCAACCCGCGCCTCCTCCTCGGTTACCCAGTATTCCAGGTAGTCATCCCGGACGGGAACTCCGTCGGCACGCAGGACATCGAGAAAATTACGGACTTCGTGCTGATCGTGACGATAGGGCACTCTCTTGGTCAGCAACAATCCCCGCCCTTCCGTGTCGAAACCGATCCGCCGGCGCGCACCGCTGAACAAGGCGATCAGCGCACTGGACAGCGAGCGTTTCAAGACATAGGCCGTGTCGAACTTGTACGCCCGGAGCTCCCGAATGAAGCGCAGCTTTGCACCAAAGGTACGATGGGCGCCGCGACTGTCGGCATGGATGGTCACCGGATCCCAGTAGAGCAGTTCATCGACATAGGGAATCCCCTGAACCACGTCCGACGAGCCGGGCGCCACCACCCATACGATACGGGCATTCGGCTCGGCATACCGCAGGTTGCGGAGAAAGGGCACGGTAAGAATGGTATCGCCGATAAAGCGATAGCGGAGAACAAGTATCCTTTTCCTGTTACCGCTCATGACCGACCACTCCCCCTCGATGAGAAATTCCGCCACGCACGCCTATTCCCCGCTCATCCGTTCCGCTTCCTCGACGAGCAGCACCGGAATTCCGTCGCGCACGGCATACTTGAGCCGGCAGGCCTGGCAGACCAGCGCCTCGCCGGTATACTGCAGGGGCCCCTTGCATTTCGGACAGGCAAGGATATCGAGCAACTCCTCTATGGATCCCATGAAACCACCCCGCTCTAGTGTCTTTGTATCGACTCAGTCCAACCATGACATGCTTTGCGGCCGGCGCAGGTCGAAACCTAATAGCCAAAAAAACAATTATAATGCCACAACTCGGTCAAACATTTAAAGCAGTTTCTCAAGGGCCGCCTCGAGCCGACCGGCATCGGAAATTTCCAGGGCCAGTACCGTCGCATAGGCAGCAATGGAAATATCGAAGTCAACGGAAAGTTTGACCGCATCCTTCTCCGTCGTAATAAGATAGTCTGCCCCTTGTACCGTCACGGCATGGCGAATGGCGGCACGCTCCTCCTCATCGTAGCGACAGTGGTCCCGGAAGGCAAGCGTTGCCGACAGCTCCAGGCCCTCGCCGATCAGATCGCAAAAAAAAGCTTCCGGATCGGCAATTCCCGCAAAAGCGACTCCCTTCTTTCCCTGCAATATGGCAAGGGAAGCGGGGTTCCCCCCGGAAAGCGGAACGACTCCGGAGAGTCGATGCGTCGAGCGGAACGTGGGAATCCCGGATATGTCCGGGCAGCGCGTTTCCCTGCCGGACCTCGTCCAGACAATAAAATCCGCTCTGCGCACCGCGGAAAGAGGTTCGCGGAGCAAACCGGCGGGAAGCGTCCAGCCATTGCCGAAAGGACGAACGGCGTCCAGCAGCAGGATATTGATGTCCCGCTTGAGACGAAGATGCTGATAGCCATCATCCAGCAGGAAAATATCGGGTTGAAATCGTTCAAACGCCTCAAGTCCGGCCCGATACCGGTCCGAACCGGTAACGACGATAAGGCCGGGTACTGAGCGGGCCAGGAGCACCGGCTCATCACCTGCTTCCGCCGGCGAAAGAAGAAGGCGCGAACCGTCGGAAACGACGCGGACCGCGTCGCCGCCAGCTCCTCCGTAACCTCGCGACAGGAGGGCGACGCGCTTGCCTCGCTCGATGAACAGTCGGGCGAGATACATGGCCATCGGGGTTTTTCCCGTTCCACCCACCGAAAGGTTGCCGACCGAGACAACCGGCGCCGCCAGTCGGTGGGCAGCAAGGATTCTCCGGGCATAGAAGTACGCCCGCAATCGCAGAACCACTCCATAGAGAAACGCGCAGGGTATCAAAAGGGCGACAAGAAGCTTGTCGCCCGCACGGCATCGTTTTCCTTCCCACAACTCCCTGAAGTACCTGTCACGCGCCGTCATTGATCATCCTGTTTTACGTCTTCCCGGGACACCCGCTCGGTAGGCGCCGAAGAAGCAGCGTCACTGCCCTTGAGAAACGCCGAAATGATCTCCATGTGTCGGTCGGTTGAGCCGGCGTTCTCGCTGAGGATGCGGGCTCCGTTGCCACCGAGTTCCCTGCGCTTCTCGGGTGAATCCAGCAGTTCTGCGACTACCCGGGAAAACCCGGCAGGGTCCGCCACCTGGATGCCGCCCCGACTCTGCAAAATCCGGGCAGCTATCTCGCGGAAGTTGTTCATATAGGAGCCGAAAATCATTGGAACGGCCAGCGAGGCCGGCTCCAGGAGGTTGTGTCCGCCCACGGGAACCAGGCTGCCGCCGACGAAAACCAGGTCGGCAATTGCGTATACGTCCATCAGTTCACCAACGGTGTCCACCAGCAGCACTTCACCGGCACGGAACGAACCTGATATCCCGCCAAGCGCGGAACGCCTGACGCAGGGAAGAGCTTTCTGTTTCGCCAGGGCCGCTACTTCTTCGGCCCGTTCCGGGTGCCGCGGGACCAGGACCAGGAACAGTTGCCGCCCCTCCCCTGCCAGGGAACGATAGGCCTCCAGCACCGTTTCTTCCTCACCCTGATGGGTGCTTCCCGCGGCAAAAACCGTAACCTCACCGGGAATGTGGTATGAATCCCGGATCGCGGCCCTCTTCTCTTCCGGTACGATGTGCACCGTAATATCGTACTTCAGGTTGCCCGTCGCGTGAACCCGTTCGGGAAGGGCGCCGATGGCAATGATTCGACGGGCGTCCTCACCGGTCTGCATGCACAAGGCGTCAAAATTCTCCAGGACCGGCCGGAACAGCCATGAAAAGCGCAGATAGCCGCCGAACGATTTGTCCGAGATACGCCCATTGGCCAACACCACGGGAATCCCGGAGCAATACGCCCGACGCAGGAAATTCGGCCAGATTTCAGTTTCGACCACCACGACCAGCGATGGGTCGACGGCTTTCAGCATGCGGCGGACGGCAAACCCGAAATCGAAGGGAAAGTAAATACAGACATCCACGTCAGGAAGGTTTTCCGCGATACTCCGCCCCGTCTCCGTCACCGTCGAAAGAACGATCTTCCTGTCCGGCCAGTGTGCCTTCAGGGCTTTGAGGAGCGGACGTACTGCCATCGTCTCGCCCACAGACACGGCATGAACCCACACGGTATCACCGCCTTCGAAACGCGCGCGTTTCTCGGGGGACAGGAATCCCAGGCGTTCGCCGATACCCTTTCGAAGCCGCCCCTTTCTCGCGAACCTGATCAGGTAGTACGGGATAATCAGCGGAACGGCAAGGAACAGGAATATGTCGTAGACAAGGTAGAGAATTCTATTCAAAATTATTGATACTTCGGCAAAAAGTCATTCCCTGGCCTTTGAGGGAAGGGATCATGGATTATACAAGGGGCGAACCCATGTGTTCGCCCTCATGCCGGGCAGACACGTGGGTCTGCCCCTACTCGAGTCGCCCGAATTACGTCCTCGTTCAATTTCAGCCTCCGATCGAATGACTACTGCGTTTTCGTATCCATTTTGAACTGCATGTCATACAGCTTCTTGTAGAGCCCTCCGGTTGCAAGCAACTCCTGATGGCTCCCCCGCTCGACCGCGACACCCTTTTCCAGCACTACGATGGTATCGGCATGAAGAATGGTGGACAGCCGGTGGGCGATGACGAACGTTGTCCGGTTCGACATCAGGTTGTTGATGGCCTGCTGCACCATCTGCTCGCTCTCGGTATCAAGTGCGCTTGTAGCCTCGTCAAGAATGAGAATCGGCGCGTCCTTGAGTATTGCCCGGGCAATGCACAAGCGTTGTTTCTGTCCGCCGGACAATCGAACCCCGCGATCGCCGATATTTGTCCGATAGCCGTCCGGCATTGTGCTGATGAAATCGTGGGCATAGGCGGCCCGTGCCGCCCGCTCCACTTCCTCGTCCGTGGCATCGGTTTTGCCATATTTGATATTGTTGGCAATGGTGTCATTGAACAGGATCGTCTCCTGATCCACCAAGGCTATCTGCCGCTGAAGATCGGTGCCCTTCAGGCCGCGGATATCCATGCCGTCGATGGTGATCGAACCGGCCCCCACATCGTAGAAGCGCGGAATAAGGGAAACAAGGGTTGTCTTCCCCCCCCCCGACGGGCCCACCAGGGCAATTACTTCTCCCTTTTTCGCGGACAGGTTGATATTCGACAGGACCTGTTCGTCGTTATACGCAAAGGAAACATCATGAAACGCTACTTCTCCTCTTGCTCTCTCAATGCTGACCGCATCAGGCCGGTCGGTAATTTCCGGTTTTTCGTCGATTATGTCGAAAACCCTTTCCGCGGCGCCGAGCGAACGCTGGAGAATCGAGTAGACATTGAGCAGTTTCTTTATGGGAGAATAGATCATCCCCATGGCTACCACGAAGGAAATGAAGGCATCGGCGCTCATCCGGCCGGAAAGGACATGGCCGCCGCCGAACCAGATGACGCCGGCGATGCCAAGCGAGGTAATGATCTCCATGATCGGTGTATGCAGCGCCTGGTACTTCAATGTCTTGCGTGCAAAAGTCAGGAAATTGAAGTTCGCGGAACGGAACTTGTTGATCTCCCGGTCTTCCAGACCGAAGGCCTTGATGACCTTGATGCCGGAAAATGTTTCCTGGAGGATGCAGGAAATATCGCTGATCCTTTCCAGGCCGAGCTTGGCCAGCCGCTTGATGTGACGACCGATGATCTTTGTCGGAAAGATCATCAAGGGCACGACCACCAGGGTAATGATGGCAAGTTTCCAGTCGAGATAGAAAACCAGTCCGAGCAGGCCGAGGGCCGTCAACGTATCCCGGAAAACGCTCATCAGTATCTCGGACAGGCCGTTCTGCATCAAGCTCACGTCATTGAGAACCCGGGCCATCAGTACGCCGGTGGGATTATTGTTGAAAAAGCGTAGTGACAGGCGCATGTTACAGGCATAGATATCGTTCCTGATATCCTGGACGCCGAGTTGGCCTGCGTAGGTAATGCAGAACTGCTGGACGAAACGGCACACACCGCGAAACGTAAACAGTGCGATAAGGGCGCCGGGCAGCAACCGGAAGATGCTGAGCGAATCGACGGAAAAAGCCGTTTTCAGGAACGGCCCCAAGGAGATCGCGATCTCTTGTGAATCCTCGGAAAAGATCTTTTTCAGAACCTTGCCAACGGAAAATGCAATGGCTGAATCGGACGCGGCGACGCCGAGAGCCCCCACTACTGATATGACGATCAGCTTCCAGTAGGGAAGCGTATAGCCGATAAGCCTTCTGAACGTGGACATCTTTTCGTACCCTTTCCTGTCATTCTGAGTCGTCGGGAATCTTTTACAGCATTTCCCGCACGATTGCGGCGACACGGGTGGAACAGCCCACATCGCCGAGGCGCTCGCGAACCAGCGCCAGACCCTGTCGGATCTCATCCGCATAAGAGGCATCGGTAAGTATCCGGGCGATTTCGTCAGTGATGGGGCCCGGTTCCGCTTCGTGCTGGATCAGCTCCCGCACCACCCGCTTGTCTGCCACGATGTTGCAGATGCCGATATGGTCCACCCGGATCAACCGTTTGCCCACGAGATAGGTCAGCGGCGAGACCTTGTAGATGATCACCATCGGGATACCGAGCAGCGCTATTTCAAGGGTCACCGTTCCGGAAACCGAGATAATTGCGTCACACACCTGGATAACGTCACAGCCCTGACCCCCCTCCACCAGGATTACCGGCACGTCGCTCAGGTCAAGATACGGCGCCACATCGCTGCGATCCAAGCTGGATGCGAGGGGAATGATGAACTGCAGGTCGGCAAATCGTTTTGCGAGAAGTCGTGCCGATTCCAGAAGGGTAGGCAGATGCTTGCGGATCTCCTGCTTGCGGCTACCGGGAAACAGGCCGATGGTCCTGCGAGAAGGATCAACGCCGAAGGCATCACGCGCGTCCGCGGCCGACATGGTCGGCCGGACCGAATCCACCAGTGGATGCCCGACAAAAGAAACCGGCACCCCCTCCTTCTCGTAAAAGGGAACCTCGAAGGGAAAAACCACCGCCATCCGGTCGACGAGACGGGCAATCTTCCTGACCCTGCCAACCCGCCATGCCCACACCTGGGGACTGATGTAATAGAGGACTTTGACGCCGGCCGCTTTTGCCACCCGGGCCAGGCGCAGGTTGAAATCGGGATAATCGATAAGCACCAGCAGGTTTGGCGGATCCTCCCTGAGAATCCGCCCCATTTTCCGGAATGCGCGATAGATGATCGGAAAATGGGCCGCGACCTCGACGAGTCCCACCACTGCCATATCCCGGGCATCCACCAGAATTTCCACTCCCTGGGCACGCATCAGCGACCCGCCGATGCCGAGAAAATGAAGCGTGGGATCAAGGGCCAGGCACTCGCGCACCAGGCCCGAGCCGTGTAGGTCGCCCGAAGCCTCACCCGCTATGATCATGATTCGTTTCTGCGTCAAAACACCTCCGCGCCCTGCGGACAATCGCTGCCAGAGAAGACAGCGCTGATTCAGAAAAAGAAAAAGTCATTGTGCAGGCATCGCGCCGATCCGAACAGGAATCGGCACCTCCTTAACCAGGCCGATGGTATGCCTGGGATCCGTGCCTGTCGAACATGCGACGAGACTGACGGCCTTCGGCAATGGTTAACAACAGCCCGGTTATGCACAATGACCTTTCTTTGCCCGGGACAAGCAATCAAATCAAGGTGGTGCCTCTGCAAACAAAAGCGGAGTCTTACAACGCGCTCAGGACTTTTGCCTTGCTGCGACTGATCTGGGTACCATCACCCAACTGACCGTGCGTGTTGCGCCCCCAGCTCCATACCCGTCCCCCGGAATCCACGGCAATGCAGTGGTGGCCGGTAGCGATGATTTCCACGATATTCGGAAGCGGGTCGCCGTCCTGGTTCTGAACCGTCTGCAATACCTTGACCGGTTCATAGCTCTGCAACAGAGCTCCGTTACCAAGCTGGCCGTAGTAATTGTATCCCCAGGCTTTTACCAAGCCATCAATAATCGCCAGAGAATGATCGAGACCGGCGGAAATGTCCGTTGCGCTTCCGGTCGAAGCGACTTTTACCGGAAAATTGCTCGCGCTAATCGAACCATTGCCGAGCTGACCGAACTCGTTGTACCCCCAGGCATAGATAGTGCCGTCATTCTTGAGGGCCAGGGCATGACTGCCACCGGCCGCTATTTTGATAATTCCCGTGAGGCCATCCACTTCAACCGGCGAAGAGCTGGTAACGTTAGAGTTGTTACCCAGCTGACCCTTTCTGTTGTTGCCCCATGCCCAAACAGTCCCGTCATTTTTGAGGGCAAGACTGTACTCCCCGCCGGCGGCAATAGCCGTGACACCGGTCAATCCCGATACCGGCACGGGAATGTGTGATGTGGTCTTGGTTCCGTTACCCAATTGGCCGTAGCTGTTGTTTCCCCAAGCCAGCACGGTATCGTCGGAAGCAATGGCCAGCGTGTGCTTGCCGCCGGCCGCAACAGCCTTTACTCCATACAAATGGTTGACACCATCGGTGGCAAGCACCTGTGTCGGCACGGTCTTGGTAACGCCCGTACCGTCACCAAGCTGGCCCGAAGTATTATGTCCCCAAGCCCATACGCTCCCCCCGTTAACCGTGTCGAGAGCAACACCATGAGCACCGCCGATGGAAATGGCGGAAAAAGTACCACTCACTGCTACCGGGGTCGTACGGTTATACTTATTGCCGTTGCCGAGCTGACCATAACCATTCGCTCCCCAGGCGTATGTCGTTCCTTCATCGACAAGCAGGCTGTGTTCCCCATATACCGTTGAGGAAATAAGTTCATAATACTCATAATCCTCATATTCATCGTCACTACCGCCGCCACAGGCAACAACAAACAGCGGCAGAAGTGCCCAGAGAAATAGACGCGATACCTGTCTCGTTATTCCATGCATGGCGTTTCCCCCTTCAGGTATTCGTAGAATAATATTTTTCAGCAATTGACCATTGTCTTATTCAAGAAGACTCGAACAAACCGGTTATGCAAGCGACTCCCTTATCACTGCGGCAACCGTCTCGACCTGTTCCCGGGACATTTCGGGAAAGATAGGAAGCGAGAGGCAGTGGACCGCAACGTCTTCAGCAAAGGGAAGCACACAATTGCGGCATGTTTCGGCAAAAACTTCCTGGCGATGAAGCGGAATGGGGTAATAAATGGCTGAGGCGATACCCCGATCGGCAAGACTCTTCATGATCCGTTCACGATGTGGGGTGAGGATCGTATACTGGTGATAAACGTGCACGCCCTTCCCGTCTTCGTACGGCACATCCAGTTCCAGCCCCGCGAGCAATTCGTTGTATTGTTGCGCAACACGTCGGCGGTTGTTGTTGTACTGTTCGATGCGCTTGAGCTTGCTACGCAGGATCACGGCCTGAATCTCATCAAGACGGCTGTTGAAGCCGATCACATGATGATGATAGCGCTGGCGACTGCCGTGGTTGCGGAGCACGCGGACGCTGTCGGCCTGCTCGACCGACGCCATCGTCACCATACCACCGTCACCGTAACAACCCAGGTTTTTACTTGGGAAAAAGCTGAAACAGCCGAACGCGCCAATGACGCCGGTTTTTCTCCCATCATTCGTGCCTGCGCCGAAAGATTGGGCGCAGTCTTCCACGAGCAGCAGGGAGCGCCGGTTGCAGATATCGGTTATCGCCATCATATCGGCGGGTTGTCCGAACAGGTGTACCGGCAGGACTGCACGGGTCGCCGGGGTAATAGCCGCTTCAATCTTCGACGGGTCGATATTGAAGGTACGCGGGTCGATATCAACGAAAACCGGGGTGGCTCCCACATAGCGGATCGCCTCGGCTGTCGCTATAAAGGTAAAGGGAGAGGTAATCACCTCGTCACCCGGACCGATTCCGGCCGCGGCAAGCGCGAGATGAAGTGCATCAGTACCGGAAGCGACGGCTACCGCATAAGAGGCGCCGAGGTAGG
This sequence comes from Geobacteraceae bacterium, assembly GCA_040773465.1. Classification (GTDB taxonomy): domain Bacteria; phylum Desulfobacterota; class Desulfuromonadia; order Geobacterales; family Geobacteraceae; genus RPRC01. The sequence goes on along the minus strand of JAXGWF010000002.1, from coordinate 63,093 downwards.
AGGCAGCCTCTTCCTCGAATGCGGCTACGTTCGGACCGAGAATGAACTGGCACTTATCAAGTACATCACGGATACCGCCTTCGATTTCATCCTGCAACTGGCGGTACTGCTTATTGAGGTCAACCATCGGAATCATAGATAACACCTGGAAGTAATGGATTTGAGTGCGGGCAGCGCAACAACAGTAAGCGGCGCACCCTGCCCTCGTTACCGGGGCAATGTGAAAATATCGTTTTCGTTACAACTTCTTGTTGATCATGAGGGCGGTTTCCAGCGCACGCCTGCCGTCCTCTCCCGTAACAACGGGCTTCTTGTGACCGGCAACCGCGTCGATAAAAGATTCGATCTCCGTCTTCAGCACGTCACCCTGCTCCAGTTCGCGCTGATCAATGGCCACATTGGGGATGCCGGGAAACATTTCGCCGTCGCCTTTGCGAAAGACCGCAACTTTCTTGTTCTGGAAATCAAGCGTTATATAGGCGTCCGGTTGGAATATGCGCATCCTTCGTTCACTCTTGAGACTGATCCGGCTTGCCGTAACATTTGCAACGCAACCGTTCTCGAACTGTATGCGTGCATTGGCAATGTCCTCTTCATCGGTGAAAACCGGCGCCCCGATAGAGTTGATAGTCTTAATGGGAGAGTTTATGATGTGCTGAATAATGTCGATATCGTGAATCATCAGGTCGAGGACAACATTCACATCCGTACCTCGCGGTTTAAACGGAGCGATCCGAATCGACTCGATGAAGCGGGGCTCGGTAAGAATACCATCCAAGGCCATGACTACGGGGTTGAACCGCTCCAAGTGCCCCACCTGGAGCACCGCTCCGGTTTCCCGGGATACCCGGATCAGATCATCTGCTTCCTCGAGGGTCGTAGTAATCGGCTTTTCCAGAAGAATACTCGTTCCTTCAAGGAGAAAATCCCTGGCCACCTCGTAATGGCACTGGGTCGGAACGGCGATGCTTACGGCATCGACCTTCCCGAGAATTTCCCGGTGGCAGGTGTACGCCTTGGCGCCAAGTCGTTCGGCAACCGACTCGGCCCGTTCGCGGTCGACATCCACTACCGCAACCAGCCTGGAGTCCGGAATTGCCGCATATTTCTCCGCGTGAAAACCACCAAGATAACCGACTCCGACAACGGCAGTCCGAATTTTTTTCTTCAACGGCATAGACCCCTTTCCGATTTTTCAGCAAAAAGGATAAGGTGCTCGATTTCCGGTGATATGAGAACCTCGCTCTTGACTCTCTGAAGTGCGTCTTCAAGACGCAGTCCGGAGCGAATGATGATCCGGTAGGCTTTCTTGATATTCGAAATCAGTTCAGCGGAAAATCCGCGGCGTTTCAATCCAACGGTATTGAGTCCGGCCGACACTGCGCGATTGCCGCTGGCTACGGTGAATGGCAAGACATCCTGCCCGACCATCGCGCCACCGGACAGCATGACGCTCTCACCGATCCGGGTGAACTGGTGTACTGCGGAAAGGCCACCGAGAATTGCATAATCCTCAACGTTCACATGTCCGGCAAGAGTCGAGCCGTTCGCCATAATGACATGATTGCCGATATGACAGTCGTGGGCAACATGACAATAGGCCATGAACAGATTCTTGTTGCCGATTGTCGTTTCGCCGTCACCGGTAACCGTGCCCAGGTGAATGGTTGCGAACTCCCTGATAATATTGTCGTTGCCGATCCTCAGGTAGGTTTCTTCACCCTTGTATTTCAGGTCCTGTGGGATTGCCCCCACCGATGTCAGATGATAAATCTGGTTATTTTCCCCAATTTCCGTCCAGCCGTCAATAACCGAACTGGCGCCAACCCTGGTGCCGCGACCGATTTTTACATGTTCTCCAATAACCGCAAAAGGGCCGATTGCCACATCGGCGCCCAATACCGCTCCCGGATGCACAATTGCGGTAGGGTGTATCATAATGTCTCCAATCACCAATACAACGAAAAAACATGCCAACCAAAAACTTCCGGGCGGGATATTCCCGCCCGGAGTACCTGGAGAGGCATCAAGATTTGTCTACCGGTGATACTTTTGAAATGTTAGAGCCGGATCAGCTGTCGGCGAATGTAGCTTTCAAGTCCGCGTCGGCAACCAGCTTTTCTTCCACGAATGCCTTGCCGCTGAACCCCCATATACCCCTGCGATTCAGTGTGGTAACCATTTCCAAGTGAAGAACGTCGCCGGGAAGAACCGGTTTTCTGAATCGTGCGTTGTCTATGGCAAGGAAGTAACTCACTTTTTTTCGTATCTCATCATCCGAGGACAAGTAGGCTAAAATACCGGCCACCTGTGCCATGGCTTCGATGATGAGCACGCCCGGCATAACGGGATGCCCCGGAAAATGTCCCTGGAAAAAAGGTTCATTAATGGTTACGTTCTTGATGCCGACGATCCTCTTGCCGGGATCCATTTCGATTATTCTGTCGACCATCAGGAACGGATAGCGATGCGGCAATATCTTAACAATCTCTTTATAATCAAGCATTATCACTCCTCCAATGCAATACCATTACTGCAATTTTTCCAGTTTTGCCTCCAGTTCCTGAATCCTCTTCTCGAGAGAATTAATGACCTTGCGCAGTTCAGGCAATTTCGGAAAGGTTGATGCCGCCTTGAGCCATTCCTTGTGGGGAAAAGCGGGGTATCCGCTCAGAATCTGGCCGGAGGAAATGCTGCTGTGCACCCCGGACTTGGCACCGACCATGACGTTGTCGCCGATCTCCAGATGGCCGACGATACCCACCTGGCCGCCGATCGTCACATGCTCCCCCAGTTTGGTGCTCCCGGAAATACCCGTCTGGGAAACAATAATGCAGTTTTCGCCGATCACGCAGTTATGGGCAATCTGTACCAGGTTGTCGATCTTGGTGCCGCGACGGATAAGGGTTAGGCCCAGTGCCGCACGGTCAATGGTTGTCGAGGCGCCTATCTCCACATCGTCTTCAATCACCACGATGCCGATCTGGGGGATCTTCTGGTAGGCCTTGCCGTCGGGAGCATAACCAAAGCCGTCGCTGCCGATAACGGTACCGCTGTGAATAATGACCTTGCTGCCGATACGGCACCCTTCGCGAATGGTGACATTGGCATGTAGGATGGTTTCATCACCTACTTCCACTCCCTCATAGAGAACAACGCCGGGATGAATGACTACCCGGCTGCCCAACTTGACACCATCACCCACGTAGGCCCCGGGATACACGGTTACGCCTTCACCAAGGGTCGCGCTCTCGGCAACGAATGCCCCTTCCATGATGCCCTTGGGAACGATCGGCTTGACATGAAACAGGGACAGCAGTTTCGCGAAAGCAAGATAGGGATTCTTTACCTCGATAACATTCCTGCCGTGCCGCTCCGCGCCCGGAGATACGATAACGGCCGTAGCACGTGTCGTCGCCACCTTGCCGGCATATTTCGGGTTGGCGAGAAAGGTTATCTGACCGTCCGTTGCCTCATCAAGTGTGCCGAGGCTCGAAACAACCGCATTTTCATCCCCTATTACCTTGCCGCCCAACAGGGAGGCAAGCTCTTTGAGTGTTTTTTCCACGAGTCCTCCCTATCTCTTGGTGGAATTCAACAGTGTGAGTATCTGGTCCGTAAGATCAGCCTTTTCATCAACAAATATCATGCTCTCGTTCCGGACGAAAATGAATGTGTAGTTGTTCTTACGGCCATACTCCTGGACAACCTTTTCGATATCAGTAAGGATATTCCTGGTCAGTTCCTCATCCTTTGCGCGAAGGTCATCCTGGGCATCCTTCTGCATCCGCTGGAGGTCTTTCAGCTTCTGTTGGTAATCACGTTCCTTAACGGCCTTGGCAGACTCGGAAAGCAGCGATCCCTGTTTCTCCAGAACATCCTTCAATTTCTTCAATTCGTCCTGTTTCCTGTTGAGATCAGCCTGATATTCCTTAACTTTTGCAGTCAGCTGCTCTTTTGCGTTTTTCCCTGCATTTGAAACATTCAGAACCTTCTGGATATCGACGTATCCCAGTTTGCCGTTTTCGGCGGCAACCGCGGCAAGCGGAAGTGACAGTGCCAAAACAAGAGCGAAAATAGTAATAAACCCTCTCATGTAGTTCTCCTTTTTGTTATGATATATGTTTTGAGTAACCGGGAAATCGTTCGTCCGCCGGCAGTGCCGGCTCGGCACGACACCCGAAAAAATCCAGCCGGTCGCTCATCAGAAAAACCCGCCGATTGAAAACTCGAATTTACCGCCCCCTTTGTCTATCCCTTCACGGGGATTAAGCGGGATACCGTACTCGAGTCTGAGAGGCCCCATGGGCGAATACCACCGCAGCCCGATCCCGTAGCTCATGAGAATCTTGGAGAAGTACTGTTCACCGGGACCATAGGAGTTGCCGGCGTCAAAGAACACGACTCCCTTGAGACCGGCGTCCTTGATAATGGGAAATACGTAGTCCACGTTGAACACCGCTTCCTTGATACCGCCCAGGTATACCGGTGTCGAGTACGTTGTTGCCTGACCGGTAATGGGATTAATCGATTTTATGGACGTCACCTTTACCGGGCACACGGTACGGGAGTCGTAACCACGAAGCGTCGAAATGCCGCCGAGATAGAACTTCTCATCCATGGGAATTTCCTTCCCGATCTTCATCATGTAGCCGAGCTCACCGCGAAGCGACAGAACCGTACTCCAAATGAGCGGGAAATAGACCGCTGATTGACCGATAAAACGGGCAAAGCGCTGGTTGCCGCCCAATCCCGCATACTCAGCGGAAAAAGTCCCGGAATAGCCTTTGCTCGGATCGATCTTGTAATCGGTGGCATCATAGGTAATGCTACCATAGATCAAGCCGACGGTACCGCTTGTTTCGGTAATAAGTTCGGGGTTCAACAACAGAGCGGTGGAAAAATCGAACAGGCGTTTTACCTCATATTTGTACATCCAGAACGTTGAGAGCTGATCGGACAGGCGATAGCCCGCTTTGATGTCGCCGCCGGTTACCCGACGGGTATAATCCTCATATTCCCGTTCTGATCGATAGAGATCGAACCCCAGGGTCCAGTTGGTATCAAGAAAGTAGGGATCGCTCAACCCGATGTTGTAAAGCTGCGTCGACCCGCCAAGCGAAGCGGAAAGCGTACCCCTGAGACCAAGGCCGAGGAAGTTGTTCTGTTGTATTGAGCCCTGGCCGATAATTCCGTCGGAAGAACTGTACCCGGCGCCGATGCTGAACTGACCGGTGGACTTTTCCTTGACCGTGGTGTTGAGGTTGAGCTTGTCGCTTGAACTCCCTTTAGAAGGGGCAATGGCTGCTTCATCGAAAAACCCGAGGTTCGCGAGATTCTGTTTGGTTCTCTTCAATGCGGTACTGTTGTAAAGATCTCCTTCGGCAAGCCTGAACTCGCGGCGGATAACCTTGTCGCGGGTCTTGGTGTTGCCACTGATATTGATGCGCTCGATAAAAACCTTTTCACCCTTCTCGAAATCGAAGGTAATGTCGATAGTCTTCTTCTCCTGGTCGACCTTGGTAAGAGGACTGACGTTTGCAAAGGCATAACCCTGGTCGGCGTACAGGTCGGTCAAGGTAAAAATATCGCCTCGCAGGACTTCTCGACTGAAAACCTCGCCGCTTTCAAGCTCGATCTTGCCTCTCAGCCGCTCCTTGCTTTCCAGAAGATCCCCTTTGAAATCGATTGTTCCCGTCTTGAACTGGTCTCCCTCGGTAATGCCGATGGTAACCTGAAGCCCACTCTTGTCCGGCAGCAACTTAACCTTGGGTTCACCAACCTTCACATTGATGTAACCGTTGTTGAAGTATAGATCGGCAATGCGGTTCGAATCGTTTTTCAGGACCTCTTCCTTATAAGTACCGGCACCGGTAATCCAGGAGAGAAACCATTTTTCCTTGGTTTCCATCTGTTTGCGCAGTTTGCGTGCCGAAAAAACCTTGTTCCCCTCAAAGGAAATCGTTTTTATGAGGACTTTTGAACCCTCCTTCACCGAAAAATTGACCCGAACCGCATTCTTGCCCGCTTCCTTGGTATCGGAATCAACCTCGGCGAGGTAGTACCCCTCATCCGCGTAGAGTCCCGTTATTTTTTTAACACTTTTCGCCAGCAAATCGCTGGAAAAGACGCTGTTGACCTTCAGGTCGATCGCTTCGCGGATTTTATCACTGGCAATTTCCTTGTTCCCGGTAATATTTATGGCTCGGACCTTGGGCTTCTCGACAACCGTAAAGATAAGGGAAATCCCCTTGTCGGTCTTGACTGATTCAACCCGAGCACTTTCGAAAATGCCGATCCGATAAATCGCCTTGATGTCTTCATTCGCCTTTTCCGGTGAATAATAGGCGCCGACCTTGCTCTTGAGCACCGGCAGAATAGCCGCGGTTTCCCGGGATTCATTACCGGTAATGACAATATCGGCAATTGTATCGTTTTCAGCCGATATGATCGCGGGTTGCAGGGTGCTCACCAGAAATGCAAGCAACCCGAAAAGGGTAACGGGAACGCTACGAAAGATGCTGTCTTTCTGGAATAACAGTTTCACGGGTTGCCATTCTCCTGAATCCGACCGTCCACCAGACGGATAATTTTGCTCATCCTGGCGGCCAGGCGTTCGTTGTGGGTTACGATAATAAGCGTCAGTCCGGTTTTTCGCTGTATTCCGGCAAGAAGTTCATGAATCTCTTCACTGGTTTTTCTGTCCAGGTTTCCAGTCGGCTCATCAGCCAAAAGCACTACGGGAGAAAGAACGAGAGCCCGTGCGATGGCGACTCGCTGCTGCTCGCCGCCGGACAGTTCACCCGGTTTGTGATGCAGACGATGGGCAAGACCTACGTCTTCCAAGAACTTCTCGGCTGCTTCTCGTGCCGTTTCCCTTGGCATGCCGCTGATCAAGGCCGGCATCATGACGTTTTCCAGTGCCGTGAACTCCGAAAGCAGGTGATGAAACTGGAAAACAAAGCCGATGGAGCGATTCCGAAAGGTGGCAAGTGCTCCATCGTTCATGGTAAAAACATCTTCTTCCCGGAAGAGAACACTGCCGGAAGTAGGTCTTTCCAAGGTGCCGACAATATGAAGCAACGTGCTTTTCCCCGCTCCGGATGCACCAACGAGAGCAATGGTGTCCCCTTCCGCGACCGAAAGATCAATACCGTTCAGAACGTCAACCCGCCCCCCCTCTGTTCGAAAGGACTTGCGAAGATCCCGCACCTCCAACAGTCGGTTACTCATAACGCAAAGCCTCCGCCGGAGGAAGCCGGGAACCCTGCCAGGAAGGATAGAGCGTCGCGACAAACGATATAAAAACGGCTGTCAGGGAAATGAGGAGAACATCCCCGGGAACGACCCGTGACGGAAAATGGTCGAGATAGTAGACATCCCTGCTGAAAAGTTCGAAACCGGTCAGGTTCTTGACCAGATCCACGATGAATTCGAGGTTATGTGCAACCAGCAGACCACTCAAGACACCGACTATGGTCCCCGCAATACCGATAATGAGACCCTCCAGAACAAATATCTTCATAATGCTCGAACCAGTCGCACCCATTGACTTCAATATGGCGATATCCTTGGTCTTTTCCATCACCACCATGAAAAGGGTCGAAGCGATGCCGAACGCCGCCACCAGCACGATCAGAGTAAGAATGATGTACATTACCATTTTTTCCGTTTTCAGGGCGAAAAGAATGTTCTTGTTCATGCGCATCCAGTCGCGTGCGAAAAACTCGTAGCCAAAGCTTTTATTGATGGACTCGGCGATTTTGCCCGCCTGGTAGACGTCATCGACCCGCAGCTGAATCCCGGTAATCGCGTTGCCGAGGGAAAGGAACTCCTGTGCCTCGCGAAGACCGATATATGCAAGGGTCGAGTCATATTCGAACATACCGGTGTTGAAGAGTCCCACAACACGGAACCGCTTCATTTTGGGAACCATGCCGAAGGGAGTGATGTTACCCATGGGAGAGACCACATTCAGCAAATCTCCCACGAAGACATTGAGGTTCTTCGCCAGTTCCTTGCCGATGATGATTCCCGGCAAAGGTGACAGCTTTTCAGCCTTGCCGGCGGAGTTCTTTTCCAAATCGGCCAATTTCCCGGCAACGAGCGTCCTGCTCAAATTAGTGACCCGGACATCCGTGGCCGGATCTATTCCCCGCAAGACGACGCCGGAAACGTTCGCTCCAGTGGAGAGCATGACCTGACTGTAAACGAACGGCGTTGCCGCAACCACCCCGGAAACATGCCCGAGCTTCTCCATGACCGCGGGATACTCATTTATTTCACCGCTCGTTTTCAGCACGACAACGTGTGCGTTGGTACCGAGGATCTTGTCCTTCAGGTCTTCCTCGAAACCGGTCATAACCGCCATGACGACGATAAGCGCCATAACGCCGAGGGCCACGCCCGCCGTCGAAATGAAGGTAATTATGGAGATGAAAGTCGACTTTCGCTTTGCCCGCAGGTAGCGTAGGCCGATGAACAGCTCATAGGCCATTACTTGGCTTCTTTCCTGAGTTGCGGGAATAGAATTACATCCCGGATCGAGGGAGAATCCGTCAACAGCATAACCAGGCGGTCGATACCGATACCCTCGCCCGCGGCGGGGGGCATGCCATGCTCAAGTGCACGAATATAGTCCTCGTCCATGAAGTGGGCCTCTTCGTCCCCCTTATCCTTTGCCGCGACCTGGGCCAGGAAACGCTCCTTCTGATCCAGGGGATCGTTCAGCTCGGAGAACGCATTGGCGATCTCCCGGCCGAGACAGAACAGCTCGAAGCGATCGACAACTTCAGGATCCTCGTCGTTTTTCCGTGAAAGAGGGGAGACTTCCGTTGGATATGAAGTAATGAAAGTCGGCTGGATGAGCTTTTCCTCCGCCACCTCTTCGAAAATCTCGGTAACCAGCTTGCCGTAACCGATATCTTCGGGCAAATCGAGACCGATCGACTTGGCATAGGCATATGCCAGCTCACGATCTTCCAGAGATTTCGCATCGATGGCGCCATATTCGAGGATGGCTTCCTTGACGGTCAGGCGTTTCCATGGACGACGGAAACTGATGGTTTCATCCTGGCACTCGATCTCCAGGGAGCCGAACAACTGTTCCACTACGAAACAGAACAACTCCTCGGTAAAAATTATCAGATCTTCATAGGTCGCATAGGCCTGGTAGAACTCCATCATCGTAAATTCCGGGTTGTGCCGGATGGAAATGCCTTCATTCCGGAAATTGCGATTGATTTCGAAAACCTTGTCGAAACCGCCCACCAGCAGCCGCTTAAGATACAACTCCGGTGCAATGCGCAGATACAGCTCCCGGTCCAGGGCATTGTGATAAGTTACGAAGGGTTTTGCGGTCGCACCGCCGGGAATCGGCTGCATCATGGGTGTTTCGACCTCGAGGAAATCATTGCGTAGCATGAATTCCCTGATGAGTTGGATTATGCGGGCCCGCTTGATGAAAACGTCTTTCACCTCGGGATTAACGATGAGATCTACATATCGCTGACGATACCTGGTTTCCACGTCGGTCAGTCCGTGGAATTTTTCCGGAAGCGGGAGAAGTGACTTGGTAAGGAGGCTTACCTCGCCGGCATGAATGGAGAGCTCGCCGGTCTTGGTGCGAAACGGTCGTCCCTTGATGCCGATGATATCGCCGATATCAAGAGTTTCGAATGACTCGAACGACTCGACTCCGAGCGAATCCTTGCGTACGTAGACCTGAAAACGCCCTTTCCGGTCCTGAACCTGGATGAATGCCGCCTTGCCGAAAGACCGACGGGCCATGATGCGCCCGGCAAGGATGAGTTCTTCATCAATGGAATCGGGAATCGGATCCATGGAGCCGTAGGTTTTGAACAGATCCTCGGAGGTATGTCGGGGTTTGAAATCATTCGGGTACGGATTAATTCCGGCTTCCCAGAGAGCATCGACTTTTCTTCTTCGCTGCAATAATAGTTCACTGAGCTCTTCCAATAGTCCTGTACCTTTCTGTTCTGCTCATAGTTATCACGGAACATACTTAATAAACGTGCAAATTAACCCATTTCATCTCGTTAATCAAGCAAAAAGCTCGTTTCGAAAATTGTTCAAGCAGCGAGAAACCTGCCACGTAACAGGGGGCAATGCGTGCCGGTTTCCGGGTATTTTCGAGGGAGAATACTGGGTGTTGGACCGGCGGCAAGGCGCTTCGGCACGCGGGAACAAGAAAAACCTAACCCACTACACCACCAAGCCCGAGAATTACCTTCCATGCGTCTTCCGCCACCGGCTGAATTGAAAGCCTGCTCCTGTGGAGCAGCACCATATCGGCAAGGAGCGGATGGCGCCTGATCTCTTCCAGAGTCACCTCGCGCGCAAACGGTTTCTCGGCACGGATATCCACGCGGTACCAGATGGGGACATCCGGAGTACTCCGGGGATCGTATCCGTCGGATTCCGGATCGAGGGCCGTAAGGTCGGGGTACCCGCCCCGCACCACTACGGCGGTCCCGACAACGGCAGGTCGGGGAATGCCGCTATGATAAAACAGCACGCCGTCCCCAGGCCGTATCTCGTCACGCAGGAAATTTCTCGCCTGGTAGTTGCGAACACCGTCCCAGGGCTCGATCCTGCCCGGCCGATTCTCCAGGTCGTTGAAAGAGAAACAGGATGGTTCGGATTTGAACAGCCAATATCTTCGCGAATCTTTCATGACCGTCTTGCCGATCTCGTCAGGTAAGACCATGCAGAAACAGACCACTCAGCAGCTTCGGCTCGAACCAGGTCGATTTCGGCGGCATGATTTTACCATCATCGGCAAGAGCCATCAGTTCATCGATAGATGTTGGGTGGAGAGAAAAGGAAACCTGGAACGTGCCGCCGTCCACGAGCTTGACCAGTTCATCCGTTCCACGGCTTCCCCCGACGAAATGGATACGCTGATCGGTCCGGGGATTGCGGACTCCCAGAATCGGGCTCAGGAGATACTCCTGAAGAATGGATACATCGAGACGCGCGACGGCGTCATTCTCGTCGAAAAGTCCGTGCCGCGGTGTCAGTTCGTACCATTTCCCCATCAGGTACATCCCGAAATTATGACGATGGGAGGGAACAACCGGCTCTGAAACCGGGGTAACATCGAACTTTTTTCCAACCTTGGTTATGAACTCGGCGATAGTATGCCCGTTCAGGTCCCTGACCGCCCGGTTATAGGCCATGACGTTCATTTCGTTGTCGGGAAAAATGACTGTGAGAAAATAGTTATATTCTTCAGAGCCGTTATGTCCCGGATTTTTGGCCTTGCGCAGATCTCTGACCCTGCTTGCCGCGGCGCTCCGATGGTGCCCATCGGCCACATACAGGGTTTTGATGCCGGCAAACGCATCGCTGATACGCCGAATGATAAGGGGATCGGAAACGGCCCAGACGGTATGAACCACGGAGTCCTCCGTCGTAAAATCGTAAAGAGGTTCGCGTTCGGTCAACCGGGCAATAAGTTCACTGATAGTGGCGACATGGCGATAGACATAGAAAACCGGCTCATCGTTGGCGTCAAGGAAATCGATATGCCTGACCCGATCTTCCTCCTTGTCCGCCCTTGTCAGCTCGTGCTTCCTTATCAGGCCGCTCTGGTAGTCGTCGACACTGGCACAGGCAACCAGACCGGTCTGCACGACAGACCCCATTTTCTGTCGATAGATATAGTAGTGTTCTTCCTGATCCTGAACCAGGGCCTGCTGTGTAATAAGTTTCTCGAGATTTTCCCTTCCCTTGCGGTAAACGGATTCGTCATGGGGATCCACATCGACGGCAAGGTCTATTTCAGGTCTCGAAACGTGAAGGAAGCTGAAAGGATTCCCTTCCGCCATGCAGCGGGCCTCGGCAACGCTCATCACGTCATAGGGCGGCGCAGCTACCTGCTTGACAATCTTTTGCAAAGGGCGCAACGCCCTGAAGGGTTTTATCAGTGCCATACATACCTTTCTCTTGTTTCATGGTCTATTGTTTGGAGCCACGATCCGGAAGCCGACCAGACACAGTGGCCACCCTGCGAATTCACTTAAAAATACCTGCGGGCTCCCTTGAATTTCTTGAAATAGCCGTTACCTTGCAAGGGTGATACCTTTATCTCTTCGCCCCTGCGGGGAGCATGAACAAAACGGTTGTTTCCGACGTAGATCCCTACATGGGAAATCCTGTCGCCCGGCGAACCGAAAAATACCAGGTCGCCATCGAGCAGGTCATCGACCGGTATGCTTCGCCCGACCGTATACTGTTCGGCGGACGTGCGCGGGATATTGACGCCGCAGAGATTATAGACCGCCCTGACAAAACCGCTGCAATCCATGCCCTCGACAACCGTATCGCCGCCCCATTGATAGGGAATGCCGACAAATCTTTCCGCGGTCCGTGCCGCGATATATCCCATGTCATCGCGGTTCAGCTTCCTGCCCTTCTTCTCCGGTGGGCCGGAAGTCGCCGATTCCTTTTCCGGAACAAGCGCCTTTTTCAGAGGCGGCGCAATGAAAAAGGAGTCAAGCCCTACCTGACTGACGATTGTTTTCGCGGCACGCCTTGCTTCCCGGCGCGAAGAAAAATCACCGAATCTTACGGCAAACAGGCCGTTATCCCTTTTAAAATAGAAGGCATCGACGCCCTGTCCTTGCAGTTTCGCCGTAAGTCGCTCAGCATTCCGCACATCGGAAAACGCGCCAACCTGAATGGAATAGCCCAACTTGGAAATTCCACCGGCAATGGGAGTTGCACACCCGAAGCCGGCAAGCATGATCAGCAGGCCCACGGTCAAAGCGATACACCTGAAACTCATCACGATGCGCCCTCCTGGTCATTCCTTCTGACCCCCATCAGAAATGCAATTATGAATTCATCCAGATCTCCATTCAGCACGGCATCGGTATTTCCGGTTTCTACTCCCGTGCGAAGGTCTTTTACCATCCGGTAGGGATGGAGAACATAGGAGCGGATCTGACTACCCCAACCGATATCCTTTTTCTCCCCCCCGATCTCGGATGCCTTGGCGGCCCGTTCTTCCAATTCCCGTTCATAGAGTTTTGCCCTCAGGACCCGCATGGCGGTCGCCTTGTTCATGTGCTGGCTGCGCTCGTTCTGACAGGCGGCAACGATTCCGGTGGGGATATGGGTGATGCGGACCGCCGAATCGGTAACATTGACATGCTGACCGCCGGCCCCGCCGGAGCGATAGGTGTCGATCCGCAGGTCGGCATCGTTAATAATTACTTCGATATCATCGTCGATCTCGGGAAAAACGTAAACCGACGCAAACGAGGTATGACGACGGGCATTGCCGTCAAAAGGAGAAACCCTGACAAGCCGATGGATGCCGGCCTCCGCTTTCAGGTAGCCATAACTGAATTCACCATCCACCGTAAATGTGACGCCCTTGATTCCCGCTTCGTCGCCGGCCTGGTACTCGGTGATTTCCGTGCGCCAACCCCTTTTCTCGCAGTAACGGAGATACATGCGCAGGAGCATTTCAGCCCAATCCTGCGCCTCGGTGCCACCGGCCCCGGCGGTAATCGAAACGTAGCAGGCGTTCTTGTCATGCGGACCCGACAACATCTTCTGGAATTCGGCCTGACAAACACCTTCATCGAGGCGATCGTTGAGTAATCTCACCTCCGCCAGCGTTTCCTCGTCCTCGGCCTCGCTCCCCAACTCGACCAATACCTTGACGTCTTCCAGATCGCCTGTGAGCTTGTCCCAGGCATCGACAATTTTTTCCAGGGAGGTGCGCTCCTTGAGAACTTTCTGCGCGGTATCACCGTTCTCCCAGAAGTCGGGAGCGGCTATCTGCGCCTCCATCTCCTGGATATCCTCCCGCTTGCGATCTATGTCAAAGAGACCCCCGAAGCGCAAAAATGCGTTTTTCCAGGTCTTCGATGCGTGCGATTTCTTCTCTGAACATATCATGCTCCTTCAATCCATAATTTTGATCGTCAACAGCTTCCAGCCGAGCACACCGACCCGGGGACAGCCATATATGCCTGCCGCAGCGATCAGCCGATCACGGCTGCCGTTTCCTGAAACCCATAACGGCGATCACCAGAGACCCCGCCAGGCACAGTATCGCAAAAGCATCGCCGATCCGGGTGTATATCGTCCCCCCTTCGGCGGTCAGCACCGTGCCGACAAGGAATGCTTCTTCAAACAGAGAAGTCCTGTGCGTGACGGTTCCCTTTCTGTCAATAATAGCCGAAATCCCGGTATTTGCCGCCCTGACCAGGGGAACGCCGTTCTCCACGGCCCGGAAAACCGCCATGGACAGGTGCTGATAGGGCGCTGAAGATCTGCCGTACCAGCCGTCATTGGTAATATTGACCAGCAGACGGGCTCCCTCGCGAACATAGCGGCGCGACAGATCGGGGAATATTCCCTCGAAACAGACGAGAACGCCGACTTTGCCCTTTCCCGGGTCAAGGGTGACAATCGTGTCACCCGGCGAAAAATCACCGACGCCGACCACGAGCTTGTGCACGAAGGGAAGCAACTTTGCCAGCGGCACGTACTCGCCGAAAGGAACAAGGTGCATCTTGTCGCTGCGGCCCAGCACCTCACCGGACGAGGACACGAGGAAGGCGCTGTTGAAGTACTTTCTACGGTCGCCACCGTCCTCAAAAGCGGGGCTGCCGAAGATTATCGGTGCGTGTATTTCGCGTGCGAGGTTGACGATTCTTCCCGAAGGATCCCCCCCCTGCTGAAAGAAAAAGGGCGCCGCACTCTCCGGCCAAACCACGAGATCCACCCCGCCGGCAGCCGCACGGCGTGAAAGGCGTTCATAGATCGAAACAGTCTCTTCCAGGAAAGCCGGATTCCACTTGATGCCCTGATCGATGTTGCCCTGAACCAGTGCCACTTTCATGGGTATTCCCTTCTGCTCGTGGCGCATACGGAACGACCCGTATAACAGAACAACCATGAGAAGCGCAAGAAAAACCGCCGCGCTCCTGCCGACACAGGCCATCGTGTCCGTTCCCCGACGACCGCTCCTCAAGGCCAGGTAGATAACGCTGTTTGCCAGCACGATGAGAAAGCTCAAGCCATAGACGCCCGTAATATCGGCCACTTGTATAAGTGGGAGAATCCGGTACTGGGAATAACCGAGACTTGCCCAAGGGAAACCGGTCAGCAGGAACGATCGGAGAAATTCCAAACCGACCCAGAACACCGGAAACGATACGGTAACGGGAATCCCTTTTTCCTCAACCATCCTCACCAGCAGGAGCAGGACAAAGAAAAAGGCGGCAAGGTAAGCAACCAGAATGAGGTATACGCAGATGCTCACCACCAGGGGAAGATTTCCGTACAAAGTCACAACGATATTGATCCAGTACAGGATCCCACCGTACGCAACCAGCCCCGCGACAAAAGCAAGCTTTCCGGCTTCCTTTGGGTTCTTCCCGCCACAGGCGAACAACAGGGGCACAAAAGCAAACCAGGCAAGAAAGGACATCTCGGCCTTCGGAAAAGAAAGCGCCAGCATGATACCGGTAACGATCGCAAGCAGATAGTCACGGCCTTTTCGCTGAAGAAAATCCGTTCTGGTAAAGGAAAAATAACTCACTGGTCAGTCGCCTCCGGAAGTGCTTCAATCTTGCGCGCGATGCGAACCCGCCGGATCTTGCGCTCATCGGCATCGAGAATAGTCATGATGATATCCTTATTTTCAAGCACTTCTCCCGTGCGGGGAATCCGTCCCGTCAACTGGAAGATAAACCCACCGACCGTATCGAACATCTCCCGTTCGATAGTGATACCCAGGTGTTCCTCGAGGTCTTCAATGGGCAGACGGGCATCCACGACGATGGCGCCGTCGGGCTGCTGAATCAGCCACTCTTCCTCCAGGTCATATTCGTCCTGAATATCACCGACGATCTCCTCGAGCAAATCTTCGATTGTCACGAGCCCCGAAGTCCCACCATATTCATCGATAACAATGGCCATATGCACGCGTTTACGCTTGAACTCCTGAAGCAGTTCTTCAAGGTTTTTCGTTTCGGGGATATAGTAGGGAGCCCGCAGAATTTTTTTCAAATCGAACGAGGAAGCATCCATTCCCCAGTATTTCAAAAGGTCTTTGGCGTAGACAAGTCCAATGATATTGTCAAGAGTGCCTTCATATACCGGCAGCCGTGAATGACCGAATGCCATGATCTTCGAGAGGACATCCTGAATACCGTCCTTGCTGTCGATACATCCCATGTCGTTACGGGGTATCATGATCTCGCGAACCACCGTATCCCGAAGATGAAAAATGGACTGGATCATCGCGTTTTCTTCCGGATTGATGAGTCCTTCCTCTTCACCGGCGGTAATTACCTCCTGGATCTCTTCTTCGGTTATCTTTCTGCGGCCGGACGCAAACCAGCCGAGCACCTCCCAAAAAATCGTTCTCTTTTTACCTGGGCCATCTTCCAATCGTATTGTTCCTCCGTAAACGGGAATGGCGTTCTCAGCCGCCGCGGGAATCTGTCTGTTCCGACGGCGGAAAAAAGATATTCCGGTGCAACATTTCTGGAAATTGTTTCCAGCGGGGCTCACAAGACAAATCATCTTTTGACTTGCGGACGGACACTAAGCGGTATCCGTCCTCAAGCCAGCGTAACGAACCTGTTGTTTAGCGAATCGGAAAGAGGGGAATATTGTCTTGGCAAGAATCATTTGCCTGCATAAGTCGGCAGTGTTGACTGCACGTAAGGATGAGTCCTCCGACCGAATTACAAAGCACCCGTTCCTGGCGGAAACTAATTGAATTTAAAAAAAACCGCCAGCACCAGTACTGTCAGAACCATACCAACAATCGTTCCCAGGACAACTTCCCGGAGCGTATGCAACCCGAGTGCGATACGGGAATGACATACCGTCAATGCCAACCCCAGGGTCAGCAGGGAACAGATGGGATCCTGGGTTAACAGGGACACTATTATTACAACGGCAAAAGCAACCGCGGCATGTCCGCTGACGCAGCCTCCCTTTAACGGAGTGCCCTTCCCGACCATGGCTTTGAGTATCACTACTGTTATCACAACGGCCAGAATGGCAACAATCGCTCCCATCTCCGTCGGGATGCCGATCATGCCCAGCGTCTCCTTGTAAAACGGAAAAATATAGTGCGAAAGAATCAAACACCCCATTACCGCAGCGCCGATAGCCGCGACCAGCACCGCTCCGGCGGCAACATCCTTTGCCGCCTTGGCTATGGGGTGATAGTCCGGAGAAACAAGATCGACACACAGTTCAATAGCGGTATTGATCAGTTCGGCAAAAAGGACGAAGGAAACGGAAATAGCAAGCAGCGTGAATTCCAGGCTGGAAACTCTCAGAAACAGAACCGCACCCAGTATCCCGAGAGCCGACAAAAAATGATTACGCATGTGTTTCTGGCTCTTGACGGCATAGAGAATGCCCTGGATGGCGCAGTTAACTGACTCGGTGAATCGATTCGGCTTCACGGCATATCCAATCGCTATCGATGGGTTACGGTGATTACTCCAGAAACCCTTCGCGTTTCAACAATGCATGCAATTGTCGCTGTTTTCGCTCCATCCTCTGCGCCTCTTCTTCGCCGGACCGCTCGTGATCGTAGCCGGTCACATGAAGAATTCCGTGGAGAAGAAGGAAACCGACGCGATCAAAGTAGCTTATCCCCTGTTCATCCGCCTCGCGAAGAGCGGTATCGGCTGAAATAACCACATCGCCGAGAAGATGCGGGTTGAGCCCGGGAAAATCACCCTCCGCCATGGAAAAGGAAAGTACGTTCGTAGCCTTGTCGATACCCCGGTACTCACGATTCAGGCGGCGCATGCTCCTGTCGCCCACTATCGTAACCGAAAGCTCGCTACCGGTTAATCCCAAGGCGCTTAAGATCCTCTCCGCCAGCTTTCTTAGTCTCTTCGTCTCGACTCGATGGCGTCTTTGCCTGTTCCCTATCACTATCTTCACCAGATTTTTTCCTTCCGTTCACTTTGAATGCCGGCTCCGGGTAGTCAATCCGGTGATGGTATATTCCGGAAAGTATCCGGTTGAAGCTATTGGCAATATCATGAAGGTTCTTCAGAGTCAGTTCGCATTCCTCCAATTGACCGTCAATGAAAATATTATTGATTATTTTTTGTACCATACCCTGAATGCGGGCCGGGGTCGGATCGGTCAAGGTTTTGGAGGCAGCCTCCACGCAGTCCGCAAGCATGACGAGTCCGGCTTCGCGTGTCTGCGGCTTGGGGCCGGGATAGCGGAAGTCGCGCTCGTCCACGCTCCCCGTTTCCGGGTCCTCGGCATTTTTCGCCTTCTGGTAGAAAAAGGAAATCAAGGCGGTGCCGTGGTGCTGGCGGATAATATCGATGATCGGTACCCCGAGATGCTTTTCCTTGGCGAGCTCGACCCCTTCTTTCACGTGGGAAATGAGGATCAGGGCGCTCATATTCGGTGAAAGCTTGTCATGTCGGTTTTCGCCGCCGGTCATGTTCTCGATGAAATAGAGCGGTTTGCTGATTTTGCCGATATCGTGATAGTAGGCAGCGACTCTGGCCAGCAGCGGGTTGGCATGGATGGCCTCTGCGGCGGCTTCAACCATGGTACCGACCAGGATGCTGTGGTGATAGGTACCGGGAGCCCGTATCATAAGTTCGCGCAGAACGGGAGAATTGAGACTGGCCAGTTCCAGCAGCTTGATATCGGTCGTATAGTGAAACAGACTCTCAACGACCGGAACGGTTCCGGCGACAATCACGGAATTCACCACCCCGCCGATCAGGGCAAAAAGAATGATATACAGGGATTGGGTGGTAAAGAGACTGTCGGCCAAAATCTGGAACGGAATCACGAGAGCCAGATTTACAGCGCTCACCTTGAGTCCCGCGGAATAGATTGTCCCCCGATACTGGCACTGTCGCACCCCATGGGCGCCGACAATCCCTCCGAGAAGCGCATAGACAACCAGCAGCAGGTTGTAGTTGAAAAGCAGACCGAGCAAAAGCGCCGTAACCGCGCAATAGACCAGTGCAACCTCCGAGTTGAGGATAATCCTGACCAGCATGACCCCGGCGGCAAAGGGAAAAAGATAAAGATAATCGTCGGTGCCGATCTGGGGAAAAAGTATCCCCATAGCCGATGAAACAATAAAAACGAACTTGAGAACGAGAAACAGCAGTATCGTCACCAGGGACAGCAGCAGCAGGTCCTTGAGAGAAGGATTGAACTTCCGGACGTTCTTTTTGCCGAAACGATACGGCAGGTACGTCAGGATCAGGATCAAGGCAAATATTCCCAAACCGGTCAGAAGCTTGTTGACCCCTTGAGCCGAGCTGAAGATCTTGTTCAGCTTGAGGGCCTGTTCAGGAGATATCCGCTCGCCCTCGCGAACGATCATCTCTCCGCGTTTTATCTGGTAAACAACCGGACGGACCGAATTCCTCGCTTCGGTCTGTTTCGACTCGGTCGCGGCATGGTTGCGGGTAAGGTTCGGCTTGAGAGCTTTAATAAAGAGGTGCTTGATAACATTCACATCTTTACGGTCAACGCCGGAAACGCGCATGTCGTCGATAATAGCCGCGGCATCCTTCAAGTCGATTGCCGTTATGGTGCCGTCTCCGGATCCGATCAACCGCTCCGTCCGGGTCTCATAGAGCAGAACCCCGTGACGACGGTCGCTGTTGAAGGCGACCTTGTCGTTTACGAGCTTGTACTGGTAGATTCTGGCTACCACGTGACCGATATCCGCCAGCAATGCACGGAAGTTGCGAACCCGTTCCAGAGCTGCCAGTTCCGCCGATGTAACGGGACAACCTAGTTCTTCCGAGAGCTTTACGAGCAGAACCTCACGCGTCGGCTCACCCTGGGTACGATAATCCATTACCAGACTGAAGGCTTGCGCAAAGTGCTTTTTCAGCTCATCACCCTTTGTCTGGCGAAAATCGTAGACATAGGGCGTGGCATTTTCCGCTTCGGCTCTCTTTTTCTCAGTCAATGCGGGGTCTTCAAGCAAATAGCTCTGGGTGGCCTTGATATCGGCAGGTGAAATTTCACCGGCACTGTACCGTGCCGTGTAAAAATGTTGGCCGGGGACAATGAGCAGGGTAAGGATCAGCGCCGTCACCAGCAGAAGAACCGACTGGGTCGCCTTTTCATTTCTGCCGATGAAAAACCTTTCCTGGAGGGAAGCAAGCAAACGTCTTGCGCGAGAAGCAAACACGGCCGCCTTACTTATTTCTGAACTGCCTTTGGATGTATCGGAGGGCATACCCTATATCTGAAACCTCACCGGGTACCGGTACGTAGTAAAAAATTCAAATTCAACTATAATCTTTCTCAGGCAAGCATGTCAACGTAAACATCCCCCGGAGGAACCAGGCGCCGCCTCTTCCGTTTTGAAACATGCGACATCGTCACACCGGGGCCGGCCAGGCATCACACATATGACGGAAACCCTGCCGGCGCGGTCGCCGACACACTGCGGCCGTCTTCCATTGTATCAAAGGTGCATCGCTTGTCACCCGGCCGCATGCTCAGACGTGAAATGCGGTTTCAGACAAAATGTTTTTCACGAAATACTCCAATAGTACACGCCGTACATCTTTCCGAATCCTTTTTAATATGCTATAACCAGATCGATCGAGGACAGGGGCAGCTGCCCCGGAGCAAAGGAGATTACAATGAACACAATCGCTGATGTGTATGCACGGGAGATTCTTGATTCACGCGGCAACCCGACCCTGGAGGTTGAAGTGCTCCTGGAATCGGGGGTTACGGGCAGGGCCGCCGTACCTTCGGGTGCTTCCACCGGAGAACGGGAAGCCCTGGAACTGAGAGACGGCGATGCCGCCAGGTACCTGGGTAAAGGCGTTCTTACCGCTGTCGACAACGTGAACTCCCAGATCGCGGACCAGATCATCGGCATGGACGCAACCGACCAGGCGGAAATCGACGCCCGCATGATCGAACTGGACGGCACCGAGTTCAAGAGCAACCTCGGGGCAAATGCCATCCTCGGTGTTTCGCTCGCCGTAGCAAAGGCGGCCGCCGAATCCCTCGGCCTGCCCCTCTACCGCTATATCGGCGGGGTAAACGCACGGGAATTGCCGCTTCCGATGATGAACATCCTGAACGGCGGCGCCCATGCCGACAACAATGTGGACATACAGGAATTCATGATCATGCCTGTCGGCGCTCCTGATTTTACCATGGCACTCCGCATGGGAGCGGAAATATTCCACTCCCTGAAAAGCGTGCTCAAGAGAAAAGGCTGCAACACGGCCGTCGGTGACGAAGGTGGATTCGCGCCGAACCTGAGTTCCAACGAAGAAGCGCTCCAGGTAATCATGGAAGCCGTTGAAAAGGCCGGTTACAAGCCGGGAGAAGACGTACTGCTGGCCCTTGACGTCGCCTCTTCCGAGCTTTTCAAAGACGGGATGTACATTCTGGAAAACGAGAAGTCTCCCCAGAAAACGGCGGATCAACTGATCGATTTCTATGAAGACCTGGTCAACCGCTACCCTATCATCTCCATCGAGGACGGCATGGCTGAAAACGACTGGGAGGGCTGGAAAAAGATTACCGACCGCCTGGGTGCCCGGGTTCAACTGGTTGGTGACGATCTGTTCGTAACCAACGCCAAAACCCTGCAGGAAGGAATCGATAAAGGCGTAGCCAATTCCATCCTGGTAAAACTCAACCAGATCGGCACCCTGACCGAAACCCTCAATGCCATAGAAACCGCGAAACGCGCCGGCTACACCACCGTGATTTCACACCGTTCCGGAGAAACAGAGGATACCACCCTGGCCGATCTCGCCGTAGCGGTCAACGCCGGCCAGATCAAGACCGGCTCCCTCTGCCGCACCGACCGCGTCTGCAAATACAATCAGCTGCTCCGGATCGAAGACGAGTTGGGCGCCACGGCACTGTTCAAAGGGGAAAAGGTTTTCTACAACCTGAGGAAATAACAACCCGCCGGGTTCTCCGTGCAGGAGCTATCAACTGTAAAAAGGGGCATGGTCCGCGGACCATGCCCCTTTTTCTCGCACGTTCACACGGTGATCTCAGGTGGCAAAATACTCTTCTCGGTTTCGCCCCCCATCCATCCCCCCCCACTGCACTTTAGTTGAAACCTGCTATACTTGATCGCAAGCCTTTGAAATCAATTGGGGTTTTTCTCCTTTCAGTACTTTTGCATGCTGGTGCAGCCAATCCATCCCGCAAAGGAACAGCACTTATGCCCGTCATCCGGATTCTGATGATTCTCCTGTTGCTTGCCGCCCCGGCACGAGCCGAGGAATTCAACGCGCTCGGCGGCTTGCTATGGGACACGAGGAACCACGAAAGCACCTACACCTGGCAATTGGAATATCGCCAGCACTTCCATGAAAACTTCGCCTTCGGCATAACCTACCTGAATGAAGGCGCATTCCCCACCCACTCCCGAGACGGTCACGCAGCCCAACTATGGGCGTGCCTCCCATTGCTCGAAAAGCGTCTTGTCCTCGGAATGGGCGCCGGTCCCTATTTCTACTACGACACTATTCCCTATCTCGCCAGCGGGTACAGCCTCAACGACCATGGCTGGGGTGCCCTGCTTACACTTGATGCCACTCTCTACAGCCGTAACCGCTGGCTCTTTCTCATCAGGACCAATTGGACGCTGACCGGCAGCAGCATCGATACGGCAAGCGCCATTCTCGGCATCGGCTACCAATTGGGGAAAGACTACCGCGGCGCACCGTCGTCCCCGAAAGAAAGCGGGACCAGCGACACTGCCAATGAAATCGCGGTCTATCTCGGTGAAGCAAGCGTTCACAACAAGGGTCCGGCCCACTCCATTGCCGCGGCAATCGAATATCGACGACGACTCATGCGTTACCTGGAATGGACAACCGGCTTCCTGTACGAAGGCAACAACAGCCTGAGTCGCCGCTATGGTTTGGCCAGCCAGCTTTGGCTCGCCAGGACATTTTTCGACGACACCCTGCACCTCGGCATAGGAGCAGGCCCCTATGTCTCGGTGGATCGCCGGAGGACCGAAGCAGGGCAGGACCACAAGCTGTCCGTATCAGAAATACTCACCATGACGGTCTGCTACCGCTTTCACCCCACGTGGGGGACTCGGTTCTCCTGGAACCGCGTAATTACCGACTATGAACGGGATGCCGATGTCTGGCTCCTGGGTTTATCACGATTTTTCTAAATATCTGATGAAATTATTTTACAAAATTGTTGCAAATACTTTTTTTCTGGACTATACATTCCAAAAGCCTTATCGACATGAATTTCACCTGCCACTGTCAAGAGGCCTGCTCCCATGGATGAAAGTGAAAACATAATCCACGGTGACAACGACTCAACCTTCTCTGTTTCCCTTTCGCGTGAGGCCCCAACCAATCACTTTTCCAGAAATTCACGCAAGGAACCATCTCCGCCCGCAGCCGTTCGAAACCTGGAAAACGTCAACAGGATTGCCGGCATCGCTCACGGCGAGTACGACGCGATCACGGGAGCGATTCGCTGGCCTTCGTCCGTCCCGTATCTGCCTGGTCTGCACAACAATTCCCTCCCGCGCTCCTTTGCAGAGTGCCTCAATCTCTATACGCAGCCTGAGTCTGAAGTGCTCCGGGAAGCACTAGATCGAACGCTCAGAAATAACGAACAAATCGAGGCGGAAGTCCATTGCACCATGCTGCCGGCCAGCCGCATCCGTCACCGTTACACATTTATTCCACTGCAGCAGGTCAAAAACACGGTAACAAAAGTACTCTGCCTGGTCCGGGACATCTCCGGCACCAGGACCCTTTCATCAGGGACAAACTGGTATCCGGAAAACAGTATCCCCCTTTCACAAGACATGCGCTACGTCTTTTTCCGAATTTCGATTCCGGACGGCACATGTGAATACATCAGCCGGGCAGTGGAAGCAATTACCGGTTATCCTCCTCGCATCTGGTATCGGAATCCTTTCCTGATAAAAGAAATTATTCACCCCGCCTGGCAGACAAAATTCGAACGCGAATTCAAAAAGTTTCTCGACACCATGGTCCGGGAGGAATATACCTTCCCCATACGCAATCACCGCGATGATGTTCGCTGGATACAGCTGCGCACCTCGACCATCAGGAACGAGCATGAAGAACTGCTCGCCGTAGAAGGAATCGCCCTGGACATCACCGAAAAGAAACAGGAAGAAATGGAGCGGAAAGCTCTCATCCGACAGCTGCAAAAAGCCTTAAATGAAGTAAAAACCCTGAGTGGGCTGCTCCCCATCTGCAGTTACTGCAAGAAAGTTCGCGACGACAAGGGATATTGGAAACAGATCGAATCATACATCAGCGAGCACAGCGAACTTTTCTTCACCCATGGGCTGTGCCCCGAATGTCTCGCCCACCACTATCCGCAATACACCCATCCACACCGGCAAACAAAAAATCTCTCTAAATTTTGAAAAATAAACGCTGATTGCTGTTAACGAGGAAAGTCGGACACTATCGGGAAATGTCGACACGCGACACACCCCGTGTCGTTTTGCCACGAAGGGTGCGTCGCACAAGCCGTGAGACGTCGCCGTTCTTCCAGGCACGTTAAAGGGAGGTCAATACTTTCACCAGGTGGGGAACAAGCTGCTTCTTGCGCGACATGAGACCTTTCAGTTCATAGAGGTGGGGCTCCAGTTGGGGAAACCCCATGACATGGGCGATCTGGTTCATCCCTTCTACGAGAAAGAGCGTCGTTTCGGTGTAGATGTCGGTAATCATGAGCCCGGCAAGCGGCAGGCGCTCCTCGACGCGAATCCGCTTCAGGGCGCTACGCAGGTCGTCCTTGAGGCCATGGAACTCATCAAAACCAACCACCTCGACCTGGCCGATGCCGAGACGAATGCCGGCAACGGTAAAATG
Organism: Geobacteraceae bacterium; assembly: GCA_040773465.1. Lineage (GTDB taxonomy): Bacteria > Desulfobacterota > Desulfuromonadia > Geobacterales > Geobacteraceae > RPRC01. Next base: position 38,194 of record JAXGWF010000002.1, on the reverse strand, counting down.
CTTGAAATCCGAGCGACTCGCTTCTTCCGGGGTGGAATGAGGCGCAAAACCGCTGCAGGCGCTGAAAATCTCTCTACCGAAATCAACGTAATCGAGTCCCGCGATCTCCTCGAGCCAGGCGACCATATCCCGATCGCGGTCAGCCGTTGTCGCGGAACGGAGAATAACCGTATCGGAGAGGATGCCCGCGAGAAGCAGCGCGGCCATGTTCGTGTCGGGAACCAGGCCGTGTTCCCGGTAGAGGGAGGCCACCACGGTGCACGTGCTCCCCACCGGTGCCGTCATGAAGGTTATGGGAAGACTGGTACCGGGATTGCCGAGCTTATGATGATCGATGACCTCGAGTATTTCCACCGACTCGGCGCCCGGAACCGCCTGTCCCAGTTCATTGTGGTCCACGAGGATGAGGGCATAGGGCACCGGGGCCAGCAGGGTTGACTTCGTGGCGATACCGGCAATGGTTTCATCTTCCTCCACGGCGATCACCGCGGACTCACCGCCCTGGATCAGGCGCAGGCGCAAGTGCTCAAGGGGCTCGGCGATGCCGATCCGGGAAAACTTCTTCTCCGTGAATGACGCCAGGGGAGTGGCAAGGCGGGCAAGTCCCGCGGCCGTTGCGGTATCGAAAGGAGTCGAGAGAATTGCAACGCCGTTCTGTTGAGCCTTGGCAAGCAGTTCGTCGTCGACATCGAGGCCGCCGGTAATCACGAGCAACCGGACGCCACGCTCAACGGCCGCTTCCTGGATGGAGCGCCGGTCTCCCGTCATGATGCAAAGCGAAGAAGGGTCAAAGCCGGTTATTCGGCTCGAAAACGACTCCTCCTGCATGGCGCCGATGAAAAGGTGCAACCGTTCCACCCGGAAGCCGGTCTCTCCGCACAGGAACGTACCCTGCAGGCATGCCGCAAGCCCGGCAAAGGAAGCATCAATGGTGCGGGTTGCGTTTGTCCCGGCCACCAGGTATTTTTCCGAGAGTTTGAGCAGGGAGACGATGCCGATCGGGAAATTTCCCTCGTCGATGACCGGTAAAACCCGCACTGAATAGCGGTGAAACAGTTCTAGGGCCTCTTTGAGGGTCAAGTCCGCCCGGGCGGTAACAGGTGGTCGAGCGAGGACATGGCTCACCTTGGGATGAACATCGGCGAGGTATTTCGGCGGATCGATGCCGAGCCGTTCGAGAATGAAGCGCGTCTGGGGATTCGGAGTGCCGGCCATGGCGGGTACGACATTTGCCGTCCCCATCTTTTTCTTCAGCTCGGCATAGGCAATTGCCGACGCAATCGAATCGGTGTCGGGGTTACGATGCCCGACAACGTAAATAGTTTTCTGCATCTGCTTCTCCTTTATACCGGTTCCTCGAAATCATCGACGATACCCCGGTATTCAGGACAAGTATACCCCTTTGCGGCAGCGTTGCCATTGCCGGTTCGTTGCTTGATTTGAATTGAGAAGGATACCGACGGGAGGTAAAGCATGCGCGCCGTAGTTACCTGCACCTGGCATAGGAGAGAACCGTGTCGGGATCATAGCCGTACACGATCTTTGATCCGACTTTTACCAGTGGTACGCCCCTTCCCCCGAGCTTGCGGTAGGCCTGGGCGGCATTATCATCCTTTTCGATGTCATATGCGGTATAGGGAACCCCTTTCCGCGTCAGGAAACGTTCCATCATTTTGCAGTAGCCGCACCAGGACGTAACGAAGATTTCGATCTTGGAGCAATTTAGGGATGTTTTGCCGACAAACCGGCTCGCGTCCGCCAGAAGGCTCCGGGAAGAAGAGTACATCGGATCCGTGGGGGAGAGATCAGCCAGGACGGGACCCGATACGGAAAGTAAAAAAAGTAATGCCGCAATGATACGGAGTATTTTCATTCCCTGTCTCCTGTTTATATTCGTTATTCGTCTTATCACAATTCCATGCAGATTTCTACATAATGCTTGCAAAGCCCCGATATACGGAGTGGTACGGTCATGAATTTCGCTCCTTCCTCCTGGAAAAATCACCTACTCGGGCGCCCGCGGCACGAACAAGATCGTGAGCGGTCAGTTCCAGGGTCCGGTCCGGGCGACCGGTACCGCAGTAAAGCGTGGGATGGATAGCCAACACGTCATTATCAATGAGCACAAGTGTTCCCGGCATAAGCGACAAGGGTGAAACGCTGCCCGGCTCCACGCCGAGCCGTTCTCTGACCTGCTCGGGAGACAAGGCAAAGAGGTCGCGGCGGTTGATGCCGAGCAGACCGGCGAGACGGGCATAGTCAACCCGCCGTATCCCCCGCAGCGCGGCAAGGACAAGAGCGCCGTCACGGGTCTGAAACGCCACCGTTTTGACAAGCCTGGTCACGTCGAAAGAAAGGTTGCGCTCGGCTTCCTCAACCGTCCTGGTAGCCTCATGCTCATGCAGGAGACAGGACACGCCCTTTTCCTCCAGGATCTTCACTACTTTTTCATATGCTGTTTTCCGTTTCAATTCAGGCATAATCCCATCGCTTTCCACGCGGCGCCCGGTAAATTCCCGAGCACCTCGTACCTTCCGTAACTCCTGAACACCGAAGCAGGCAGAATACCGGGGCATTCGGAAAAGGCGTAAAGAGGTCACGGTTTCAGGTCGTAGTAAAATTACAGCAATATTTGCGCCAACACTTCCATTCCAGTCACGCTCCCCATAATGACCGCCGCAATCCGGAACGCCGTTCGATACGACGTTCGACTGCCGCGGCGAGCAGGTCTTTTCCGCACCAGAGCTCCACCGAATGCCTGGCGCGGGTAATGCCCGTGTAGAGAAGTTCGCGCGTCAGGACCTGGCTGTCAACGGGAGGGATCACCAGCAATACCCGGTCGAACTCCGAGCCCTGGCTCTTGTGTATGGTCATGGCGAACGCCGTCTCGTGGCTCGGGAGGCGCAGCGGAGAAATGCGGCGAACGCCGCCGTCTTCCGACGGAAAGAAAACGGCAAGGGCACCGCCATGTTCAGGGTCGGGCAGCGCAATCCCCACGTCGCCGTTGAAAAGCCGCATCGTATAGTCGTTGGCGGTAACCATAACCGGCCGCCCGTGATACCAGGTCGAATCCGGCACGATAAGACGATGGGCCGCAAGCAGTGTCTCAATGGCCCTGTTGAGTGCGATCACGCCGTACCGTCCCCGCCGCACCGCGCACAGCACCCGGAAACGGTCAAAAGCGGTAAGGACCCCGGCAGGCGACTCACCGTGCGCCAGGTACTCCCGGTATTCTTCCAGAACGGCGTGCTGAAGGGCAGCCTGGAGATGTTCACTGCCAGGCGGATCACGCCGTACAACCGTCCCTTCTTCGGCGTCCGCCAGCGCCGCGTTGACGGCATCACGATCGCCTTCGTTGATCGCCCGGCTGACAATACCGATGGAACTCCCGGCACCGAAGCGATAGTTCCTGCGCAGCACCACCAGTGAATCAGCCAGCACGGGAAGGCCACTGTCAGGAGCTTCGCCAGGCGGGAGGCTGTCGGCAACCGCTGCCAGGTAATCACGGAAAGCCGCGGAGAAGCGCGGCGCGGTCCCGGAGGAGGATATATCGCCAAGCACCGCACCCGGTTCCACCGAGGCGAGCTGGTCACGGTCACCGAGAAGCACCAGTTTCGCGTTATCCGGCAGGGCCCGGACAAGCTTTGCCATGAGCGGAAGCGCAACCATGGAGGCCTCATCGACCACCAACACGTCGAACGGCAACGGATTGTCGCGGTCATGGCGGAATCGACACGATCCCGGGATCACTCCCAACAACCGGTGCACGGTGGCGGCTTCATCGGGTATCCGGTCGCAGACCTCCGTTGTATCACGGAGTTCTCCCTTGGCACGCCGGATCGACTCCCGTAGGCGGACCGCCGCCTTGCCGGTGGGCGCGGCAAGGGCCACGCGCAGCCGATCGCCTCCGGCCTGTTCCAGGAGCAGGGCCAATATTTTCACTACCGTGGTGGTTTTTCCCGTACCCGGTCCGCCCGAAATGACACAGAGCCGACTCCACAAGGCCGCGGCCGCGGCAATTTTCTGCCAGTCCGGTCCTGCGCCCGCTGCCGAACCGAACAGGCGTGACAACCCTTCCCTGACCCGCGCCGTGTCGAGTTCGGCAGGCCGATCAGCGGCCATGGCGAGCAGCGCTGCAGCCAACTGCCGTTCGTATGCCCAGTAACGGTACAGGTAAAGACGATTTTCCTCGTCGAGAATCAGCGGGACCTGGTCTCCCGGTCCGCCTACCACGCCCGTCTTCCGCAGTGACGCGGCTATGGAGGGAACCTCTACGGCCGGGACGGCCTCGTCCAGGTGCAGACAGATATGCCCATCCCCGGTGCCCCGGCTCAAAGCCATGGCAAGCGGCCGAAGCACATCGCCATCCCCTGTCACCATTCGGCAGAGAAAATCAGCGAAGGTGCTGTCTATATCGCGGTATTCGAGATCGTCATTCATCAGCGGAGTTCCCTTTCATGCTCGATGAGGCAGTCCGTCAGTTCCCGCACGAGCCCCTCCGGCGGGACCTCGTAAAAGACGCCGCTGCCGGGCCGACCCGCGTTCATGCCGCGAATGAAGAGGTAAAGTACCCCGCCGAAGTGGTCGGCATAGCGATACGACGGATCACGCATTTCCAGGTACCGGTTGAGGGCGACGAGATAGAGCAGGTACTGCAGGTGGTAGAGATTGTTATCCATCTCGTCGGCCAGCCGGTCCCGGCAATAGTCGGCCGGCAGCGTACCGAGGTAATTCGACTTCCAGTCCGCAAGGTAGTATTTGCCGTCATGGCGGAACACCAGGTCAATGAAACCGCGCACCATGCCCCGGACCCCGCCGAAAGAGAGCCGCTCGGCAACCGCCCGCAAATCCGTGCCGGCGTCCCGGCTGCTCCAGCGGGCAAGGATCCCGGCCACCTTCTTCGATTCGACGAATGAAAGCGGAAAGAAGAACTCCATTTCGACGATCCGGTCACGCTGATCGACGCTTCCCAAACACAGGGTCCCGTCGGCAACCGGGATCGGTGTCACCATAATATCGCGAACCAGTCCGCACACCGGTTCCAACCAGCAAGGATCGAAACCGTGCCGGGCCAGGAGGCTCTCCACCAGCAATTCCAGCGACTCTTCATGCGCCCCGGTAAAGTCAAGCTGTTCGAAAACGGCATGGAAGAAAATACCCGCCGCCGCACCCTTGGGAAACGCAACGAGGGAAACGGTCGGTTCGCTGGCCACATCGGGCTCGCTCGCCGCCGCGGCCGTTCCCTGGTCACGGTCCGGCAATTCCACGCCTTCCCGGTGTCCCGCTGCGAAAGAGGTAAAACTCATCACGCGCCAGTCGCCGGCAACGATCCCGCGAAAGGGAACGAATTCGGGAATGAACTCCTCTTCGACCGGGAGCACCCCTGTCTCCACAGCTGGTTCCGGATCGACCGAAACCGCAACCCTGCCCGGCCCTTGCGTTACGATTCCTTGCAGACGCGCTGCCATCTCGTCATCGGAAATCATCTTCATCGTGCCGGACAACCGCTGGACGGCATCGTCTATCACGTCATCAGGATAGTGCAGCAGGTAGGCCGGCGCTGAGCTTTCGGTATACCGAAATCGTCCCCATACAAGGTAGCAGCGGTACTTGGCACGGGTCAGGGCAACATAGAGCAGGCGGATGTTTTCCGCGAGTGCCTCGTTTCGTGCCGCGATTCGATGGCGCTCGAAGTCATCGGAGCCGAAATCCACCACCATGCGGTAGCCGTCATGACAGACAACGGTATCGTCCGTTTCCATGACGCCTCCCCAGGAAAAGGGACAGAAGACGATGGGATACTCAAGCCCCTTGCTCACGTGAATGGTGACGATCCGTACCGCCTTTTCGTCGGATTCGAGCCGGATCTGGCACTCCTCGTTCTCCGGCGGTACGCTGACCCGCTCGCCGAACCAGGCCCGCAGGGCGTCCAGGCCGAGCCCGTCCTCCGTCGCGGCCTGGTGCAGCACCTCGGCACAGTGCAGAAAATTGGTCATGCTCCGCTCTCCCCCCTCACGGGAGAGCACCCGCTCCCGCACTCCTTCGCGCGACAACAGGGTTCGAAAGAATACCATGAATCCCCGGTCCCGCCACAGGTCGTGATAATTCCGGAAAGAAGCGAGACGCTCTTCCCAGGCCTGGTCGTCATCGTCAAGCAGGGCTATATCGTTGCCGGACATGCCGAACAGCGAAGTAGCCAGGGCAGCGCGCACCAGTGCCTCGCGAGACGGTTCATCGACCGCCTCCAGCACCCGGCGCACCTCCCGTGCCTCGCGGGTGACAAAGAGGCTGGCGGTACTCTGCACCACGGCGGGAATCCGCCGGGCCCGCAAGGCATCCTGGACCAACCCCGCCTGGTCATGGCTCCGGACGATTACGGCGATATCCCCGGGCAGGATGCCCCGCCCGTCAAGCAACGCGGCGCCGCGCCGACCGTCGGCCAGCAACCCTGCTATCTCATCGGCAACCATGCGGACGATTCTCTGTTTCGCCGTGCCGATAGCGATCACCGGGCCGTCATCGTCACCCCGGCCCAGGAACCACACCTGGAGCGGGGCGGAATCACGGCCGGCGAGTACCAGGGGACGTTCTTCCCGCGCCGCCGACACGCCGGGATACCCGATAGCCGAAAAAAGGAACGGCCGCGGCTCCCGCTGGCGAAAGAGTATATTGAGCGATTCCACCATTTCCGGTGCCGAACGCCAGTTGCGGTCCATGGTGAAGCGATTGCGGGCCGGAACATCGTCCTTGGCCTCCAGGTAGGCAAAGATATCGGCACCGCGGAAGCTGTAGATGGCCTGCTTGGGATCGCCGATCAGGAACAGGGGCGCCGGTCCGGAACCGAAAATTTCCCGGAAGATGCGGTACTGAACCGGATCGGTGTCCTGGAACTCGTCGATCAGCGCGGCACGGTACCGTTCGCGGAGGCGGGCCGCCAGGTCGCTGCCCGAGGGGCCTTCGAGGGCCAGGTAAAGATCGGTCAGCAGGTCGTCATAAAAGCGGATATTGCGGTCGGATTTCAGACGGGACAGGCGCTGACGGGCGAAGCGGAACAGGCTGCCCTTGAGGGCGATGAAACGCTTGTCCACCAGGTCGAGAAGTTCTCCGCATCGATTGAAAAACTCGTGGCGCGGCGGGGCTTCACGCTTCAACGCCTGGCTTTCCATGAAGTCCGAGGAAAACTTTTCGATTCCCTCGAACAGCTCAAACGGGTTTCCCACGGCCAGGTAGGAGTCCATGGCCGCCAGCAACCCCGGTACCATATCCGCCCGGTACTTGTCCTTGGCCCTGCTCAACCCTTTGTGCGTGACCAGGATATTTTCCAGTTCAGCCCGATCAGCGTGCCAGGAAGCGACCAGCGAATCGTAGAGTGCATGGCAGCGACGGGAAAGGCTCTCTTCCTGGTCCCGGTCAAACAGGGGCATGACCTCGAGGTCGGGATTGGCAAGCTTGCCGCGCAGGAAGCGGAGCATCTCGTCATGCAGCCACTTCTTCCGCAAAACGGTGGCCAGCAGCGGGGCATCGTCACCGAAAAAGTTCACCCGCCAGAAATCATCGACGATTTCCCGAATCAGCGGTGTCTGGTCGGGTACCAGTTCGGTATCATAGAGGGATCCGCTTTCAAAGGCGTTTTCCTGCAGTGCGCGGGAACAGAAACCATGAATCGTGGAAATGGCGGCGCAGTCGAAGGTGCGCACGGCGTTCTCGACACGCTCGAGCGCGGCCTCCCTGCCGGGCCACCAGGGATTCGCTCCGTTAAGCAGGGCCGCGGAAAATTCGTCTCCCTTGCCGATGCCGTACGAAAAATCCCGGAAAAGGCACAACCGCTCCCTGACCCGGGTCTTCAGTTCCTTGGTTGCCGCCTCGGTAAAGGTCACCACCAGGACATTCTCCGGCAGTAATCCCTGTTCGACGACGAGCCGCAGGTAGAGGCAGGCAATGGCAAAGGTCTTGCCCGTGCCGGCGCTCGCCTCGATCAGGTTGCTTCCGGCAAGTTCAACGGTGAGATTGTCGTAGGTTTCCATGAGTATCGATATCATTTACCCGAATCCGCAATGACTTCCCGGATTTAGTTTTCCGTTTTCACCCTTCGCAATGCAGCAAAAGTGGTTGCAGAACAGCCCGTGCCACGCGCTCGAACTCTTCGTCCAGGGGATCGGCACCAGCAAAGCAGAGCCGGTAGTACGGATCGTCCCCCTCGGGATAATACTCTCCGCACCAGGCGTTACGGGCACTGCCCGGATCCCACTTCTTCGCGTAGGCGCAGGTTGTTTTCGGAAAAAACTTCAGGGGACGGCACAGGCCATACCAGTAGAATTCAAGCAGTTCTTGAAGATACTCTCCGCTGCGATCCACCGGCATCAGGCGCAGCACCCCGTCGGAGGTCGCCAGGGTGCTGACCCGGGGATATCCCACGGCCCCGGCTTCGTTGAGCAGCAGGTGCTCGATCCACAATCGAACCTGGTCCCGCCCGGAACGCTTGGCGCATCTGCTGCGCAGCAGCAGGTCGGGCCAGATCCCCGCAAGTCTCCCGGACACCCTGAACTCCCCTACCCTGAAGTCCAGGTCGAGAGGCGCCAACTGCGACCGATTTCCGGTCAGCAACCGGATACCGTCGGCAAAAGCAGACACTTCCGACTCCATGCCCCGGAAAAGCAATTCGCCCTGTCGGGCGGGCGGCAGGATCCCCCGGGCCCTGGCCAGGGGAAGCAGTTCCTCGGCATCTTCTCCCGACAGCAGCCGTTCGAGCATCAAGTGCCGGACACGGTAGGCATCGAGCGGTTCGAGAGTGAACGGCTCCCGGTCTTCCAGGGGCGGTGCCGCCTCATCCAGGAAAAGCCCGAGACGGGTACGCAGCAGATAGCGCACCGGATTGTCGAAAAAGGCGAGCAGACTCCCCACGGAGATGTGGTACAACTCTGCCGGCGGCTCCGGCAACGACTCGGCAAGGAACGGCGGTTCCGGATGCACTCCCTCGCACCGGGCCCGCACGGCACGGAAGTTCTCCTCGGAAAAACTGGCGAATGCCCCGTCCCCGGCAAAGTACGCCGGACTGAACGGTTGCAGGCGATGCCTGGTGACGAGAGATGCCGGAAAACACCCGGAACCGTCGTCAAAACGGCGCCCGAGGTACTCCAGCAGCTCGTCCACCAGCACCGACGACGGAAGCTGGGCATTGTCACGGATACTTTGTCCCGTATAACTGATCAACAGGCATTCGCGAGCGGAAAGCAACGCCTCGAGAAACAGGTAACGGTCCTCGTCGCGCAGGGAGCGGTCGCCCATCCGTGGATGCCGGGCGATCAGATCGAAACCGACGGGCCTGTTCTGCCGGGGAAAACCGCCCTCGTTCATGCCGAGCAGGACAACGACCCGAAACGGAATGCTGCGCATCGGCAGCATGGCGCAGAACGTTACGCCGCCGGTCATGAAACCGAGGCCGCGATCCTGCCGGTCAAGCGCCGCCCGCAGCCAGGAACGGAACACCGGCAAACCGACCGGCCCCGCAAAACCGGTTCGTTCCGGAAGACATCCCAGGTCATCGAACAGGGAACTCAGAAACGAAATCTCCCGTGAATCATCTTCACCGGCGAATATGAAATCCGAGAGAATTTCCCGGCAAAGGGTTTCCCATCCGCCGAGCGTCCGTTCACGGTCAAGCCGTTCCGCCAGCGAACCGAGAGATTCGATGAACCGGACCAGCTTTCCCGCCAGCGCCGGATTGTCGCCCTCCATATCGTCGAACGGAAGGATCCCGTTGAACATGATCCCGTCATCGGGCATGGCGTAACCGAGCAGCAATCGATCCAGCCCGGCACGCCAGCTGTTTTCCCGGTAACGGGGAAAGCCTTCCCGTTCCCGTTCCGCCTCGTCCAATCCCCAACGGATGCGCAGCTCCTCGAGCCAGGAGCGGAGCCGGTCGAGATCGGGCGATGCCAGGCCGAAGGCGGCATAAACGGGAGTAGAGGACAGGATGTCCAGCACGGCTGTCACGGGAAAACGCTTCCCCGGCAGATCGAAAATAGCCAAAAGGGCTTCGGCGATTCTGCCTTCGCCCCGCACTGTCCGGTCGGCAATGGAATAGGGAATTTTCACGCCATCTTCCGGGTTGCCATCGAAAACCGCCGAAATATAGGGTGCGTAGGTTTCGATATCGGGAGTCATGACGAGGATGTCACGGGGCGCCAGGTCGTCGATTTCGGAAAACATCCGCAGGAGTGAATCATGAAGCACTTCCACTTCCCGCATCGGGCTATGACAGCAGTAGATCCGCAGCGAGTCGTCACCCGGCGCAACGCTCATTGTTGCCACTCCGGAGCCTGCGCCTCCCGTCAAGTCGAGGATGTCGTTCTGCAATGCTTCGAGGATGCTGCTGCCGGGAGCCTGCCGGTAGAGGTCGTCCGAACCGCCGGCAACGGCGCTGCATTCAACGATGATTTCGGAGAAATCCCTACCCAACCGGCCCAACGAGGCAAGAAGCGGATTGCCCTCGATACGGTGTTCCCGCTCCCCGGCTGAAAGACGCACCATGGTTCGGTCCGGGAGGATGTCGGCCCAGTACTCGCGACAGGGGCTCATGATAAACAGGTTCACCTCGGTGCGCGAAGAAATCGCCGTCAAAAAATCAAGATGGAACTTCGGCAGGTAGGAAATACCAAAGACGGTGAGCCGCCGGGGGAAAACATCCTCCGGCACCGTTTCCCCGACCAGTGCCTCAATGAATCGTTTTTGAATCGCGGCCCGGTGCAGGCAACCGGCTTCCGCAACCAGCAGGCGCCACAGAACAGCCTGCCAATGGCTTTCCTCGCCCGCCTCCCACCGCTCCAGCATATCGCCCCGGAACAGAGTGTACTGATCGAAAGTATCCGCTATTTTCCCGGCCAGCTGATACAATTTGAGTTCGCGGTTTCCCCCGGCAAGGTAACCCCGCAGGCTGACGAACGACGGATCGGACAACTGCGTGGGCAGAAGCCGCATGATGCGCCACGACAGGAGCGACGGTTCAAAAGGCGAGGTCTCGGGAATAGCCGGCAGAGCTTTCTCGGCTTTCCTGAAAATATCCCAGACGAACTTGTTCGGAAAAGGATAGTAGCCATTTGCCCAGACACCGAAGCGCTTGGCCAGTTCCATGGCAAGCCAGCGCTGCATCCCTTTGCTCTGCACCACTATGGTTTCGGAAACAAAGGGATCGGGAGGCTGCGCCAGTGTTTCGGCAACCGCCTCGACCATGAGTTCCATCCTGTTACCGGTATAGACATGCAGGGCCATGAGCGCCTTTCATTGCCTCCGCTTAACAACTCGGAGTGTATCGAATCAAACGGCAAACAAAGTGACGTAAAAAATATACAACAAAATGTCGGACAACACTAAGATTTCCCGAATCCGGCAAAAGATTCGGACAGAATCAATCCCTAATCCGATCCAGGATCATTTCAACGCTTCCACATTACTATGATTACACCAACAGCACGACAGAATACGTCACAATCACCAGTAAAGGGCTCCGGTCTGTTACCAGCTCTCACCATAAGTAATCTGAGTCGAAAAACAAACGAGGGGTCGGGCACTATGGCCCGACCCCTCGACAAGTGAAGAAACGCGCAATTTTTCAGAATCCGCGGCGGGAACAAGTCACAAGGCATTATCCGCACGCAAGCAGCTTGACCATCGACAACAAGCGCCCATTACTCAGCCAGTACCCGCGCAACAATAGCCACGACCTCGTCCCTGATAAAGGGCTTCAGTATGACATCACGGGCTCCCAGCGACAGTGCGGCCTTGACATCTTCATCATATCCGAGGCCACTGCAGATCAGCACCTTTGCCTGCGAATTAACGGACAATATTTCGCGTGTCGCATCAAACCCGTTTTTCCGCGGCATGTAAATGTCGAGGATACTCAAAGCGGGACGATGCCGACGATACAGTTCCACGGCTTCATCGCCATCAGCTGCTTCCGCCACCACGGTAAATCCCTCTTCGGTGAGAATATTCCCGAGAAGCTTCCGGAAAAACAGCTCATCATCTACTATCATAACCGTTCTGGAGCCTTGAGCAGTATCGTTTTTCATGAGCAGCGCCCCCTCTCCGACAGAGCTCTCCAACAGATTTTCGAAAAACTATCGCGGCGACCGTCCGCCGTGTTGCGCGGTGCTTACACCCTCACTAATCTAAAAGTGATAGGTCGCGGGTTTCGCGCTCCGTGCACCTTGCATCCGGCCGTCCTCAAGACGCTTTTCACCAACCTGACAGGTTTGGAGCATGTGTCAGCGAACCTTCTGACATCTTAAGGATAAATTTATTTTTTTCAAGGAATTAATACGTCACCGCCAGCGCAATGTCCCGCGCAAAGAGGTTCCAGTAGTTTTCAAACGAACCACAAGAACCTTCTAATACTCCGGGATTACTTGCAAACAACTATTTCGACACCCGCCTGGCAAGAAGAACCGGAATCAAAAACCCGGCTCTTGCAAAATAATTGCACGCACCAGCAACAGACGCTCTCTGTGCCGCTCTCAAACCGGGTGGATTTCTCCAGGCCGAGGTGAATACATACCCTATTCGGCCGCGGTTGTCAAAAACCGGGGCAAATCACCGCAAATTCCTACCGGACAAGGAGCGTATGATGCCGTTAAGCGGCATTCGCCAGTTGTCAGAAGGAAAGAAGAAAACCACAAAATCAGGGTAACTTTTATATTTTTGAGCTTTTACTTCCCGCAACTTTGCAGTAGCCTTAATGGAGTGCCAGCACTAATTAATGAGGCCATCATTTAACCATCACGGAAGGCATACCATGAAAACAACATCCAGATTCATGCATTTGAATGTAGTTCTGGTCGCCGTGGCCCTCATTACGGCAGCGTTTGCCTTTATCATGGAATTGCACGGTGAAGCCGAGCAGCGAGCCATAGCTGAACAGGAACACCATCTGAAAACTTTCCGGATTCTGCTCGACAACAAGGGCAAGGATATCCATATCCATGAAGGGATGCTGCTGGCAGGCGGGTATGTATTAAACGGCGCCAACGAGCTTCCCGACGCCATGCGGAAAATCTTCGGCTGCACGGCCACGATTTTCATGGGAGACACCCGGATCGCCACCAGCGTTCTCCGCGAAGACGGCAGCCGGGCACTGGGCACCAGGCTTGAAGGACCGGCTTTTGATTCTGTTTTCAAACAGGGCAAGCCCTATCGTGGCGAAGCCCGAATCCTCGGCATTCCCTACTTCACCGCCTATACCCCTCTGAAAGACCCCTCAGGGACAATTATCGGCGCTCTTTACGTCGGCGTAAAAAAAAGCGATTACCTTGCTTCCTATGACCGGCTCAAGGCCAAGGTCGTCATCGTAACGACCCTCCTGATTCTCCTGTTCTCCCTTTTCGCCGCGCTCCTCGTGCGCATGCGCAGAAAAGTCGAAACAGAGATACTGGAAAGAGACGAACGCTTCCGCGTCGCATTCGGAGCGATTCCCGACGCACTCTGCGTCTACTCGCTGAAAGACGGGGCATGGGTCGATATCAATCCCGGCTTCACTTCCCTGACCGGTTATTCTCGCGAAGAGGTGCTGGGCAGGCCTATCAGGGACAGGGATATCTGGTCCGACACGAAAGACCATGATTCTTTCGTTGAAAGCATGCAGGAAAAAGGCGTCGTCAGCAACCTCGAAACCCGGCTCCGGCATAAAGACGGACAGACCATTCATGTTTCAATTTCAGCAAAAATCATTTCTTTTAGAAATGAATCGTTCGTCTTCGGCGTGGTAAGGGACATCAGTGAACGCAAGGAATCGGAAGACAGGCTTCGCCGCACGAACCAGACCCTGAAGACCCTTCTCAAATGCAATGAAATACTGGTGCGGGCGGAAAAGGAATCGGAGCTTCTCCATGAAATCTGCCGTGTCATCGTCGAAAATGACCAGTACCTTCTCGCCTGGGTAGGCTATGCGGAAAACGATGAGACGAAAACCATCCGCCCTGTTGCCCAGGCAGGCTATGAAGACGGTTATCTCGAATCCCTGGACCTGACCTGGGACGACAGTGAACGGGGCAGCGGCCCTTCCGGCACGGCCATCCGAACCGGGTTGCCCAGCATTATGCGCGACATGCAAAACGATTCCCGCTCCGCACCATGGCGGGAACAGGCACTTAAGCGAGGCTACCGTTCATCCCTGGCGGTTCCCCTGGCGGCACCGACAAGCATTCTCGGCTGTCTGAACATCTACTCTTCGCAGCCCAACGGTTTCGACGAAGAGGAAATAAGCCTGATGCTGCAGTTGGCGCAGGATCTTGTCTACGGCATCATCTCCCTGCAGACCCTTGAGAAACACAAGCGGACCACCGAGGCGCTCTGGGAAAGCGCCCGGGAATACCAGGCGCTGGCCGCCGAGCACGACCGGCGGGAAATGTTCCTGCGAGCCCTGCTCGATTCAATCCCCGACCTGATATTCTTCAAGAATTCCAACAGTGTCTACCTCGGATGCAATAAAGCATTCGAAACCTTTGCCGGCAAAAAGAAACAGGAGTTAATTGGCCTTACCGACCTGGACCTGTTTCCCCGCGAAGTAGCCGAATTCTTCCGTGAAACGGACCGGCAAATGATGTCAGAAGGAAAATCACGGAGAAACGAGGAATGGCTCAACTATCCAGACGGCCGCCGGGCTCTCTTCGACACACTGAAAACCCCCTTTTATGACGCCGAAGGCACAATACTCGGCCTGATAGGCATCAGCCGCGACATCACCCTGCAGAAACGTCACGACGAAGAAAAGAAAACCCTCGAGAGTCAGCTCCACCAGGCGCAGAAAATGGAAGCGATCGGCCAGCTCGCCGGCGGCATTGCCCACGATTTCAACAATATCCTCACGGCCATTATCGGCTATTCGGAAATAATCTCCATGAAACTGGAGAAGACCAGCCCGCTCGGGAAACACCTGGAGCAGGTGCTGGTGGCCGCGGAGCGGGCCGCGGAACTCACCAACGGTCTGCTCGCCTTCAGCAGGAAACAGGTACTGCACACCAAACCTCTCGACCTGTGCCAGGTCGTAGAGGGAGTAGAAAAGATGCTGCGACGACTTATCCCCGAAGACATCGACTTCAAAACCGTCATCAGCGAAGAGGTCCTGACGGTGATGGCCGACAAGGGTCAGATAGAACAGGTGCTCATGAACCTGGTAACCAATGCGAAAGACGCGATGCCGAAGGGTGGGATGCTGAGCATCACCGTTGCTTCGATTACCATTAACGAATCATTCATGCATGCTCACGGGTTTGGAAAACCTGGATCATACGCCGTTATCACGGTTTCCGACACGGGACACGGCATGGACAAGAAAACCCTGGAAAAGATTTTCGAGCCGTTTTTTACCACCAAGGAAACCGGCAAGGGGACGGGTCTCGGCATGGCCATCATCTATGGTATCGTAAAGCAACATAACGGCTATATCACGGTGGAAAGCGAAAAAGGAAAAGGGACGAAATTCAGCATATACCTGCCCCTTGTCATTGAAGACGGACGGGAGGAGCGGATGGCTTCGGAAGCCGAGGCACTCCCGCGCGGCACGGAGACAATCCTTTTGGTCGAGGATGATGAAACCGTCAGGGAACTGCACCGGATGATGCTGGAAGAGGCGGGCTACCGGGTCATTACGGCGGTTGACGGACAGGATGCCCTTGATAAGTTCGACACGCGGCAATTGGAAGTGGATCTTCTCGTCACCGACGTAATCATGCCGAGAATGGATGGGAAGCGGCTCTTCGAGGAAATCAGGGCGGTACGTTCGGACATCAGGGCGCTCTTCATCAGCGGCTATACCAAGGACGTCTTCGTGGCACGGGGAATCCTGGATGAAGAATTCAGCTTCATCATGAAACCGGTATCGTCGAGTGTCCTGCTCGCCGGAGTCAGGGAAGCACTGGATCACTGACGATCGATCAGGAAGGTCAGCAGATGCGGACGATTCCTTCAGTTACGGCAAAGGCCAGGAATTGCCGCGCTTCATCGAGGGAAATGGCGAGATCAGCGGCGATGCGTCGCGCCGGTGTGGACCCGTCGAGTTTTTCCAAGAGCCGATAATAAGGTTCGGCCAACGAATCGGTACAGACTTCGCCGTTGCATGGATACAAAACGGCAAATGACCCGGAACGGGTCAGTGCGCCGCAAAGATGCGGCAGGTCCGGTTCCCCTCCTTCCAGCAGGTCGAGGATTTCGTAACTGAAAGTCGCCAACCGGGTCGAATCCGCAATTGCCAGGGGCCGCCGGAGCAGATCGACCCGGGCCGACTGCCGCCGGGAGGGACGCGGAGGTGGAACCGCCAGCAGCACCGCGGCATAGTGATAGTGGTAGTCTACGAAATCAAGCGCAACGGCAAGCAGCCGTTTCGCCCTTCGCCGGCCGAACAGTTCGGCAAGGAATTCCCGCTGCAACAGGTGAATTTCCTCATCGCAATAGTCACGTTCCGTTCGTCCTTCGCCATCCTTTTTCTCCAACCAGCAGGCAAACTCCTCCAGAAAACCAGCCGCGCTCATCCGCAATGCCGCGCGAATGCCGTTGAACCAGGCCACGGCCTTGCCGCGGCTGTAAAAGATATCGCAGGCATCGGCAAGGCGCCGGGCTGCCTTGAGATCGTCGGCCGGAAAGGTGAGGGATGCGAGAATGGTATAGGGAGGTAACGGCAGGTGCCGAAGCTTCAGCTGGTCGGCCCGCTCGGCCAGCACGGTACCGGGCAGGACGGCAAGCGGGAAAACGGCTAGGCTGTTGGGATAGAGGCCGAGAGCGAAATCGAGCGTTTTCCGGAAACGCTCGAGACTGTCACCCGGCAGGCCGTAGATGAGGTCGAAACCGAACACCACACCCTCGCGGTTGAGAAGCCCTATTTTTCTCGCGAAAAGCCGAGGATCCAGGGAGCGGCCCACCGCACGGGACACGCCGGGGTCGGCGGTCTGCAAGCCGATCTGCAGGGAACAGCGCAGGTCACCGAACAGGCGGGCCTGTTCGGCATCCAGCAGCTCAGCCCGCGCCTCGAAATGGAAGTGGACCTGGGGGGCCTTTTTGCGGATCATGCGCAGAAGAGCCTTGGCTCGTTCGCCGTCAATATTGAACGTCGAATCGAGCACCACCACCTGGCCGGCGCCATGACGAACCAGGTAGTCGAGTTCAGCTTCCAGGCGCGCCGCTGAAAAGCGGCGTACGCCGCGATCCCCCATGCCGTCGAAACAGAACTCACAACCGAACGGGCATCCCCGGGACATCTGCCAGAGAACGCCGCCGGGAATGGCCGAGTCCAGCATACCCGACAGAATCGGAGAAGGGAGGGAATCAAGATCGGCAACCGGCTCCCGCCCGTCCAGGTCGATCCCGGCGCCCTTTCGCCGGGCAATGCCGGGCACCCCGTCAAGATCGACCCCGTCGACAAAACGGGCCACTACCTCACGGACGGTCACCTCACCCTCACCCACTACCAGGAAATCGAACGCCGATCCGCCCAGTACCCCCGACGGGTCGGCGGTTGCCTCCGGCCCACCCGCGAAGATCACCAGAGATGGTGTTTCGCGCCGCAGCATGCCGGACAGGGCAACAACCTCTTCCCGGTTCCAGGAATAGAGAGGAAAACCCACCAGGTCTGGTTTTCCCGCCAGGATCATATGACAGGCATTATCAAGAGAATCACCATGGAAGAAATCGATGCAGGTTACGGAAACAGGCCGGACCATACGTGGTCCGGCCTCAAGGGAGGCCTTGAGGCAAGTCGCAGCAAGCGGTACCGCCTGCGATGACGGAAAAGCATGGATGGTCACCAGGTGGAGATGCATGGATTACGCTTCCTTTTTCAAGCCGCTACGAGGGGTGCGGCCTTAACCTTCCCGAACCGAAAACCGCGCGTAGGCATCGATACGGTTCACTTCGACGGAAGCGGTATTCCCGCCCGGGTAAATCTCTTCTGCCAGGTAGGAAAGTTCATCCTGCTCCCGGTCGCGGGGAACGATGTTCCACCACCCTTTCGAACCGCCTCGGGTACCGTCGTTCCAGCGATAACCGCGTTGTTTCAGCGCGTCTTTCTTCTCAAAAGGCGCGCCAACGGCGCAAATCCAGGACGACACCTCCGCCGAGGTCTCGAGCAGAACCTTGAAAATGGGTTGTCCGGATACGGGAAGCGTGCCGAGCAGGAGACCAAGAAGGCCCTCCGCATCATCCAATGCCCGGTGCGCATTGATGCAATACCCTCCACATTTGTAGAGCAGGTACTCGAGGGAGCGGGAGGATATCCGCTCACCCTGCCAATTGATCTGAGAAACGCTGCAGGCCCAGGGAAGGTCCGCGAAAAAGGGGAACCGGCCCTCCACAAACTTCCTGTCGAATGCGGCGTTGTGGGCAATCACGAGGCTTGCCCCGTCGGCCATTGCGGCAACCTGCGCATCGTCGAAAGCCTGCCCGGCCACCATCTCGTCGGTAATGCCGGTGATCTGCCTGATTTCATCGGCCAGCGGAGCTCCGGGGTCTTCAAAAGCTGAATAACGGCCGATTACCCTGATGATCGCACCCGTTCGCGGATCGTACTCGAAGGCCACAATTCCCACCTCGATGATCCGATCCTCTGTATAGTCCAGCCCGGTTGTCTCGGTATCGATACAGAGTCCTTTGCGGGCGCCGCTGATCTTCTTGTTGGTGAACCGGTTGTCCCTCGCGAGGTCGAGCCTGCGCAGCACAACGAAGTCGCCGCTGGACAGAAGGGTCGAAACGGCTATCTCGATTTCCAGTGAATTCGGTGACTCGGCATTAGTTTTCGCGGTTTTCGATTTTTTCACGGCAGTTTCCCTTCCCCCGCATCAGGTGGAAATTCCCGGTGAGATGAGTGCATCGCCCCCGGAGCCTGAGCCGAAACTTTTCGTCAAACCGGGCGCTGCCCCCGCAGCATCCGGGCGAGAAGCCGGTCCAGCGATGAGGCAAAGCGCTGTCGCTCGGTGTTGCTGAACGGTGACGGCCCGCCCTGCACGCTTCCGCTGGAACGCAGTTCCATCATCAGATCGCGCATGGAAAGCCGTTCTCCTACATTCTCTTCCGTGTAAATATCTCCCCTTGGGTCTACGGCGATTCCTCCTCCCGCGACAATCTTGGCCGCCAAAGGAATGTCGGCGGTAACAACCAGGTCATTGGAAGCCATAGTGCCGACAATATAATCGTCCGCCATGTCAAACCCGTCGTCAACCAGAATCGAATCGACCAGCTGCGTTCTATGTCTGGCAAGGTCCCGGTTCGCCACAAGGCAAACCGGGACATTCAATCTTTCTGAGGCCCGAAAAACGATATCCTTGATCACCCTCGGGCAGGCATCCGCATCAACCCATATTTTCATAAGTACCTTCATATCCGCAAGTAGAATCGGGAGCCGGCTCCCGGCAAGCATGCACGGAAGTCGCTTGCCACGAAAAAAGGGCCAGACTCTATGCCTGCCCCCGTGGCCGTGCTCATTTGGAATTAAGTTATATACCCCGCTGCAAGCATTTTGTCAAAGATTTTGATTACGACCGGCTGTATGCTTCCCGACAGTTGAGACCAGCACTGTTGCTTTCGAATGACAGGCGGGCATCCAGCTCCTGAAAAATTACCCATTACGAATGCTCAACCAGTTTACCTTTCTCGGAGATCATGCCACCGGTAACCACAAAACCCATGGCTCTATGGGTCGAAATATCCAACTTCCTCACCGAAGAGCGTGGAACTATCACCGTATAGCCGCCGATCTGGTAGCTCAGCGGAAGGTAGACGGCAACCTCCTCCCTGGAACCGATACCCGTCGGCAGGTCACTGAAATCGGTGCGGGTCACGAAACCGATCATGCGCATCGGTTTACCGCCGAACTCAAGATCAACCGCTACCACCTGGTTGAACTGGGAATCCCGTTTGGCGGTAAAAAACCCGATAAAGTCCTTGAGAGATCCATACAAGGTTTTGACCAAGGGGATATGGTTCAGCAAGTCGTCTCCCAGGTCAAGGAGGCGACGAACGAGAAAGGCATTGAGAGCAAGGCCGAAAAGGAAGATAACCACCAGGCCGGCCAGCAGTCCCAGTCCGGGAATATACCATCCTGTCGGCAGCAGCACTTCGAGCAAACCGCCCAGCACCGTTTCCGCTGAACGAAACAACCAAAAGAGAATATAGATGGTCAATAGTGCCGGCAGGATGGCGACCAATCCCTGGAACATGATCTTACCAAGTTGCTTCTTCATAGCGGTTTCTCCCAAAAGCATTAATCTTCGCAACATATCGATATTGTACAGCATCCGCCATATTGACGCACTGCTAAATTTTCCGGGAACTTTTTTTCCGCATGCCTTGTCAAAATGATTGAGAAACCGTGATCCGGGTGGAGGTATTCGGTCGCATCCGGGGTACAAATCGCCAGAGGAGGAAAATCATGAACATCGCATGCAAATCAATTACGTACCGGAAGAGAAAAGCGAGGGGACTCATGTTGCCTGTCATGCTATCGTGCCTGCTGTTAGCCGGCCTTATCGGTGGTTGTGCCGGTAACGAAAAGGTACAAAGCGACAGCCGAATACTGTCTGCATCACCAAAGACCGGTAAAATAAAGTCGCTTCAGGTTCTCGAGAAGGCCGGCAGGGCTGACATGAGCCATATGGCGGCTCCAACAATCAACATGCCGTTTTCAGCAACCGATTTCAATACCGAATCCTACGACCGGGTCGACGAAAACTCTTTCAAGGATGTACTGTCAAAGCCTCTTTCCACTTTTTCCATCGATGTAGACACCGCATCATATGCCAATGTGCGGCGTTTCCTTACCGGCGGGACATTGCCGCCGCCCGATGCCGTTCGAATCGAGGAGATGATCAATTACTTTTCCTATGACTACCCCCAGCCAACCGGGAAAGATCCTTTCTCCTTCACCACCGAACTGAGCAATGCCCCCTGGAACCAGGGAAACAAGCTGTTGCTCATCGGACTGAAAGGAAAACGAATTACCATGGACAAGGCGCCGCCTGCCAACCTGGTGTTCCTGATCGACGTATCGGGTTCCATGAACCAGCTTAACAAGCTGCCCTTGCTGATCAGGTCTTTCAAACTGCTTGTGGGACAACTTAGAGTTCAGGACAGGGTGGCAATCGTAGTGTACGCCGGGCGGGCAGGACTGGTTCTTCCTTCCACCAGCGGTGCTCACAAGGAACGAATACTTGCCGCACTGGACAGCCTTCAGGCAGGGGGAAGTACGGCCGGCGGCGCGGGAATCAAGCTGGCCTACCGGATTGCCATGGAAAACTTCATCAAGCGCGGCAACAACCGGGTGATTCTGGCCACCGACGGCGACTTCAATGTCGGTGCCTCCAGCGATGCCGAAATGGAACGACTTATCGAAGAAAAGCGCACATGCGGTGTATTCCTGAGCGTTCTCGGCTTTGGCATGGGAAACTACAAGGATTCTAAGATGCAGAAACTCGCCGACCGGGGAAACGGCAACTACGCTTACATCGACTCACTGCTTGAAGCAAAGAAAGTGCTTGTTTCCCAGTTGGGCGGAACGTTGCTGACCATCGCCAAGGATGTAAAACTCCAGGTTGAATTCAATCCCGCGAAGGTGGCGTCCTACCGGTTGATCGGCTACGAGAAACGCTTGCTGGAAACAGAGGATTTCGCCAACGATGCCAAAGACGCAGGGGACCTTGGTTCCGGCCATACGGTCACCGCCCTCTATGAAATCGTTCCCGCCGACGGCTCGCAGACAACCCGGCAGGACCTTGTTTACCAGACCGTAACCATGAAAGACAGCGCTCGAACAAAGGGGGAACTGGCAACCATTCGCTTTCGCTATAAAAATCCGCACGAAGACCGGAGCGCCGAGATCGTCCGGACCATCCCGGCCGAAACGGTATCCTTTGACAGCGCGGGCGCTAACATCCGCTTCGCCGCCGCGGTTGCCGAATGGGGCATGCTGCTCCGCAACTCTGAGCACAAGGGGTCCGCAACCTACGGCCAGGTTCTCGACATTGTCGGGCAAGCACGGGGACAGGACAAGGAAGGATATCGGGCGGAATTCATCAGGCTGGTGGAAATGTCTGAGATGCTGGACATGAAGAGGGCCCGTCCCCAGCTGATTTCCGGAGATTCCCGGCACCTCCGGCAATCCGGCTTGTCAGACAGGTAACCCTTTCCGGAAGCGTTTTTCCAGTGCCCTCACCGGGTCGGGCCGCAAGGATTTATTGCGTTCCTCAGCCGATACGGTAAGCTTTATTATCAGCAGCAGTGGTAAAGGGTAAAGGAGACCCCTATGGTAACGAGAAAGAAAATACTGGCGCTGGTGGTATCGGCATGGCTCCTGTTGCCCGGTGCCGGCATTGGAAAGGAATTGAAAAAGATGACTACTCTGATGATCAGTTGCGGAGCTTTTTCCAACGGCGAGTCGATCCCAACCCGTTTCACCTGTGACGGACAGGATGTGAATCCCATGCTGGAATGGAATAACCCGCCGGTCGGCACCCGCTCCCTGGCACTCATCATGGACGACCCGGATGCACCCATGGGAACCTGGGTGCATTGGGTTGTCTGGAACATCCCGCCCGACACCCGGCGGATCGAGGAAATGTCCGTTCCCGCTGGTGCGGTTCAGGGTCATAACGGTTGGAAGCGCAACGCTTATGGCGGGCCATGCCCTCCCTCGGGAACCCACCGCTACTTTTTCAAGATCTTCGCCCTCGACACTGTCCTGACCCTGCCCGACACGGCCACCAAGACCGATTTGGAACGGGCCATAAAAGGACACATCCTGGCGCGAGGAGAACTGATGGGAACTTACGAGAGACGCTGATATCAAGCATTGCAGAAAAATGTCAAGTCGACTCGCCCCTTCCTGGACAGGAGATGCGGGTCGACCGCACATCGGATAATCCCAAGACCTGTTTTCCGGCCCCTGCCGATAATTCACAGACGAAAACCAGCTGTCCAGGCAACCCGAAATCAGCTATAATTCCGTTCCGAGTCTACTTTCGGCATCTGCTGAGGCTTCCTGTCCGCAAACGAACCAGGAACGCGTCCTGCCATGTCGAGACCTTCACCATTCAATCCAAAAATTTTACGCGGAGTATTCCATGACTTATCCCGACAACGCCATTCCCAGGCTCTTGCTTGCCTTCATGGTCCTGCTTTTCTGGTGCATGATCCAGACAACACTCGCCGTTGCCGCCGACCTGGCTATCCCGCCGCTACCGCCCGGATCCCACATCCCTGCCGAGCAACTGATCCTGGTTATCGGTGAAGACGCCGGGAAAACCGACGCCGTACTTTTTGCCTTCGACAGGACATCGTCAGGCTTGAAAAAGCGTTTCGGCCCCCTTCCCGCGGTGAACGGGCGGAACGGTTTCGCTCCGTCCGGGGAAAAGCGGGAGGGAGACGGCCGCACGCCCACCGGCCTCTTTCCCCTGGAATTCGCCTTCGGTTATGCCCCGTCGATTGATTCGAAAATGCCCTACCGGCAGGCAACCGATGACGATGTCTGGGTGGATGACCCCGCCTCGCCCGACTACAACACCTGGACAAAGCGAGATCAGACGAAAGCTGCCTCATACGAAACCATGAAGCTGGCCGATCACCGTTACCGTATCGGCATCTCCATCGGCTACAACCGTAATCCCATCGTCAAAGGAATGGGCAGCGCCATCTTCCTGCACGTATGGCTGCGGGAAGGAGCTCCCACTTCAGGCTGCATCGCCATCGCGGACGAAGATCTGACCAGTATCCTGCAATGGCTGGACCCGGCGAAAAAACCGATGATCCTGATGGGGACCCGTACCTGGATTTCGAACTTTGAAGGGATCCTTCACCAGGAACAAAAAAGCCCCGATGACTGTCCCGCCCCCTGAAAGCGAAACCCTGTCCGAGCAGGCCGTCACGTATTCAGGCAATACTATCAGTCCAGGCGCAACAGGGAAAAACGCTTCAGGTCCTCTCTCTCCTAAAGAGAGAGTCCTGCCCGCGTGCCGAGCGTTTCGAGGGCGATGACCAGGTCCGGGTCATCGAAGGCAACAGCTGCTGGAGTACCTGCCGCCGCAAGCTTTTCCAAGAGGAATTCATCCAGAAAACTCTTCATCGGCGCTGGAAATGCGTCCCTTGAACCCTCGCCGTCAAATATCTGACGATCTCTTTGTATGAGCGCCACTCGGTAGCGGTCCGGTCACCGCTCCATCGCCCCTTCCACCCCGGTGGGTTTCGGTTCGGCCTCCTCAGGCAAAGATTCGCTGTTCACCGGCACATCCCCGTTCAGACCATTCCCGGAAAGCTCCGGCGGAAGAACCGGCGGAATGGCATCACCGCCATGTTCGGGGCAATATCGGGTCGGTTCGGTTCCCTCTATGAAATATTCTTCCCGCGTTGCCGGACAATCGGGAGTTGCCAGGAAACCGGTTGTTGGGTCAACCTGAACGGAAACGACCGTATCCGGCTTGGTAAAGTCGGCGACCGATTTGACCGCGGGCACTGATCGCATGAACCGTTCCCAGATGGGAGCACTGACAGTTCCGCCGGTAAACCCTCTGCCGCCGGGTCGTGGCTTGTCGTATCCCACCCAAACACCGGTCACCAGCCGAGGAGTATAGCCGACGAACCAAGCATCCCGATAATCGTCGGTAGTGCCGGTCTTTCCCGCCGAGGGATGTTTCCGGCTGAAACTTTCCAGTGATTTGGCGGTACCGTATACCATGACGTCTTTCAGCATCCGGGTTGTCAGGAAGGCGGCAGCAGGCGAAAGCACCGGGGTAAGGGAAGGAGGATTTTCGTTCCATGCACGATGATTCCGGTCATAGATCCGCAGGATCGTCCTCGTCCTGGGCAGCATCCCGCCGTTGGCAAAGGAGGCATAGGCCGAAACCAGTTCGTTCAGCGAAACCTCATCCGTGCCGAGTGCCAGGGAAAGGCCGTTTTCTTCGTGCAGCGGAAGCCCCAGCTTCCCGGCGAATTCGGTAAAATACGGCACCCCGATGGCTTCCAGGAGTTTTACCGTTATTATGTTGTTCGAATATGCCAAGGCCTGCTGCAGAGAAAGCTCGCCCATGAACTCTTTTCCATAATTACTTGGTTGCCAGGCATTGCCGTTGCCGCGATCATAGCTCACCGGGGAATCGTCCCAGCGGCTGTTTGCGGCAAATCCTTTTTCCAGTGCCGCGGCATAGATCAATGGCTTGATTGCCGAGCCCGGTTGACGCCGTGCGGAAAAAGCCCGGTCATAGGAATCTCTACCGGTATCGACGCCGCCGACAGCGGCCAGGACATCGCCGTTTGAGGGATCGAGACACAACAGGGCTCCTTGCATACCGGCGGATATACGCTTCACCCCTTCACGCAAGGCTTCTTCCGCTTTCTTCTGCAGGGTCAGATCCATCGCGGCTATAACATCAAGACCGCCTCGTTCCACGATATTCTGACCGTAGCGTCTGGTCAGCAACCTCTTGATATGGGCAAGAGACTGTGGTGACTGATCAGGTTGCACGAAAGTAACACGGCAGCTCCTTATCTTCTGCTTTTGTCGGGGAGAGATCATCCCCAACTCCACCATGCGATCCAACACCACATCGCGGCGTCCCGTTACGGCAGCAGGCCTCCCCAACGGGTTATAGCGGGCCGGCGCCTTCGGCACACCGGCCAGCAGCGCACACTCGGCATCCGTGAGCTGTTCCGGGTTCTTGTCGAAATAGAACCGGGAAGCCTGGGCAATGCCCCATGACCCGTTGCCGAAGTAGATTTCGTTGAAGTACATCTCCAGGATCTGCTTCTTGGTATACCTGCGCTCGAATTCCATGGCCAGACGGGCTTCCTTCAATTTCCGGTCTATGGTTTTCTCGCCGGACAGGTACCGGTTCTTGATCAACTGCTGGGTTATGGTCGAGCCCCCCTCGACCATCTTACCCTTGATCACATCTTTTACCAGCGCCCGGGCGATCCCCCGCATATCGATACCACCATGTTCGTAAAAACGGGCATCTTCGACGGCAATCACGGCATTCCGCAGGAACTTGGGAATCCGGTCGATAGAAACCCAGTACTTTCCTTCCGCCGGAATACGGCCAACATACCGGCCGGTACGGTCAAAAACCTTGATTGAGCTGTAGGTGGCCGGCAAACTCGGATGCGTGGCAAACTTCTCCAGGCCGCTGGCCGGAAATGCCATGCACAACCCAAGAAAAAGGGAAATCGTGCCGACGCCGAATATTTTTCGGCAAGTAACTCTACGTAATGAAAACACGAGCAGTTTAACTCCTTCAAAAGATAATCCGGGCGAGAGTCTTACCTGTTTCTCCGGCTGCCGAACCCGGCACATCGAATGTGTATGATACCATACCCGCACTATTCCCAACCACTGTAAAATAACGAGCAGACGTGCCGGCAATCCCTATCCATCATCCAGATGTATGGAATTCTTCCGAAACCGTATTTGCCACGGCAGAGATAATTCTTTCAAGCAGCGCCCCTCCGTCAATTACCCGTAAATTCGAAAATTTAACTAAAGGTTTGGCAAAATACGCCGAAATAATTTCATGAGAAATTACGATTCAGTTTTTAAAAAGTCAGAGAGAACCGGATTCCCGCAATACTGGCATACGAAAACGGCACAGCATGGCAATCGACTGCAGGGATACTTATTTTCACGGCTACTACCCTCACAAAAGGAGATGATATATGGGTTTTTTGGGATTTGGGAAGAAACGCAATGCCGGCGCCGGCGTCATAGCCATCCAAAGTACCGCAAACGGCCTGTCCGGAGACCTGGAAAAGGTACGCATGGCTCCAACCTTTATCAGCGCCTACGTATCGCCTCATGTTGACATCGATCAGGTCGCCAAGATCCTGACCTCCCGCTTCCCCGGCGTACCGATGACGATCTGTTCCACCGCCGGCGAGTTGATCGGCGAAGGCGGAAAACTCTATTGCGCCACCGGCAACCGCTGGGACCGCGTTGTGGTCCAGTGTTTCGATGCTTCCGTAATTGCAGCGGCGGAGGTCGTCAGCATTTCACTTGGATGCGAGGATTTGCGTCGGGGAACCATCGACATGAGCCTGGATGATCGCGTGGCCCGTCTTGCCAGGTCCATTGCGGATCTGAAGGTGAACATGCCCATCGATTTCCGCGATACGTTCGCCTATGTTCTGTTCGACGGCCTGTCCGCGTCCGAATCCTTTTTCATGGAAGCCCTCTACGATTCAGGGCGTTTCCCCTGCCTGTTTGTCGGCGGTTCGGCCGGCGGAACGTTCGATTTCCGCAACACCTGGTTGCATGACGGCAAAAGAAAGCTGGAAAACCATGCCCTTGTCGCTTTCCTGAAAACGTCTCCCAACGTGCGCTTCGGCGTGCTGAAAAGCCAGAACTTTGAACCAACCGGATACAGTTTCCATGTATTGTCCGCGTCGGTGGAACAGCGCTATATCACCCAGGTGTTCGACCAACAGGGACGCATCTGCAGCCTGGTGGATGCACTCTGTGAAACACTGAACTGTTCACCGGCAAACCTCGAGTCGCAACTGGCCGATTATTCTTTCGGCATCAAGGTCGGCAAAGAACTGTTCGTTCGTTCCATTTCGCTGCTCAATATCCAGGAAGGCAAGGTGCACTTTTATTGTGACATCGCGCCGGGCGAGGAACTGTTCTTGGTAAAAAGGACTGGCTTGATCAGCAACACGGAAAAGGATCTCAAACGGTTCATGCAGGGAAAACCCGGAAATCCGATTGCCGGCATCCTCAATGACTGCATCCTCCGCCGTCTCTGCAACGAACGGGAACTCGCCAACATGGGCCGTGTTTTCGGCGATACCGTCGTCTCCGGGTTTTCAACGTTCGGCGAAATTCTCGGTCTGAACCTGAACCAAACGCTCACGGCCGTGATGTTCTTCAGGGTTCCATCGGGAACACCGTTCAAGGACGAGTACGTCGACAACTTCGTAGCCCATTACGGCGAGTTCAAGGCATTCTTCCTGAGACGGCAAATCTCCAAACTGAGTGGTCTTTCGCAGGTTGTAACGAAACAAATCGACGATTTGAAAAAGCAACAGTTCGAAAGCCGCCTTGACGCAGCCGGACTGGAACCATCAATGGCCCGGCTGTTCCAGGGGCTGAACGATCTCGGGAATGTTCTCAACGAAGCCCATACCCATCGGGAAACCATGGCCGGCCAGCTCGAAACCTGCGCCAACGATCTTTACGGCTCGGTTGACGACCTGGCATCCCATATTGAAGAACAGGTCCAGGCAATTCAACAGCTGGGTGAGAATTTTTCCGGCCTCACGGATCAGGCAAACAACTCGGCCATGAGCGCCAGGGAACTGGCCGAGGCCAGTCTTCATATACAAAGCGTAGTAGAGATTATCGAACAGATTGCGGACCAGACCAACCTGCTGGCTCTCAATGCCGCGATCGAAGCGGCACGTGCCGGTGACAGCGGTCGGGGGTTCGCGGTCGTCGCCGACGAAGTTCGCAATCTCGCCGAAAAATCCCGCACCAGCGCCCTGGAAATCAGCGCCAACATCTCGAAGCTGGCAACTGAAATCAGTACCGTTGCCAACGGCATAGAATCCCAGTCCAGTGACGTTGCACGCCTCTCTTCGCTGCTTGGCGTCATTGAAGAATCAAGCGGCAGAACGGCGGAAACGGCGGAACACACCAAGGGGGTGGCCGATACCCTGAAAAACATGACCCGGACCAGCCACTCGTACGCCTGATGAATCCGCAAAACATTTACCAGTACTCCCAAGAGGGTGTCGGCACCGCACGCATGACATTGTTTCATGCCCAAATCCGGCACCCTCGTTTTTTAGAGGTGCAATGACTCCCGGCACGGTCAACCCGAGACCATGCGTGTCAACGACCTTTTGATATCGACATATGGAGTCAGCGGTAATCATCATGAAAACCTTACAGCGCACTCCGAAAATTCAGCGCTCCCTCTCACTTGCAACAACATTAACGATCACTATTCCTTACCCTCTTTTCCGGTTTCCCGCCGGCCGGGTCAGGCAGCCTCTCCATCTCTCTTTTCCCTCTTCATCCTACCCCACCATCCCTTGGCACACGGTGCACAACACACAAAAACCAAAGCAAGACAGAAGGACCATATTAATTTGCACTGACAATTTAACCTGAAAACCTAATGTCATTTGTCAAATTATTCTAAATAGGCGTTATACATATCTTCTATAGTAACTTTTAATAATTAACTTGATATTTTATTCATGTTATGCGATATATGCGTTAAATTTCCCGGCACGCACGAAGCAGACGCCCGGCGAACTTCTGCTCCGGGCAAGCTTGACACGCGCGAGACGAGCAAATTCCTGACATGATGCCAACCAAACGGGGCCAGAAAATGACGGTTAATCCGATCAGCACGACACATGGTGAGAGATCGCATTTTCCGTGAAGGAAGGAACCGCATGAAATTCAACCTCAAAAATTCATTAAGTATATTTTTTCTTACCCTCACATTCTGGTCGTGCATATCCGGAACAGATGCTGTTGCATACCGAGAGTACCAGGTTGAAGGCTACGTTTCCGTAATCCAAAAAACCTACCTGTATCTGGAAGGACAAAGGTATTTCCTTGATCCCAAGGTGAAATTCACCTTGTACACGGATTACGGCAGACAGGTTTCGGCCCGGGAAATTGTCTCCTTACAATGGATTGCGCGCGCCAGGCTCCATATACGCAACAACAAGGTTACCAGGGTAACCATCCTGAAATTGGAACAATAACAGGCCCTGTTCACCAGAGCCCGGAGCCCAGATACATTCAGGGAGAACCAGCAATGAACGCTCTGAATCTTAAATCGGCTAAACTGTCATCGTTTTTAGCGGGCATAGCATTGGTCTTTGTTTGCGCGCTTCCGGCACAAGCAGGGGCGACGACCTATTACATTCAGGCCGACCAGACGACGCCGCTCGGCGCGGATGGGACAGCCAACCTTCCCAACGGCTCGAATTCCGACTTTTTCGCGCGTACGACCTTCACCACGGTAGCCCCGGCGGGAAGCAGCACGACAATCAGGGATTCAGTATGGTCCTTCGGCGGTTTCAAGACCATTGGCTGTATTTATCGCCCAGCCGTCTATGGCGGCAGCGTCTCGCTCGGCGGCACACCGACCGGAACGGTATGGGTCAGAAGCACCAATGCAACGGACCAGTTCAGATTTGCCCTGGTCGACTACGAACCGGTCAGCGGGAGCAAGACCATCCTCGGCTACTCCAATACCATCTCGGCTCCCGGAGGACCCTCGACGGCATCACGCACCCTCAGCTTCACCCTGAGCACGAGCACTATACCGGTCGACCATACGCTCGCCCTGGAAATTCAGTTCAAACCGGCGACGAATGGCGCGCGTGGTCGCGTATTCTGCAATACCACCACCTATCCTTCAGCCATTACCGTCGACGAAACGATCACCGGCGTAAACCACACCATCACGGCTTCAACCGGTGGAAACGGCGCGATTTCACCGGCAGGAACGGTCAACGTTCCCCATCACAACGACCAGGCCTTCAGCATGACCGCCGATTCCGGATACGGCCTCAGCGACATTGTCGTGGACGGCGTCTCGCAGGGCCGGGCAAATCCCTACGCATTCATCGACGTAACGACCGATCATTCAATTGTCGCCCACTTTCTCCCGACATACGCGATTACCACCAGCCCGGGCGCCAACGGGACGATAACGCCGTCGGGACCGTACCCTGTCATTCACAATGACAGCCAGACATTCACCATAACGGCCAACACCGGATACGCAATCCAACAGGTTTTTGTCGACGGCAATCCCCAAGGTCCGGTCACCACCTACACGTTTACCGGCGTTACATCGACCCACACGATTTCCGCGACCTTTGCCCCCCTGCACACGATAACAGCCACGGCAGACACCAACGGCTCAATTACTCCGGGCACCGTTACCGTCATGGAGGGCGACAGCCAGGTTTTTGTATTTTCACCCCATTCCGGCTATGCAGTGGACAATGTTGTCGTTGACGGAAGTTCGCTGGGCGCGGTACCCTCCTACAAATTCACCAACATCACGGCCGACCATACCATTTCGGTAACATTCAAGCTCGGCCCGACCCTGAACAGCTACTGCATAACCCCGCCATTTCTCGCAAGCACGATCCCGCCCAATGTCATGATCATGCTGTCAGTAGAAACTCCCATGCAGGGCGCCGCCCACCAGGATCTGACCTGCAGCGGCTCGCCGACCACGTCCTACGGCTGCACCAGCAATGCAACCCAATCGGGAGGGCGGTATATCGTAAACAACTACAACAACGCTACCGACTATTACGGCTACTTCGATTCGGGAAAATGCTACGATTACCAGGGGAGTGGAAACGGCGGCAAGTTCGTACCCGTCAGCTCAACCACCAATCACCAGTGTGGAGGCAACTACTGGAGCGGCAACTTCC
The DNA here is from genome assembly GCA_040773465.1 of Geobacteraceae bacterium. GTDB lineage: Bacteria > Desulfobacterota > Desulfuromonadia > Geobacterales > Geobacteraceae > RPRC01. The sequence continues at coordinate 6,760 of JAXGWF010000002.1, read as the reverse complement.
TCAACTTCGCCGCCATGACGGCGATCGATGCCTTCCGGAAAGCATTCACCGGCGGCAACCGGGATGAGGATGCCGTGGGAAACACAACCCTGCTCGGAGCTCGGCAGACACTCGACGCGGGACACTCCTGGTACCCGATCCGCAAAATAGAAAACGCCCATCTGTATATGCCCACCTCGGACGCGCCCACCGGCTCGACGCGATACATCGTGCGTCACGCCAACGGCTTTTCCGTCTGTTCCTCATCGGGTTGCACCGTAAAAGAGAGCGGCTCGGGCGAAAACCGCTTTCCGACAACCGTGGATACAACAGATGTCGTCACCGCCTACAACCTGCGCATAAAGGTGTGCAATTCAACCCAGGGACTCGAAGCCAACTGCAACAGCGAAAACAACAAGCCTGAGGGCGTGATCCAGAAATATGCCGACACGATGCGGTTCGCTCTCATGTCCTATACCAACGATTCGAGCAAGAATCGTGACGGCGGCGTGCTCAGATCGAAAATGAAATGGATCGTGCCGAAAATATCGTTCGGCATGAATTACCACAATGTCCAGGGAGAACTGGTCGCCTGCGCAACGAGCACCGGCTGTCCGAATCCGGAAGCGGAACTCAATGCATCCGGCGTGTTCCTCCCGAATCCCGACAATGCCAGCGGCGGCAACAAGAGCGGTATCATTAACTATATCAACAAGTTCGGCTATGCCAGCGGCTACAAGAGCCATGACCCGGTCAGTGAGATGTATTACGAGATTATCCGGTACTTTAAAGATCTGACACCCTCGACAGACAACTACTGCAACAATATCGGCAATGACAACGACGGCTTCATGGCCCATTGCGGTTCCGACAAGCCGGACGATGTCAAGGCACAGGATCCCTACTGGCGGGATCCCTTCATCTATTACTGTCAGCAGAGTTTCGTCATTGCCATCAATGACGCCAATCCCTGGCTCGACAAGAGAGTTCCGGGAACCGCCTTTACCGCAGACTACGGCGGAGACCCGGCAAACGACTACGGGGTTCCCTCAAACGCCGACGCGAGTATCAATGCGCTGACCTGGACCAACAAGGTTGGTGACGCTGAGGGATTGACGCCCGGCACACTTCCCGTCGGCTGCGTCTACTCCGGCTCAGCCTGCAGCAATTTCACCACGTCCGACAAAACCGTCACGGAATTGGGAAAAGTCGTCGGCACCTATCCTTCCGGTTCGAAGGAAAATTCCTACTACATTTCGGGGCTGGCCTACTATGCCCACGTCAACGACCTGCGAAATGACCTGGCCGGCAGACAAAACCTGACCACCTACATGATCGACACCCAGGAGCCGAACTCGAATATGCTGGTGGGAAACAAGAATATGCTGTATCTGGCGGCAAAATTCGGCGGCTTCAAAGAAATCGACGGTTCCCTTGACAACGATGGATTCCCAAAACCTTATAAGGACGCTACCTGCGGCTCCGGAACTTCTTCAAACGCCAAGTGCGCGGAATGGGATGAAAACGGCGACGGTCTCCCCGACACCTACTTCTTCGCCTCTGATCCCACCAAGATCGAACAGGGGTTGGACAACGCCTTCGCGGAAATTCTCCGGCGGATGGCATCGGGGACCGCCGCGTCGATTCTCAACAACAGCCAGGGAAGCGGCGCGAACCTCATCCAGGCGATCTTCTATCCCGAGCGGGAGTTTGAAAACGGTTCCAGCGTCAGGTGGAGCGGCGAACTGCACGGCCTCTGGTACTACCTGGATCCCTATCTTCTGAACAGCACCATCAGGGAGGATACGACGGGTCCCCTGGCTCTGGACCTGAATCAAGACAAGATCGTGCATTTTTACAATAACGGCAACGAGACACTGGTCGACAGATTCCTGGATACGAACAGCGACGGCGCCGCCGATGGTGCCGCGGTCGACACCGGCATTATCCCGGATGCGGTGGCCAGTCTCTGGATGGCCGGCGCCAAGCTGAATTCCCGCAACCTGATCTCCAGTCCACGGACGATCATGACGACCCTGGACGGCGCCACCCTGTTTAATTTCATAGATACCAACAAAGGGAATACGACACTTCAGACCTATCTTCGCGCCACGGGAGCAACGACCACCGACCGCGAAAACGACACCGCGAAAATCATTAATTACATCAGGGGAGACGACCAATCCGGCTATCGCTCCAGAACAATTACACGGAATGGTTCCACCAATGAATGGCTGCTGGGTGATATTGTCTCGTCAACCCCGAAACTTCAGTCCACAAACAGGTTGAACTCGTACAGCCTCGCCCCCCCTTATGGATACAACGATACTTCGTACAGCCTGTTTGTTTCTTCATCAGACTACCAGGATCGGGGGATGGTCTACGTCGGCGCCAACGACGGCATGCTTCATGCCTTCAAGCTGGGAATCCTCGACGTAAGCGGCCAGACGAAAATCAGAAAGGCACGGCTCACTAATAAAGGGGCCGGCAACCTGGGGGACGAAATGTGGAGCTTCATACCGCAAAATGTCCTGCCATACCTGAAATACTATGCAGACCCGGAGTACAATCATCTCTACTATGTGGACAGCACCGTTACCCTGACGGACGCAAGCATCCATACCGTGAATGGATGCACCGGTTCTTACTGGCAATGCGATAAAAAAACCGGTTACAAAACAGCTACAACGGAAATCGACTCGGATAATACCAGCTGGCGAACCATCCTGGTCGGCGGAATGGGGCTGGGCGGCGCTTCCCGCTATTGGGGAAACACCTGTTCCACCGCAACCGAATGCGTGCTCTCTCCGGTTCCCGGGATAGGCCTGTCATCCTACTTCGCCCTTGATGTGACCAACCAGTCGAACCCTTCACTCAAGTGGGAATTTTCACACCCGGACCTCGGCTACACGACCAGCGGTCCAGCAATCGTCAGGGTAGGCAATAGGAACGAAAACGGCAGATGGTTCGCGGTGTTCGGCTCGGGGCCGACCGGCCCCATCGACACCGTCAACCACCAGTTCATCGGCACATCGGACAAAAACCTTAGATTATTTGTCGTGGACCTGAATGCAACACCTCCCTTTGTCAGGGGCACAGGCCTCAACACCCCGTCCAATGCAAATTACTGGGTTATCGATACAAATATTGCCAATGCCTTTGCCGGCTCACTGTCCAACGCGGTTATCGACACCGACCGCGCGGATACAGCCTCCGGCGGCTACTACAGCGACGATGCCGTGTATGTCGGCTTCGTGAAGAAAACAGGAACCACATGGACCAGCGGCGGCGTTGGCAGGCTGTTTACCAACGAAGACACCGATCCGGCGGCGTGGCAATGGAAAACCCTTATTGACAATGTCGGCCCAGTCACGACGTCGGTCACCAAGGCCCAGGACCGGAGAAACAACTCGCTCTGGATATATTTCGGCACCGGCAGATTCTTTTTCAGAAACCCCGGCTCATTCGACGACCCGAATTCTCAACGAGCTCTCTTCGGCATCAAGGAACCGTGCTATTTCACGGCCACGTCACCCAGAAACGATATTGACCCGACATGCACCGACACGGTCGCCATCGGCGATCTGAACGACCAGACTAGCGATATTGATGAACTCACCACTGCTCAGAAAGGCTGGTATATCAACTTGGACACAACGGCGCTGAACGACGGATTCATGTCCGAACGGGTCATCACCGATCCCGTGTCCCCGGGAAACGGTGCAATTTTCTTTACCACATTCAGACCAACCCTTGATGTGTGCAGCTTCGGCGGCAGCACCTATCCCTGGGCAGTCAGGTACGACACCGGCGGGGCGCCGCCTTCGGGAGCGCTGAAAGGAATGGCGTTGATGCAGGTATCAACGGGCAGTTTCGCCGAAATCAGGCTTTCAGACGCATTTACCGATAAAAACAACCGGAGAATCGGCACGCCTATCCAGGGAGTTCCGCCCAAGGCTCAAGGATTGACCCTCCTCACGGGACCGAGGCCGCAGAAGAAGATTCTCCAGATACAGGAAAAATGACATGCATGAGCGAGGTTTTACACTCATTGAACTACTTGCGGTGCTGGCGATCCTCGCCGTACTCCTGGGGATAGGGACGCTCGATTTCAGCACTATGCAAAAGAAGTATTCCGTTGAAAAGCAGACCAAGGAACTTTTCACCGATATTGCGGACCTCCGTCTCAAAGCGATTTACACCAAGCGTCTGCACCGGGTAACAATCAAAACACACGGAATTTCCTGCCAGAGTTACAGTCGAGAGGACGAGGCGCTCGCAAACGGGACAACGGTCCTGTCAAAATCATTGAAGTATGCCATTAGAAACAAAGACGGGTCTTCCCTTCCCTCGTCGGGCGTCACAATCGATTTCGATTTCAGGGGATTTACCTACGATCTGACAACTATTCGCGTTTCCTCCGATACCAGGGAAGCGCCTTTCGACTGTATTATCATTGCAAATTCCCGCACCAACCTGGGAAAAATGAATGGGGGAACTTGTGATGCCAAGTAAGTGCAGGGGATTTACCCTCTTGGAGTTCCTCGTTGCGATACTGATTCTTTCCGTGGGTCTGCTCGGTATGATGCAGGCGGTCAACAATGCCATCGGCTACAACATGACGACGCAACTCCGCGACGAAGCCGTCCGTCTTGCGGATGAAAAGATGGCGCGGGAAAAAGCCAAACCGTTCGACGCAATCTCGACAACGACAAAGCGTGAACGCGTTAAGGTCACCATGGTTAATGCGTTTCAGAATTATTCCGTTGTCAGGAAAGGATCTATCATAACATCGAGCACAAAGAGCATTCAGATTGATGTTTTCTGGCGATACAAGGGCAAAAAATATGGCCATGTAATCTCGTCTCTCGTTTCAGAAAGCGTCTTTTGACAGGATGGCAGTCTTATGAATCATTTCAGAAACCACTTTAGAAAGGTCCGCACGAGCCTTCATAAAGACCGATCCGGAATGCGACACCTCAACAAGGACGAAAGCGCCCGCAAGAACCGGTACCGTTCCCGCGGGCAAGGGGGATTCACCCTGGTGGAAATGTTGGTTGTAATGGGCGTTTTCATCTTTGTCATAATGATTGCCGGCGATTCCTTCATCAAAATCATGAAATTCTCGAATCTCCTTTCCCGCCGCGCCGAAAGCAACATCGAAGGCGTTATCGGCCTCGAGATGTTCCGTCATGACCTTAACCAGGCGGGATTCGGCCTGCCCTGGAGTTTCAGCGGATCCAACAAACCGCAGTACAGTGAGGCGGGAGCTTCCCCCGCCAATATCTACAATGACACGCCGAGCGGCATCCCTCGGGCATTTGTCGCCGGGAACAATCTTACCGTCAATAATGTGAACGATAGTGACTACCTGGTGCTGAAAGGGACGTCACTTGCCACTACCGCAACCTCCCAGCGTTGGACGTATGTCAACTACAGCAGTGCAGGCAGCTTGAAACCGAGAGTCTGGTCGTCCGGCAACCTTGCCGACGGCGATAGGGTCATTGTGCTCCGTCGACAGTTTACCGAATCCGGCTCTATGAACCAATTGATCTATGACAATACCAAGCCGAACGAGTTTTTCACCACCTATTCTAAAGACGGCTTTACCACTTCGCAACAGGCCTTTGCCCCATCCATTCCCCAGGAAACCTTTTTTCTCTATGGCGTGACCAGAGACCAGGATCCGAAACGGCCCTTCAACAGATCGGATTATTTCGTCAGCAGGCCTCCGGGCATCCCGCAATACTGTGCCCCGAAAACCGGGGTCCTTTACAAGACAACGCTCAATCACAATGATACAGGCGACCTGTTTTACCTCCCGATCATGGATTGCGTAGCAAACATGCAGGTAGTTTTCGGATGGGACATAAATGAGGACGGTGCAATCGACACCCTGTCGGATGCCGACGGCACAACCGTGTCCGGCTCCGGCGTAAGCTCCACGGATATCCGGAATACCATGAACGACGCCGGGCATATTCGGAACCGACTCAAATTGGTCAAAGTCTATCTGATGGTACAGGACGGCCGCAGGGATCCCACATTTACCAATAATAATACCATCACTGTCGGCGACTCAGCCGAGAAATCATTGACCAAGGAATACGATGTCGCGGCATTGACGAGCAAAGAATGGCTACATTATCGCTGGAAAATCTACCGGATCGTGGTAAATCCAAAAAATCTCCGCGTAAAGTAACATGAGGCCCAAACCATGAAAACACTACTGAACCAGCAAGGAATAGCCTTGATAACGGCCTTGATACTGACTCTCGTTTCCCTGATGATAGTGATGGCCATGTTCTACCTGATTGGAAAGGGCGTTGAGATTTCAGCGAGCCAAAAACGGTACCGTACCGCCTTGGAAGCATCATATGGTGGTGCTGATATTTCGCTGAAAAACGTAATCCCCCTCGTTTTCCAAGGGCTTTCCTCCTCAAAAATCCAGGCGAAATTTCCAAGCGCCATGAGTCTTCAACTTTCGTCGGGGGCTTCATGCCTGAATGAAAAACTGAACAAGCCGACCAAGGAATGGTCGTCTTCCTGCAGCCAGACGCTGGATCCGAAAACTTCTCCGGATCTGCAGTTCACCTTGAAAGCCGACAGTACAGTGGCGGCTCCCTACAAGGTCTATACGAAAATCGTCGATACCATTTATGGAAATTCCGATACCAGCGGGATTCAACTGGAAGGAGCCGGTGTGGCGGAATCCTCCTCGGTCATTTCACCACAGCATTTTCCCTTTATTTATACTCTTGAAGTCCAAGCGGAGAAGTTT
>JAXGWF010000001.1:0-184011 GCA_040773465.1 Geobacteraceae bacterium | reverse complement strand
GGACATGGTGGTGGTTGCCATCGGCCAGTCGGCAAATCCCATTGTCGCTTCCACGGCGACCGGGGTGGAGACCAACGAGCGGGGCTACTTCATCGCCGACGACGACGGCCGCACCACCAAGCCGGGCGTCTTTGCCGGCGGCGATATCGTCACCGGCGCGGCAACGGTCATTCTCGCCATCGGGGCCGGTAAAAAGGCCGCCCGCGCCATGCATGCCTATCTTTCGGAAAATCAGGACTGGCCGGACTTTTCGGCACGTTCATAAATCGGCCGACACTGTCAGGACCTCCGAGGGAGAGGCGCTGGAGCCCGCGAGTACCCAAACAACCGGTTTCAGGACCCCGCTTCTTGCCAGGGAGGCGGGGTTTTTCATGGCAAAAACGATACTCATAACCGGTGGCGCCCGCAGCGGCAAGAGTCGCCTGGCCGAAGAACTCGCTCTGAACTTCGGTGCGCCCCTCTGCTACATCGCCACCGGCGAAGCGCGGGACGACGAGATGGCGGAGCGTATCGCCGAACATCAGCGGAGACGCGGTGACGCCTGGCTGACCGTCGAGGAACCGCTCCGCATCACGGAAGTTATCAGTGAAGCGAACGGTCGCTATCAGGCGATTCTGGTTGACTGCATAACCCTCTGGATAGCAAATCTCCTGTTACGTCACCATGCAGTTGAACCGGTACTCCGGGAAGTTGAAGCCCTTACCTGCCTTTTCCCCACTCTGCAGACCCCGTTGATCGTGGTTTCCAACGAGGTCGGCATGGGAATCGTGCCGGAAAATGCCCTGGCACGGAGCTATCGCGACCTGGCGGGACGAACCAACCAGATCCTGGCACGGGCAGCGAGTGAGGTTTATGTGACCTTTGCCGGATTACCGATGAAACTGAAGTAGTTTCCGTCCGGAAACCGGTCTAATGAAACCGAAACCACCGTTGATCCGGTTAGGTTACCCACTGGAAAAAACAGATGATCCTATTGGATAAAACACTTGCTCGGATTTTGCCCATCGACACCGACCTACTGGAAAAGGCTCAGGCACGGCTGGACAACAAGACCAAACCCCTTGGCTCACTCGGCAGACTCGAGGAATTCGCCTGCCGTTTCGCCGCCATCACCGGCACCCTGGAACCGAAAACCGGGAAAAAGGTTATCTTCACGTTTGCAGCCGATCACGGCGTGGTTGCGGAAGGGATATCGGCCTTTCCGCAAGAGGTAACCCCGCAGATGGTCTTTAATTTCCTTCGGGGAGGTGCCGGCATCAACGTGCTGGCACGACACTGCGGAGCAGACGTACGGGTTGTGGACATGGGTGTGGACTACGATTTCGGCTCGATTCAGGGTCTGATCGACCGCAAGATAGCCCGCGGCACAGCCAACTTTGCCAAGGGTCCCGCCATGACCCGCCAACAGGCAGTGGAAGCCATGGAAACAGGCATTGCCCTGGCCAATGATTGTCGGGAGGAAGGGGTGGCCATGGTCGGCACCGGCGAGATGGGAATCGGCAACACCACTGCCGCTTCCGCCATCATCGCCGCCGTCTCCGGAATCCCGGTCGGCAAGGTCACCAGCCGGGGTACCGGCATCAATGATGCGGTACTTGCCACCAAGATCCGAATCATCGCGCAGGCACTCCAGATAAACCGGCCGGATCAGGCGGACCCCCTAGACGTCCTGACCAAGGTCGGGGGCCTGGAAATCGCGGGCATTGCCGGGCTGATCATCGGCTGTGCCGCCAACCGGATCCCCGTGGTTGTCGACGGGTTCATCTCCACCGCTGGAGCCGTCATCGCGGCCGGCATGAATCCCTTGATCAGGGAGTACCTATTTGCGGCCCACGAATCGGTGGAAATCGGTCATCGCGCGATGTTGGAACTGTTGGGCGCCGAACCGATCCTCAACCTGGAACTCCGCCTCGGCGAGGGCACCGGCGCGGCCCTGGCCATGGGACTCATCGAGGCGGGCGTGAAAATTCTGAACGAAATGGCCACTTTCACCGAGGCAGGAGTGGCTGAAAGACAGGATTGAGGGGTAAGCTATAAGAGCAGTTTTGAGTTTTTGGTTTTTTCGTTGAAAAGCAGGAAGAAGAAACGAGGTTCGAGGTTCGAAAAAACATGCAGCTATAAGTTTCGAGTGACAAGTTTTTTCTTGAAGGCGGAGGGGAATACTGATAATGCGTCTCTATTTCATCGCAATCCAGTTTCTGACCATCATCCCGCTCCCCTTTTCGGTGCGCTGCGATGAAAAGGACCTGGGATGCAGTCTGTCCTTCTTCCCCATGGTGGGGTTGACGCTGGGCGCATTGCTCGCGGGGCTCAACCAGCTCCTGTCGTTTGCCCTGCCGCGCGGTGTCGTCGATCTGCTCCTCGTTGCCGCCCTGGCGGCCGTTACCGGGGTGCTTCACCTCGATGGGCTGGCCGATGTCTGCGATGGATTGGCTGCCCGAGGCAATCGGGAGCGATTCCTGAAAGTGATGAAGGATTCGCGGACCGGCGCGGCCGGTGCTATCGGCCTGATCCTGGCCTTGCTGCTTAAATACGAAGCCCTGCTCCATGTTTCCGTCGACATGAAACAGCAGGCGCTGTTTTGCTTTCCCCTGCTGGCCCGCTTTGCCCAGGTCCTGATGATAGGTGGCGCCCGCCAGGCACGGAGTAACGGCCTCGGCTCCGTCTTCATCCACGGAGCCGGCTGGCAACAAGTAGTCGCGGCAGCCGTGTTTACGCTTGCCGCGGCCGTGCTTTTCGCGGGACTGCGGGGACTCTGGATTTTCGTCGCCGTCTGTCTCCTCACGTGGTTCCTCAAGACCTGGTTTCATCGAAAGATCGGGGGAATAACCGGCGACATCATCGGCTTCGCCAGCGAACTGAACGAAATACTCTCTCTCCTGATGATACTGGCTCTGTCAGGACAAAAGGCATTAACCCCATGAAATCAAAGACACGCATCTACTTGATCCGCCACGGTGAAATCGCAGGAAGCGAAGTCTTCCGCTATAACGGCCAGTCGGATGTCCCCCTCACCCCAAAGGGAGTGGATCAGTACCACCTGCTGGCTGAGCGCCTCAAAAATGCGCCGGTTTCCGCATGTTATACGAGCGATCTTTCCCGTTGCGTCCAGGGAGCGGAGATTCTCTGCAGCCATCGGGGCATCCAGCCCCGACCCAGAAAAGAATTGCGAGAGCTCTGCTTCGGCGACTGGGAAGGCATGGCCTTGGCTGAACTTGCGAAACAATTTCCCGAAGCATGGAAGAACCGCATGAAAGACTTCGTTACCTTCCGCGCCCCCAACGGCGAAAACCTTCTCGACCTTCATAATCGAGTGATCCCCGTGATCCGGGAAATCGTCGAGAACCACCAGAGCGAGGAAGTCTTCCTGGTCGCCCACGGCGGCGCCAATCGGATTATCCTGCTCGAAGCCTTGGGAGCACCTCCTTCTTCCATGTTCCGGATCGAGCAGGACTACGGCTGTCTGAACATCATAGATTACTTCGAAGACGGCAATCCGGTGGTACGCCTGCTGAATGGCTGACCAATAGTTGAGAACCATGAGGTAACGGGAATATACGGAAAAAGAGGTCAAATCGGAGAGATGTGAACTGGTTCTTCCTTGATCCTCGAAACTCGTTCCTTTTTCCTGCTTTTCAAGCAAAAACTCAACAGTAATTATAAAAAACCGCTTTATACTTTTTTCGGTTATTTCGAGTGTTTTATGGTAAAGATTTTCGTTTGCACAGCCCTGCTGCTCCTTGCCGCGCCGGCCAACGCCATGCACATCTCGGAAGGCATCCTGCCCCTCCCCTGGGCTGTTGCCTGGTTCGCGGCGGCCGTGCCGTTCGTGGTTTGCGGCATCCGTCAGCTGCTCACCCTGGCCCGCGAAGACCTTTCGGTCAAACCCCTGCTGGTGTTGACGGCAGCTGTAGTGTTCATTATCTCCTGCATTTCGGTACCGGTACCGACGGCCGGCACCTGTTCCCATCTCTGCGGCACGGGCATGGCAGCGATCCTGCTGGGTCCGTGGATCAGCGCCCTGATCGCCTCGCTGGCCTTGCTGCCGCAGGCATTGCTCTTTTCCCACGACGGTCTCTCCACCTTGGGAGCCAACATTTTTTCCATGGGAGTCATCGGTTCCATTGCCGGATACCTGACCTTCAAGGGACTTCGCACCATGGGCGTTCAGCTCGGTCCGGCCGCGTTCTTTGCCGGGCTACAGGCGAACTGGGCAACGTACCTGGTAACATCGGCGCAGCTGGCATCCGGGACGCGGGGAGACGAACCGTTCCTGGCGTTGCTGGAAAAAATAATGCTCGCCTTCGTACCGACGCAGCTACCGCTCGGCATCCTGGAAGGCATCATAACCGCGGGAATGGCACTGCTCCTGTATCGGAAACGCCCGGACATCCTGGTGAGGATGCGGGTGGTTGACGCCGGAGAGGTAAAACGCGAAGGAAAAGGAAAAACGGCAAAGGACAAAGGGCGAACGGGAAAAATCGGCTAGCATTGTCCCCATCATCCATACGGCACGGGATTTGATATTTTACATGATCTGTCCGAAATGTGGCCATAAACAAACCGACGGGATGAGCGACTGCCGGCTCTGCGGCGTGATTTTCGCCAAGATTCATGCAGCCGAGGAAACGCCGGTACCGGTTGTCGACGATCCGGAACCGGAAACCGGCTTCCCCCCGGAATCGGACACTGGCGGAAGCGGTCGTCTGAAGGATCTCCTGCTGGCTGTCTCCCCGGAAGAAAACCCGCGGGTCGTTGCGGGGCGAGCACTTGTCTACCTGGTGCTGCTTGTCTGGGGTTTCCGGCTCATGACCAGTTCCATTGCTTCCAATTACGTGGGTGAGTCTTTTATGCACCTGGTGAATCTACCCTTCCACGAGGCGGGGCACGTGATCTTCGCACCTTTCGGCCGGTTCATTCACGTGCTCGGTGGAACCCTCGGCCAGTGGCTGGTACCGTTCGTGGTACTGTGCGCCTTCGTGGCAAAGGGAAACCCTTTCGGCGCCTCGGTGGGACTCTGGTGGCTCGGTGAAAGTTTTCTCGACATCGCTCCCTACATGGACGACGCCCGTGCCGGACAACTCATCCTCCTGGGTGGCGTGACCGGCAGCGAAGTCGAGGACTACCACGACTGGGAAGTTATCCTCACCAAGCTGGGCTGGCTCCAGTACGATCACCTCATCGCGCGGCTATCATTCGGCATAGGCGTTGTCCTGATGCTGCTGTCGTTGACCTGGGGCGGCTTCTTGCTCTGGAAACAGTACAAAAACACCGGCAGCCGCCGAGCCGTCCCCTGATACATCAGGAGAAGAACTTCATTCCTGCCTCTTCTCGCCCCGCTCACCCCATGTGTGAATTTTCAGGATAGGACATGATGACTACCCACTTTGATTTATAGTTCCTTCCAAAGGTAACAGATCTGTCAAACTCGTAAAAAGCCTTACCTTCTCCTTTAGGTGACCAGGCTGCGTGCCGGAAGTGTTTCGACGTATAAACCGGAAACCGCGGACTCCCGATTTACATGGCAAGGTCTCGACTCCCCGGCCCGCTCCAAAATGGGGGAACCTCCTGTTTTTAAAGATGATTCATTTTGATGCTTGGCATTTAGATAATAATATATTAATTTTATCCAGCTTCAGCTAGTTTCTTGTCCTGAGTTTCCGGATGGACACCAGCTATTGGTGCTCTTGGTGCAAACAAAGGCAATCAAGGAGTTTCCATGAAAACGGCAATACTGCTCATGGCCCACGGCAGCCGCATCCCTGAAGCAAACCATGCCGTCACGCGGGTAGCTGCAATGGTCAAGGATTTCGGTGACTACGATATCGTCGAGGTATCCTTTCGTGAAAACCATAGCCCGAACATCCAGCAGGGAATCGACGCCTGCGTGGCCCAAGGTGCGGAACGTATTCTGCTCGTTCCCTATTTTCTCTCCCTGGGCGCTCATGTCCTGGAAGACCTGCCCAAGGAAATGGAAAAGGGCCAGATGCGCCATCCTGGCGTGGAAATGGCCATGAGCAAGCATCTCGGCGTACACAAGCGGCTTGCCAAGCTGGTCGTCGACCGGATCGAAGAGGCCTTCGGCGAAAAGGGCTGGAACTGATGTCGGACCAACCGCTGCCGGAAGAAAACGGATCGTCCCGAGCAGGGAAATGGCTACTATGACGAAATCTCCACAGTATGGATATACGACCGGTGTATGCGCAACCGCGGCGGCCAGGGGAGCCATCCTCATGCTGCGGGATCAGCAGTTGGTCGATGAAGTGGAAATACTTCTTCCCTCCGGCGAAACTGCACGATTTCGTCTGCACGGCCAGAAATTCAGCTATGGAACCGCCAGCTGTTTCGTTATCAATAATGCGGGAGACGACCTTGATGTAATCAATGGTGCGGAAATCCATGCCGAAGTTACCCTGGCCGAGGCAACAGGCGATGATTATGTGGTGATTCGGGGAGCACGGGGCATTGGCCGGGCGACTAAGCCGGGATTGGCGGTCCCTCCCGGGGAATGGGCCATCGATCCGGTGCCGCGGAGGATGATCACTGAGTCGGTCACCGAGGTGTTTCCACTCCACTGTCCACTGCTGACCACGAGGCATGCGCCGCTGGTTCCGCACGTAACCATAAGCATTCCAAACGGCGAAGAACTGGCGAAAAAAACCCTGAATGAACGCCTCGGCATCATCGGCGGACTTTCCATTCTCGGCACGACCGGCATCATCAGTCCCGTTTCGAAAAAGGCCTGGGCCGACACCATCGATGCGGCAATCAACGTGGCTGTCGCCTGCGGCTGCACCTCCCTCGTACTTGCAACCGACCGAACCAGCGAAGCAGCGGCACGGCGCTACTTCTCCACCGGCTTGGGTTCCGTGCGACAACCCGACCGGGCCGAAGCGGCCAGGAAAGGATACCGGAAACTCATCAAAGGAATTTACGATGAATCCTTCATCATGATGGGCTACCATGTAGGACTCGCCCTGCGTTCCTGCCAGCGAAAGAAGATCCGCTACGTGGTACTCGCCGCCCAGTTCACCGAGCTCCTGAAAATCGCCTGCGGACACGAAGAGCCCCATGTTTCCAGTTCAGAGGGCGACCTGGACCGGCTGCGAGAGTGGCTGTGTGCCTCTCGCCGCACATCGCGCTTCGCAATTCACGCCCGGCGGGACACTACTGCCCGCGGGTTTCTCGAAGCGACCGGCACAGCCCCTCAAGTCATTTCACTTGTGGCGGCCAGGGCATCGCTCTATGCCGAGCAGTTCGTTCACGGCATACGGGTTAAGGTTTTAGTGGCAGGCTACAATGAAGAAGTGCTATATTTCCGATAAAATTGACCGACATCTTGTCACTGATGGTTCCGGGCCATTGTCCTTGAAAGCAGGAGGGAGATATCATGCCACAGCATAAAATCTATCTGGTAGGCGCAGGCATCGAAGGATGGGAAGGATTCGGATCGAAGGCGCTCGAGGTAATAAACTCAGCGGAGCTGCTCATCGGCCATCAGCGGCTCCTTGACATTTTTCCCGATTTCACCGGGGAAAAGAAGACTTTTTCCGACCTCGCCATTATGCTGGACCTGCTCAAAAGCACCGACAAGCGGGTCGTGATACTCAGTTCCGGTGATCCGAATTTCTTCGGTGTCGCCCGGTTCCTGTTCCGCAACCTTTCCAAGGAGCGGATCGAGATATTCCCCAATGTCACCAGTGTCCAGTACGCATTCGCCCGTATCAAGGAACCATGGGACGATTCGATCTTCGTATCGGTCCACGGTCGCGGCCTGAAGGGCGCCATCGATCGCATAATAGCCGCCGAGAAGGCCGCCGTGCTCACCGACGAAGAAAATTCTCCAGCGGTTATCGCCAGGGAACTCATCAACCGGGGAGCGGAAGGCTATGACGTGTACCTCTGCGAAGATCTTGGCCTCGCCTCGGAAAAATTCACCCGTACCGATGTCAGAGGGCTTGCCGAACTGGAGGCCTCACCCCTGAATATTCTTATACTCATCAAGGCTTGGGAGCCGACCCTGGAAAACTACCCGCTCATGGGTATTGCCGACGATGAATACGCCACCGCCAGAAAATTGATAACCAGGCAGGAAATCCGTGCCGTCAGCCTGGCCAAGCTCCAGATCCAGAACGACCTGGTTCTCTGGGATATCGGAGCCGGCAGCGGATCGGTTTCCATCGAAGCGGGAAACCTGATGCCGAACGGCAAGGTCTATGCCCTGGAAAAGAACCCCCAATACCTTGCTTTCATGAGGGAAAACCTCAAGAAGTTCAGTGCCAAGAACGTACTGCTGGTGGAGACCTACGCGCCGGAAGGAATCGATGAACTGCCGAATCCCGACCGGGTATTCATCGGCGGATCCGCCGGAATGCTTGATGAAATCATCGATGCCGTGGACCGGCGCCTGAAGCCCGACGGCGTGATCGTCCTCAATGCCGTGACTCTCGACACCCTCACCAAAGCCGTGGAATTCCTAGAGGATCACGGTTACTCCGTCGAAGTTACCTGTATCAACGTGGCCAAAACGGTTGGCCTGACCGAATACAAGATGTTCGAGGCCCATAACCCGGTCTACATCATCTCCGCTCGAAGAAGTGATGAGTAGCCGCGTGAATGCGGGGCGCATCATTCATTCCTGAGTCCGTGATGCCTTCAGGCCTTTTCATGAAAAACAATCCCTTATCTTCATTATCCGGCAATGCCGTAATGTTTGTCGGCACCGGCTCGGACGTAGGGAAGTCGGTTCTGGCCGCGGGATTCTGCCGTATCCTCCGTGACCGGGGTATTGCGGTGGCGCCGTTCAAATCCCAGAACATGGCCCTGAACTCATTCGTAACGCCGGAAGGCGGCGAGATCGGCCGTGCCCAAGCGGTCCAGGCCCAGGCCTGCCGCATCCCGCCCCATACGGATATGAACCCGGTACTGCTGAAACCCAACTCCGACACCGGCAGCCAGGTTATCGTCCAGGGCAAGGTGGTCGGCAACATGGCGGTCGGGGAGTATGCCGCCTATAAACCGGAAGCGTTTCTCAAGGTGGAGGAAAGCTTCCGGCGACTCGCGAATGCCTACCGGTTTATCGTCATCGAAGGGGCCGGAAGCATTGCCGAGATCAACCTCAAGGCCGGCGACATCGCCAACATGCGGGTGGCGGCAATGACTGACTGCCCCTGTATCCTGGTGGCGGACATCGACCGGGGCGGGGTTTTCGCCCAGATCATCGGCACCTGGGAACTCCTCGACCCGGAGGAACGGCAACGCATCAAGGGAGTCGTCATCAACAAGTTTCGCGGCGACCCCTCCCTGCTCGCATCAGGTATCGAGTTCCTTGAACAGCGGACCGGCATACCCGTCCTCGGGGTCGTTCCCCATTTTTCCCATTTCCGCATCCCGGAAGAGGACAGCGTGGCGCTGGAGAGACGGAGGAACGAGGCACGAGCAGCGAGGAGCGAGGACAAGAAGATCAGGATCGGCGTTATCAGGTTTCCGCGCATTTCCAATTATACCGATTTCGATGCGCTTGAGGCCGAGCCGGACATCGATCTCCACTACATCGAAGGCGGCCATGAACTGAATGGCCTGGATTGCCTGATCCTGCCGGGGAGCAAAGCAACCATCAGCGACCTGGCCTTTCTTGAACGGCACGGGTTTTTCCCTGCCATCCGGGACTTTGCCTGGCCGGTGGTCGGCATCTGCGGTGGCTACCAGATGCTTGGTTCGCGGGTCGTCGATCCGGACGGCATGGAATCCCCTGTTCCGGAAGCCGAGGGTTTGGGTCTGCTCGACGCGGAAACCATTCTCCTCGCAACAAAAGAAACCCACCAGGCGGAAGCACGGCTGCTAGCTGCCGCCGGACTGGCAGCGCCGGGCTGCGGAACCACCGTCAGCGGCTACGAGATACACATGGGAAGCACAACCCTGGGACCGTCGGCGAAACCGTTCGCCCAGCTGCTGCTCCGCTCGGGCCGGGAGGTCGCCGTACCGGACGGGGCGGTTTCTCCGGACGGCCGGGTGTTCGGCACCTACCTGCACGGCATCTTCGACAATCACGAGTTCCGGACCGCCTTTCTCAACCGGCTGCGGCGGGAAAAGGGCCTCCCCCTTCTTTCCGCGGATGATCGCGCGGACGATCCCTTAGACCTGTTGGCGGAACACCTGGAACGGCATCTGGACATGGAGCGGCTGCTGCGGATCTGCGGAATTGAGTGGGCAAGCAGCCAATAGTGCAGCAAATACGTCTGGAGAAATCAGAAGGAATGCATGCGCAAATATTAATCCGCATGCATAATTTTTTTGACATATGGTTGAAAAATCTGTATTTGTACTTAACCTGTATGATAAAAATAATACGTCAAACAAATCATACGGATGATATCATGCCTACTCGCAACAGACATAATACAACTACTGAACGTATCACATTTCCACCCACGGAAACCGTCCGTATCGACACTGCAACGCTGCAGCGTTTGCGCGAAGAAGGTTTGCAATTCCGGCGTGAGGTCGAAAAAAGCTCTGCCCGAATGTTTTCCGTCTCCTCATCTGAATCCTCTGTCAAGATGAGATGACCGGTAACCTACTTCAGACAAATTGCATTCCATTTTCACGAGAAGCCCTGCATAAAGAAATTTGCAGGGCTTCTCGTGTTTTCGGCGATTGCGAGCCCTTGGACCAGGTACGGTATCTCGGTTCGTATCTGGCCGATCCGGAAATGGGCGCAAAGACGATCATCATCGAACACCCCTACGTAGACCGGCATTTTCTCCAAGAGTATGCGAACTATTATGCTACGACCCTTCGTCCTCCTCCATCGAAGGCGACCCGTTTCCATTTCTTCAAGCGAGAAATTACCAACCGACAATTTACGTATTTACTCAGAAAAGCCGCTGCCGATGGATTTGAAAAAACGGCTCAGAGGTTGAGTAAAGACTATCTTGGTTTCTCGGTTATTCGACCCCTTCCTGATGCCCCCATCGGCAGGACGGTGCTGGCAACCTTCCACAGCATATCTGACAGATGTTACACTTTGCCGCCTCATCCATATCGAGTGCATTTGTGTGGCCTGAGGCTGGGAGTTTTCGGCGTTCCATTTCAGCAGCAGGAACAGGCGGTGGGCGCCTGCGCCATGATGGCGGCCGGGCGCCCACGCCCTTTGCCGTTACAGACGCCGCTACCCGAAACTGGGTAAATGATCGGGTTTTTCCGGCTGCTTCCGGCTTGAAAGACGAACAGATACTTGAAGCAATACGCCAATTCGGGTATTCCCCGTTTCATTTTGACCCGCTGGAACGGACCGCTTTATTTATGTTGGCGGTAAAGTGTTACCTGCGTTCCGGAATTCCTGTGATACTGAAGATCCGCTATCCGGATGAATCATTTGAAGCACACGCAGTGACGGTGGTCGGTTTTCGTGAGGAAACGACTGTTGTTGAATTCAAAGAGCCAAACTGGACCTGTCTAAGCATACGTGCCAAAGGATTGAAGCGGATATATATTCATGACGACCGGTTGGGACCATACGCCCGGGCGGAATGGCGGATAGATGAAAAAGGCTATATTCAAATAAAATACCTGCCGCATGAGGACGGTTACGGCGGCTTCTGCCGCGAAGCCTCAATTGAATCAGCAATGGTTCCCGTGTATCCGAAGATTCGACTCTCCGCCCAGGATATGATAGGTTTTGCCGGAGAGTTGCTGCCTTTGATGCGCTGCATCGCCGGCCAGGAATCACGAGATAAGTTGTTGCTCGATCTCCGTTTTTGTCTCGCCGGCGACTGTCTGGAATTTCTTTACAGCTCCGACGTTCCATCCAATCGTTTCGCTGACTTCGCGCGTCAAGCGGTACTGTCACGCTATGTAGGGCTAATCTCTTTCTCTGTAGAAGACAAACTTCTTGCCCATATCATTTGCGACAGCACCGACATGCGACGAAACGTTCCCGCACCCGCCCCGCTTCTCGCCATTATTCCTCAATATAAAGAGCACATAGATGTTCTTAGGAAGTACAAGCCTGAGGCAATTGTCCTTTAACTGGACGATATGATATTGGTGCGATCGTCCCGATAATTCGCTCTCAAGCTATCCTTCCATCTGATAAACCAGCCAATTTATTATGGCGCGATTGCCGGTATTCTGATACAAAAAGGCCACTGTATCCACTGCAATGCAAACTGCAATACAAACATATTTTCAAAACAACATGTTAATATGTCGCGAGAAAAAGATGACCAAAGAAGACCTGAAACAACTGGAAGATGACCTCTGGCGCAGCGCGGACACGCTGCGCGCCAAGTGCGATGCCGTTTTTGACGCAATGATTGACTATGCCAACAGCGGCCGGAAATGGGCGGCGTAAGAAAATGCAAAGGCTCTGGAATTACCCTCCCTCATGTGGAACTGAATAATGACCGTGGAACGTTCAAAAGAATATCTGATCAGCATCCTTCAAGAGTTGCGAAATCAGCCGACGGAAACCGAATGGTTGGAGTTCAAGCAAAAAGCACAACACTAGGGTCGCATCCTCAAATTCCAGATTTGATATAATTTGATGATTTGAATACGAGGTAAAAACCGTTGGGAGACAACCATTGCTAACCCTTGACCAACTGACCGACATAATCACCCGTGGCGAACGGCTTGACGTAGAGTTCAAATCGGACCGCCGCATTCTTTCCGACCGTGAAATTTACGAGGAAGTCGTCTCCCTCGCCAACAGCAAGGGCGGAGTTATTTTGATCGGCGTTGAGGATGCCGGCACAGTCTCCGGTGCCCATCCTCGTCATGGTAATGTCACCGATCCACCCAAGCTCCAGTCGGCAATTTTCAATAATACAGTGCCGAGTATCAACACCCGTATCTCGGTCATCACATATAATCAGGTCCAGGTCATAGCCATCGAAGTCGACCCCTACCCTGAACCGTGTGCCACGAAATCCGGAAAGGCATTGCACAGGACGATCAAATCCGACGGCAAGCCGGAAAGTGTGCCTTTCTATCCCCGTGATCAGCGTTCCAGACGGGTTGATCTCGGTCTTCTTGATTTCTCCGCGCATGTGCTCGAACAGCTGACCTTCGCCGACCTCGACCCATTGGAGTTTGAACGCTTACGCCAGGAAATCGTCCGCCTTCGTGGAGACAGAAGTCTTCTTGATCTTTCCAATGAAGAAATTGCCAAGGCACTCCGGCTTGTGGAGTCACGCCACGGCAGACTTGTCCCCAATGTCGCCGGGTTATTGCTTCTTGGCAGAGAAAATGTAATCGCCGATATTATCCCCACCCATCAAGTTCACTTTCAGGTGATCGACGCCCAAGCCAATGTGAAAGTAAACGATCCCTTCAGGGCTCCACTTTTGAAAACCCTTCAGGAAATCGAATCACGCTTTGCCGCTCGTAACGAAGAAAAGGAAGTAACCATCGGCATGCTTCGCCTTCCCGTCCCCGATTATTCGCCAAGCGGTTTCCGAGAAGCTGTCAACAATGCCGTCCTTCATCGGGACTACACACGGCTTGACGACGTCTACATCCAGATGCACCAAGACCATCTCCTCATTACCAGCCCCGGCGGTTTCCCGGAGGGAGTTACCATCGACAACATCCTTGTCCATGAACCGAAGCCGAGAAATCCACGACTGGCCTCAGCCTTCAAACGGATCGGTCTTGTTGAGCAAACCGGACGCGGAGTTGACAGAATCTTTGAAGGTCAGCTGAGATATGGTCGCCCGGCTCCCGACTATACTCGCAGCGACACAAGCGGTGTGCGTGTCATTCTGAATGGGGGAGAGCCTTCATTGAAGTTCGCGTCCTTTGTCTATGAAGAGGACAAGGCGGGAAGGCCGTTTCTATTGGATGAGCTGATAGTCTTAAATACTCTCTTTATAGAACGAAGAATTGATTCTGACCAGGTTGCCAAGGTTATCCAGAAAGGCTCCTCAGAAGGAAAAAGGATACTGGAACGTCTGCTTGAACGCGGCCTGATCGAAGCGCGCGGCGAAAAGCGCGCGCGAGTTTATCATCTGGCCGCCGCTCTTTACAATCGCCTTGAAGATGTGTCTGGCTATGTAAGAACAAAGGGATTCGACAAAATACAACAACACCAAATGGTACTTTCAGCTCTGGTTGCCGGAAAAGACAAAAGAATCACGCGGGAAGACGTTGCCGAGTTGTGCAAAATTACCCCGGCCCAAGCGTACCATTTGCTGAAAAAAATGACTAAAAACAATGAAATAGAGCTTCATGGCAGCGGACGTGGCTCATATTACACGCTGAAAACGCACGACTAAACACACGAGCAAGCACAAAACGCACATTGTGTGTTTATCGTGTGTTTTGTCTTGACGCAGTTTGGAAGCCAATCTGCGGGAAGCCGGTTTCGACCGGACTGTTACCCGCAACCCCAATCTTTTTTCAGATGGGGTTTTCGCCATGAATAAAGTATGTATCGGAACCTTGCCATTGAGCAACGAAGCCTTGTGAACTCAAGTCCAATGATCGATCTCGAAAGTAGCATTCGGCAAGATTGTTCTGGACGCCAAACAGCGGCATAAGGCGTTTTTGGAAAAGCTGGGTATTGGAACGTAAATGTCAATAAACTCGTCATGGTCTCAAAAATTCTTTAAGGCGAGACCCCGTTATCCGGCGCCATGACGATTCGGTCGGAAGCAAGGCAAAGAAATATCTGCCGTGGTGGGCCTGATTAAAATGCAATTTTTGTTTGATCGTTGTTTGATGCGTAGGGCTGTTCATCACCTTCTCATTCAGTAAAAAAACGCATTATCAATTAGTTATAACTCTATAAATTGGTTGACGGTTGTTTGATTGATATGTGTAATAACTGGTGGCAATAACCGGGTAATTCATACCCCGGCATCAATACACGCACCGACTCAGGATTATCATTGCACCCAATCTCTCTCTATATATTGATTTTCGCCGTCCTCCTTGACCTCCTCCTGGGCGACCCACGCTGGCTGCCGCACCCGGTGGTCGGCATCGGCAGACTGATTGGAGCACTGGAGAGGTTGCTGCGGCGAGCGGTGCGCAACGAGCTGCTGGGCGGTAGACTGCTGCTGGTCGTAACCGTAGGTGCTACGTGCGTAATTGCATTTTTGCTGCTCAAAGGGGTATATGCACTGAGCCCCTTTCTAGGCTGCGCTATGGCGGCGGTTCTGTCCTGGACCTGCCTTGCCGCCAGATCCCTGCACGGCGAATCGAAGCTGGTTGCCGATCGGCTGGCCGCCGGTGACTTGGCAGATGCCCGCGAATACCTTGCCCATATCGTGGGTCGGGATACGGAAGACCTGACGGAGCCGGAAATCTGGCGGGCTCTGGTGGAAACGGTTGCGGAAAACACCTCGGACGGAGTTATCGCCCCGCTCTTCTACCTGATGATCGGCGGCCCGGTACTGGGACTGGCTTACAAGGCGGTGAACACCCTCGACTCGATGGTCGGCTACAAGAACGAGCGCTATCTCCGGTTCGGCCGAGCCTCGGCCCGGTTCGACGATCTGGCCAACTGGTTGCCTGCCCGGCTTACCGGTTTACTGATTGGGGTGGTCGCGCCGCTGATCGGCTTTTCCGGCGGATCATCGTTTCGGATCATGTTCCGGGACAGCGGGAATCATTCGTCGCCCAACAGCGGCATACCGGAAGCGGCCGCGGCAGGCGCGCTGGGTGTTCAACTTGGCGGCACCAACCGCTACTTCGGCAAACCGGTGGCAAAGCCGACCATAGGCGACCCGCTAAGTGAATTATCACTGGCATCCTATCGGGGTGCGATCCGGCTCATGTACGGATCGACGGGGCTGATGCTGGCGGGATGGGGAGCCTTGATAGTTGTAATACATTTGTAGGGGCAGACCCGTGCTTGCGCGCTGAAGCGCTACAACGCGTAGGTGCGTGTCTACCCAGATTCGTGTCTTTGGCAAATCAAGGGCGAACACGCGGGTTCGCCCCTACATCTGAAAAATGATTGCCTTTGGATGAAACCATGAAAAATGAAAACCGTTCACCCACATACAGCCGTTACGCACTGGCGCTGCTGTTGGCCGTCAACCTTCTCAATTATATCGACCGTCAGATCCTCTATGCCGTGTTCCCCCTGATCAAGGCGGACTTCCAGCTCTCTGACACCGCCCTCGGCTTCTTGGGAAGCGCCTTCATGGTCTGCTACATGTGCTCGGCGCCGCTCCTCGGCTGGCTCGGCGACCGGGGAAACAGGGTCCGGCTCGCCTCCTGCGGTGTCGCGGTCTGGAGCTTTGCTACGGCCCTGTCCGGTTTCGCTCCCGGCTACCGCTCGCTGCTGGCTGCCCGTACCGTGGTAGGAATCGGCGAAGCGAGCTTCGGCACCGTTTCTCCGGGACTGGTGGCGGACTTTTTCAGCAAAGAACGACGCGGCCGGGTCCTTTCCTACTTTTACCTGGCCATCCCGGTAGGGAGCGCGGTCGGCTATCTCCTCGGCGGCCAGTTGGGCTATCATTTCGGCTGGAAGTCCGCTTTTCTCCTGGTGGGTGCGCCGGGACTGCTCCTGGCAGCGGCGGTCTGGTTCCTTCGCGATCCGCGGGACAGCGGTACGCTCCAGACGGAGCGCCCGGTTACCGGATCGCTTGCGTCAGGCTACCGGGCGCTGTTCCGCAATCGCTCGTTCGTGGTCAACACCCTGGCCATGGCCGCCATGACCTTTGCCATGGGCGGCTTGGCCCAGTGGATGCCCAGCTTCCTCTTCCGGGTCCACCACCTGGATGTGGCCAGGGGAAACACTCTGTTCGGCGCCATCACCGTCCTGGCCGGCATTACCGGCACCCTGGCGGGGGGATGGCTTGGTGATCGCCTGCAGAAAAAAACCGCCAAGGGATACCTGCTCGTTTCCGGGTGGGGTTTCCTGGCCGGCACTCCCATCGCCGTCTACGCCATCGCCGCCGATTCCCTTGCCGGCTGCCTAACGGCCATGTTCTTTGCCGAGTTCTTTCTCTTTTTCAATACCGGCCCGCTCAACACGGTGATCGTCAATGTCAGTCCCGCATCCTGCAGGGCCATGGCATTTGCGGTGAATATCTTCTTTATCCATGCGCTGGGTGATGCCGTATCGCCCACCATACTCGGCTGGTTTTCCGACCTCTGGGGTCTCCGGTCGGCACTCCTGGCAACCCCGGCCACCATTGCAGCCGCAGCGGGCTTCTGTTTTCTCTGCACCCGTTTCATCCGGCAGGATATGGAAACGGCGGAAAATATTTAGCAATGTTCTATCCCTTAGCCTTTATTTCCCACGACAACTGTGATACATAGTGTATTTCAAACAAACAGGCATCATTACCAGGGAGGAATTCATGAAAAAGGATATTCTGGAAAAAGGCGCCATCCTGCAACGCGACAAGGAAACCTACGCCATTGCTCCCCATATTCCCGGCGGGATCACGGACACGGCAACCCTGCGTAAGATCTGCGACGCAGCGGATAAATTCAAGGTCCAGGCTTTGAAACTCACCTCGGCCCAGCGTATAGCCCTGGTCGGCATCAAGGAAGAAGACCTGGATGCAATCTGGGCTGATCTGCAGCAGACACCAGGCGCCGCCATCGGTCTCTGCGTGCGGAGCGTCAAGATCTGCCCGGGCACGACCTTCTGCAAGCGCGGCGTTATGGATTCGGTAGGCCTCGGCCTCAAGATGGACGCCATCTACCACGCCATGGAGCTGCCCAACAAGATGAAAATGGGCGTGTCCGGTTGCATGCTTTCCTGTTCCGAAGTATGGGTGAAGGATATCGGCGTGATGGGAACGCCGAAGGGATGGAAAGTCCTGGTGGGTGGCAACTCCGGTATGCGGCCGCGCATTGCCGACGTGCTGGCGGAAGAAATCGCCACCAACGAAGAAGTCCTGGCAATCGTAGAAAAGGTCGTGAACTACTACAAGAACTGCGGCAAGAAGGAGCGTCTCTGTCGGATCGTCGAACAGATGGGCATCGACGAATTCAAAAAGGCCGTGCTCGGCTAGAGTCTCCGGACCTGCGTTTAAAAAGTGAAAGGGCAGAAGGTGAACACAAACCTTTTGCCCTTTACTTTTTCCGGCTTATCCCTTCACGAATTCAGGCCCTTGTTGCGCCGCATCCGGCGGAACAACAGCCAGGCGCCAATCGCCACCGCAACGATGGCGGAACCAAGCAGGAGGTGGCGGTGCAACTCGCCCGACATGCGGTGCCAATCCTTCCCCATGTAGTAGCCGAAAATGATGTAGGTCGTTGTCCAGATAAATCCGCCGGCATAGGCAAACAACGAGAAGGTGGTATACCGCAGGCGAGAAGTACCGGCGAGGATGGCGATCAGGTGACGGATGCCCGGGACGAAGAATCCCGGGACCAGGGTCCATTTGCCGTAGCGACCGAACCAGGTGTGCGCCTTGCCGAGCCGTTCCGGGGTTATGCCGATGAAGCGGCCGTAGCGCTCGAATATGAACAGGCCGAAAGAACGGCCGACGGCGTAGCTGAGGGAAATGCCGCAGACACTCCCCAAGGTGGCCGCCAGGATCGCCAGGTGCAGCTTCATCGTTCCCTTGAAGGCAAGGTAACCGGCAAAGGAAAGTATCACCTCATCAGGTATCGGCGCGCCGAAGATCCCCAGCAGCAGGCCGGCGAAGATGCCCGGGTATCCATAAACGACAATCCAGTGCATGAGCAGTTGTTTCATCAGTTTACCTCTCGTGAGTCTCCGAAAAATCTACCCGAAACTTGTGCCACGGTCAATCAAAGGAATTACTGGTTTCCATAGGGAACGTATCCTAATGGGCCGGTCCGGGACTTTCCCGAAGCCCCTCGCAATCGGACGCGAGACTTTCCAAAAACAAGAATCAGCCATGCCTAAAACGGACGCTTTCCCTCGAACGTACACAGGTTCCGCACGAGAAGCTTCGTGAAAGTCCCGGACCGACCTTTACGGAATTTCTACCCGGACCGTCAGGATGTAAGATTCTTGCTGAGAACGCATGCAGGAAAAACAAGGAACTATGCCAAGAGGGCCTGCTGAAATTACTGTCGGCCGAGGTAACTCTTGATCTCCTGTGCCATCTGCGGAGAATCGATAAGGACGGAAAGTTCGTTGTTGCGCGACAGGGCGTTGTGGGTAAGATTATGGCTGCCGAGGAAAACCAGGCGGTCATCGATGACGACTACCTTGGCATGGCTGGTTTTGCGGAAGGAATCAAAGCGGACGGAAATGCCGTTCCCGGCCAGAAAGTCCGCGGTGGACCGGTTTTCACGGTTCAGGAAATCCTTTTCGTTCCGTGATCGCTCCAGGATGACGGTTACGCTGACGCCCCGTTGCCGGGCACGGATCAGTTCTTCGGCGACCCGTCGCGGCATATTGCCGGGAAATTTGGTTATTTTGAAGAGATAACAGGAGACGAGGATGCTTGAATGGGATTTGCGCAACGCGGCAAGGAGAGCGCCGGCATAATCCCGGTTTTTCAACAGGGTCACGTTACAATGCCCCTGCTCGGCCGGGAACACCGGACCGGCCGCGCCCAGGATAAGAACAGCCAGGCAGGAAATGAGGATGAAACGGCCGGCGCGGTAAACACCACGCCGACACCGGAAAAATGAGGGCATATTTCCTTGATATGGTTTCTGATTCGGAAAGCGGGGATTTTTTGTCCTGGCAAGAAACTTTTGCCAACAAAAGTTGACAGCATATGGCTGCCCGAAGGGCGAGGCCTGTGGCCGAATCAAAAAGCACCCTTTCCGGACAGAAACTAGCTGAAAAGATCGACTACCTTGTCGAAAAAGTTTTTCTTCATTGGATGCACTTCCTCGCCGCCGATCCTGGCGAATTCTTCCAGAAGTTCACGCTGTTTCTTGTTGAGGTTTACCGGGGTTTCCACCTTGATCACCACCAGTTGATCCCCCCTGCCATACCCCTGGAGGACCGGGATTCCTTTGTCCCTGAGACGAAAGACCTTGCCGGACTGGGTTCCCACGGGGATCTTGAGGTCGATCTTGCCGTCAAGGGTCGGCACCTCGATTTCGGCGCCGAGGGCCGCCTGGACAAAGCTGATGGGAATCTCGCAGATGACGTCGTTGTTTTCACGGGAAAAAACCGGATGGGGACGGACACTGATGGAAACGTAAAGGTCGCCGTTTACTCCCCCCTTGATTCCGTGGCCACCTTCACCGGACAGCTTCAGCCGGTTGCCGGTTTCGACGCCCGGCGGAATCTTCACCGACATGGTCTTGGTATCCCTCACCATCCCGGTACCGTGACAGGCAGGACAGGGAGAATCGATAACCCGCCCCTCACCGTTGCAGTGACTGCAGGTCCTGCTGACACTGAAATAGCCCTGCTGAAACCGCACTTGGCCCGCCCCGCGACAAGTGGGACATACCTTCGGCTCGGTACCGGGCTTGGCGCCGCTGCCGTTACAGGCGCTGCATCGCTTTTTGTAGGGAACCTCGATCCTCGATTCGACCCCGAAAGCGGCCTCCTCGAAGCTGATCTCAAGGTTGTAGAGGAGATCGTCCCCTCTCCTGCCACCCCCCCTGCGCTGCTGACGGCCACCGAAAAGATCGCCGAAAATGTCGCCGAAAATGTCGCCAAAAGGCGTCCCGGAACCGAAATCGAAGCCGAACCCGGAGGAGTTGAACCCTCCGCCGCCGAGTCCCGCATGTCCGAACTGGTCGTACTGCGCCCGCTTCTGGGGGTCGGACAGCACTTCGTAAGCCTCGGAAATTTCTTTGAACTTGTTCTCGGCCTGCTTATCTCCCGCATTTTTATCGGGATGATATTTTATGGCCAGCTTGCGATAGGCCTTCTTGATCTCGGTGTCGGAGGCATTGCGATGAACCTCCAGCACCTCGTAGTAATCTCGTTTTTCCCCGTTTGCCACGCTCGTTCCCCATGCACGCAAGACAAGGGGCAAACGGCAAAAGGGGAGTGTTTGCTTATCTCCCCTTCGCCCTCGGCCCCTTGTCTTGAGTCGTTATCTGTTATTTATTGTCGTCTTTCACTTCCTCGAACTCGGCCTCCACGACCTTTTCATCGGAGGCGCCGCCCTCAGCGGCAGCTTCACCCTGCGGCCCGGCTTCGCCGCCGGCCTGCTGGGCCTTGGCGTATACGGCTTCGGCCAGCTTGTGGGAAGCCTGGGTGAGTTCGTCGGATGCCGTCTTGATGGCGGCGGCATCGTCACCTTCCATTGCCTTCTTCAAAGCGGCAACGCCGTCTTCGATCTTCTGCTTTTCGCCGGCATCGATCTTGTCGCCGAACTCCTTGAGGGATTTCTCGGTAGAGTAGATCAGGCTGTCGGCGTGGTTCCGCGCCTCGATCAGCTCGCGCTTCTTCTTGTCTTCCGCGGCATGGGATTCCGCGTCCCGCACCATCTTGTCGATCTCCTCCTTGGACAGGCCGGAAGAAGCGGTGATACGGATCGACTGCTCCTTGCCGGTGCCGAGGTCCTTGGCGGAAACATGGACGATACCGTTGGCGTCGATGTCGAAGGTTACCTCGATCTGCGGAACGCCGCGCGGCGCCGGCGGAATGCCGGTCAATTCGAAGTTGCCGAGAGTCTTATTGTCCCCGGCCATGTCGCGCTCGCCCTGGAGAACGTGGATGGTTACCGCCGGCTGGTTGTCGGCCGCGGTGGAGAACACCTGGCTCTTGCGGCACGGGATGGTGGTATTCTTCTCGATCAGTTTCGTCATGACGCTACCGAGCGTCTCGATGCCGAGGGAAAGCGGGGTAACATCCAGCAGCAGGACGTCTTTCACGTCGCCGCGGAGCACGCCGCCCTGGATACTGGCGCCGATGGCCACAACCTCGTCGGGATTGACGCCGCGATTGGGAGTCTTGCCGAAAATTTCCTGCACTTTTTTCTGCACGATCGGCATGCGGGTCATGCCGCCCACCAGGAGAACTTCGTCGATGTCGCCGGCGGACAGCCCCGCGTCTTTCAACGCGGTCCTGCAGGGGCCTTCCAGCTTATCGATCAGGTCGGCACAGAGAGACTCCAGCTTGGCACGGGTGAGCTTCAGGGTCAGGTGCTTGGGACCGGTAGCGTCGGCCGTGATGAACGGCAGGTTGATGTCGGTTTCCATGGAGCTGGAAAGTTCGCATTTGGCCTTTTCCGCGGCCTCCTTGAGACGCTGGAGCGCCATCTTGTCGCTCCGCAGGTCGATGCCTTGGTCCTTCTTGAACTCGTCGGCAATCCAGTCGATGACTTTCTGGTCGAAGTCCTCGCCGCCGAGGAAGGTATCACCGTTGGTGGATTTTACTTCGAACACCCCTTCCCCCAGTTCGAGGATGGAAATGTCGAAGGTGCCGCCGCCCAGGTCGAATACCGCGATCTTCTCGTCCTTCTTCTTGTCGAGACCATAGGCTAGGGCCGCGGCGGTCGGCTCGTTGATGATCCTGAGAACATTCAGCCCGGCAATCTTGCCGGCGTCCTTGGTGGCCTGGCGCTGGGAATCGTCGAAGTATGCCGGCACGGTGATGACCGCATCGGTAACCGTTTCACCCAGGTAGTCCTCGGCGGTTTTTTTCATTTTCTGCAGGATCATGGCGGAAATTTCCGGCGGTGAATACTGCTTGCCCCGTACTTCCACCCAGGCGTCGCCGTTGTCGGCCTTAACGATCTTGAACGGAGATATGGCAATATCCCTTTTGACCGCATCCGTATCGAACTTGCGCCCGATCAGGCGCTTGATGGCAAACAGGGTATTTTCCGGATTGGTTACCGCCTGGCGTTTCGCCTGCTGGCCCACCGGCCGCTCGCCGCTGTCCGTGAACGCTACCATCGAAGGCGTCGTGCGGCTTCCTTCCGCATTGGCTATGACAACGGGCTCCCCCCCCTCCATGATGGCCACGCAGGAGTTCGTAGTACCCAGGTCGATTCCGATTACCTTACTCATATATGTGTTCCTCCTTTTGATGTCTCTGCACCCTAAAGCTAGTCATCCGATCGTTAAAAAACAAGGGGAGGTGAAAAAATTATTCATTGCCGTTTTTCGTCGATGCCGAAACGGAAACCATTGCCGGCCGCAGGAGCCGCTCGTTCAGCAGGTATCCCTTCTGGAATTCCTCGATAACGGTGTTCGGCGCAACCTCATCGTTCGGCACCTGGCACATGGCCTGGTGGAAGGCCGAGTCGAAGGCAGCCCCTTTCGTCTCGATGGGTTCGACGCCGAATTTCTTCAGCACCGAGAGCAGCATCGAGCGGGTCAGGTTGACCCCTTCGATGACCGCGGAAAGGCTTTCTTCCGAGGCATGAGCCAGGGCCCGCTCCATGTTGTCCACGACCGGCAGTATTTCGAGAAGCAGGCATTCGTTGCCGTACTTCATGAGTTCTTCCTTCTCTTTCTGCATGCGCCGGCGATAGTTCTCCAGGTCCGCGCGTTCGCGGAGGTACTTGTCCCAGTTGGTCGCGGCCTCGGCCTCTTTCGCCGCCAAAGCCTCTTCAAGCTGTTGAATGCGCTCCTCCGGAGTCTTCGCGGTTTCCAGTTCGGCCGTTTCTTCACCCGCTTCCGTCTGCTGCGCCATATTCTCCGCACCGGTTTTATCGGTGTCACTCTTCTTCATATTCAAACAAGCTCCTTTCCACTCTTCATTCCCGTCCCAGCAGTTCGCTGAGAATTCGTGCAGTATAGTCAACAATCGGAATAACCCTGTCGTATCCCATCCGGGTGGGGCCGATAACCCCGAGAACACCAAGGGTGTTCGGACCGCTTGCATAGGGAGCGGTAACGACGCTCAACCGGTTCATGCGGCTGAAGAAATTTTCAGAGCCGATAAAGATGTTCACCCGGTCGGCGTCCATGCACCGGTCGAGCAGTGCGATAAGCTGGCTCTTTTCCTCGAACGCGTGGAAGATCTCCTTCATCTTTTCCACGTCGGCGAATTCCGGCTGTTCGAGGATATTGACCTGTCCCTCGATGAAAACCTCGACTTCGGCTCCTTCCAGGGATTCTTTCGAAAGCTTGAGTGCCCGGGTCATGAGCTTGTCGTAACGGACCTTCTCGTCTTCCATCTCCCGGAGAATTCTGGTCTTTACCTCCGATATGGGCAATCCCTGCAGGAGATCGTTCAGGTAATTGGACATCCTTACCAAGTCGTCGTTGGAAAGATTATCCTCGCTTTCTATGATCCTGTTCTGGACAATACCGCTTTCCGAAACCATGATTACCAGGATGCGGTTGCCGCAAAGTTTCACGAACTCGATATGGCGGAAGACATTGGCCGCAAAACGCGGCGCGATCACTATGCCCACGTAATGCGATATGGATGACAGAACCCGGCTGGTTTCCTTGAAAATTTCCGCTACATCCATGCAACGGCCCCGGCATTGCCTGCGAATCTCCTCCTGTTGGTCCTCGGTAATGGATTGAACCTGGAGCAGGGAATCCACGTACAGGCGAAACGCCTTGTCGGTGGGAACCCGGCCGGCTGAGGTATGCGGAGACGACAGGAAGCCCATCTCTTCCAGATCGGACATGACGTTCCGCACCGTTGCCGGCGACAAGGCAAGACCGTGCCTGCGGGTTACCGAACGGCTACCCACCGGTTCGGCGGTCCTGATATAATCGTCGATGATCGCCTCGAGAATTTGTCTGCCTCGATCTGTGAGGAAATCGTTCATAGCTGACCCCGTAACGAACGTTAGCACTCAATTGTTTAGAGTGCTAACTGTGACAAAAGTAACAATCGCCCCCCCCATTTGTCAAGGAAATTTCCCTATTAGAGGAACCGGACGAAAACCTGGTTCGAAAGGATCCGTCCCTTCGGGGTGAGACGGAGAAAACCATGCCGTTCTTCCAGGAGCCCGACCTCGAAAAGATCGGCACTGGCAGATCCGAATACGTCCTGGAACGACACTGAAAACTCATCCCGAAAATGTTTGAGACGCACCCCCTCGGTCATCCGCAAGCCGAGAAAAAGGAACTCGGCCATAGCCTCATCGCGGGAAAGGGTTCGGCTCTCCGCTGTGGGGAGGGTGTCGCTGAAAAGCAGCCGCAGGTACTCCTCCGCCTGGACAGCATTGGAGAATCGGCGGCCGTGGCCGTGGCCCCGCAGGTAGGAATGGGCGCCGGCGCCGAAGCCGAGATAGGAACGACGCTCCCAGTAGCCGGAATTGTGGCGCGACCGGAAGCCGGGGCGGGCAAAATTGGCGATCTCGTACTGCTCGTAGCCGGCGGCGACAAGTATTTCCGTTGTTTTTTCGTACATGGCAACCGATACCTCCTCATCGGGAAGGGGCAAGCGGCCCTCTTCATTCAGGAGGGCAAAGGGAGTACCCTCTTCCAAGGCCAGGCCATACACGGAAAGATGTTCCGGGTGCAGTTCGCGGGCACGGTCCAGGTCGCGTTCCCAGTGAGCACAGGTCTGCCCCGGCAGTGAATGGATCAGGTCGATTCCCACGTTATCGAAGCCGGCGTCCCGTGCCGCCGCGAAGGCCTCGACAGCCTGGCGGCCGTTGTGGATCCTGCCGAGTGTAACCAGGATTGCGTCGTCGAAAGACTGCACGCCGATGGACAGGCGATTAACCCCCGCCTCGCGGAAGGCGGCAAGCTTTTCACGGTTTACGGTGCCGGGATTGCACTCCAGTGTGATTTCCGCATCCGGCAGCAACGCATACCGTCCCCTGGCGGAGGCAATGATACGCTGCAGCTGGCAGGGTTCCAACAGGGAAGGCGTCCCCCCGCCGAAGTAAAGGGTTACCGCAACAACTCCCGGTTCCGTCATCCCGGCCCGCAGGTCCACCTCACGCAATACCCCCTCAAGATATTCGTCCGGCGTGCAGGGTGCATCCGCAACTGAGTTGAATGCACAATACAGGCATTTCCGCAGGCAGAAGGGATAATGTATATAGAGAGACAATTCCATCGTGGTTTCAGTGTACCGCAGTCACCGAGCGAAAGTCCAAAGCAAAGATAGGTGGCAAGACCGGAAACATCATATATACTTGGTTTTGGTGATAATTTGCGGCCCACGCCGCAGTAGCGGCGATTTGTCGGAGAGAAACCTTTACCACCCCCTGCCCCTCCTACAAACAGGAGAAAAGCTGTTCTGTTTTTCCCCCTCTTTGATAAGGAGGGGGCCTGGGGGTGGTATATCTCTCACGTGGACAACCAGAGATGCGAGCGCCGAGCAAAACGTCAGACGCTCACCACTGCAGTTTTTCAATAACCGGAAAAACCGCCAATCCATGTTTTTCGCGCGCTCCGGACACTGCGTGAAGAATTGTAAAAAGGAAAAATCGTGTTGACTTGATGGGCAGAGAAGCTTATTTTATCAATACTTTGCACTTATCAAACGGAGGTATTCACTTTGGGAATCTTCGCCATGACCGGTTCGGTCGTCATAGCAGTCTTGCTGGTTCTCTGTTTCTTTTCCGTGGTATCCCTCGGCATCATCTTCTTCAAATTCCGCCAGGTGTATCGCGCCAACAGCCAATCGGAAAAGTTCCTCGATTTTTTCTGGAAGGTAAAGCGATTCGATGCAATCAATGAGCAACTTGACCGCTTCACCGACTCGCCGCTGGCCGTACTCTTCAGTGAAGGCTTCGCCGAATTGAAAAAGCTGATGGAACGGGGAGAGGAACGGGAACCCCAGGACACGATCAGCACCGACCTTGGCGGCCTGGACAATGTCGCCCGCGCCCTGCGCCGGGCAACCACCTCGGAAATTACCCGCCTGGAACGGTACCTGACCTTCCTGGCCACCACCGGTTCGACCGCACCTTTCATCGGGTTATTCGGAACCGTCTGGGGCATCATGACCGCCTTCAAAGGCATCGGAGAAACCGGATCGGCCTCCCTGGCCGTTGTCGCTCCCGGCATCGCCGAGGCACTCATTGCTACGGCTGTGGGGCTGGTGGCGGCAATCCCGGCTGTCATGGGGTACAACCATTTCCAGCACAAGATCAAGGTCCTGATCGCCGAGATGGACAGTTTTTCCACGGAATATCTCAACATCGTGCAGAGATCCATCAGCAGGAAATAGGGGACGATCATGGAAATCGGCAGCAGAGAAAACCGAAACGGCGCCATGTCCCAGATCAACGTCACGCCCTTTGTCGACGTGATGCTGGTCCTGCTCATCATATTCATGGTGACCGCCCCCATGATGCAGCAGGGGGTCCAGGTAAATCTACCCAAAACTCAGGCGAAGTCGCTTACCGCCGACCAGGAAACCGTCGTGGTTTCCGTCGACAGATCAGGCCGGGTATTCATCAATGCCGCGGAAACGAGCCATGCGGAGCTGACCGCGAAACTTGTTTCACTGTTCGAGACACGGGCCAAGAAGGAAGTGTTCCTGAAAGCCGACACAGACGTTCCCTACGGTGAAGTCGTGAAGACCATGGCGGAAATCAAGGGAGCCGGCATCGAGCGGCTCGGCATGATGACGGAGCCCGCCCGGAAAAAATGAGACATCGTCCGAAGAAAGATTTCGGGCTGGTTTCCGCCGTCGCCTGCTCGCTGTTCGTACATCTGGCCTTCCTGACGGCATTCTGTTTTCTTGATTTTTTCCGCACGGATCACATGAATACCGTGCCGGTCTACTATGTCGATATCGTCAATCTTCCGGTGGCCGATCCCCGGGCCGGCTCCCCGTCGAACCAGGGTTCGGACGCCAGGCCCGCCGCGCCGGAGCCCCGCAAAGAAGAAATGCGGTCTCCCGCCAATGTCCCCCAGAAACTTCCCGTGCCGATT
This sequence comes from Geobacteraceae bacterium, assembly GCA_040773465.1. Lineage (GTDB taxonomy): Bacteria > Desulfobacterota > Desulfuromonadia > Geobacterales > Geobacteraceae > RPRC01. The sequence goes on along the minus strand of JAXGWF010000001.1, from coordinate 156,333 downwards.
CCCGAGAAAAAGAAACGCGAGACCAGCGCCGATACCGACAGGGATTTCACAGAGCGCCTTGCCCGTCTACAGAAAAAAGTCGAAGGGCAACATACCGAAGACGCCATTGAAAAACTGAGGAAAAAGGTTGCCGCGGGAAGCGGCAGGGCCGGCATGCCCGGAGGAACCGGAACGGAAGCGGGCAGTGACTACGGCAGCTATATCCAATCGCGCCTGCGCGATGCATTTGAAAAAACCATCGTGTCGCGCAGCGGAAACCCAATGGCCGTGGTACGACTGACCATCGACCGGTTCGGCAAGATCGCCGGCTATCGTATCGAGCGAAGTTCCGGCGACAAGGCTTTCGACGACTCGGTCATTCGGGCGATCTACCTGGCTGAAGAGAATATTCCGCCGCCGCCCGGACGAAAAAATTTTCAACAGGGCTTTATCTTCAAGCCGGAAGGAGTAGGAAAAAAGTGAAACGCGCCGTTGTTTTTCTCATGATTCTCGTGCTGCTCCCGGTGGCCGGCCTCGCCGAAAAAGGCTACCTGGAGGTCACCGCTTCGCCAGACCGTAAGGCATACCTCGCCCTCGCCTCAACCGTCAGCCAAGGTGGTGGAGAAAGCGACGACATCTCCCGGAACGTCATGGACGCCCTCCGCTTCGACATGGACCTCACCGGCCGCTTTACCATGCTCGATACCTCTCAGGCACGGGGAGCCTCCGGCATCCGTCCCGGCACGTTCGAAATGGCCCCCTGGCGCGCGGTTGGCGCGGAATACCTCGTAAAATCCGGGTATCTCCTCGACGGAGAAGGCGCCATCCTGGAATTCCGGCTCTACGATGTGATAAACGGCCGGCAGGTGCTCGCTAAAAGGTACTCAGGCAAACGTAAAGACGCCCGCAGGATGGCTCATGCCTTTTCCGATGAAATACTGCTGCTCCTGACAAGGGAAAAGGGACCATTCACCGGCAAAATCGCTTTCGTATCGAAACGGTCCGGCAACAAGGAAATCTACCTGATGGATTACGATGGCCATAATGTCCAGCGCCTGTCCGCCAACGGCTCGATCAATCTCAACCCGGATTTCTCCCCCAACGGCAGGGAAATCATCTATACCTCCTACAAAAAAGGGAAGCCGGACCTTTACCGGCGGGACCTGTTCAGTACGGCCGAAGCCCGCATCTCATCGCATCCGGGCATCAACATCACCGGCGCCTGGGCGCCGGACGGCAGTCGGGTCGCCCTGTCCCTGAGCAGGGACGGCAATGCCGAGATCTACCTCATCAGCAAGGACGGCGGCAGAATGGCCCGCCTCACCCGTAACAGCGCAATCGACACCTCGCCTGCCTGGTCTCCCGACGGCGGCAAGATCGCGTTCCTGTCCGACCGGCTGGGAAAACCCCAGATATTCGTCATGAACGCCGACGGTTCGAACCCCTACCGGCTGACGACGAGCGGCGCCTATAATGTAAGCCCCGCCTGGTCGCCGAAAGGCGATCACATCCTCTATTGCCGGCAGGAGGGCGGCGGCTTCCAGATCTACTCCATTACCCCGGACGGAAAGGACGATACCCGGCTCACCAGCGAAGGCAGCAACGAGCATCCCCGCTGGTCGCCGGACGGACGGTTCATCACCTTCAGCTCGACCCGCGACGGCAGCCCGGCAATCTATGTCATGCGCGCCGACGGCAGCGGCCAGACACGGGTTTCACGGGGCGCAAGCAGTGATTCCCATCCCGTTTGGTCGCCCCGCTGGTAGCTCTGAGCAAACCGTGTCACCCTGAAACACTATGAAACTAACCATCATTGTAGTATAATGCACCGCATTTAACGATCTCTGCGCGGCTCCGGAAGATCCGCTACTTTATTAAAAAAAGGAGAAGAAAATGAAAAAACAGTTTTTCGGAATGCTGCTCGTGCTCTCCTGTCTCGCCCTTGTTGCGGGAGGCTGCGCAAAAAAACAGGTGGTGAAGGAAGATGAGGGTCTTGCCCGGAGCGATGCGGCAACGTCCCAGGTTCCCGATTCGACAACAGCGCCGGCGCCGACACAGATTCCCCAGGAATCGGTGATCAAAGACGAGAGCCTCACGGAATCCGCCATGGACATGAAACCCTTTGAAACCATTTATTTTGACCTGGATTCCTATGTACTCCGCCAGGATGCCCGTGATGCCCTCGACAAGAATGCCCGCTGGATGCTGAAGAACACTAGCGGTGTCGTCCGCCTCGAAGGTCACTGCGATGAACGGGGCTCCGACGAATACAACCTGGCTCTCGGCGAAAAGCGCGCCATGGCCGCCAGGAACTATCTGGCAACCCTGGGCATTCCCGGCGATCGTCTCGAAACGATCAGTTACGGCAAAGAAAAGCCTGCCGACCCGGGACATAACGAAGCCGCATGGGCGAAAAACAGGCGGGTGGACTTCGTTATTGTGAAATAAGCGGAAGTATTGAAAACAAGGAGATAAAACTGACATGGGTATCGTAACACGGTTGATTATTTTCACAACCCTTATCGGTATCGCGGGATGCGCCTCCAGAGGAGATCTGCGAAGCCTTGAATACAGCACAAACAACGCCAAAAAGCGCATCGACCGCCTGGAACAGGAGATGGCCGGCGTTCGGCAAATGGCCAACGATGAAGTACAGGGTTCGCTCCAGCAGTTTCGCCAGGAATTGAGCGAGTTCCGGAAAGGCGCCGCCGACCTGCAAGCCTCCCAGGAAACAATCCGGGTCGACATGCGTGAATTGTCGGGAAAAATCGACGATCTCAAAATTCTGACGCAGAAAAGCTCAACCGACAAGGAATTCCTGAAAGAGGAAACCGAGCGCCGGCTCACGACCCTGGAGGACAGGCTGGCAAAACTGGAACAGAAGTTCGGTGAAGTTCAGGCCGGGGTATCTTCAAACGATTCGACACCCGAAGGGATCTATGAACGGGGACTCTCGGCATACAAGGCGGGCGAATTGCAAAAGGCTCGTGACCTTTTCACCAGCATAATCGAACAGCATCCTTCCCATAAGCTGGTGCCCAACTGCCAGTACTGGATCGGCGAAACGTATTACGGCGAAAAGAATTTCGACCAGGCAATCCTGGCTTTCCAGAATATCATCAAGAAGTATCCGAAGGACGAAAAGGCGCCGGCGGCACTAATGAAACAGGCCCTATCGTTCAAAAGCATCGGCGACAGGAAAACCGCCCGCTACGTTCTGAACAAACTGGCCGACAACTACCCCAAGTCTGAAGAAGCGAAGAAGGTGAAGAGTCTCCTGAAGACACTGTAAGGCCGGAACAACGAAATGAAAAAAAGGCGGAGTGATCCGCCTTTTTTTCATTTCATATACCGAAAATGGAGTTACCCGACTTTTTCTTCGGTTCCGGAGCTCCCGTCCTCCGGCGGGTACAGTTCCTTTCCAACGATCTCCTCTCTTTTCGACATCTCCCGTTCTTCCTCGTTGCGCGCCTCTTCTTCCATGGCATACCTGAAATCATCCGCCGCCCGCTTGAAGTTCGCCAGGGCCTTGCCGAGGGAACGGGCGATCTCCGGCAGCTTCTGGGGACCGAAAACGATCAGCGCAATCACCAGGATGATGATCAATTGCGGCATGCCGTAGCCAAACATGAAAACCTCGCTGCAGGGTTGTACCGTCTCCTGCTGGTAGGGAAAGCCCTCTGCCAAGAAAAGACGCTCGGCGCCTCCCAATATTTCCGGCCAAAACGAGCGCCACTATGGGAAAATAATAGTGGTTTTGCGGAAGGGTGTCAAGAAAGCCCTTACAAGAGAAAACCTTGGCAAATAAAGGCAATAAGTCTCTCGGCCTAACCAAAGAGTTTGACATACCAGTCAACATTGGCTACTATCTGGCATATTTTACCAATAAAATTGCCGTGCAACGACAAGGGCATAACAGGGAAAAGACACATTATGCATCAGGAAGACATCAAAAAAGAGATCCGGGAACTCCTCAAGGAACGGAACGCCGTTTTGCTTGCTCATAACTACATGCGGGATGAAGTGCAGGAAATCGCCGACATCACGGGTGACTCCCTTGCCCTTTCCATAGAAGCCGCAAAGACAACCGCGGACGTCATCGTCTTCTGTGGCGTGCATTTCATGGCGGAATCCGCATCCATTCTGTCACCGGACAAGACGGTCCTGCTGCCGCGCCTTGACGCGGGTTGCCCCATGGCCGACATGGTGACGGTGGAAAAACTGCTGGAAATGAAATCCCGCCTTCCCGGGGTACCGGTTGTTACCTACGTGAATTCAACCGCCGCGGTCAAGGCTCATTCCGATATCTGCTGTACTTCGGCCAATGCCTTGCGTGTCGTCAACTCACTACCCGAGAATGAGCTAATATTTGCCCCTGATCGCAATCTGGGACAGTTCGCGGCAAAAAATTCTTCCAAAACCTTCCACTTCTGGAACGGATTCTGTCCCACCCATGAACGTTTAAGGGTTGAAGAGGTCGTCCGCCTGAAAGAGAAATACCCCGATGCCCTGTTTGTCTGTCATCCCGAATGCAATCCCGCCGTCACGGCCCTTGCTGATCACGCCTGTTCCACCAGCGGCATGTATGAGTACTGCCAAAAAAGTTCCGCGCAAAGGTTCATCATCGGCACTGAGGCAGGCATCCTCTATCGTCTGCGGAAGGAAAATCCCGATAAAGAGTTCATCCTCGCCTCGCCGGCTCTCATCTGTCCGAACATGAAGCTCATCTCCCTGGACGATGTCCTCGCATCCCTGCGGACCATGACTCCTGAAGTACGGGTCGAGGAAGAAATCCGGATACCCGCGAAGCGCGCTCTCGACCGGATGCTGGCCGTGCCCCGGGACTGAATAGTATCCCGATTGTTCGGTTTTCAACGAGGTTGTCGCCATGATCCGCCCCTTCAAGGGTATTCATCCCGCAATCGACCCCTCGGCCTTTATCGCCGAAACCGCCGTCATCATAGGTGACGTGGCAATCGGCCGACAAAGCAGCGTCTGGTACAATTGCGTGGTGCGCGGCGACGTGAACGCTATCCGAATCGGCATCGGCACCAACATCCAGGACCTCTCCATGCTGCACGTAACCCACCGAAAAACCGCTGATGACCCCGGCGCACCACTCCTTATCGGCGACTATGTCACCATTGCCCACAGCGTGACCCTGCACGGCTGCACCATCGGCAATGGCGCATTCGTCGGCATGCAGGCGGTTGTAATGGACAAGGCCGTGGTGGGAGAAGAATCCCTCGTAGGAGCGCGCGCGCTCGTCACCGAAGGAACGATCATCCCGCCCCGCACCCTGTGGCTCGGGGCGCCGGCTCGCTACAAGCGTGACCTGACCGCGGAAGAGCTGGAAAGGATCCGGACGTCGGCCCGCAATTATATCCGTTATGCGGATGATTTCCGAAACGGATAGTACCGCACCAAAATCTCGAAATGGTGGTCCCATGGAACATGACCGTTCATTATTCCTGTTTGAAAAAGCCGAAAAAGTAATCCCCGGCGGCGTCAACAGCCCGGTCAGGGCCTTCAAGTCGGTAGGCGGTCGCCCCCTGTTCATCGACCGTGCCGCGGGTTCGAAGGTGTTTGACGCTGACGGCAACGAATATATCGACTACGTCGGTTCCTGGGGACCGATGATCGTCGGCCACTGCCATCCGAAGGTAGTCGCCGCCGTTACCACCGCCTTGAACAAGGGAGCAAGTTTCGGCGCCCCCACCGAACTCGAAGTACAACTGGCGGAGATGGTCGTTGCCGCGGTACCGTCCATCGAAATGGTACGCATGGTCAGCTCCGGCACCGAAGCAACCATGAGTGCAATCCGCCTGGCCCGCGCCTATACCGGACGTGATACGATTATCAAGTTCGCGGGCTGCTACCATGGCCACGCCGATTCGCTGCTGGTGAAGGCCGGATCCGGCGCCGCCACCTTCGGAGTCCCTGATTCACCAGGAATTCCGGCTGACTTCGCCCGTCATACCCTTGTCGCGGAATTCAATGATCTGGATTCGGTGCAAGCGCTGGTTGACCGGAACCGGGGCCGGATCGCCTGCATCATCATCGAACCGATAGCCGGCAATATGGGAACCGTTCCTCCCCGCCAGGGCTTCCTCGAAGGGCTGCGCACGCTCTGCGACCGAGAAGGCATCGTCCTCATCTTCGATGAAGTCATGACCGGCTTCCGGGTCGCCTACGGCGGGGCACAGGAGCTGTACGGCGTCACGCCCGACCTGACCACGCTCGGCAAGGTCATCGGCGGTGGTCTTCCGGTCGGCGCATTCGGTGGAAGACGGGAAATTATGAAACGGCTCTCCCCTGCGGGCGGCGTCTATCAGGCAGGAACGCTCTCGGGCAACCCAATGGCCATGTCAGCTGGTATCGCCACCCTCGAGATTCTCCGGGAAGACGGCTTTTACCGGCGCCTGGAAGAAAAAAGCTCCGTACTTGCCGATGCCGTGGTTCAAGCGGCGGCGGCGGCCGACTTCCCGATCCATGCAACGCGGGTCGGCAGCATGCTCTGCGTCTTCTTCTCCAGTGAGGAGGTCCACGGCTGGGCAACGGCGGCTCGATGCGACACGGCTGCCTTCGGCGCCTATTTTCGAGCCATGCTTGACCAGGGCATCTACCTTGCCCCGTCGCAATTCGAAACCGCCTTCGTCTCGATCGCCCACACGGACGAAGATATCGAACGAACGGCGGCGGCGGCCCGGTCCGCATTCAGAGTCTGCCGGGAAAGAGAAGGCTGTTGACCGGCCGGCAGAGGCTAATAACTGTAGGGGCAGGCCCCCGTGCCTGCCCGCAACATAATTTAAGGGCAACCACAGGGGGTTGCCCCTACTCTCCCTCTAGCCCTCTACCTCGGCGAAAGGGCAAACGATTTCATGCAAAAACCCGATTTTTAGTTTTATGAAAATTTTGGTTGTTATTTTTACTTTAGCTATGGTATAAGGGCAGGGTTCATGGATGAAGAAAAACGGAAACTTCTGAAAACGCTCGGCATCGTGTCCAGCATGGGCATCTCGGTTGTGCTGGCCATTGCCATGGGTGTGATTTTCGGACGTTTCCTGGACGACGCATTCGGCACGAACCATGTTTTTTTCTTTATCTTTCTCTTTATCGGCATCATCGCGGCCTTTCGCAACATTTTCGTAATAATCGGCAGAGAAATCAGGAACAGTGACTCCGGTGAAAATAGACGAAAATAATATTTTCGCCGTCCTGAGTATCGGCAGCGCGATTCTGCTCGTGGTTCTCGTGGCCTGCGGGCTGTTCTTCGTTTCCGGTTCCTTTGCCCTTGGCGTGGCCGCGGGCGGGATTGCGGCACTGGCAAACAGTCACTGGATGTACCGGATTCTCCAGCGCGCCATGGGCCTGCCGGCGCGCCAGGCGGTACGCTTCGCCCAAATGCGCTACGTTCTGCGCCTGGCGATACTGGCGCTATACATCACCATCCTGATCCTGTATTTTAAAATAAATATTTTCGGTCTATTGCTGGGACTCTCGGTCCTGGTCATCACCATCATCGCCGTTACCGTGTATATGGCAACCCTCAATGGAGGTTAGTGCACCATGGTTCATCCGTATCTGTTTCTCCAGTTCTTCCGGGATCTCCTGTCTTCGCTCACGAGTGACCCGAAACCCTTCACCAACCAAGCCGGCATTGATGCCATCGTACATGCCTGGCTGGTGATGGCGCTTCTCATCGTTCTTGCCCTGATGGTCAAGTCGCGCATCACGAAGGTTCCCGGTAAGCTCCAGAACTTCATGGAAGTTTTCATCGGCGGCATCGAAAAAATGATCATCGACAACATGGGCGAACGGGGAAAACCATACTTTCCGCTTATCGCGACCCTTGCCTTCTTCATCCTGGCATCCAATCTCATCGGCCTGGTACCGGGCTTTTACCCGCCGACGGCAAACCTCAACACCACCGTCGCCTGCGCCATCATCGTTTTCTTCTCGACTCACGTAATCGGCATACGGAATCATGGAATAAAATACGTCAAGCATTTTATGGGACCGGTCTGGTGGCTGGCGCCGATCATGGTGCCCGTTGAAATTATCGGTCACCTCAGCCGTCCCCTTTCCCTCTCTTTCCGTCTTTTCGGCAACATGAACGGCCATGAATTGATCCTTCTGATTTTCTTCGGTCTCGTGCCGTTCCTCGTTCCGCTTCCCATGATGCTCATGGGCGTTCTGGTGGCGTTCCTCCAGACATTCGTTTTCATGCTTCTTTCGACCATCTACATTCAGGGCTCCCTCGAGGAGGCCCATTAGAATTTCTCTTCCTATACCGTTTAGGAAAACAAACCCAACAGGAGGTAGCAACGGATGTTATTTTTCACCATGTGTATTCTTGCAGCAGGTATCGGCATGGGTCTCGGTGTTGTCGGCCCCGGCATTGGTATGGGCCACGCGATCAAGGGCGCCCTCGACGGCACGTCCCGCAACCCCGGTGTCTACGGCAAGCTTCTGACCACCATGATGATCGGTCTCGCCATGATCGAATCCCTGGCGATCTATGTACTGGTCATCTGCCTCATCATCCTGTACGCCAACCCGTACAAGGAAGCTGCCATGAAACTGGCGGAAACCATCGTAAAATAATCAACAAACTGCCATGGCAACCGAAAAGGGATGGGGCGAACCCCATCCCTTTTTTTATCGACCATGGTCGCTACGCTGATGATTCACCTGCCGGATTGACCTTGACCCCTCTTCCCGGGATGCGGTATTTTCATTGAGCAGGATCATCACTACTATTTTTCGAGGTCCTATTGGAGACGGTACTCTGGATCACGATAATTGCGGCTTCTGCGACACTCTCCCTCTATGCCGCCTCGCATGCGCTGCTCATGAAGCGCGATCCCCGCTCCGCCCTGGGCTGGATCCTCGTCAGCCTCATGCTTCCGCTGATCGGCCCCCTGCTCTACTGGACCATGGGAATCAATCGCATCGTCCGCACGGCCCGCCGCTGGCAGAAAACCGGTCGGCGTCTTGCCGGTCATGAAGCCTTCCAGGACAGCTGCCCGACACAATCCGTGCCGGGAATTACGGCCGACATGGAGCACCTGAACGAGCTCCGCATTCTGTCCGAGCGGATCGTAACGACCCCTCTTACCGCCGGCAACCGACTAGTTGCCTATCACAACGGCGACGAAGCATATCCCGCCATGCTCGAGGCACTGGCAGCGGCCCGCCATTCCATTCACCTGAGCACCTACATTTTCGACGGCGACAAGGCCGGCCGCCAGTTCGTGGAAGCGCTGCGTGTCGCCGCCGCACGGGGAGTTGAAGTGCGCGTCATCGTGGACGGGCTGGGGGAAAAGTATTCCCGTCCCACGGCCCGGAAACTCCTGCGGGGCTCACGGGTTGCCATCGGCCGTTATCTGCCCCTGCGCCAGGGGGGCCGTCTCAACCTGCGCAATCACCGCAAAATACTGATTGTCGACGGCGCTACCGGTTTTACCGGCGGCATGAATATCGGCGGGCGGCACATGGTGGGACACCCGGAATCCTCGTCGCCGGTGGTTGATATGCATTTCAAGACCGAAGGGCCGGTAGTCGCCGATCTGCAGAAAGTCTTCCTCGAAGACTGGTATTTCGTAACCGGTAAACTCCTCGACGACCCCTGCTATTTCCCGCAGCCGAATGCAAACGGTACCGCGTTCGTGCGGGCTGTTGCCGACGGACCGGACAAGGAATTCCGAAAACTCCTCTGGATCATAATGGGATCCCTGTCATGCGCCGAACAGCGTGTGCTGGTCATGACCCCCTACTTCATTCCCGATCGTGCGCTTATTTCGGCCATGAACACGGCCGCCATGCGTGGTGTGGACGTGTCGCTGATTCTGCCTGCCGACAACAACCTACCCCTGGTTCACTGGGCGACCCGCGCCTTTCTCTGGGAACTGCTCCAGTGCGGAATCCGCATCTATTACCAGCCGCCCCCCTTCGTGCACACCAAGCTGCTGCTGGTGGACGGCGTCTGGAGCCTCATCGGCTCGGCCAACCTCGACCCTCGCAGCCTGCGGCTCAACTTCGAGCTGGACCTGGAAGTTTACGATCGCGAATTCACCGGCATACTGGAGCGCCACTACCGGGAAACCCGCTCCCGATCGCGGGAAATTTCTCTTGCAGAGATGGACGGCAGACCTCTGCCGGAACGGCTCAGGGACAGCGCGGCAAAACTTTTTTCGCCCTATCTCTGAATAGCGCCCAACCGGCCCTTGGCGATACTCTCCGAACGGAAACTTCGTCGCCCCCTCCCCAAAAAAGAACGGGCCGAATTTCTCCGGCCCGTCTTCGTTGTTCGTCAATCAAATGAATTACTTCACTTCTACGGTTATCTGTCGAGGCTTTATTACTTCCTTCTTCGGCAGGGTGATTGTCAGGACCCCCTTGTCGCAAGCAGCCTTGACCTTTTGCTGGTCAATGGTCTGGGGCAGCAGGAAGCTTCGCTGAAACGGCCCGTAATATCGCTCTATCCGGTGATAGTTTTCCTGCCGGATCTCCGCATCCTGTTTCCGTTCCCCGCGAATTATCAGTGTTGTATCTTCTATCTTGACCTCGATGTCCTCTTGGTCGACACCCGGCAGTTCGGCCTTGATGACCACCTCTTCGTCATTTTCGAAAATATCGACCAGGGGTTGCCAGACTCCTTCCCGGAGTTCTTCCCCAGGGCCGCGGTTCCAGGCCAAGTCGAGAAGACGATTCATCTGTTCCTGCATGCCGCGCAATTCCCGCAACGGGTTATACCTTACAATCGCCATTTCACTGCGCTCCTTTTCCCCGGGCATTCACACCGCGGGGGATACCGCCAATTTCTGATAATAAAGGGTTTTACACCTGTTTTCCCTTGGGTATTCTGTGCTTGAGCTTCTTTGAACCATCGTAGAGGGTGTTCTTTATTAAGCCTCTCTTCTCCTTAAGGTCCTTCTTTTCACAGTCTTCCCGAAGAATCATTTCCGCTTCATCAGCCAGCTTTTCCAACATTTCCTTTTCGTTTTCCGTCATATTCCGTTCCCCTTAGTTCCCATAACGGCAATTTGTCCGCCTGAGAAAAGTACTGTGGAAGCAGCGCTTCGTACTCGTGGCCGGGAATCAGCACGCGACGAATGAAACAATGCAAAGAGCACGGTTTCCAAATAATTCGAACGTACGGCCTTATTTGCCCGTTCGCACGCGGAATACGCCACCATGAAACTCGTTGCGGTCAAGTTCGCAGATACCGGTTGACAGAACAGGAAATTTCCTTTTCACCTCCTTTTTCGTTTCATCAAAAAAGCGTAACAAAGATTCCCCCATACGCAACAGGTGAACTCGGTTCATCATGCTACCCGGACTCTCGCGACGGCGAAAAATTATCACGACAGAACCGGGGAAGCCGGAAACTGAAGGGCCGCCATGGCCTTGCGGATTGATTGACGGTAGCCGAAATTCATGGGAAAGAAAAAATTGTACTTCGTGCCGTTACCCCACATGCGGCGGAAAATGCCCGGGCAGCTGAAACTTTCCCGAAATGCGGCCCAATAACCTTCGAAAAGTTTTTCCGGTGTCATGAGCTTGGGCTGGAAGACCACGTTATGGGTATTGTAATGGTCCCAATCGTAGTCGATGATACGACCCTCCGCAACCATCTTTTCGTAGAGGGCCGTCCCCGGATAAGGCGTAAGGATTGAATAGTATACTACGTCGATCTTGGCCTTGGCGGCAAATTCCAGGGTACGTTCGAATACACCTTCGTCATCGGTATCGAAACCGAAGATGAAGGAACCCTTGACCCCGATACCGTGGTCATGCATGCGCTTGACCACCTCAAGGTACTGCTGAGGCTTGTTGACCCCTTTGCTGACCGATTTGAGGGTTTCCGCCGACAGTGACTCGAACCCGACCAGCAGGCCCATGCAACCGCTCTTTCTGCAGAGTGCCAGCATTTCGTCGTCCTGGGCCATGTCCACCGATGTCTGTCCCAGCCAATCGAGCTTGTAGGGAATCATGCGCGTCAGGAGTTCCCGAGCGTGGCGCTTGTTGCTGATGATATTGTCGTCATTGAAAAAGACGAGGTTCTGCCAGGTGAATCTGCCCGGAAACGGCTTCATATTTTGAATCTCTCGTTCCACGTCGTCGACCGGACGGTTGCGGAACTTACCGCCGAACGAGCTGGTTACCGAGCAGAATTCGCAGTTGAACGGACAGCCGCGGGTGGTCTCGATAAAATGGACCGGCAGGTATCGCTTGTCGCGGTAAAGGTCCCAGTCGGGCAACGGTCGGCGGGCAAGACAGGGATAGTTGTTCTCGTGACGGTAGATCTTTTGCAGCCGGCCCGCTTCCAGGTCGGCAATCAACCGATCCCAAAGGTCCTCTGCTTCGCCGATGACCACGCTGTCGCAATGGCGCAGTGCCTCTTCCGGCAACTTGGAAACATGCATGCCGCCCATGACCACCGGAATGCCGCGGCTCCTGAACCGGTCGGCGATGGCATAACCGCGTTTGGCCACCGGTGTCATAGCGGTAACCCCGACCAGTTCCGCGTCCCGTGAAAAATCGATCGGCTCTACTTTTTCATCGATTATGGTCACTTCCCAATCCGGCGGTGTCAAGGATGCAAGCTTGAGCAACCCCAGGGAAGGAAGGCGGAAATAGAAGTCGCTGCCGAGCAGGCTCCGATCGCCAATAGGAGAAATAAGCAGAAGTCGTTTTTTCATGGGGCATAATCCTGTTGTTTCACCGGCGTCATATCCAGGAAAGCAAATGACCCGGCTTCTGAGGGAAGCCCGTCAGCGTGCTGGGCAACTCATCATATCACCAGATGATCATAATAGTTAATGACTGAGTTCATCGCGACGGCCCACAAGCATGATGAAATCGTCCTCGAGAAGATCGAGGAGAAAATGGTTTCCCGCCTTCAATTTCTCGTCGAATTCGGCAGGCCCGTAAATCAGGCAATTAACCGTTCGCGCCTCGGCATTTTCGAAACCTTCCAGCAACTCATCCAACGTGTCGCAATTTATGTCGCCGATAATCACGAGATCAATATCACCGCCGACCTCCTCCCCGCGGGCATGGGAACCATACAGGAAAGCGTGACGGACACCGGTTATCCGACTGAGGAGATTGCTCAACTGCCCGGGGATACCAACGGTTTTCAAGACCAGTCTTTTCAGTTCGGGGAAAAAGAGGAAAGAGGGATTGGCGCGGAAATACCGGCGTTTTCCCTGTCGCAGGCACAGAAGGATTCCGGCCTGGTTGAGACGGGAAAGTTCACGGCTGAGGCTGGCGGCTTTTTCATCGAGAAGTTCCGCCAGCTGGCCGACATAAAAAATTTCGTCCGAGTGACTGAACAGCCAACCGATCAACCTGGCCCTGATGCGTGAACCGAAAATTTTTTCGAGGTAGTGATGCATGGCGTCCCGGCACTTGAACAGTTCCTGCAAGTGCTCAATTTGTTTCTACCCTGAAGCGTCGGATAAGAATTACACTTACTACGTCAGCGGGGCCAGGTCAAGACCCAAAACCATTGCCCCGGCCGGGGGCAGGAACGGTGGCCGTTATGCGCCGTGGTTCCTGCAAGTGCCGCCACAGACGTGCCCGACGGAAGATGGGAACTATTCGTCGGTGGGAACCGGAGAAGGGATGTGTTCCGGTACGATCTTGACAAAGGCGGTACGGCACTGGCCGATGATCCCTTCCAGCCAGTCGGCTTCCTCTTCCTGGTGGGAGTGGAGCATTTCCCGGTGGTACTGGAGGAGCAGATCTTCCACCCGGCCGATGTCATCGTCATCCAGGTCGAGTATCGTCACAGCCGCGCCGCGGGCGACCCTGCGGCGAAGCGCCTCGCGGTCCATGCCCATTTGCGGATCAAGGCGACAGTAGACCGCACCGCCGGTCATGCCGGAACAGATCCAGGGCCCGGGATCGCCAAGTACGACGACGGTGCCCGCCGTCATGTATTCGAAGGCAAAACCCTTGAGGTTGGCCCTTTCGGCCAGAAGCCCGCGGGAATCGTCGAGGGAGCCCCTGATGCGCCCGCCAAGCACGACGTCGGCCCCGGAAAGACGTATACAGGCACGACTGTCGGCATCACCCTGGATGAAAAAGGTGCCGCCTTGGGCGCCGTATGCCAAGCCCTTGCCGACGGACCCGCCGACCCTGACGCCGTGCCGGTTCTCGCCCTTCAGCACCACGATTTTGCCGCCGCCGGCCGATTTCCCCACGCCGTCCTGGGCACCGCCTTCGACCAGGATGGCCAGCGGATCGCTTGCAAAGGCGCCAAGGCCGTTGCCGGGCGTTGAATCGCGTCGGAAATGGAGAAACGCCTCGCGGGCGTTCAGGAACCGGCCCTGCTCGCGGGCGCGGTTCAAGGCACCGGAGAGATAGGTGCCGATGGCCCGGTCGGAACTGGATGCATTGCCGTCATTGTAATGGACCCGCTCGTCGCCCCCCTCGAAAGCCTCGGTCACCAGGCCGGAGATGAGTGAGGTGAGATAATTGAGGGGCTTGCGGATGATACGGATCGCATCCTCATCGTGGCGGATCTCGCCGGGTGGTGGCGGAGCAAGAAGCGCCGACAGGTCGAGGCGGTCGAGCCCCCGCGCCTGCTCCAAGAGCTGGGCCTGTCCCACCAGGTCCTGGGTGCGGCGGAAACCGAGCTTGGCGGTCAGGGTGCGGATCTCCCGGCCGAGGGCCCGGAAGAAGGTGGTCTGGTAAATGACTCCGTTCTCCAAGACGCGGGGCACGAACCGTTTCAGGCCTTTTTTCCGCGCCTCTTCCGGGGTTTCGATCTGGGTGGCGATACCAACGTGACAGGTTCCCAGGTGACAGCTCCGGCAGGCGGTACAGCCGATAACCACCATGGCCATGGTACCGAAACCGACCCGATTGGCGCCCAAGAGCATCAGTTTTACCACGTCGCGGCCGGTCTTGGCACCACCATCGGCCCAGATTTCGACCCGGCTGCGCATCCCCGCTTCCACCAGGGCGCAGTGCGCTTCGCGCACCCCGATCTCCACCGGGAAGCCGACGAACTTCACCGCGTGCCGACGGGCGGCGCCGGTACCGCCGTCGTAGCCGCTGATGGTTATGATATCCGCCCCAGCCTTGGCGATACCGAGGGAAATGGTGCCGATCCCGGCCACCGCCGGAACCTTGACCGAGATCCGGGCATGGGGGTTGGCGGTCCGCAGTTCCTCGATAATCTGGGCCAGGTCCTCAATGGAATAAATGTCGTGGTTGTTGGAAGGGGAAATGAGGGTCACCCCGGGCGCCGCATGCCGGGCGGCGGCGATCTTGTCGGTCACCTTGAAGCCGGGCAGGTGTCCCCCCTCTCCCGGCTTGGCGCCCTGGCCGACCTTGATCTCCAGGAACTCCACCGAGTTCAGGTATTCCATGGTCACCCCGAACCTGCCGGACGCGATCTGCTGGCCGCGATTGCTGCGGTAGGCGCCCAGCATGTCGGCGATCTCGCCGCCCTCGCCGTTCATGCAGATGATGTTCAGCCGCCGGGCCGACTCGGCATAGATGCGGAACGGTGTCTCCCCCTGGGAGCCGAAGCTCATGGCTGCTATGAAGATGGGAAAATCATGACTGCCGATGGAGCTATCCACCTCTTCCGGGTCGACGGTAATTTCGTCGCTGAATCGGAAGTCGGCCAGGTGGCGGATCGCCAGGGGATGTTCCATTTCGTACTGGCGGACCAGGCGAGACAGTTCGGCGTAGTTTTCCTCCATCTTGGCAACCGCGCCCACCATTTTCCATATCCGGGAATAGATCCGAAACTGGTTTTCCACCGGCTGCCGCTTGCTGCTGCGCGCAACGGCACGCCGTTCCCTGCCGTCCGCTTCCAGTTTCGCGAAGTCGAGGCCGATCTCGCCGGAACCGCAGAAGTTGGCAACGCCGAACAGTTCGGCCACCTCGTCGGCAAGCCCCACCGCCGCGAAATACCTGCCGTAGCCGCCCAATTCGTGCGTACCCATGGTGGAGATTACCTTTTCCAGCCCGGCGGTCAACACCGCCAGGAGATTGGCCAGACCGTTCTCCTCACCGTCGGCCAACTCCCACATGAGATAGGGACAGAGGGCGTCGGCGCCCATGCCGAGGAGGAAGACCAGGTCGTGGAGATTGCGGAGCGCGCCGGAGCGAACCACCAGCGAGACTCGCCGCCGGAGACTTTCCCCGGCCGGGGTTTTCGCTTCGCGCAGCGCGCTGTGCACCGCCACGGTGGCCAGGGCCGAGTCGAGGAATGACAGCGTCCCGGCAAAGGCGGCGCCATCGTCGAGAAGCAGCAGCCGGCACCCACGAGAAACCGCCGAGACCGCCTCGTTCCGGAGCCGCTCCAACGATCCGGCCAGGGTTTCGCCGGGACTGAGGACGCAACGCAGAACCCGGTAGCGACCATGTCCGGCGGAAAAAAAGCCGAGCAGGTCCTCAAGGGTGCACGTGCCGGCGGCACGGCCGATATCCCGGTCCTGAGTCGCTGTCGCGGTGCGTCGCCCGCCTGTCAGGAAAGGTATTTCCAGCAGAACCGCGTCGTGACCGCCCCGGCGCAGGACCGGCCGGGGACCCAGCACGACCCGGGTGGAAAAATGCTCCACCTCACGTTCCCGGTCGATGGCCGGATTGGTGACCACCGCCACCTGTTCCTTGAAAAAATCGGCGATATTCTGCCGCAGGGAAGAAAGGGCCGCCAGAGGACCGTCATAGCCAAGAGAGACAATGGGTTCACGCCCGGTAACCGCCGATTGCCGCAACGCCAGCAGATCGCTGGTCTTCCAGGCGTTGGCAGCCAGCAGGTTCTCCTGGTTGAGCCCCGCGGTCCGTTGAAAGGATGGTGAAATGGCCGCCGGCGACTCGGCAAGGTCACGTGCCGCAAAAAGCTCGCCGGCATGGGTTGCCAGGTCGGTCCTCCTGGCGATTGCGGCAAAGGCCTCGGCGATGAGTTCACCGTGATCGAAGATCAGCGGCGCCTTGCCCGGAACGATGCGGATGCCGATCTTTTCCCCCGGCGCCAGGGGGCGGGGATCCGAGAGAATTTCGCCATGGGGTACGACCCCCAGCTCGGACGAGGCGAACAGTTCTTCCTCGGTTTCGCCGAACCAGAGGGGACGGAGGCCGAGGGCATCGACACTGAACACGCAGCGGTCACCAAAGCGGGCGATAACGGCTGCCGGACCCTGCGCGGAGGAGGAAAGGAAGCGACGGAACATGCCGTACATGCGCCGCGGCTCACCCGGCATCCGGTCCATCTCGCTGAAAACGGGCGGAAAAACCATCTCCATGGCGGCAAACAGGGACAGGCCATAGCGGAACATGAGGCCTTCCAGCAAACGGTTCAGGTCCTGGGAATCGCTCCCGCCCGGCGGCAGTTCGATTCCCATCATGCGCGCCTCGTCGCGGATTCTCTCAATGGTATTGATCTCGCCGTTATGGGCCAGCAGGCCGAAGGGCTGTGCCCGCAGAACCGTCGGCAGGGTGTTGGTGGAATAACGGCTGTGGCCGATGGTGAGGGAAGAAAGGAAATCGCGACGTTTCAGTTCCGGGTAGTAGCGCGGCAGGATCTCGGGAGCGCCATGAACCTTGTAGGCGGCTACGTGACCCGAGAGGGACGCCACATGCACCGGCGTTTCCCGCTCTATCTCCATGGCAAGAGAAGCGAGCAGTGCGGAGGCCCGCTTCGGCTGGGGACACTGCAGGGCGATTTGCCAGAAGAACGGCTCCGAGCGACGGGCGTTGGCCGCCAATTCCTCGCTCCTGACCGGACCGGGCCGTTCCACGAGGACCTGCAGTCCCTTGTCTGCAAAACGCCGCAACACCCCTTCCATGAGCGCCGGATCAGCTGCCAGGGCCTCCTTGGGAACCAGCAGGTGCGCCAGGGCAAACGAAGGCGTGTCAACCATTTCGGCCGAACACCCCGCCTCTTCCAGCGCCTCCCGCCAGAGAAGGCGCGGTATATCGGTGAGGACGCCGCAGCCGTCTCCTTCCCCGTTTATTTCGCCGGCCCGGTGACCCATCTTCACCAAGGCCTCGATGGTCCGCTGAACGTTGCCATGGGTAGGCCGCCCGCCCTTGTTGCAAAAACAGATGATGGCACACCCGTCATGCTCGGCGGGCATATACCCTTTCGTGACATTCCAGTGCCTGTTCATGCAATCCTCCCGCTAGCTGTCGCAAGCTCCACCGACATTCCTGGTCGTAAAAATCGAAAGCCGCCGTCAACGGCAATACCTCGGCCAGGCAGGAAAGAGCACCTGTGGTGGCCCGCAAGCGTTTCCCCTGTACGCTAATGATAACTCACTTCCCGCTGCTGTAAACCGGGAGCCCCACCCGGTGTCCTAAATACTGGACATTTGCACCGGTATGCCTGATACTTGGTACCATGTTTTTGTGTCGGCATAGCCGGAAAAGGGAGGAAATACCATGAAAGGATTTTTCGTCAGATGGCTGATCCACGGACTGTCACTGATAGTCGTAGCGAATATCATCACGGGCATTCGCGTGGACAACTGGCAGACACTGGCGGTTACCGCGCTGGTACTCGGACTGCTGAATGCCTTCCTCCGCCCCATACTGCTGCTGGTAACCCTGCCGATCAATGTCCTGACCCTGGGACTTCTTACCCTGTTCATCAATGCCGGTCTTTTTTCCCTGGCTTCCTGGCTTGTCAAGGGTTTTACGGTCGTCGGCTTCTGGAATGCCTTCTTCGGCGCCCTGCTCTTCAGCATCACCAGCGGACTGCTCAATTTCCTCTTCAATCCGGAACGTGACTATCCAAGGAGGACATAACAGGATTCCCCCTTCTCTTACCTACTGAATTGTTGACGAAAATTTCCATTTATGGTCTACTCGGCACCATGGAATTCATAACCTATGTAGGTCTCGGATCGAATCTCGGCGACCGGGAGCTGAACCTCCTCAGGGGAATCGCCGAAATCGGCAAGATTCCGGGATCACGCATAACCGCCCTGTCCGGTTTCTATGATACGGATCCGGTCGGTCCCGTACCGCAGGATCCTTTCCTGAACGCCGTTCTTCGACTCGAAACCTCCCTGACGCCACACCAGCTGCTCACCGAACTGCAACGGATCGAAACGGACACCTTCAAGCGGAAGCGAACGGTTCCACTGGGTCCCCGCGCCATGGACCTGGACCTGCTCTTGTACGACGGCATCGTGATGGAAAGCGAAACGCTGACCCTCCCGCATCCCCGGCTCCAGGAGCGACGATTCGTCCTGGTACCGCTAGCCGAAATTTCGCCAGACCTGATGCATCCCCTCCTCGGCAAAACCATTACCGAACTGCTTCGCGACCTGCCGCCCGGCGAACGGGTGACGAAAATCTAGGAAAACAGCATGCTTCGACTTATCTTTTATATCGTGATCGGTTATGGCCTCTATCGATTGATAAGAGGCCTGGTCCGACACAAAGAACCACCCCCGCAACGAACGGGAGAAGTTACGACCTATCGCGACCCCGTCTGCGGCATGTACGTCACCAGGGAAGACGCCGTCAGCGAAAAAATCGGGGGCGAGCGGTTCTATTTCTGCTCAATCGACTGCCTGGAAAAATTCCGCCGGGATTTTGAAAATACATCAACAAACGCTAAGGAATCAGGAGGAAACAAATGAAGTTCTTTATCGACACGGCCGATGTCAAGGAAATCCGCGAGGCCAATGCCCTCGGGGTGCTGGACGGCGTCACCACCAACCCGTCCCTGGTCGCCAAGTCCGGCCGTAAATTCATCGAAGTCATCAAGGAAATTACCGAGATCGTGGACGGACCCATTTCCGCCGAGGTCGTTGCCCTCGATCACGAAGGCATGATCCGCGAAGCGGAAGAGCTGGCAGCCATCCACCCCAATATCGTGATCAAGATACCCATGATCGCCGAAGGGCTCAAGGCGGTGAAAAATCTTTCCGAAAAAGGAATCAGAACCAACGTCACGCTGGTTTTCTCGCCCCTCCAGGCGCTGCTGGCCGCCAAGGCCGGAGCATCGTACGTATCTCCTTTTGTAGGGCGTCTCGACGATATCTCCCAGGAGGGCATGGACATTGTCGAAGATATCCGCACCATTTTCGATAACTACGGCTACGACACCGAGATTATTGTCGCCAGCATCCGCAATCCGATCCACGTGCTGAATGCCGCCCGCATCGGCGCCGATATCGCCACCATCCCTTTCTCTGTCATCAACCAGCTCTCCAAGCACCCGCTGACCGACATCGGTATCGACAAGTTTTTGAAGGATTGGGAGAAGGTGCCGAAGTAGGAACTGGTGAGGTGCATTTTATACATGATTACGTAAAATACCATAGGGGCGGGTTTCAAACCCGCCCTTTTTCATAACCCTGCCCGATCAGGGCGGAATCCCGCGAGGCACTCCATGACCGACACACCCCACGCCACGATCTATCGCAAGGACTATATGCCGCCCGACTATCTCGTTGACACCATCGAGCTCCGCTTCGAGCTGGGCGAGGAAACCACCAAGGTCCACTCCCGCCTGGCCATGCGGAAGAATCCTGATGCCGCGCCGGGAACGCGCCCGCTTCGCCTGGACGGACATCGCGTCACCCTGGTCGCCCTGGTGCTGGACGGCATTCCCCTTTCGCAAGAACGCTGCACTGTGGACACGGAAAGCCTTACCATCCCCGGGGTGCCGCCTGCCTTCTCGTTGGAGATAACCACCGAAATCCATCCCCAGGACAATACCTACCTGGAGGGGCTCTACCGCTCCGGAGGCATGTTCTGCACCCAGTGCGAGGCCGAGGGATTCCGCGCCATCACCTATTTCCCGGACCGCCCCGACGTACTGGCTGTCTATACCGTAACCATCGTTGCCGACAAGCAGCGCTACCCCGTGCTCCTGGCCAACGGCAACCTGATGGAAAACGGCGATCTGGATAAAGGCCGCCACTACGCAATCTGGCACGATCCGTTTCCCAAGCCCTGCTACCTGTTCGCCCTGGTTGCCGGCGACCTTTATTGTAACGAGGGAAGCTTCACCACCTGCTCCGGACGTGACGTGACCCTGCGCATTTTTGTCGAGGAAAATAACCGGGACAAGTGCGACCATGCCCTCCGCTCCCTGCGGAAGGCCATGAAGTGGGACGAGCAAACGTTCGGCCGGGAATACGACCTGGACCTGTTCATGATCGTTGCGGTGGACGATTTCAACATGGGCGCCATGGAGAACAAGGGACTCAACATCTTCAACTCCCGCTACGTACTGGCAACCCCGGCAACCGCGACCGACGATGATTTCAATGCCATCGAGGCGGTGGTCGGCCATGAATATTTCCATAACTGGAGCGGTAACCGGGTTACCTGCCGCGACTGGTTCCAGCTTTCCCTGAAGGAGGGCCTGACCATCTACCGCGACCAAGAGTTCTCCGCCGACATGGAATCGCGCGGGGTGAAACGGATCCACGATGTGCGCCTGCTCCGCACCCTCCAATTCGCCGAGGACGCCGGCCCCATGGCCCACCCGGTCCGTCCCGATTCCTACATGGAAATCAACAACTTCTACACCATGACCGTCTACAACAAGGGCGCCGAGGTGATCCGCATGATGCATACCCTGCTGGGAAATGAGCGATTCCGCCGGGGCATGGATCTCTATTTCGCCCGACACGACGGACAGGCGGCAACCGTGGAAGATTTCGTCCGGGCCATGGAAGAGGCCGGAGCGCGTGACATGGCGCAGTTCCGCCGCTGGTACGAACAGGCCGGCACCCCGCTGCTGGAGATCGCCGGCGGCTACGACCCGGCGGTCGGCACCTTTACCCTGAAAGTCCGGCAGTCCTGCCCGCCGACACCCGGCCAGCCGGACAAGCAGCCGTTCCATATCCCGCTGGCACTGGGCCTCCTGGGGCGGGACGGCCGGGAACTGCCTTGCACCCTAGCCGGTGAAAGTGCCGTCGGGCCGACCAATCGCGTTCTGGAACTCCGCGACGTCGAGGAAACCTTCGTCTTCACCGGTCTCACTAAAAAACCGGTACCGGCGCTACTGCGCGGCTTTTCGGCACCGATTCGTTTCACCTATCCGTGGAGCTACGAGGATCTGGCGCTGCTCATGGCCCATGAGCAGGATCCCTTCTGCCGCTGGGAAGCGGGGCAGCAGCTGGCCGTCCAGCTCCTCCTCGACCTGGTGGCGGACCTGCAGGCCGGGAAAGCGGCTCGGCTCGACCCCGGCTTCGTTGCCGCTTTCCGCGCCAGCCTCGTTTCAGGGGAGCGGGACCGGGCTTTCCTCGCCGAATCGCTGACCCTGCCGTCCGAGGCCTACCTGGCCGAGCTGATGCCGGTTACCGATCCCACCGCCATCCATCGGGCCCGACAGTTCGTCCGGCGCGGTCTCGCGGAGCAGCTGCGTGCCGAGCTGCGCGCCATACGGGACCGGTGCCGCAACTCCGCGCCCTACGCCGTGGGTGACGGCCGCTCTGGCGACCGGCGGCTGGCCAACCTCTGCCTGGCCTACCTCATGACCCTGGAGGAACCGGAAATAATCGCCTCCTGCCTTGACCAGTTCCGGCAGGCGGACAACATGACCGACGTCATGGGCGCGCTCCTCCCTCTCGCATCCTGCGACTGCCCCGAACGGCGCACCGCCCTCGACGAGTTCTACGCCACATGGCGGGACAACCGCCAGGTGGTGGACAAGTGGTTCGCGGTGCAGGCTTCTTCGAGCCTTCCCGATACCCTGCTTGAGGTAACGAAGCTTCTGGACCACCCGGCCTTCGAACTCACCAACCCCAACCGGTTCCGCTCGCTGGTGGGGGTCTTCTCGCAGGCCAACCCGGTCAACTTCCATGCCCCGGACGGCGCCGGCTACCGGTTCTTCGGCGAACAGATGCTGCGCCTCATCCCGGTCAATCCGCAGGTGGCGGCCCGGCTGCTCGCTCCGCTCACCCGCTGGCGGCGGTTCGATCCGGCCCGGCAGGCGCTGATGCTGGAGCAGCTGCGGCGCATCAAGACGCTTCCCGATCTGCCGCGTGATGTGTACGAGGTTGTGGAGAAGAGTCTGGCGGGAAGTGAAGGAGGAAACTGAATGAGGAAGGCAGGCTTGGAGCTTCTCACCTCGCTGATGCGCCAATTGGAACTGGTACGGGCCATCAGGAGCGAAATAAAGGTAAAGCAAATCGACTATGGGTATCGGGAAGAACAGCACCTGCTTCCGCTGGTACTCAACATAGCCCTTCGGCGCACCAGTTTCACCGACATATCCTGGCTGGCACGCGAGGAAAAACTTCTGAAAAGATGCTGGGGTTCGGCAAGCTGCCCAAGGAAGTTACTCCTCAGCGGGCCTTCGAACTCTACCGGGGACGGGGGGCCGCGCGCCCTCAAACCGGAAAAAAGTCCCGTCTGAGAAGAAAACAGAGCGTCGTTTTTTTGTATCCCCAACAGACCCCAGGCAAAAACCTCTACTTCCGAGGGGCGTCGGGCTGAAAAAGCGTCCTGACTACCACCATCAGAGGTACGTCAACTATAGATTTGCGGATTCGGGTTAATGAAAATTTCTCCCAAATTCCAGCTCGTCATTTTCCGTGATATATGCAGTAGTTAGATTTTTGTGGCCGGCCAGCGGATGCAGGTGATTGCCTATGGCAACCGGATCGAATTGATCCTGGAAAAGGAGAGCACCGACATGCGCGGTTTTTTGCGGAATATTGATACCTCCAGCCGGATCGCCCATGAATGTCGTTTATTCTTCAGCCTGGCTGGAGTTTTTCGCCGATGGTCCGAATGCCGGGGAATTCGCAATGCCTCTCGCCGACCGGACGATGCTCGTCGTCTCGACTATATCGATCTACGAGGTTTTCATGGTGGTGTATCGCCAGCGCGGAGAAAACGCCACCCTACAGGCGTGGGCACTACCTCTAAAAGCTTTCCATAGTAGACCTGCCAGGCATACGAAACCTGGCAGGTCTTGTCATATGTCATATCCAAAGCAAACGATCATTTCATTTTTCCCTTTATCGAGGAATTTTCTGCAAAGAGCGAACGATCGCTGAATCTTTTGTTTTGAATGTTCACACATCCCACCGTTATTTGTTGACATAAAAACACTATATGTTAGCATAGAAACATGCCAGGACAGGAGGTGAATGAAAATGTCGATACCTCAACTAGAAGGAAATACGGCACTAACCGGCGAACCCAGGCTGGACCTGACATCCGTTGAGGCCCGGACAGGCTTGGCGAAACTCATTACCAGGCTCTTCGACTTGTGGGATCTCTCTACCGCCGACAGGCTCGAACTGCTCGGCCAAAGCGCCAACAGCAGGGCAAACCTGACCAAGTATCGCAAGGGCGCTCCCCTGCCCAATTTGCGGGACCTGCTCGACCGGGCGGGTTGGCTCCTGTCGATTCACAAGTCGCTGCGCCTGCTCTATCCCCACAACGAAACGTTACGCTATATGTGGATCAATCGTCGGAACAAGGCATTCGACAACCTGACTCCCCTGCAGGTAATTCGATCCGAGGGAATCATCGGCATGGCCAAAGTGGCCCGCTATCTCGACTACCAGAGGGGGCGATAGTGGACCGGCTGTTCACCAGGGCAATCGAATTCAAAAAGGATGTGTTCCGCAATATTGTTTCCCTCCGCGAGCAGGAAGATCTTTTCGACGATCTGACGGAAGGGGAAGAAGATCTGTCGGCTATTGCAATCGAGGCTGAAGCGCGGATCAAAGAGAACATCCCCTTGGGATTCGTCGAGCGCGGGTTCCATTATTCACTGGCCATCGGCTACCCCTTCGACACCCAGCCGTTCATGGCATCCCGCTACGGTGACGGAACATTCGGCGTCTGGTACGGCAGCGTGGACCGCCTGGAAACCTCCATATGGGAGACTGCCTATCACATGATCCAGGATGAAATGAATATCCATGGACTCCGGGAAACCGTAGTCAGGGAAAGGGCCGTGTACCTCGTTTGCTGCGAAGGAATCCTGCTCAACTTGGCAGGAAGAGAGAAAGGCTACCCGCAACTTGTGTCGGATGATTACTCCTTCACGCAGAATATCGGCCGGCGACTTGCCAGGGAAGGGCATCCCGGATTGCTGGCGCCATCGGCACGGTGCAAGGGAGTGAACGTTGCGGTCTTCAATCCCGTCATACTTTCAAATCCGCGCAACCACATGTACTTGACGTACCGCTTCGATCCCGCATCCAGAAAAGTGGAAGTTGACAGGCAACCGGGAGAGTTGCTGATGACGGTGAGCTTCTCTTAGCCGGAATATTGACAATATCCCCTCGAGATGTAACGGAAATTACCAATTGCCAGGTACCAAGGATATTTGCCTTGGTGAGACAACATCAAGCCATGCGAGCAGGAAATATATTTCCAGCTCCATTTCTTCAGCTTGAAAACCAATCGTGTTTGCAAGCCCCTTCCATGGTACTCCGCCCCGCTCCCTTTTCATAACTCCTTAGACATATTGCATTTCTGCATATCACTTTACCCAACTTTACGCAGAACCATGGTTACTTGTATCCGTCGATCGGGTTCCTCATCGTAATTGAGCCCAAGAGAAAACAGCACCTATATGAGGGAGCATGCCATGTCCAGATTTTTCGCCTGCTGTCTGTTTGCCCTGTTGCTTGCCGGTGTCCTGAATCCTGTTTCATCATGGGCTTCATCTGCCGGAAACGTGGGTCCCCGAGGTATGGAAAGGCGCAAGGGGCCACCACCGGAAGCGGTAGCGGCGTGCAGCGGAAAAAGCGAGGGAACAACAGTCGAATTCACCACCCCACATGGTGACAAGCTTACCGGGGTCTGCCGGAAAATCGACGATACGCTTGCCGCGGTTCCCAAAGGTATGGGTTCGGGCCATCCACCGAGGCATTCGTCTTCAAGCGAGTAGATTCGAATTTCACAAAAGAGTTCACCATTGTTTGAGAAAAGCTCAGGGGCCTGCATCAGGCCCCGTCTCCCGATGTCACTGAAATCGGCAGCTGCGAAAGGATACGCGAAAACATCAAAAAAACATTCGAGAAATCTTCAAATTCGCCACTATTTATCCGCCCTGGCCACGTCCGCATTAAACTCTTCAGCCTGTTCCAGCAAAAAACGAAAACTTCCCCCGTCGCCCGGCAATTCCGGTGCTATACTTTTTATTGATTGCAAGGTTCTTGTTGAACCTGCTGACAATATCGACGACTTATTGTCGTCATCAAAAAATATTTCAGGATAGTACCATGAATCAAAGCGACACCGTTATTCCGATAGCCATCCGCAAACTGAAAAGGGTAGCGGTACGTTTGCCGCCAGCGCGTCTTTTCGATGAACCGCTGGGATGCTACGGCGACAATCGCTTTTTCGCGCTGTGGTGGTCGCGTACCGACCAGGCGCCGGTGCTTAATGACAGCGTCCTGGAATATGCGGGGATAGCCGCGCCTTATCGTGCCTGGAGATATCACCCGCAGGTCATAGCTGCGCTGGCACGGTATAATATCGGCGATGCAGCAATAACGGCGGACCACTGGCTGCTGGTTGACCGCAGATCGAGAGCGCTCTATGTGGGTAAGGTTTGGGATGTAGTGGATGTTCTCGATTATCAGAAAAGTGGCGAGGCAAGCCCTCCGGGTGATGCCGGTGCGGAATCCGGTTCCGGCGTTTCAATTGAGACCCGGAAAGACAACAACGTCCAACCGAGCCAGGCGAACGAAATGCCGCCAGTTTTCAACAAGAAGCTTCTCGATGAGTTGAAGGCATGGCTTGATGCCAATTTGTCCGACAGGCAGGAAATTGTTTCCTTAAGCTCAAGGTTATGTTCCCATACTTTATCCATTGTTCCTTTAATTTCCCCCTGCCACATCACACCTGCCTTGAGAGCACTAGACTGTCTTCAGCATGCCATAGTCTGAAGCATCAACCATGACCCCGTTTTTTCCTCAACGACCAGAATCGGGCAAATTCCCTGCAACAGCTTGCACCGGATCTTGCTGAAAACGGAAACCCTGCTGCGCTTGGCCGTTGCCTCTGATTTGACCCGCGACATGTCAAGGTAGTGGAAAAGAGCTTGGCAGGAAGTGGGAAAAACGTGTAAATTCTGAAGGAAATATTCAGACTTTACTACGAGGTGAACGAATGTTCCTGAAGAAACTGTTCAATTTCAGCAAGGATTACAGCCATTACCTGGAAAAGGGAGACCGGCTGCTGACGGATGAGCGTTTTGCCGAAGCGAGAATCGCTTATAGCGAGGCCCTGGAAAAACTCGAGGCGAACCGCGAGGCGGACCTCTCCCAAGTTGAGGCAGTACGTAAAAAAATCGCCCTGACCGGTAACCAGCTCGGCCATCTCAACCTGGTCGAAGCGGAATACGCCCTCAACAGCGGAGACAGGACAAAGGCTGAAGAACACGTGCGCATCATCATGGAACTGGCGGATGACCAGACCCTCAGGGGAAATGCTGAAAGGCTCCTGGCCAAAATCGATGCCGGGGTTCCCGAGGAGATACACGTGTCAGAGGTTCTCGATTACGGTAGTTGCCGTGAAACGAAAGACGAATCAGGAAATGAAAACCATGCGGTCACTGATGCCAACATAACCGGCGAAGACAGGGTGACCCTGTTTTTTCAGACACTTCCCGGAGACCTCCCCGAGCGTTATGCCGAAATGGGAGCAGAGTTCGCCCGGGCCTGCCTTCTGAACCTGGAAGGAAACGAGGTTGAAGCACTGCGGATTTTCGAGGAATTATCCACGCACACGGCAAACGACATCCTCGAATATGAAAAAGCCATCCTTTACTTCAACAACGGCGATGCCGTGCATTGCGAACAGTTACTGACCAGAGCCCTTGGCATGAACCCCGGCAACCCCCTCTGCAACATCGGCCTGGTTCAGCTATATATCGAAACCGGCAGGGACCCGGAGGCGCTGCAGGTGCTGGAGCGGATGATAACGGGCGACATAATTCCTGAACAGGCTAAGCTGATGCAAGGCGATCTGTATATCAAACTCGAGGACGAATCGAGTGCTCTCGAAAGCTATTCAAGCCTTCTTGCCTCGCCCCAATTCGCCAGGGAAGCGTCCGAACGGGTCATCCCGCTCCTGCAAAAACAGGGGCGCACCAAGGAGGCCGCAAACCTGGCAAAAAGATTCGCCCGGGGCTGCTGCTGATCCACGAGACGAAAAAGTTTCCGAAAGGTTGATCTATCCAGGCCATCAGAAAACGGACAAAGAGAAAACCCCGGTGGGTCAAACCACCGGGGTTTTCTCTTTTCAGGGTACGAGTTCTTGATTGCGCGAGAGGGGACTATTGTCCCTATTTGCCGCCGAAAACCGTTTGCAGGATCTCGCTGGTGCGGGCCGCCGGATTGGTCCTGATTTTCTTTTCCTCCTGCCCCACCATGGTAAAGAGCCCGTCGAGGGCCTTGTTCGTTACGTAACTGTCCAGGTCGAGCGAAGGAACGCCGAGCATGGAGGCAAGCGGCAGATTGCCGTACGTTCCCATCATGTTCTTGTAATAACGGACCGTTCCCACCTGACCCATGCTGTCGGCAATCACCGGTTTGAACGAATCGAAAAGTTTGCTCCGCAGCTTTTTCTCAAAAAACCGCGTTGCCGCCGTATCACCGCCGGCAAGGATCCCCCTGGCATCTTCCACCGTCATATCGCGTATGGCATCGCCGAAAAAGGACGCCGCCTTGGGAGCGGCGGCCTCGGCGGCCCGGTTCATGCTCAGGACAAACTCGTCCACCTGTTTCTGATAGCCGACGCTTCCCAGCAGCTCGGCTACCCGCTGGACCTTGTCGGGCAGGAGAATCTTGATGAGGGAATTGCCGAAATAACCATCCGGCCTGGCAACCTCGGTAATTGCCCGCTCGGTACCGGTAGCGAGCGCCTCCTTGAGACCCTTGACAATCGTGGTGTCATCAAGGGAAACCTGCCGGCCCACGGCGGATAGAGGAAAATCTTTCATCTGCCAGTCGAGCTTGTCGAGGACTCCGGCCTGACAAGGGGAAAGAAAAAAAAGCAGCGTAACGAATACCAGCCCGCATGTGCGTTTCATATCGACCTCCCGCTGATGGTGACCGTTTTTTCTCACTATAGTATGGACCAATTTGCCGGTTTAGCAAGGAAGGACGCAAGGTTGGCGTACTGAAAGCAGTGAAGAAGCACAGCTTGTTGACGGCGGAATGGACTCTTCGCCGTGAACAAAAATCCCTTATCGCCGCGCATCGGTTTTCCCTGCAGAACAAAGTGTTTGATTGTAGTTTGGACTCATTACATTCAGCTTTCAGGTGCCGGTCATGGGTTTTATCCTGCTCCTGCCGAGACGCTTCATGAGTTTCCAGAGCGGCCCCTTGACGGGAAAATGCCGGATAGCCGCCATCATGGCGTCACTCATGTTGATTTCGAGACCCGGTACCACCCAGTTCCTGCGTTTCATCGCCTCTTTCGTCACCAGGTCGCACAGGGAGTCCCGCACTGCGGGAGAGAGATAGAAAACCGGCTCCAGAAGCGATGTGTCGGGGGTAATGACCCCTTCTTCCAAGGCCTTGCGATGCAGGGGAGTGCCGGGAAAAATCCGTATGCCGGTCATGCCGATGACGGCCGTCGGCGCCACCTCGTCCATGAGGGCAAAGCTTTCGAGAACCGTTTCTTCGGTTTCTCCCGGCCCGCCGAACAGGATGTAGTGGGCAAAGTCAACCCCGTGCTCCCGGCACAGGGCCGATGCTTCCCGCACATCAGCCGTAGTGAACGATTTCCCCAGATTCCGCAACATGGCGGGCGAACCGGAATCCGTGCCGAATTCAAAGGCATCGCACCCCGCTTCAACCATGATCCGGATCAGGTCCGGGGTAATGAAAGCCGGGTTTATGAAGGCCGACCAGCGGATCGAAATCCCGGAGTCGATGATGGAACGGCAGAGCGCTTCGGCGAAATCCACCGGGTAATTGAAGATGTCGTCGACGAAATAGAGGTATTCGACGCCGTTCCGTTCAACCAGAAACTGTATCTCGCCGACAATGTCGTCAATGTCCCGCAACCGGAGCCTGCTTCCCTCCAGGAGGGGATAGGTACAGTAGATGCAGGAAAAAGGGCACCCTCTCTTGGTCTGCAGGTTCGCCATACCGCCTTCCCGGTTGTAACGCTCCACCTGGAAGAGACTGCGCTCCGGCCTGCCTATTTTCGCCACGGGAGCAGGCGGTATATAGTCTTTCTCTCCCCTGACCACAACTCCCGGCAAACCCCGGAGAGAGGTTCCCGTCATCAGACGGTCCAGGAGCAGCGGCAGTATTTCCTCACCCTCTCCAACGACCCCATAATCACCACCAAGGAAATCGAGAATTTCATTGGGCATGAGAGAATACCCCGACCCGCCGATGATCACCGGTGCTTTTCCGCGGCAGAGGTCTACCACTGCCTTGACCCCCTCCAGGTAGGAGCGGGAACCGGGATAGGTGACATTGTCGATGTTGCGGAGGGAAATAACGACGGCTTCAGGGAGAGAAGACGCAAGTTCTTGCCGGATAAGGGTTTCCGAATCGTCGGCAAAGCATAAGTCAAGGATTCGCAAACGGTGCCCCTTGGCCAGCAGAGGCCCGGCAAGATAGGAAAGACCAAGGGGAAAAACCGGATAGGGACATTTTTCCCGATTTGCCGACACCAGCAGGATGTCCATCAAACCTCCAGGTAGGAAAGCATCGCTTCGATTCTCTCGGCAATATCGGGAGGAAGCGTATACTGGAGCGTGCCGTTCCGATCCGTCAGAACATGCACGGTCCGGCCGCTCGCGCAGGCGGTTCCGTCCTCGGCGACGATTTCGCAGAGAAATTCCAGGGTAGCGGTTTCGGTGCGTTTGACCGTCGTTAAAATCCGCAACTGTTCGTCGAAACGCGCCGGTCTCTTGTACTTCAGTTCCAGGGCCACCACCGGCGCCAGGTAGCCGGCTTCCCCGATCTGCTCCGCATTGAGACCGAACCGTCCCGCCAGGTCATTCCGTCCCACTTCCATCCAGGTGACGTAGTGACCGTGCCATGCCACATGGTAGAGGTCCACCTCGTTGAAACGTACCCGCATGGGGGTATCATGATACTTCATATCGTCCTTGCCGCCTCGCTTTCGATCCAGCGATTATACTTTTTCAGGGAATCGCCGAATCCCACTTCAACGAACTTCGCCACGCCCGCCGCCCGAAGCGCCCGGTAGGTCCGTTCCCATTTGACGGGAAGCAGAAGCTCCCGTAGCAGGAAATCCTTTATCTCGCGTGCCGTAAGGAAATCCTGGTCGATGTGGTTCATCAGCGGAACGGCGGGCTCCGCATAGCGGTACTCGTCGACGATCTCCCGCAGGCATCCCGTGGAAGCCTCCATCAAAGGAGAGTGAAGCGGCGCATCGCAAGGAAAAACCTTGGCGGAAAAGGCCCCGTTCTGAAGTGACTCGGCAACCGCGGATTCTATGCCGAACCGCTCGCCGGAAAGGAGAAAGTGCCGGGAGGTATTGTGATTGGCCAGGAAAACGCCGTTGTTTTCGGCAATTGCCAGGAGTGGTTCCAGGGGAAGTCCCACCATGCAACCCAAGGCATAGTCCCCGGTCGCGGCCATGCGGGCCATGCAGCGTCCGATGCGGCAGGTCATCTCCAGTGCGTCCCCGAATGCAATCGAACCGACGGCGGCCAAGGCGGCATAGATGCCCATGCTATGCTCCGCGACCAGTCCGGGCCGGGTTCCCTGGCGGTCCAGGAGCCGGGCTTGATAAAGACTCATGGCCGCGCCATAAACCTGGAGAGCGACGCTTTCCGTGGAAGGCTCGCCGCCCCATGAAAAGTCGTGTATGTCCAAGCCCGTGCGCTCCAGCGCCAGTTTCCTGATATCCTGATAGTCTGCGTCATCGACGGGTTCCGCACCGCGGGAAAGCGGCTGCCCCGGAAACATGAAACAAAGCATACCCTGTAAACACTCCGATTGTAATAGCTCCGGCATGGTACATACGTAGCCATGTCCGGGAAAAAATAGGCAAAAAATCCACTTCACGGTACGCAGTGCAATCCACTGCCAGTACCTCAAGCCCGCCACAATAACCAGGATTCGTTACGCCTGAAGGTCAAGGCGTCACGTATTCAGGACAAGCGGCGGGTTACCCCCGTGCCCGGCTCTTTTGTTCCGCCTTTGCCGCCTTCCTGACGGCGCTGCGGAAACCGAGATTCATGGGGGCGAAAACCTGTACGGAACGGTGAGCCTTGAAAATCCGGCGAAACATGGAGGGAAAGGAATAAAATGACCGGTTGAGACGGTCATGTCCCTCCTGCAGCTGTTCCGCGGTCATTCCTACGGGACGGAAGGTCACGTGCCCCATATCGTAGTCTTCCCACCGGTTGGAGGTGATCCTTCCCTCGGCCTCGAGACGGGACCGTACCGCGGTGCCGGGATAGGGGGTCAGAATCGGAAAAATGGCCGCTTCCAGCCTGGCCTCTTCGCAGAATTTCAAGATTTCGTCAAACACTGCCGGGGTATCCCCATCGTATCCCAGGACGAATGATCCGAGAATGCCGATACCGTTATCGCGGAAGACGCGGGCGTCCTCCAGGTAGCTCGCGGCCCGGTTGGTCACCTTTCCCATGGCCGCAAGGGCCTCATCGTTGAGAGACTCGAAACCGACGAACAACCCGACACAGCCGGATTCTCCCGCCGCCCTCATGAGCTCGGAATCCCGGGCCAGGTCAATGGGCGCATGCGAGAGCCACTTGAACCCCATGCCCCGCATACCGGCAAAAAGCTCGAGAGCATAACGGCGGTCTCCCACCAAATTGTCGTCGACGAAAAAGGCAAAGGAATTTTTCTTCCGGAGAACTTCCAGTTCCCGGAGAACCTGTTCTACCGGACGTTTTCGATACTTGCGACCGTAGAAGGCGGTAACGGAACAGAACTCGCAAGCAAAGGGACAGCCGCGAGTCGTCTGGATGGTATTGGTGAAAAGATACTTTTTCCCGGCAAAAATATCCCGGCACGCCGGGGGAATATCCTGCATGGCGACCAGTTCCGAGGCCCGGTAGAGACGCCGCAGGGAGCCACGCTCGAAATCTTCGAGGAGCAGCGGCCAGATACTTTCCCCTTCACCGACGAGCACGGCGTCGACATGCCGCAGGGCCTCGTCGGGAAGGTTGCTGGCATGAAATCCACCCATTACAACGGGAACGCCGCGTTCACGGAAACCTGCCGCCAACTGATAGGCACGGGGAGCCTGCGGGGTCATGGCGGTCACGGCCACAAGGTCCGCATCAGCCGTGAAATCGACAGGTTCGATATTCTCATCGACCAGCCCGACCTGCCAGTGGCCAGGAGTTACGGCGGCAAGGGCGGCAAGGGAAAGCGAAGGGAATTTGAAACCCAACTCACCCCACAGCCGCCCCCTGGGCCAGCCGGGAGAAACGAACAGAAGCTTCACTTCCGGTTATCCGCAATGTACCGGGCCATGCTGCGTACCGACTGGAACACGACGGCGCCGGTTTCGGCATCGGGAACTATGACGCCGAAATCCTTTTCCATTGCCACCACCAGCTGGAGGGCGTCTATCGAGTCGAGCCCCAGCCCCTCGCCGAACAGGGGATCATCCGTTTCTATATCGTCCGGGACCATTCCCTCGATTCTCAAGCTGTCGATAATGAGCTCCTTAACCTGGACAATCAATTCTTCAGACATGTATCTTCCTTTTCCCGGCCTTCGCCCGCGCCCCAATAGTCGAAAAAATTATACCACTGGTCGGGATAGGCCCGTATGTAACGTTCGAAAATCCGCAAGATCCTGCTCATTCCTTCTCTGATCGTTTCCTGGTGCTTTCCGTGCCCGCCGGTGAAATAAACCGGCTCCTCCATGATGGTGGCATACCGCCTTCCCTCCAGGGGGACAAAGACCGGGAATACCGGGGCAGCGCTCGCCAGCCCCAGGAACGCCGCACCAAGGGGAATATTCATGGTCTGGCCGAAATATTCCATGGGAGCGGTATGGGACGATCCGTCCCGGTCGCCGAGCAGGGCCAGCACTTCGTTGCGACGAAGCGCATTGACCGCTTCGATGATAGCCAGCGGCGAGGTATCATTGCGATCCACGTATATGAAGCGGATACCGCGTTCGCTCCGCACCTTTTCCCGCAACTCGTTGACCTTGTCGTCCGGTTCGCGGAAGGTGAGGACGTTCAGGGGATACCCCATTTCCACGAGGCCCAGGCCGCCCAGTTCCCAGTTCCCCAGATGGGGCGAGATCAGGATCGCCCCGCAACCCCGTTCCATGGCGGCATCGAGGTGTGCCCTGCCGACTCTCCTGCCGATCAGGGCATTCAGCTTCTCACCACGGAGCCGAATCATCAGCATGATATCGGTCCAATTGAGGGAAAACTTGTAAAAGGTGGAAAAGACCAATCGTTCCACGTTGCTGTTGCCGGTGATGATCCGGAGATTCTTCCGAATTATGGCCCTCTTTTCCCTGAGGAGTGCATAAAAAAATCCCCCGAAAACAAAAGCAAAAAGCGGAAACACAAACCGGGGAACGAGAATCGTCAGCAGCTTGATTAAAAAAAGATTGACGTTATTGTACAGTTTCACGAAACCCGGCTTCTCATCAGGGATTATTCCCGCAACTCAGTTTTGGGCCCTTGGCGTTCTTGCCGCAGAACTCCTTTTCCCAGGCCTTGTCGGCAATCTCCGCATATGATGCGGCATAATCGTCCATCTCCCCGCTGAGCCCGGTAAAAATCTCTTCCGCCCCCCGGTGAGTCGGGTAGACCCCCGTCGAATGAAAGATTTCCCTGCCGATCTCGGGATGGTCAATGAGCATGCAGGGACGCAGCAGGTTTTCATGGCTGCCCTGCCGCTGCCGGATCTTCTGGAAAAGCGGCGATCGCAACGCTTCCTTGAGCGAGGTGCGACGGATATTGTCGACGGCGAAATGGCAGAATACACACGGTTCGATGTCGCCGTTGGCGTTGATATGAAAATACTTCCTGCCGCCCGCGATGCAACCGCTGATAATCGGGCCGTCATTCCAGAAATCGATCATGATAAGCGGTTTCGTCGCGCGGAAATCGATGGTACGGCGCCGAATCAGGTCGCGCTGCTCGGGAGTCGGCATCAACGCCAGGTCGGGCTTTCGTCCCACCGGTACATATGAGAACAGCCAGAGCGCGAAACATCCCTTTGCGACAAGCATGTCGATGTAGCGGTCACTGGTTATGATCCCGGTGTTGCGGCTCGTCTGGGTAAATGAACCGCAGAAGGAAAGCCCGGCCTCCCGCAGGAGATCCATGGCATGCATGACCTTCCGGAAATGGCCGGGTCCGCGACGTTCGTCGGTTTCCTTTTCATAGCCCTCCAGGGAAAAAGCGGGCATGACATTACCCACCTCGATGAGACGCTCGACAATCTGTTCGTCGATCAGGCCGCCGTGGGTGAAGACCAGAAAGGCCATATCGCTGTGTTTCTTGAAAATGTCGAAGATGTCGTCCTTGAAAAAAGGTTCGCCGCCGGAAATAACGGCAAAATAGACTCCCATCTCCTTCATCTGGACCAGGATGGAATCTATTTCATCGCGGGAAAGCTCCAGCGACTTGTCGTAGTCGCCGGCATAGCAGCCATAGCAGGACAGGTTGCAGCGCATGGTGGGACTGATCACCACGGTGGAGGGAGGATAGTATCCTTCCCGGTCCTGCCATGCTTTCCTCTTGTTGGTTCCGGAAAGGAGATGGTTCACCGCCAGGTTGGCTATCCACTTGTCCCGCTGGTTCGGATGAAGATCGCGGAGGATTTTCCGGGGGAATTCGATGCTCGGATGATTCTCGCGGATGAGCTGGCGGATCCACCTGATCCGTTCCCGGTAGTAATCCTTCTTGGGAATAAGCTCCATCAGGTAGGTCATCCGGGCGAGGTTCTCGTTGGAAGAACTGGTGGCCATGGAGAGAAGGAGCGATATGATCTTTTCCGTAGAATAATTCTTGAGGCTCTGGAGCATTGTTCTGGGTCCCTCTTCTCTCAAGCGTATTTGAGAAAGGTCATGCAGATGTTCCACGTGTCCCTTACCGGTCGAAAATGGCTGGTGGAACGACCATCGGCAACCCGGGCGGCCACCGGCAGGCTGCCGATGCTGAAGCCGGCGCGCCACGCCTTCATGAGAACTTCCATTTCCATTTCATAACCGCTTGCCGTTAACGTCACACTACGTAAAAGCCGTGCCGAATAATAACGAAAGCCCGACTGACTGTCGGTGATCTCGAAACCGGTCTTTTTTTTGACGCACCAGACCCCGAATCGGTTCCAGGAATTGCGCAGGCCGGCCATTTTGGCAAACTGGCTGGAACGGGAAGCAATGAGAATGTCGAATTCCCGTTCACGTGCTGCGGCCACCAGGCGGGGAATGGCGGTCGGATCATGCTGTCCGTCGGAATCAAGCGTAACCACGGCGGTAAAACCGTTTTCGAGCGCCCAGGAAAATCCGGTGCGGAGAGCGGCGCCCTTTCCACGGTTAACGGAATGGCGTTGCACCCGGACATCCAGACCGGAGATCCGTTCAGCGGTCCCATCTGTTGAACCATCATCGACAACGAGCAGCGGGAAGCCCAGCGCCCGGGTTTCTTCCACGACATCCGCAATGGTCGCCGCGGCGTTAAATGCCGGTATAACTATACAGATTCCCACGATTCGACCATCTGCTCCAAGGTACCGAAGCGGAAACGCTCCAGCAGATAACGGAGACGAGGACCCGCCTCTCGTCGTGCGCCATAAACGGCAAAACTCCGCGGGAACGGAAGAGCAAGTCGGGGACCATCAGCCTCCATTTCCCTGGGATGAAGATAGAAAACCGCCGGATTTCCGGCCCTGTTGTAGCGTCGAACCGTAGCGGCAATCATGCGAAACGGGAAGAATCGGAAACCCCAGCCACCCCCGGTCGGCAGGTTCCCTGCAAGAAAAGGAGTCACCATCGGCGGAATCTCCAGAATCTTCCCCGACCCGGCCCGTATTTCGAAAGGAAAGCGATGGCCCGACCCGTCCCCGATAAGGGGAAGGGGATTCAAACTTGAATCGTACCGGTAACCTTCACTCACGAGAATTTCGAAGGCCCAGGTGTCGGATTGCCGAAGCGACCATTGCGGGGCACGGAAACCGATCGGCACGTAGCCTGCTTGCTTTTCCAGAATTTCCCTGGTTCGCCGGATTTCGTCCCGAAACCCCGCAGGCCCCAGGATTGATACCAATTGGTGGGAGTAGCCGTGAGAAGCAATCTCATGACCACCCGAAACAATCAGGGGAACCAGGGAAGGCTCTTCTTCCGCAACACTGCCGAGGACAAAAAAGGTGGCACGCACATCGAACTCGGCCAAAAGGGTGACAATCCGCTCGATATTGGGGAGCACCCTTCGCTGAAGCGTTTCATCCTGCAGACCGCCATCCCATCCGCACACATGAAACCAGTCTTCCACATCAATAGTTATCGCGTTCTTCAATGATCGGTACGATTCTTTCCCTAATAAAGGTATGAATTAGTTACGGTACACTATTTGCCTGGGCAAGTCAATATGATGAAAGTAAGGGAAAAAACACGGACTTATCATTCCTCTTGACGAATTTTATTGACGGCGGCACCCTTTCACAACTACCCTGTTTTTAACGGTCGTTTCACCGTCACTTTGCACGGAATATAACAAGAAAGGTATGTACATGGTACAGGCAAAAAAAGGCGATACGGTAAAAATCGATTATATCGGAACGCTTGAAGATGGAACGGTTTTCGACAGCTCTCGTGAAGGAGAAGAGTGCGAGCCCGAAAACTGCGGTTGCGCAGGAGGGCACAGCCCGCGAGAGGTGGTCATCGGCGAAGGGCATTTTCTTCCCGTGATCGAAGATGCACTGATCGGCATGTCGCCGGGTGAAAAGAAGCAGATCATCGTTCCCGCCGATGATGCTTTCGGGGAATATGACGAAGAAAGGGTGTTCTCTATTCCCAGAAGCGACCTGCCCGAGGACCTCAGTCCGGAAGTAGGCGACGAAATCGTGCTGGTCAATGATGAGGAAGAGGAACTTGGCGTGCTGGTGGTGGAAGTGAGCGACGAGGAAATCACTTTCGACGCCAATCATCCCCTGGCCGGCGAAGATTTGACGTTTGACATCGAACTGGTGGAGATCCTGTAGTAGGGGCAGGCCCCCGTGCCTGCCCAAATCAAGGGCAACCACAGGGGGTTGCCCCTACAACACCGCCCCCTCTCCAGTCAAGACAAGGAGATTTTTCGAACCCCTGGCGTTTAACAAGATAGCAGCAGTTTTTCCTAAAAAACAAAAAAAGCCTGATGGAAGGCGGCCACTGGCCGCCTTCCTCGCTTCGGGCTTATCCCCGCCATTCTTCGGGAGAAAAAATCGCCTCCACCGAATCCTTGCCCGGTGGAACCATGGGAAAACAGTAGGTATCAGGATCGGTCTCCACATCGATCACCACCGGACCGGGAACGGCCATGGTCTTTTCCAGGGCCGCCTGCAAATCCTCCTTCCGTTTGACGCGTATCGCCTCCACGCCGAAACCGCGCGCCACCGTGCAGAAATCCACGTGTTTGCCCAGGTCGGTGGATGCGAATCGTTGCTTCATGAATACCCTCTGGAACTGCCGTACCATGCCCAGCTTGCCATTATTCAGCACCACGGTCTTGACCGGGATATCATAGTAGGAGCAGGTTGCCAGCTCCTGAATATTCATCTGGAACGCCCCGTCGCCGCACACGGCGAATACCGGACGTTCCGGGTTTCCCACTGCGGCTCCCACCGCGGCGGGCAAGGCATAACCCATGGTGCCGAGTCCACCGCTGGTAATGTAGCTCCGGGGAGCGGAAAACGGGAAATAGTTTGCCGTCCACATCTGTGACAGCCCCACGTCCGATGCAACAATGGGCGCCGGTCCGGCAACCCGGTGAATCGCCTCCATGATCTCGTGGGGCGCCAGCAGTTCCCGTTCCGGCCGGGGCAGGGGATTCTCCCGCTCCCATTCCCTGATCCGGGCAAGCCAATCGCTCCTGTCGCGCTGCTCCACCAAGTCGCACAGCGCCGCCAGCGCCTCCCCGGCATCGCCGACGATCGGCAGCTCAACGTTGACCACCTTGCGAATGGTTGCCGGGTCGATATCGATATGGATGATTCGGGCATTCCTGGCAAACCCCTCAACCCGACCCGTTACCCGGTCATCGAAGCGGGCGCCGACGGCAATCAGGCAGTCGCTCTCATGTACCGCCCTGTTGCAGTGCCAAGCGCCGTACATGCCCAGCATACCGAGAGCCAGGGGCGAAGCCGGGTCCATGATGCCGATTGCCATCAGGGTGTTGGTCACCGGGATCCCCCCTTTTTCGGCCAGCGCCCGGAGCTCCCGGCTGCCGTCCGCAAGCACGATGCCGCCACCCGCATAGAGCAGCGGCCTGCGGGAGTGGTTTATGATGTCCGCGGCTTTTTTCAGCTGTTTGAGGTTGACGGCCACCTTCTCGCGGTACCCCCTGCGTGAAATCGTTTCCGGAATGTTCGGCTTGATCTTCGCGCCCAGTACGTCACTGGGCAGGTCCAGGAGCACCGGCCCGGGCCGCAGGGTCCTGGCAATGAGGAACGCCTCCCTGACGTTGCGGGCAAGAGCCCTGACATCGGTAACCAGGTAATTGTGCTTGGTAATGGGGCGGGTAATGCCGATCATGTCGGCCTCCTGGAAAGCGTCTATGCCGATGGCGGAGGTCGTCACCTGGCAGGTCAGGGCGATCATCGGGATGGAATCCATGCTGGCCGTGGCAATTCCGGTTACCAGGTTCGTCGCCCCGGGGCCCGAGGTGGTCAGGCAGACGCCCACCTTGCCGGTCGTCCTGGCATAACCGTCGGCCGCGTGGGCAGCCGCCTGTTCATGGCGCACCAGAATGTGCCGGATATCCGGGTCATCGAGCAGGGCATCATGAACCGCAAGGCTCCGTGCTCCGGGATAGCCGAAAATCGTATCGACCCCTTCTCTTTTCAGGCACTCCAGCAGAATCTGTGCTCCGTTTCTCATGACAGTGCTCTCCTTTCGAAAATCAGGTCAGTCCGCAGATGAAAAAAGGCCGCGGGTTTCGCCCCCGCGGCCTTTCCTTTTTCCGGTAATGAAAAAGGAGCGGGGGCTCTGGCCCGCGCTCCTTTTTGAACCGTTCTGATCCGGTCCCAGCAAGCAACGAGCCGTCACGAAGTGACGACTACGACGACTACAGAAACCAGCAGTGCTTTTTCCGGATTTTTTGTCATAATTTTTTACTCTCCCTAAAATCTTCAAAAACCTTAGCAGTCTTACACACGCATGTCAATACGACAAAGCTGAAACGGACAAAAAAAATCCCGGAAAAATCTCATGTCAACCTCCCCGCACTTCGCACGTTGAATAGGGCAAATCGATTAATCAGAGCGCTCTGTGGAAAGCTTTCCATGAAATAACCAGGAGGTATCATAATGAAAAAAAGTATCGTCTTCGGAATAATGGCAGCCGTCATCGTGGTGATGAGCGCCGGTATCGCCAGTGCCGGTTCCATCAACGACCCGGGGGTCAACAAGAGGCAATGGCGTCAGGAGCAAAGGATCGAACACGGAATCGCAAGCGGACAACTTACCCGGGGGGAAGCACGGGCGCTGGACAGGGAACAGATGCGCATCAGGCACATGGAAGCACGGATGAAGTCCGACGGCCACCTGACCGCCCGCGAACGGCTCAGGTTGCACCACCGGCTCAACATCGCCAACAGGGATATCTGGCGGATGAAGCATAATGGGCGGCACCGCTAGAAAAAAGGGGGAACCACCATGGTTCCCCCTTCATTTTTATCCCTGTTCATCAGGCGAAGACACGCTCGAATGTTTCCCGATATATCCTGAGAGCTCCCTCACTGAAAGGCACAAAAACAACCCGTTCCAACTCGGGATACTTCGCAAGCGCATCCTTCGCCTCGAGCATGGCTATCTCGCAGGCCTGAGCCATGGGATAGCCGTACACCCCGGCACTGATGGCCGGAAAGGCTATCGATTGCAGCCCGTTCTCGTGCGCCACCTGGAAACAGCGGCGATAGGCGCTGTGCAAGCGGTCGGGTTCTCCTCTGTTCCCCCCATGCCAGACAGGGCCGACAGTATGAATCACATGTTTCGCAGGGAGCTTGTACCCTGCGGTGATTTTCGCATCGCCGGTTTCGCAACCGCCAAGGGTTGCGCATTCCGCCACAAGTTTCGGCCCGGCGGCCCGGTGGATGGCGCCGTCCACCCCGCCGCCGCCGAGCAGCGTATTGTTGGCGGCATTGACAATGGCATCAACGGCCAGCTTCGTGATGTCCCCCTGGATGATCTCGATCTTTTCTTTCATGACAACCCCCCTTTGCTCACCAGATCACGCAGCGTCTTCAGGTTAACGGCATCCATCTCCTCATGGTCCCCCTTCGGGGTTTCCAGGATCTTGGGAATACGTGCAAACCGCTCATCGTTCATGAGCAAGCGGAACCCTGAAAGGCCAAGGGTTCCCCGACCGATATGCTCGTGGCGGTCGACGCGGCTTCCCAGCCCCTTTTTCGAATCATTGCAGTGAAATGCCAGGAGATTCTCCAAGCCGAGGAGACGGTCGAATTCATCGAAAACCTCACAATAGCCTTCGTCGGTGGTAAAGTCATAGCCGGCGGCAAAGGCGTGGCAGGTGTCGAAGCAGAAGCCGAACCGCTCCGGGAAAGCGGAACGGTCACGGATTTCCCGAAGGTGTTCGAACCGGAAGCCGATGTTGGTGCCCTGCCCGGCCGTATTTTCCAGGAGGATCTTCCCGGTAAAATCTCCCCCTTTTTCCAGAAGCGTGTCGAATGCCTTGACAATCCGCCTGATGCCGGTCTCCTCCCCTTCCCCCAGGTGCGAGCCCGGGTGCATGACGATCTTGTCGATGCCGAGCCGGGCACAGCGCTCCATCTCCTCGAAGAAAGCGGCAAGGCTCTTGTCGCGGACCTCGCCCGGCGCGGCCGCAAGATTGATCAGGTAAATGTCATGGGAAACGATGTCGTTGAAACCGGCTTCTTCCCGCTTCTCCCGGAACAGGGAAGCATCCGAATCGCTCACTGCCTTGCCGCGCCATTGGTTCGAGTTCTGGGTGAATATCTGGATCACGCCGCACCCCGCCGCGATACCGCGATCAATGGCCTTGGCGAGTCCTCCGGAGATCGACATGTGCGCTCCGAGATAGTCCATGCAGTCTTCCTTCCGCTATTCCTACAGTGCTATTTCCCCGTTGAACACCTCCACCGCCGGACCGGTCATGTATACCGGACCGTTCTCCGGCCATTCCATTTCAAGGTCGCCGCCGCAAAGGTGGTTTACGATAGCGCGCTCGGTCCTGCCGTTCAGTACCCCGGCCACGGTCACCGCGCTTGCTCCGGTACCGCAGGCAAGCGTTTCACCGGCGCCCCGCTCCCAGGTACGCTGGCGCACCTCGGTGCGTGAGATGACCTCTACGAATTCCACGTTGGTTCGACGGGGAAACAGCTCATGGTTCTCGATCAGGGGGCCGTACTTCTCAACGGGAAAGTTCTCCACATCGTCAACAAAGATGACGCAGTGGGGGTTGCCCATGGAGACACAGGTAATCCTGAAAGTGGAGTGGAGAATATTGAGCGGCTCGTCCACGACCCTGGCGGAAGCTTCACCGACCATGGGAATCTCCGATCGTATCAGGCGGGGCTCACCCATGTTGACCCGCACTTTTTCAACGTTATTGTCGGCGGCGGTAAACAGTTGCAGCGTCAGGATTCCGGCGCCGGTTTCCGCGGTAATTTCCTTTTTGGCGACAATGCCGTGGTCGTAGGCGTACTTGGCCACGCAGCGGATGCCGTTGCCGCACATCTCCGATTCCGAACCATCGGCATTGAACATGCGCATCCTCACGTCGGCAACGGACGAGGGCATGATCAGGATCAGGCCGTCGGAACCGATGCCGAAGTTGCGGTTTGACACCCTGCGCGCCACTTCGGCGGGATCTTCGATTGTTTCCTCGAAACAGTTCACATACACATAATCGTTGCCCGCCCCCTGCATCTTGGTGAATTTCATTTCATGGCTCCTTGTCTTGGCGGTAATCAAATTATTGTCGTGCAGCCGCACGGCAAAAAACCGGGGCGTTTCGCGCAGGCGAAGGCGTGAAGACGTCACGATTCAGGTACTTCTTTATTGTGTACCCCATTGTACCACTTTCAGCAAATCGAAAAAGGGCTGATCAGGGGACATATCGGTCAAAAAGAATGTCGTGACGCCATCGTTTTGCCGCTGGTAGAGAATGCCCGGCAGTTCCAGTGCGTAATGGCGATCCGGGATTGAAACGAGAACCCGGTCGCGGTATTCAGACGGAAGCCCGAGCGCCTCCGAGAACCTGTCTGCCAGGGTGCGCAGATCATCTCCAGCCGCCACCGATATTCTCCGATAACCGGCAAGTTCCAGCAGGTGGAAAAGGGTGAGACGATCCTGGTCCGACTCGCCGAAATCGACAAAACAGCGCCTTCCTTCCCGTTCGAAATACCGGTCGACAGTTATGCCGAGCGGCGCCCCGGCCTGACCAACCGTAATCTCGATGGGATAGTCACTGCTCACCTTCACGGGAAGCGTGGCCAGGACGGTGTCGGCCTTCTCCCCGACGCTGCCGGATGGCATAAAAACAACCTGGACGGCCCGGTGAGAGAGCACCTCCCGGGGCGTCCCGCACCAGGCAACCAGGCGGAGGTTTCTGGCCTCCAGGTAGGAAGCGAGATTCTCCGATACGGCCGGACAGCCGTTTTCGCCTACCAGTACCAGGATCGTCTTGCGGACCTCCGCTCCCGGAACACGTTTTGCCGCGGTATAGTCTGCCGTGATCGAAAGTTTCGGATCGCTACCGAACTCAAGGGGGGCGCCCCCCTCCGTGGTGGCGAATCCCGCGGCCTGCAGCAGCTTCAGTACGAAATTTTTCTCATG
The DNA here is from genome assembly GCA_040773465.1 of Geobacteraceae bacterium. GTDB lineage: Bacteria > Desulfobacterota > Desulfuromonadia > Geobacterales > Geobacteraceae > RPRC01. The sequence goes on along the minus strand of JAXGWF010000001.1, from coordinate 112,424 downwards.
GGCGGGATCGGCGACAACCGTTTCCAGTGCTTTTCCGTCGGCCCCCGAGAGGTTGCCGAAAACAGGTGGGTCGGCCGGTGATATGATCCTGATTTTTCTGCCGTCTATACCAGTCAGAACAGGGATGTCAGCCGAACCGGTTTCTCCCGTTTCAGGACCGGCACTCCCTGAATCGCTCCCGGGAAACAGGCGTGCCCAGAACGCCACGGCCCGCCGCACTATGCCCCGCTCCGCCTTCGAAAACGGAGGAGGCGACTCGGCAGCAGGGGCTTGCTGCTCGGGCGGTTCAACGGGGGCGGGCGCCCGGGAAGGTTTCGGTAAAGGTGCGGGAGTCGGTTTGACGACTACGGTGCGCTTCTTTCGGGAAAGGGGAAGCAAAATAGTTTGGCCTATCTGGAGCCGGGAGGTGTCGGTTATGCCGTTGATCCTCTTGATTTCGGGAATCAGGGCCTCCGCCTTGGCCGAAGACAGACCGAAGCGCATTGTCAGCACCTTGTAGAGATGGTCGCCCGGCCGCATCGTATATCGGACGTAGCCGCCTGTAGGCGGCGTACCGTCAGTTCCGGTCTCCCTGGCATCTTTTCTGTCCGCCTGCTTCCCGGAAGATGCAGCCGGCTCCGGTTTTTTCACCGCTTCAGGCTCACGTTCCAGCTCCCGAAGTTCGATCTCGAAGGGCGATCCGGCGCCATGCGCCAAACCGGCACACGGGAAAGAAAAAACCGGGAACAGGATGCTTCCGAAAGCGACGGTGGGAAACAGCCGGCGGGACCGGCTCTGTAATCTTTCGTAAAAAGGCATAACTCCTCCGTTTTTCCGAGGCGTGCAGCGGTTTGAGCCGCCGGTTATTTCAGTTCAAGGACAAACGCCTTTACCGAGCGTTCCGGTTCCTTGCGATAGATAATGATTACGTCTCCGTTTACCACGCGGCCTTTTTCAATGGTAAAGGACCCCTTTTGCTCCGTGGTTTCTATCACGTACTGGGGCGAGCCGGCTGTTTCCATCAAGACGCCGGTAAGCAGGCCGGGACTTATCCCCTGCCCGCTTCTGTCGATAAACTGAAAAGCGCGGATTGCTCCCTTTTCCCGGTAGACCCGGTATTCCGTTGACGTATCCCGGTAGCGTTCCCATCCCGGGTTGGCCTTTGCATAGTCAGGATCCGCGGATTTGCGCGGCAGAAACGAGGGAAGTCCACCAGGCATGTCCAGAAAAGGACGGGACACCGCTTTCCCTTTCCCTCCGCTCGTCGAGGCTGCTGTACCGTGGTCCGCGGTTTGCCGTCGCTCATGAAACAGCAGGAACAGGGCCAAGACCGTGAAGCAAACAAACACCGACGCAAGGATCACCAGGATTTTTGGCCGAAACAGTCGATCGCGGATGCGTGAAAGAAGCGTGGGCTTTCCCCACGTTACCCGGATCGGTCCGGCAGAAGGTTCGGGCGCCACAAGCGGAATCCCCCTGCGCGGGACGAGAGGAGCTCCGTCGGTTTCTCCCATGGCATGGTCCAGGTTATCCTGAAACGAGGCTTTCGGTGTTTCCCCAGCCACGTACCGTTGGCGCGGAGAATGTTCGTCTTCAACCGAGGGCGTCTCCCCGCGAATTTCAACGACGTCATCAACCGCTTCCGCGACAACGTGCGGCATGGTCTCCGCCGATCTTATTCCTTGTGCCTGCGGTGCCGGTTTATTTTTTCGAGGAGTTTTCCTCTTTCCGGCTCGCGTCGTCGGAGTAGCGAGAATTGCCATGACGGCGGCGGTGAGTTCCCGGTCGGACAGCCCGGTGTCGAGAACCGCATGAATCGGCTTTCTTGCCGTTGCCGGAATGGCATCGGGATCACCAAACAGGACGATTCGTGCCTTTTTGCCTTTCAGCTGCGCACCCATGCGATAGGCAAGAAGCTCTCCCGACATTTCGCCCATCCGCTCCTGGATAAACACCAGGTTCTGCGCCTTTGCGGAAATGGCGGAAAGCGCCTCTTCAACATCCTTCGAAACACGCACCGTCCCGGCATTCACTATCCCGGAATCGTTGAAGAGCCTGATGAGACGCTCCTGGTTTGCCAAAAGAACAATATTCAACACGTTCAGCTCCAATATCTTTCATTGTCCGTTTGCCACGAAGTCACTTCATGCCGACCACTAAAAGCACCCTTCCCGGACAGAAACTACTCTACCGCAATACGACAGTGGAAACAACCGGGAGAGTATCCCGCAAGGCAATGCATATACCCGAAGGTTTGCAGGACAGTCAGCCGTTTCCCCAAGCGTCATGCCCTGTTCAGTACTTGCCAAAACGGAACGGATAGGGGAAAATGACGCAATCATGAATCATGGATCGACGGTCGAGGCAACGGAAGCCGATACGATCCGAAGAGGAGCAATCCCTCAGCACCATGCCCGGGAGGATACCCTTTGGAGTTGAAAAACAGATTATGGATGACCGGCAACCACGAATGGTTCGCGTACCTGGGAGAGGAAACCGTTTTTCTCGGTCGCCGGGAAGTTCCCTATCCCCTTCGGGAGGGAGACCGGTGGACCAATGAGTTCGGAGACGAGTTCCGCGTCGTGCACGGTGAAATCACCCGGACGACCGGCCACCGGGAATAATCAACAGGGCGTCACTTCTTGCCGCCGGTAAAACCATAGGTGCCGATCGGTTCCTTGAGGCTCCAGTACTGGGATGCCTGGGGACAGTAGGCGATGGGACGCAGTTTCGCGATGTCCACCGTCCCCTTCTCATTCATGACCTCTTCGTCCATATGGGCAGCCACGATCTCGCCCAGGAACAGGTCGTGGGCTCCCAGGCTCTTGATATCAATAACGCGACATTCGAGGTTCACCGGGCACTCCCGGATAAGGGGAGCGGCAACCTGGCTTCCCGGAACCGGGGTAAATCCCAGTTCCTTGAACTTGTCCACATCCCGACCGCTGGCAACCCCGCAGAAATCAAGTTCGCGAATCTGCTCCTCCCGGGGTATGTTGACCACGAACTCACCGGATTTCTTGATCAGATCATAGGAATATCGTCCCGGCCTGATCGATATGCTCACCACGGGGGGATCGGAGCAGACGACCCCCACCCATGCCAACGTAATGATGTTCGTCGCTCCATCTTCAGCAACACACGATACCATGGCCGTCGGCGTTGGAAATAGGTACGTGCCTTTCTTGATCAATTTCTTCATTGATTCCTCCGTTAAATGAAGCAGATGATCCGTAGGAAGATTCGATCTGCTGCCAGGTAGTGATCAGCGAATCGTACCAGATAATCCCGTAGAGGACAACTCATGGAATCTTCAGTACTCCTATGAAGAATAACTAGTTAATATATTTGCGTTCTTGACAAGATTGATGTGTATATTATAGAGTATTCTCAACATATGTAGAAATCGAAAATCACTGATGACTGGCCGATTTCGACGGTCGTGCCAAGGTTTTCATTCGGAGGATTTCTTTCATGAGATTATCGACCAAAAGCCGCTACGGGCTCAGGGCACTGTTCGACATGGCCTACAACTCGGGCACCCTCCCCGCCCAGATCAAGGATATCTCGCGCAGGCAGGAAATATCGCCCCGCTACCTGGAACAGATTTTCCAGAATTTCAAGAAAGCCGGGATACTCAAGAGCAAGCGCGGACCGCAGGGAGGTTACTACCTGGCAAGAAAACCGGAACAGATCACCGTCAGGGAAATCCTGGATGCGGCGGAAGGCGATACCCTGCTCGTGGCATGCGCCGAAAAAAAGAAAAAGAAAAAAAACGAATGCTCCTTTGACGGAAGCTGCGTGACCCAGACCGTCTGGACGGAGGCCAGCGATAAACTCAATGATCTCTTTTCCCGGTTGACTCTGAAAACACTCTGCGAGCGGGGTCAAGTCCTGGGAGTCAAGCGCGAGCAGGACCACCGTTTCACCTATTACATCTAGTTTATTCCCGACAGGCTGCTATTTAAGCCGCCAAAGGCCTCATCCTCCGGGCAGCCTTTACGGTCAACTCTTGCAGGCAAACGTTTCTTGCCGGGACATCTACGTTTTCCGCTTGCTGTCTTATAAAGGAGAGATTCATGCCAGTACGAAGCTACGATTCGGTTCTCGAAATGATCGGCAACACTCCGCTGGTCCGTATCACCAAGCTGGCCGAAAAAAATGTAGCCACCATTTATGTGAAAATGGAGACAAACAACCCGGGCGGCAGTGTCAAGGATCGCATCTGCCGGGCAATGATCGAAGCGGCGGAAACGAACGGCCTCCTCAAGCCCGGAGCCACCGTCATCGAGCCCACCAGCGGCAACACCGGCATCGGCCTCTCCATGGTCTGTTCCGTCAAGGGATACAAACTGATCCTGACGATGCCGGATACCATGTCGATCGAACGGAGAAGACTGCTTGCCGCCTACGGCGCCGAATTGATCCTCACCCCGGGAAACCAGGGAATGCGCGGCGCAGTCCTCAAGGCCGAAGAACTGTCAGCAAAGCATGGTTACTATATGCCGCAGCAGTTTAAAAACCCCGCCAACCCGGAAACCCATCGCACAACCACCGCTCCGGAAATCATCGAAGCCATGCAGGGAAAATCCATCGACGGTTTCGTCGCCGGTGTCGGTACCGGCGGTACCCTGACCGGCATCGGCGAAGCCCTCAGGAAGCACAACCCGAAAATCCGCATCGCCGCAGTGGAGCCGGACGACTCGCCCATTCTCTCGGGCGGCGACCCGGGCCCCCACAAAATCCAGGGCATCGGCGCCGGCTTCGTGCCGGACGTCCTGAACACCGACATCTACGATGAAGTGATCCGGGTTACAAATGATGAAGCCTATGAATTTTCACGTCGGCTTGCCAAGGTAGAAGGGCTGCTCGTAGGCATTTCCGCGGGAGCCAATTTTTTCGGCGCGCAGCAACTCGCCAGAAAGCTCGGACCGGACAAAAATGTGGTCACCATAATGTGCGATACGGGCGAACGGTACCTTTCCACGGGAGTTTTCGACTGAGCAGACGACCCATGGACCACCTACACGAAAAATACCAGGCACTCGGCCGGATTCTCGCCGAGATGGGCTCCGTGCTGGTTGCCTTCTCCGGCGGCGTGGATTCCACCTTGCTGCTCAAGGTTGCCCATGAGGTACTGGGCGACAGGGCCTTGGCCGCAACCGCCTCCTCAGCGATCTACCCGGCACATGAATTTCGCGAAGCACAGCAGCTGGCGGAGCGGATCGGTGCGCCGCGCATCGTCATCGAGTCAAATGAACTGCTCATCCCCGGCTTTGCCGGCAACCCTGCCGACCGCTGCTATCACTGCAAGAAGGCACTGTTCGAACTCTGTCTTGCCGAGGCAGCCGAACGGGGACTTTCCTTCGTGGTCGACGGCAGCAACGTCGACGACCTGAAAGATTATCGGCCCGGCCGTCGGGCAACGAACGAACTGGGAGTGCGCAGCCCGCTCCTCGAAGCCGGTCTGGCCAAGGAAGAGGTTCGCATCCTGAGCCGCGAACTGGGCTTGCCCACCTGGGACAAGCAGCCCTTTGCCTGCCTTGCCAGTCGCTTCCCCTACGGGATGAAGATCACTGCCGAGAGACTTGGCCGAATAGAGCGCTGCGAAGAATTCCTCAGGAACTCGGGGTTCCGCATCTATCGCGTCCGCTTCCATGACGAAACGGCCCGCATCGAGGTGGGAGAGGATGAGTTGCACCGCTTTTTGGACCCGGAACTGCGTAGTGCCGTCGTCGCATTCTGCAAATCAACCGGATTTACTTACGTTTCCCTCGATCTGGAAGGTTACCGCACCGGCAGCATGAACCGGACGCTGCCCCGGAATTGAGAAAGCCTGCCCATTAGATGTCAGCCCTGTTTTCTTCTTTCCGCCTCCCTGATTTCAACCTGAATCCGTGCCGCCTGAACGCCACGGCGAGCGGATTCAGGTTCAGGGCCGTCACCACGGTGGGAGCACCGTGATCGCCCGCAATTCCGGCTGGCATTCAACCCTCGCTTCTGCTATCGTGAGTGATACTCATTGATTCAACCCGACGATAAATCCACCGAGGAACCGACGTGAAAGCTCTCCTGGTCCACCCCCACGGCAGCAACTGGATGGGGTCCGGAAAAGATATTTCCACCATCTTCAATCTCATGCCTCCTATCGGCCTCCTGAGCATTGCCGCCTACCTTGAATCGAAAGGAGTCGGGGTGGAGGTAATGGACTGCTATGGCGCGCCGGCATCCATCGAGCAGCACGCCGCGGACATCATCGCCCGCGCACCGGATGTCGTGGGATTCTCCTGTACCACCTCGTCGTTCCTCGAAGGATACGCCATCGCCGAACGGGTCAAGGAAGAGCGTCCCGACATCCGTATCGTCTTCGGCGGAGCTCACGCCTGTTCAGTCGGGCCGTCCCTGCTCGAGACCTTCCCGGCTGTCGACTTCCTGGTAATCGGCGAAGGGGAAAAAACCTTTGCCGAGCTGTTGTCTTCCGGTTTCCGGAACGTGGAAACAATCCCCGGCATCGGCTTCCGGCGGGATGGCAAAGGGGTCCTGTCAGCTGTTCGGGAAAATATCCCCGACCTCGATTCGCTGCCCTTTCCCGCCTGGCATCGGTTACCCGATTTTCCCAGGCGCTACAACCTGCCGCTGTTCAGCTATCCGAAAGCGCCCAATACCAGTGTCATTTCCAGCCGGGGTTGCCCTTACCAATGCAGCTACTGCGATCGCTCGGTATTCAGCAGGGGCTTCCGCTTCAACTCACCCGGGTACATCGTGGAACACCTGCGCGCCCTGTACCGGGACTTCGGCATCCGCCACGTCTTTTTTTACGATGACCTGTTCACCTTCGACCGTGGTCGCGTGGAACGGTTCTGTTCGCTGATGGAGCAGAAACGGGTCCCGGTCACCTACAACTGCATCGCCCGCCTTGAACACGTGGACAAAGAACTCCTCTCGCTTCTCAAACGCTCCGGATGCTGGCAGGTAAATTTCGGCATCGAATCGGGTGATCCGGCTATTCTCTCCAAGCACCGGAAGCTCTATGAACTGGACCAGGTGGGCAAAAAGCTGAAAATGGTCAAGGATGCGGGAATGCGCGTCAAGGGTCTGTTCATGATGGGCTTCCCGGGTGAAAGCGAAGAATCGATCCAACGCACCATCAATTATGCACTGACCCTCCCCCTTGACGAAATCAATGTAACCAAGTTCACCCCCTTTCCCGGCGCGCCGGTCTACCGGACCATCAGGGAGTTCGGCGATTTTAGCGAAGACTGGCCCGCCATGAACTGCGTGAATTTCGTCTTCATTCCCCACGGCATGACCCTGGAGCGTCTCGAAGAACTGTACGATGAATTCATCAGGCGGTTTTACCGACGGACGCGAATCCATTGGGGATACACGAAGATGCTCTGGAAATCGCCGCACAGCATCGCAGTATTCCTCCGCAACCTGCCGGAGATCATCCGGTTCGAACTGAAACAGAAATGGTAGGTACCCCGTGACCATCACCCGAATGCTGCTCTCCACGGCATTGGCAATCGTGCTCGGTATCGCCGGCACGGCTGACGCCGCCGACACCGTAAACCTCGAATCGGCACGCTGCGAATACTCGCTCCTGGCCGGCTACGGCATAACCCACCGGGGGTTCGGCGACACCCGGACCCAGGTGCAGACGGTGGACATGATCGGCCGCTTCGGCTGGTTCCTGTCGCGCGATCTGGGCTCCGGATGGTATCAGGGAAGGCACGAACTCCTCGTTGAATTGCCGCTCCACCTGGCGGTTGATCCGAAGGTGTCGCCTATGACGGGGGGCTACCTGCTGGGCAGCTGGAAATTCACGGCTCTCGAAAACTGGGCGCCGTACGTATTCGCCGGCGGCGGAATCCTGTACGTTGACCTGGGACTACCAACCATGGGCAGCAGGTTGAATTTTTCCTACCAGGGAGGCGCCGGCCTGCAGTATTTCATCGCCCCGGATACCGCCCTTTCCTTCGAATACCGGTATCACCACATCTCCAACGCCGGAACCGCAACGCCCAACGAGCCGCTCAACTCCAGCAAGTTCCTCCTGGGAATTGCATACTACCGGTAACGACCGGGAGCACGATCCGCTTTGATGAAGAGAAAGGAACGGCGCCATGGCTGTTCCACGGCGTTTTCCCGGGGTCCTTTCCGGCAGACCGCCGATTCTATAAACGGCACGGCATCTATGATTACTTCCGGAAGAACTACGGCATGAGGCTGATGATGTACGGCATCCTGTATCCTTTTGCCGGGACACGGACTAATGTGGATGAAAATCATCGGGAAGCAGCGGAAATTGCGAAAAAGGCAAATTCGTGCAATCATCGGGGAGCAGGAAACTCCGCGGTGGAAGCATCAGTCATCCAGCAAGAACTCCAATTCGTAACGCACCTGCTCGGGATTGACGGTGCGCGCCTCCATGAGGCTCCGCAGGTGGATCATCGTATCCAGGTCGACTTCGACGAATTTTACGCCGGCAAGGTTTTCGCGGCAATGCACGACTTCAACCCCGAATTCAAGGATGATTTCTGAATGATCGAGTTGGAAAATGAGCTTCCAGTTGTCGCCATTTTTGACGGGAAGCGCCGGATCGTGCTCAACAAGGGCGCCTCTCAGGGAGATATCAAGCAGCCGCACCTCATGAGGTCCGGTAGCGGTTTCCACGATACTCTTTTCCACGCACTTGACACGACTGAAACGTCTCGTATTGGTCATAGGTCGGATCTCCCCCGGTGAACTGTGGATCACCTGATGAGCACCAGGCAACGGCATTGTAGCACGACATGAACGATATTTCACACGAAAATTACTTCGGCAGGGAGGATTCACCGTGAAAGGACGAGCAATACGGGTAGCTTGTGCCGTAATAGAAAATGGTGACAAGGTACTCGCCGCCCAACGCAATACCACCATGAGCATGCCTCTCAAGTGGGAATTTCCCGGGGGCAAACTGCACAACGGGGAAAGCGCCGAGGAGTGCCTTGAACGCGAGTTGAAGGAGGAGCTCGGCATCCGGATAACCATCAAACACCCTCTGCCCGCGGTGTTTCATCGCTATGATGATTTCGACATAGAGCTGATTCCTTTTGTCTGCTCGTTTGCGGGAGGAAATCTGGTCCTCCACGAACATCGTGCCCTGGCCTGGCTTTCACCACAGGAGTTGAACTCTCTTGACTGGCCGGCAGCGGATATTCCCGTTATCTCATCGTACCTCGCGTTCCTTCAAGGAAAGGATTCTTCATTGGATATGATACGTGATGCCTGAACGCCGAAGGAAACAAGGTGCCGGAGTTTCAACTTCGCCGGTATTGTCTCATGCCTTCTCTACAGGACGAACGTCTTATTTCACCTTACTCTCCATTCTCTTTTCTTTTCGCTTCTGATTTTTTCATGACATTCGTTGCTTTTGTCGGAGACACCTGTTAAAGTTTTTTCATATCGGGCCATGAGATGCCTATCTCCATGAGCGCGGACACATTACCGTGGACACTATTAAGTCGCTCGCATTTTGAAAAACGGGTAAATACATGTACACACGGAAAGACATCCCCTTCAATGCTGCAACGCTCAGTTTTTCGAATACCGACCTTGAAGCGGCTTTCCGTGTAGACTATTTCGAAAAAAATATTCGTCACCTGCGACTGTATCTGTTATTGGGATTTCTGCTTTACGGCCTCTTCGGCATTCATGATTACTGGATAATCCCGCATGCGGTACACCAGGCATGGATCATCCGCTTCCTCATAGTTTGCCCGTTATTGCTGGCGATATTCGCGTTTTCGTACTTGAGGAATTTCCAGAAGGTGATGCAACCCGCTTTTTTCCTCGCCGGCTTTGCGGCCGGTGCAGGAATCATCGCCATGATTCTGATAGCCTCCACGCCCGGTATTTACACGTATTACATTGGTCTGCTGCTGTGTCTGATTTTCTATTTTCGACTTCGGTTCCTGGCCGGCAGCGTGCTCTCATGGAGCATTTTCGCCCTCTACGAAACAATGACGATCATTGCTCAGGAGACTCCGCGTCAGATCCTGTTCAGCAATACCTTTTTCTTTCTCTCGTTTATCGTTGCCGGCATGTTCATCTGCTATACCCTGGAACGTTATAACCGCTCGGACTTTCTTAATCGACGAACCATACAACAGCGAAATCATGAAATAAGCGCGGCAAACCGCGCACTGCAACAGGAAATTTCGGAACATCGGCAGGCGGTAGAAGAAAAGCAACGCCTTGAAACGCAGCTTTTCCAGGCACAAAAAATGGAGGCGCTGGGAAGACTTGCCGGAGGTATGGCCCACGAATTCACGAATATTCTAACGGCTGTTGTCGGCTATGCGAACTATCTCCAGATGAAAATGGACAAGAATGATCCCCTGTATCCCTATGCAGGCAATATTATTACCTCGGCCAACCGGGCGGCTCGCATGACGAACGAGTTGCTTGCCTTCAGCAGAAAGAAGAAATTCGAGCCACGGGTCTCAAATCTCAACGAGATTATTTTGAAAACGGATAGTTTCCTGCCGTTGGTGGCCGGCAAGAAAACCAGGGTAGTCCTTAAAATCTGCGATTCTCCACTGATTGCTCTTGTAGACGAGGTCATGATTCAACAAATGCTGGTAAGCCTGGTTGCTCATGCCCGAGATGCCATGCCGGACGGTGGCATTCTCACCATTGCCACCGACATGATCGAAACTAGCCGGGAAATACCCTGCACTGTGGGAATAATGCCCTCCGGCGCATATGGAAGAATATCCATGATCGACATGGGGATCGGTATGGATGAAAGTTCTCTGGTTCGTGTGCTCACACCTATTTTCGTGACGAAAAAATCCGGGCTTGGCACCTCAATGATCGAGAACATTGTCAGGCAGCATCACGGATTCATCGATATCAGTACGCAATTCGACCTGGGCGGGGCCTTCCGGTTTCTACTTCCCCTCATAACCGAAGAAAAATCCTGATGTCACGTGATGAGCGTACCATCAGGCTTTCAGCAATGGAAAAACGCAGGACGGCATACGATGCAAGACGGTATTCCTGTAATACGAAGAGGGTATTCATAACTCAATTACTTTATCCTGGCACAGGTACTACGTTGTGCTCCGGCGGATATTTATCGGGAACGTGCGATGGCTGAAAAGCAAAAATCCTTCGGCACTCCCTGGACTCTCCTTGCTCTTTTTTTCATCCTCGCGTGCTGCATCGGTGCGGCCGGTTACTTTTCCTATCTCGATCAGAAGAAGCGCATCAGAAACGAGAAGCAAAAAGAACTCCTGGCCGTTGCCGATCTCAAATCGCGCACTATCGCTCTCTGGCGTGGAAACCATTTCGATGATGCCAGGGTCATCGCCAACAATCCGTTGCTGGTTTCCCTCATAGAGCGCTGGATCCGGGCCGGTGCGCCACCTTCCTCATCCACTGAGAAGGATATCCTGATCTGGATGACGGGTCGCCAAAGGTATTACCATTACAGTCTGATCGTCCTATTCGATCCCCGGGGAAAGCCGCTGCTTTACGCTCCCCGCAACGCTCCCTGCGAAGTTACCCAGCATGAGCGGGATGGCATCTCACAAGCGGCATTGATCCGCAAACCCATTTTTTCCGATCTCTACCGTAAAAAATCCAGCGGTGAAATTCTTGCCGACATCTTTGTTCCTTTTGTAGTATCCGGCAATGACCGGGAAAAGACCTGCGCTGTCCTCATGATCCGCGACGACCTCCATCATGACCTGTTCCCACTCGTCCAGTCGTGGCCGACACCGAGCCGGACCGCCGAGAGCCTGCTCATCCGCCGCGACGGAAACCGGATAATTTTTCTCAACGAACTGCGGCATCGTAAAAATAACGCCCTGCAGCTTGATGCTACCGCATCGGATCGCTACCTGGTTGCCGCCAAGGCGGTACGCGGCGCGGAAGGAATCGTGGAAGGGCTCGACTATCGCGGAGTCCCGGTTATTGCCGCCGTAAAAAAAATCAATAATTCTCCCTGGTACCTGATAGCCAAAATTGACGCCGAGGAGGTCTACGGGACGATCAGTCAACGGGCCTGGCTACTGGGCGTAATGACGGTATTGTTGATCCTGGTGGCAGGGGTCGGAGTTTTTCTCATCTGGCGGCAGGCCCAGCTTGGGTTCTTCCGGGAGCGCTACGAAGCGGACCAGCAGCACCTGGCACTTGCCCAACGCTTTGAGGGCTTTACCCGGCATGCCAATGAAGCCATCCTGTTGATGGACGATGAAGGAAATATCCTTGAAGCCAACGAGCGGGCTATTGACTGGTATGGCTATTCCCGTGACGAGTTCCTGCGCTTATCGGTAAGCGACCTCTGCCCGCCTGAATCGACGCACCTGGTAAAAACCCATTTCGTGATGGCATGGTCCCTTGAGGGAGTCGTGTTCGAAGCCGCGCACCGGCGGAAGTGCGGGACCAGCTTCCCGGTAGAAGTCAGTTCCCGCGTAGTGAGAATCGGCGGTTCCTGGTATTACCAGAGCATCATCCGCGACATCTCGGAACGCAAAGCGGTGGAACGTGAACTGCGGCAGCAGCAGCTTAAGCTGGAAAGCCTGAACAGGACCCTGGAAGAACGGGTTCGGGAAGAAGTGGATCGGAACCGGAAAAAGGATCACCTGCTTATTCACCAGAGCCGCCTCGCCGCCATGGGTGAGATGATCGGCAATATCGCTCACCAGTGGCGCCAGCCCCTCAACGTGGTGGGTCTGCTGTTCCAGAGCCTGCCGGAAGCTTACCACAACGGCGAACTGACCGAGGAAACGCTCGAAGAAACCGTGGACCAGGCCATGGAAGTCATTACGTACATGTCGCGAACCATGAACGATTTCCGCAATTTCTTCAAGCCCGCCAAAGAGCGGAAAGAATTCCTGTTGCATGAAATCATCGACCAGTCGCTTTCGTTTCTGCAACCCCACTTCAACTACCATGATATTGAATTCTCGCTTTCCATCAACCGTGATCTGCGGGCGACCGGCTATCCCAACGAATACTCCCAAGTGCTGATCAACATTCTCGGCAACGCCAAGGACATTTTTCTCGAACGGGAAGTAACAAACCCGAAAATCACTATTTCCGCCAGCAAAGAGGACGGACGGAGCATCGTGACCATCGGCGACAACGGCGGCGGCATCCGGGAACCGGTAATCGACCGGATATTCGAGCCCTATTTCACCAGCAAGCGGGGGACCGAGGGGACCGGTCTCGGCCTGTACATGTCCAAGATCATCATCGAGAAAAACATGCAGGGAAGCCTGACCGCGCGGAATACGGCGGAAGGAGCGGAGTTTCGCATTGTCGTCTGATTTTTAAGTATGAAGTATGAAGGAGAAAGCAGGTATCAGTTTTGAGTTATAGGGTCGAGGAGCGAGGAAAACGTTTGACCTGCGTCGGCTCATTTTGTGGCTGGAGACTGGGGGCTGGGGACTGGGAGCGGATTCTGCCTCCAAGCGGAAAGAGGCCAAGAGGTGGGCGTAGGGGCAACCCCCTGTGGTTGCCCTTGTTTTGGGCAGGCACGGAGGCCTGCCCCCTACATATCCTCTGACCTTCGCTCCTCGTTCCTTAATCCTGCTTTTCTACTCCTTACCCCTTTAATCCTTAATCCTGTTTTTCAACCTTGAACTGCTTTTCCCTCGGTAGAGGAAAAAGCGATAAGGAACTACCGATGAACGGCGAATCGAAAGGGAGCGTACGGGGCCGGTGGCGGAAGCTGTCCGTCGGCAAGATGCAGGAGTGGCTGGAGCAGTTCGCGCACATGATCGCCCTGGTTCCGAGTCCCGTCTATTTCAAGGACATTTTCGGACGCTACCGGGTGTTCAACAATTCCTTCGAAACCTTTATGGGTATGAATTCGGAGCAACTGCTGGGAAAGAGGTCCCACGATGTCCTGCCGGCGAAGATTGCGAACCTCCTCGTAGAGATGGACGCAAAACTCCTCGGGTCCTCTTCTGCGCGGCAGAATTTCCAGACCAGCTATACGGACATCTGCGGCAACGAGCGGAGCGTGATCGTCAATAAGGCCGTCCTGTTCCTCGAGGGTTTTCACCAGGGAGTCATCGGCGTTATTACCGACGTTACCGAGTTGGAGGCCACCCGCAAGGCGCTGGCCGATTCCCGAAAAATGCTCCATAATATCTTCGAGGCGATTCCGGACCTGCTTTCGGTGCAGGACCGCAACCTGCGCATCGTCCAGAGCAATTGGCACGGCGGGTACGACTACGTGCCCGAAGATGTTCGCGATCGGCGCCCGTTCTGCTACGAGGTCTATTATCCGGGGCAGGAAGGGCCCTGCTCGCCCTGCCATGTCATGGATGTATTCCGCACCCGGAAGCCGATCCTCCGTGAGAAGTACAATGAGCGGATCGGCTACGTGGAGTCCCATGCCTTCCCGGTGTTCGACGAAGCGGGCAATACCGTCATGGTGGCGGAGTATGTCCGCAACATCAACGACCGCAAGCAGGCGGAGATCGCCCTCTGCGAGGTCAACCAGCAGCTGGCGGCGATCATCGAGTCGTCGCCCCTGCCGATTCTCGCCATGGACCCGGACGGAATGGTGAAGCTGTGGAACCCGGCGGCCGAGCGGGTTTTCGGCTGGCAGGCTTGGGAAGTCATCGACCAGGGCTACCCCCTGTTTCCCGAGCCTCCCGACGAGGATGATATCGAGGTTTTCTCGCGCCTGCGGCAGGGCGAAGTTTTCGAGGGGGACGTGGTGACCCGCCGGCGCAAAGACGGCAGCACCCTGCCCGTCTGCCGTTATTCCGCGCCGCTGCGCGATGCGGACGGCCATTTTACCGGTACCATGGCGGTGTTCGAGGATATAACCGACCGCAAGCGCGCCGAGGACGAGCTGCGGGCCTCGGAAGCCAACTACCGGGCCATCTTCGACAGCACCAACGACGCGATTTTCGTTCTCGATCCGTTGAGCGGCGCGATCATCGATGTGAACCGGAAGATGTGTGAGATGTACGGCTGCACCAGGAAGGAGGCGCAGCGTCTCGAAGTGGAGGATTTCAGTGCCGGACGGATGCCCTACACCCAGAAATCGGCCCTGGAATATATCCGCATGGCGGCCATGGAGGAGAGCCAGATCTTCGAATGGCTGGCGCGGAAACGGGACGGCACCCTGTTCTGGGTGGAGGTCAACATCAAGAAGACGATCCTCGGCGGCGCCATTCGCTCCCTGGCTTCGGTGCGGGACATTACCGAGCGGAAGAAGGCGGAGGAGGCGCACCGCGAGAGCGAGGAGCGCTTCCGCCTGATTTTCGAGCAGAACGAAGACCCGGCCCTGATCGTCTGCCCCCAGACCCTGGAAATTATCGATGTCAATTCCGCCATGCTCAGGCATTACGGCTTCAGTGCCAAGAAACTGTTTCATCGGGGGACCGGGCTGTTTCTCGACCAGTCGGAGCGTGACCAGGTCCGGGCGGCCCTGGCCGGGATAGTCGAGACCGGGAACGCGCGCATCGATCGGCTGGTAACCCACGGCAGGAACGATGCCTGCTACATTACCTCTTTCCGGGCCAAGGCGATCACGGCGCGGGGTGTGACCTACGCCTTCTGCACCTTCCGCGACATCACCGAACGGCTGCGGATCCGGGAAGAAACCAGGATAATGCAGACCAAGCTGCTGCAGACCAACAAGATGGCGGCCCTGGGAACCCTGTCCTCCGGCATTGCTCACGAGATCAACAACCCGGTCAACTTCATCCTGTCCAACGCACAGATGGTTTACGATACCTGGAAGGACATCGACCTGATCCTTGCCGAGTTGTCCCACGAACAGGATGACTTCGCCATCGGCGGCTTCCCCGTATCGGAGGCTCGCGTGATCATGCCGAAGCTGCTGACCGGCATCATCGAAGGTTCGCATCGCATCAGGAACATTCTTACCGAACTGCGGGAGTTTGTCCGCGAAGAAAGGGCACCCCTGCACCAGCAGGTGGCCGTCAATCAGGTCCTGGCAAAAGCCGTCGGAATGCTTCAGAACCAGATCAAGAACCACTGCAACCATTTCCACTGTTCGTACGACCCGGAGGATTCGAGCGTGCGCGGCAGCTTCCAGCAGCTGGAGCAGGTGGTCATCAACCTGGTCATGAATGCCCTACAAGCCCTTCCGGACAGGGATTCGGGGGTATATGTCTCCGCGTACCGCGACCGCGAAACGGCAAACCTGGTACTGAAGGTCAGGGACCAGGGATGCGGCATGCCCCCTGAAACGGTAAAACAGGTCTTTGACCCGTTTTTCACCACCAAACTGGACAGCGGCGGTACCGGTCTCGGCCTGTCCATCTGCTACGCCATCGTCAAAGACCACGGTGGCACCATCGAAGTGGAATCCGAGGCTGGTGTCGGCACCAGTGTCTATGTGCGGCTGCCGGGATAGAGGCAGTTTTGAGTTTAAATGCAGGAAAAAGGATCGAGGCGCGAGGAACGAGGAAAAACCCACCCCTGAACACTATGATTGTTGATTTTATCTCTGTGTGCCCTAGTGTAAGAAATGAACGGGTGAGAGATATGCTGTTCAGGTCTTGTGTTTTTGTCTTTATTCGTGTAAATCCGTGCCTGCGCGCTGTAGCGCTATGGCGCGCAAGCGTGTGCATTTAAAGACACATCACCGATAAACATTCCGTTTATACGTAGCAAAAGTTCAGGATTAAGGGGTAAGGGGTAGAAAAACACTTTTACGTTTCCATTGCTGTTTTTTCAT
Source organism: Geobacteraceae bacterium (assembly GCA_040773465.1). Taxonomy (GTDB): domain Bacteria; phylum Desulfobacterota; class Desulfuromonadia; order Geobacterales; family Geobacteraceae; genus RPRC01. The sequence goes on along the minus strand of JAXGWF010000001.1, from coordinate 95,719 downwards.
ACTTCATAATTCATACTTCATCCTTGTCTTTCGCTCCTCGTTCCTTTAACCTCGATTCTTGTTATTCACTCAAATCCGCAGTTTTTACCAGAAACTGCCCGTTCCGGAGGACAGCTATGTTCGACTCAACAAACACCGCTGCGCCGTGCGTGCTCCTGGTTGACGATGAGGACCACATACTGTTTTCGTCGGCGACGCTGCTGCGCCGCGCTTCGATCCGTAACGTGAAGGCCCTTGCCGACAGCAGAGAGGTGTTGCCGTTCCTTGCAAGGGAGAAGGTGGGAACCATTGTGCTGGACTTGTTCATGCCTCATATTTCGGGCAAGGACCTGCTGGTGGACCTCTGCCGCGATTTTCCCCAGATTCCGGTGATCGTGATGACTGCCGCCCATGACCTGGAAACCGCTGTCGAATGCATGAAAATAGGCGCGTTCGACTACCTGCTGAAGCCGGTTGAGAATCCCCGGTTCATTTCCACCGTGAGCAAGGCACTGGAGTTTTTTACCCTCAAGAATCAAATGGCCATGCTGGAACAGCAACTGTTTGCCGGCAGGGTGGAAAACCCCGACGCATTCGCCCCGATGGTCGGCGCAAGCAAGAAAATGCAGACGGTCTTCCAGTACTGCGAGGTGATCGGAAAGTCCTCACAGCCGGTGCTCGTTACCGGGGAGACGGGGACCGGCAAGGAGCTCCTCGCCCGCGCGATTCACACCTTGAGCGGTGTACCGGGTAAGTTCGTGCCGGTCAATGTGGCAGGCCTTGAAGACACCCTGTTCGCCGATACCCTGTTCGGCCACCGGAAGGGTGCGTTCACCGGTGCGGAAGAGGCGCGCAGGGGCCTCATCGAGTCCGCGGCCGACGGCACGCTGTTCCTGGACGAAATCGGTGATCTTTCGGAAGGGTCGCAGGTAAAGCTGCTCCGTCTCCTGCAGGAGCAGGAGTATTACCAGGTGGGCTCCGATATCCCCAAAAAGAGCACTGCCCGGATCATTGCCTCCACGCACCGGGATCTGCGCGATGCAGTGAACAGGGCTAGTTTTCGCAACGATCTTTATTACCGGATCTGTACTCATCATGTTCATATTCCGCCCTTGCGGGAACGGTTGGAAGATATCTCTTCACTGCTGGATCACTTTCTCAGCGAGGCGGCCCGGAAGCTCGGCAAGCGGCGACCGAGCCCGGCTCCCCAGCTGGTCTCCCTACTGTCCGCCTACTCGTTTCCCGGCAACGTGCGGGAATTTGAAGCAATGGTAATCGATGCCGTTGCCCGCCATCGGTCCGGAGTCCTGTCCCTGGCCAGCTTCAAGGAGGCTATCTCCCGGGAGACGTCCACAATCTGTTCGTACGACAACCCGTCAGGAAGAGATTTTCTCTCCTTGCAGTTTTCCGGCACGCTGCCCACCTTGAAGGAAGCGGAAGTCCTGCTCATCAACGAGGCACTGCAGCGCTCCGCCGGCAACCAGGGTATCGCCGCATCCCTGCTCGGCATCTCCCGCTCTGCCCTCAACAAGCGCCTGCGCAAGAAGTGAGTAGCCGGGCAGCATCCTTTCAGCGATTTTCATGAAAACCCCTATGCCGCCGTGCACACCTGTAAAAAATTCAGCATTTCTTTGTTCTCTCGTAATATCAAGGGGTTAACCTGAATTTCGCCCCCAGCCCCTGTGCCTTTGTTCACACCTCTCTTACCCCGTCATTCTGAAATACCATTCTAACAAATTGATATAATTGAGGTAATACCCGAATTGCAGGTTCGGCACGACCCCTGCTAATACTTTTCTACAAAGCAGTTTACTATAGATAAGGAGGTACAAATCATGGGTATTCCTACCAGCATCAATCGTTTCCTCGTACCGCCGGTGACCCTCATCGGCTGTGGGGCGGCAAAAACAGCCGGTGAACAAATGAAAGCCCTGGGGTGAAAGAAGACCCTGATCGTGACCGACAAGGGTCTGGCCTCGAACGGAATGGCGGACAGCATCAAGAAAATCCTCGAGGAGGCCGGGGTGCAGGCGGTGATCTTCCCCGGTGCCGAACCCAATCCCACCGACAAGAACGTGGCCGACGGGATCAAGGCATACCAGGACAACGGCTGCGACTCCCTTATCTCCCTGGGCGGCGGCAGCTCCCATGATTGCGGCAAGGGGGTCGGGATCGTGGCGACCAACGGCGGCAGGATCCATGATTACAAGGGGATCGACACCGTTTCCAAGCCGATGCCGCCTTTCATCGCCATCAATACTACCGCCGGCACCGGCAGCGAAATGACCCCGGCGGCCGTTATCACCAATACCGAGAACAACGTGAAAATGGTTGTCTGGAGCGTCAATGTCCCGGTCAACATCGCCATCGACGATCCCGAACTGCACGTGGGAATGCCGCCGGGGCTTACCGCGTCCACCGGCATGGATGCCCTTACCCACGCAATCGAGGCATACGTGGCGGCCCTCGCCAACCCGATCAGTGACGGTCTCGCCCTGCATGCCATCAAGCTGATAGCTACCTGGCTGAGGAGGGCCGTCGGCAACGGCGCCGATATCGAGGCGCGCACCGCCATGGCCTACGCGGCATACATCGCGGGCCAGGCATTCAGCAGCGCCGGTCTGGGCATTGCCCACTCGCTTGCCCATCAGCCGGGCAGCTTTATCGGCCTGCCTCATGGGGTCTGCAATGCCATCTTCCTGCCACTGGTCTGCGAATTCAACATGATCGCCTGCATGGACCGGTATGCAGATGTCGCCGTGGCCATGGGCGAGGACATTACCGGCCTCACGACTCGTGAAGCGGCGCTCAAATGTATCAGAGCGATTCGCGACTTGTCCGAGGACATTGGTATTCCGTCCGGCCTCAAGGAGTTGGGCATGAAGGAATCGGACATCCCGAATATGGCTGAATGGGCCATGAAGGAAGTCTGCACCCCCACCAACCCGCGCATCACGACCGTGAAAGATATGATCGAGCTTTACAAGAAGGCCATGTAGGTAATTTAAAATCGATACTACACTGCAAGGAGGAACAATCTTATGGCACTGGCTGAACAAGTTTTCGAATTTTTCATTCCATCTATTTCGCGTATGGGTATCGGGGCGGTTAAGGAAGTTGGCGCGAAGGCCAAGTACGTGGGCGGCAGCAGGGCGTTGCTGGTAACCGACAAGGGACTCGGCAAGCTCGGCATGGCCGACCAGATCAAGGCTCTGCTTGATGAAGCAGGAGTGCCGACGGTCATTTATGATGGCGCCGAACCGAATCCCACAGACCTCAACATACGGGCCGGTCTGAAGATTTACCAGGACAACGGCTGCGACATGATCGTCACCCTCGGCGGCGGCAGCTCCCACGACACCGGCAAGGGTATCGGCATCGTTGCATCCAACGGCGGCGACATCCGCGAGTACGCCGGAATCGATACCGTGGCCAAGCCCTTGCCTCCGCTGATCGCCATCAACACCACCGCCGGCACGGCCAGCGAGATGACCCGCTTCGCGGTCATTACCAACACCGACACCCACGTAAAGATGATATTCGCCACCCCACGCATTACACCGATGATTGCCATCAACGATCCGGTGCTCATGGTGGGAATGCCGCCGGCGCTCACCGCTTCAACCGGTATGGATGCCCTAACCCATGCCATAGAAGCATACGTAGCCGCGCTGATGAACCCGGTCACCGATGCCTGCGCCCTGGCGGCAATCCGTCTGATCGCCGACTGGCTGCCGCCGGCCGTTGCCAACGGCGACAACTTGGAAGCACGCGACAAGATGGCCTATGCCGAATACCTGGCGGGCATGGCCTTCAACAATGCCGGTATCGGCATCGTCCATGCCATGGCCCATCAGCCGGGCGCGCTGCTCAATAAACCGCACGGAGTGTGCAATGCCATCCTGCTTCCCCATGGCTGCAGCTTCAACCTCATTGCCATGCCCAAGCGGTTTGCGGAAATCGCGGAAGCACTGGGTGTGAACACCGTCGGCCTGACGCCCATGGAAGCTGCCGAGAAAGGTATCGATGCAATCCGGAAGATGTCGCAGATTATCGGCATTCCCGCCGGGCTTTCTGAGATCGGTGTCAAGGAAAGCGATATCCCCGCTCTGTCCGATAACGCCATCAAGGATATTTGCTGCCTGTTCAATCCGCGCAAGATCAGCATCGAGGATATCAAGCGGATTTACAAGGAAGCGTTGTAGAAGCAGGAAAGAGGTACGAGGATAGAGGAGCGAGGAATAAATTTGACCTGGGTCGGCTCATTCAGTGGCTGGGGACTGGGGGCTGGGGGCCGGCAGAAAAGCGAGTTCAAAGCCGGCAAATCGGTGAACAGACCAGCTTAATCCTTAATCCTTTTTTCGAACCTCGTTCCTCGTACCTCGAACCTCGTTCCTCGGTGCTGCTTTTCAACTAAAATGCAATGACGGAGGTGGATCAATGAAAAAACTGTTCTTACTCGCGGTATTAGGGCTACTGATCGCCAGACCCGACGTATCCTTTGCCGCTGCATACGCCCGGGACTACATTCCCCTTCCTCCCGGGACCTCCCTGTTCTGCGCCTATTTCAACCATGTTACGGCCAATAAGCTTTACAGCGACGGTGAAAAGCTGGGAGATGATTTCAACCAGACCGCGAACATTGGCCTGCTCAGGTATGTCTACTACGTGAATGCCGGCAAGGCACTTGTCGGTGACGGCGGTTTTACCATCGATCCGCAGTTCATCATACCGGTCGTCAATATCAGCCTGAGCGGCACTTACGAGGGCATGAACAATGGGAGCGAATTTTCCACCACCGGTATCGGCGACCCCATCGTGCTTGCCACCTTCTGGTTCATCAATGATCCGAAGAACAAGTTCTGGGTGGGCTTTACTCCCTGGCTGACCCTGCCCGTGGGGCAGTACGACAAGAACAGGCTGGCAAGCCCGGGCGGCAATCGCTGGGTTATCAAGCCGGAGATCGGCATTGTCAAAGGGATCGGCGACAAGACATACCTGGACCTGATTATCGGCGGTGAATTCTACACCGATAACGACGAGTATGCCGGCTACAGCACCCTGGAGCAGGATGCCGCTCTCCAGGCGGAAGCGCACCTCAGCTATGACATTACCAAACAGTGGGCCGTGTCGCTGGACTACTACTATTCCTTTGGCGGGGAGACAAAAGTCGATGGTATCAGGCAGGATAATTCACAGAGTAATCACGGTCTGGGACTGACCCTGTTCTTCCTTATCGGCAGCAACAACCAGTTCCTGGTTTCGTACCGCGACGATTTCTCAGTGAAAAGCGGAGCCGGAACCAATACTTTTGGTGTCCGCTGGGCCTATTTTTTCTGAGAGGACTCACGGATTCATGATGCCGCATTGTTTCGGAAGGGGGCATATCGTTATTTTTTCAGCTTTGTAACATAGAGAAGAAATGCAGTTGATACTGCTAGCCGAGAATCCTCCTTTTCGGCGGTTGGGCGCACCAAGCGCCCTTTTTTTCGCCGAGGGCGAAAAAAAGGGTTAAAGGAACGAGGTTCGAGGAGCGAGGATCGATAAAATCTTAAAAGCTTTTTAGTCACGTATAAACGGAATATTTATCGGTGACATGTCACTAAATAGGCACGAATGAATATGGATGATTTTGAAAAGTGTTTAGGAGGTGGGTGCTGTAGGGGCACCCCCCCGTGGTTGCCCTTCGTTCGGGCAGGCACGGGCTTGCGCGCCGTTTTGTCCGCCGTAGCCTTGGCGAAGAAGGGTAGATGCGAAAGAGGGGTAAAGGTTTTTCCTCGTTCCTCGCACCTCGATCCTCACCCCTCACTTCTTGTGCCCTATCGGGCAATCGCTGCGTAATTTCCCCGAAAGCTGACGGCAACCTGGTTGCCGGCCATGATCCGTGACTCGAGAGCCAGGCGGGCCCGTCCCCGGGTGCGGAGCCGGTTAATGAACCGCTCGTATTCGACGGCTTCGGGGAGGGAACAGCTGGCCTGCCAGTCGTCCGTTACCGGATGGGAATAGGTAACGCTGCTCTCATGGATCATGACGTCGCCGGGAAGCCCTTCTTCCCGGAGCCTGAGATGCATAAGTCCCCACCCCGCCAGGACCAGCAGGGTATAGAGGCTGCCACCGAAGGCGGTGCCCTTGTCGTTGACGTTCGGTGCCAGCGGGGCGGAGAGCACCAGGCTCGATCCGTCGTAACGGAGAACCCGGATTCCCATCTCCCGAGTGATGGGAATCTTTTTGTGAAAGGTTCCTTCCAGGTAAGCGCGAAATGATTCTTCGGACATGGAGGAACCTATTCGACAGTGACGCTTTTCGCCAGGTTGCGCGGCTGGTCGACGTCGGGTCCCTTCATCACCGCCACGTGATAGGCCAGCAGCTGCAGGGGTATGGCCAGCACTACCGGCAGCAGGTCGTCGGAGCAGGCAGGAACCTCGAGGATGGCTTCCGCCTTGCCGGGCACCTCGCTGTCGCCGGTCGTGCAGATCGCGATGACCCGGCCGCCGCGGGCGATGACCTCTTCCATGTTGGAGGCGACCTTTTCGTAGGTCTCGTTCCGCGGGACCAGGACAACGACCGGCAGTTTTTCGTCGATCAGGGCGATGGGGCCGTGCTTCATCTCGCCGGCCGGGTAGCCTTCGGCGTGGATGTAGGAGATCTCCTTCAGCTTGAGCGCGCCTTCCAGGGCGATGGGGTAGTTGATGCCCCGGCCCAGGTAGAGGAAATCGGTGGCTTTCATGTAGGTGCGGGCAATCTGCTCCACTTCGGTGTTCAGGCCCAAGGCTTCGTCGATCAGGGCCGGCAGGCGGAGCAGTGCCGCGATCATGGCCTGTCCCTTTTCCCGGTCGAGGGTGCCGACGACCCGTCCGAGCCTCAGGGTGAAGAGGTAGAGCGCCACCATCTGGGTGACGAAGGCCTTGGTGGAGGCAACGCCGATTTCCGGGCCGGCATGGGTGTAGATCACGCCGTTGGATTCCCGGGCGATGGAGGAGTCCACCACGTTGCAGATGGCGATGTTTTTCGCTCCCCGGGACTTCCCTTCGCGGAGGGCGGCCAGGGTATCGGCCGTTTCCCCTGACTGGGAGATGAGGAGCATCAGCGTTTTGTCGTCGACAATGGGGTTTCGGTAGCGGAATTCCGATGCAATGTCAACCTCTACCGGGATGCGGCAGTGTTCCTCGATAAGGAATTTGCCCACCAGCGCCGCGTGCCAGGAGGTGCCGCAGGCGATAATGCAGATGCGCCGGACGGCGTGGAGTTCCGTGTCGGAGAGGCCCAAGTCGGCCAGGTAGGCGTCCCCGTCTTCTTCCAGCAGCCTGCCGGTGATGGTGTCGCGGATCGCCCGGGGCTGCTCGTGGATTTCCTTGAGCATGAAGTGCTTGTAGCCGCCCTTTTCCGCCATGAGCGGCGACCAGTCGATGTGACGTGGTTTTTTCTCCAAGGGCTCACCGGCAACGGTGGAGAAACGGGCCGTGTCGCCGCGGAAGACAACCATTTCGCCGTCCTCCATGAAAACCATCTCCCTGGTGTGGGAGAGAATGGCCGGGATGTCGGAGGCAACGAAGTATTCACCCGTTCCCAGGCCCACCACCATGGGGGAACCGAGCTTGGCTGCAATCAGAGTATCGGGATCATGTTCACAGAGGATGCAGACGGCGTAGGCGCCGCGCAGCTGGCCGAGGGTGAGACGCACTGCCTGTTCGAAGTCAGCAACCGTCTTGTAGCTCTCTTCCAGGAGGTGGGAGATGACTTCGGTATCCGTCTCGCTCCTGAAGGTATGCCCTCTGCCGATCAGCATTTCCTTCAGGACCAGGTAATTTTCGATGATGCCGTTGTGCACCACCACGAACGGGCCGCCCTTATGGGGATGTGCGTTGGTTTCCGAGGGCCTGCCATGGGTCGCCCAGCGGGTGTGACCAATGCCGATAACGCCGGCGAGGGGGTCTTCCAGCAGCCGTTTCTCCAGGTTGAACAGCTTGCCCTCGCTGCGCCTGATCGCTGCCCGACCCCTTTCGAGGGTACAGATGCCGGCCGAGTCGTAGCCACGGTATTCGAGTCTTTTCAAACCGTCAAGGATTATGGGAGTCGCTTCTTGCGCTCCGATATAGCCGACTATTCCGCACATATGTTTTTCTCCGAAAAATTGCTTTGAATTATAAATTCAAATAAGGATTAAGCCTTATTCCTTATCCCTTGTTTTTCTCTTCCAGCCTTCCTTGTTAACCTGGTGCGAACGAGCGATGGCAAGTGAGTCAGGGGGAACATCCTTGGTAACCGTGCTGCCGGCCGCAATGGTCGAATTGCGGCCAACGGTGACCGGCGCCACGAACTGGACGTCGCTGCCGACAAAGACACCGTCTTCGATGACGGTCCGGTGCTTGGAAACGCCATCATAATTGCAGGTGATGGTCCCGCAACCGATGTTGACATCGCTGCCCACGCTGGCGTCTCCCAGGTAGGTGAGGTGGGATGCCTTGGAGCCTTTGCCCATGGTGATTTTCTTGGTTTCCACGAAGTTGCCGATCTTCACTTCCTCCATCAGTTCGGTGCCGGGGCGCAGGTGGGCCATGGGGCCGATGGCCACGGCATCGTGTATGACGGAATCTTCCAACACCGAACCCGCCTTGACGAGCACTCGGTTGCCGATATGGCAGCCGCGAATTACGGCTCCCGGCTCGATGACGCATTCTTCGCCGATTTTACTGCGGCCCGAGATATGAACGCCGGGATAGACGACCGTATCCCTGCCGATAAGGGTTCCGTTGTCTATGTAGGTTGCGGACGGATCCCTGAAAGAAACGCCGTCGCGCATGAGGGTTTCGTTGATCCGCTTGCGCAGAACCGTTTCCGCCTGGGCGAGCTGAACCCGATCATTTATCCCCATAATCTCGAGCGGATCGGAAACAGGGTGAGCGGCACAGGTAAGGCCCTGCTCCACGGCCATGCGGATGATGTCGGTCAAGTAGTATTCCCCCTGGGCGTTGTCGCTGCCAAGCCGGGCCACGGCATCGAACAGGAACTCGGCCTCAACACAGTAGATGCCGGAGTTGACTTCCTTGACGGCACGCTGGTCAGGGGCGGCATCTTTTTCCTCGACAATTGCCGTTACCGCCTCGACCGCGTTTTTTATGATTCTGCCATAGCCGAAGGGATTTGCCAGACACGCGGTGAGCACGGTCACGGTTGCCCGTGATTCTTCGTGCCGATGTAGCAGGTCGCGCAGGGTCTCCGACCGGATAAGCGGTACGTCGCCGCAGAGGATCATAATCCGCCCGGAAAAGTCGCGAAGCTGCGGGGCGGCACAGGCAACTGCATGGCCGGTACCGTTCTGCTCTTCCTGCATGGCAAAGGTGACGTCCTCTTCGTCGGCAAAGAATTCGCGCACCGTATCCGCCTGGTGTCCGACCACCATGACGATCCGCGAAGCATCAGCTTGTCGGGCCGCGGTGACGGGATATTCTATGAGGGGAGCACCGGCGAGCGGATGCATGACCTTGACGAGATTCGATTTCATTCTCGTTCCCTTGCCGGCTGCCAGAATAAGTGCCGCTATGGATTTCATGGGACCAACCTCCCGATAACTGCTTGGTTTAAAAGACCTTTAACTGTAAACAACAGGGGACAGCAAGTCAAGACGGTTCTGTAGGCAGCAGTAAAATTTATTCCGGACACGGCAGCAGCCACGCCGGTATACACCCACTATACATTCATGCCACGGATATATTCTATGCTACCAAAGGCATCATGGCTGGATAAACTTGGATTGCTTATCGACGCCGTTTTACAAAATAACCGGGAAAATCTTGGCTCAAACGACTATTTTGCCGCCGATACACATGAATAGACACGAAAGAATCTGGACCAAGGTATCTCATTGAATACATGTATGTGCTTCCTTTTTAATTGTCTACGGCAAAGATCTCGCTGCTTTCACGGGTATGGCAACGTTAAGGGACTCTCTTTGCATCTTTCCGTGCGCATCCGTGGTCATCAAAGGTCTTGAAATTGCATTTGCTGAACTTTTTATTAAAAAAATCAAGCTGATAGTGATATACTGATTCTTTACTTTACAGATCGGCTTCCGACAATTAGAATTTCGTTATTTTTTTTTAGGTGCCCCCTGGTAATTTCCGGCTCAAGGTTTGCCGGAACAATGCCGATATGATGAAGTACCGCCTGTTTGGATAAAGAAAAACCGCATAACTGCCATTTCCTGTATCCATGAATGCGGCTTTTTGCGCTGAAGCAGTGAAACGAACAGCAATTTTTCCCACCGGAGAAAGGAGATAGAATGGGAATTGCAGAGGACATCGAGCAATTCGAACAGAACCTGAAGGAACTGATCACCAAGTATGAACAGTATTTCCTCGGGCTTGAAAAGCGGGAACCATTGAAACTCCGCGAAGACGTGGAACGCTTTTCGAGACGCTACAACGCCTCCGCCGTTTCAAATACAATGCTCCTGTTTCGCTATAACTCCCTCAAGTCGCGTCTTGCCAGCTATCGCCAGCACTGGAACCGGATTACCCGCCTGATCGAGGAAGGGAAATACCACCGGGATCGTTTCAAAATGGAGCGGGAAAGCGTCGCCAAGGCCAAACCGTCGCCGGTTGCCGCCGAATCCGAAGTAGATCAGCTCTTTCACGAGTTTACCAAGGCATGTCGAATGTGTAATGTGCCGACAGCCAATATCACCAGGGAAGCGATTGCTTCCTCCCTCAGAAAGCACCGTTCCGCCATTACCGAAAAATACCGGTGCGGCGAGCTGGAATTCCGGGTACTGGTGGAGGATGGAAAGCCTAAAATAAAGGCGCGCCCGAAATAGCTTCTGCGCAAAAACACTCCCGACAGGTGGGCGCAATGCGAAAAAGTTCCGTGATCCCTACCCCTCCCGGCCGGTCGAATGCCGTTCGAAAAGCTCCTGAAGGGATTCCCATCGCTGTTACTTCCAGATCGAGTTTTTCGCCGACCCGTTCATTAAAACCTGCAAAGAGATGGCCAAGCCCATCGCCCCCGCGTCCGCCGGAAAAATCCGGTCTGAAGCGCCCCCTTGGAAAATTTCTCAATTCTTCGAAAAATATGCCGATATGACAAGAAACAACCGAGGATGTATCGGTGCATCATGTCATGATGCCTGCCGGAAGGCGGAAGTTCACCGAATCCTCTTACTTTCCGCAGATACCCTCCGGAGAATTCATGGTTGCACGCGCCCTCAAGACTGGCCTGACATATCTTTTCCTTCCCGTTCCCCCCATGTTTGAAAAATGCGTGGGATACATGGGGAAGAGTCGTTTCGTGGCCTTTTTCTGGGGACTCTGTGATGAATTGTGTTTTCTCGATGATTCCCTTGACTCCGGAACCCTTGATTCAGCGGGCTGGCTGGTTTTCACGGAGCATCCGTTCGTCAGACTTCATTTCCAGCCTTTCGATTTTGGCTCGGCAGAGCTTCCCGCACGCCACTACCTGCTCCTGGATAGGGAAGAGCGGCGTTTCTACGTGGGCAAAGGGGAAGCAATTGAAGACTTTCTCGAAATGCAAGCAAATCCCTCCACTGAAACGGCGGTAAAATCCTCCGGCCGTAAAACGACGGTCACCCTTGACGAGTTTATTTCCATGGCTGGAAGCATGGAAGAAGTGCTTGGCAAGGAATTGTTCCCCGAGGAAATGATGAAAAGGCTGCAGGAGCAACAGGTTGTCTGCTCCGAACTACGGGAATGGTTGGAACGATTGCGTTGACAAAGGCGCTCAGCCTTGCGCCTGTTCCGGCCGAAATGGTTTGTTCGGGTTGAACCGGCAGGCTTCACCGAGGCATTCACGATTCCTCTCGCTGAACTTGCAGCGTATATCATTCTTACTGGTCAGATGGATGCTGAACTCGTTCTCCAGAAAGCGCACCGCGGTGAGTATTGCCAGCAGCGAGTCACGCTTGCAGCATCGCGCCCATCCCGTTTCCGCAATTGCCAGCAGGCTTTCCGCCGTAAGCCGGTTGCACAGCCCCCGTTCTCGTGTGGACAGGGGCGTCGCTTTTGTAATCACGCTCATGAATATCCCTGTTCCTATGCCCGCCCCACACGCGCCGTGCAGCCCGCAAAATCCACCTTTAACATCTTCGGAGCGCAGACGCGCCGTACCGACCATGGCTACCCGTTCCTCGCGCGACACGCCCTGTCGCTCACAATAGGCGGCAAGCAGCACCGCGGGTACCAAGAAATGGTACTCCGGCCCATGCATGTTCAGCGAAGGATGCTCCATGAGTTTCAGGGCCAGAGAAACCGGATCGGTCGATCGGGCGCTGATGCAGTATTGCTCAATAACGTCGAATGCCGACGCGCGGTGACAGACATCACATACGTGGTGACCGTTCACACAACGAGTGTCAACCATGGCCGTGGTACCGCAGATGTGGCAGGAAAGAAGACGGGACTCTTCGAGGTATACGATATCGGCGCCACAGATAAGACAGCCGGTTCTATGTGTCATGGGATACATCCTTTGAGCGGAACGGCATTCAATCCGAGGAGAATTTTCGCTGCCGACATCACAGCAGGTCTGCATAATACCAAATATCACAACGGTCGCTGTTCTTCAACAACGGGCTTGTTTCCCATGAAGCTCCGCCTCAACAGTTTTTCGCGTCGTTATTTCCCTCATGGTGAGGGTAAGTATATTTTTGGTCTCGCTTTGTTCTGAATACCCTGCACAACTTATTCGTTCCAAAAAGCGAACTCTTGCACTGAAAAAAATATCCTGAAAAAGGGCGACCAGTCGGCCGCCCCGTGTTCACCAATCTTTACAACCGTGCGGCCAAATGGCCTGCCACATTATTCCCTTTTCCAATATACTCGTACGGAATTCTCCCCGTGGCTCCACTGGTAGTTCAGTTCACCGCTGTGTGCTTTGTAGATTTCCTTGCCCAGCTTCTCGGCCAGTTTGTCCAGGGTAGTAAGAATGGTAAGGACATCCTCCTCCTGGCTGATCTCCATGATCCTGCCCAAGGGATTTTTGTTCCGCGATTTTTCTTCGGTATTCTTGATCAGTTCAAGAATTTCGTTTTCATGATTTCGCAGATATTCACCGGACAAGGTCAGAAACCCTCCAGGAACATTGTCACGCATTTTCTGACAGGCGGGACAGACAATCGTCCCCACTGTGGGGTCCTCTTTCAGCCGAACAAGTTCGACCGGATCCATGATCCACCGCTTTTCCCGGTAAATCACGCCGCATTTCGTGCAATAGGATACCTGCATGCCTTCTTTCGGAAGGTATACATCGGTACTTCGAACCGTCCGCTGACCTTTTTCATCTACGCCTATTTTCCGGGAAAGCCGTGCCATGGTAATTCTCCTTTCCTGGGAAATTTGTCCTTCTGCTATTAAGTATAGCAGCGAAACGGGAAAAAAGCAGTTTTGGGTTTTAGGTTTCGGGTTGTTTTCATCCGGAAACCGCGATTTACAAACGATTGACCTCCGAATCGTAAAAAGGGATTTTTTGTCCTACAAACAGCTTTTCAAGACAGCCCTCGCCGGCGCCCCGGCGGCATCCGGAATGCGCAACGGCAGACATACCAGTTCGTAATCTCCCGGGTCGACAACTGACAGGTCCAGCCCCTCCAGAATCACCACGCCTTTCCCCAGCAAGGTGCGGTGGACCGAACCGTCCCCACCAAACCGCTCGATGGAAAGATAATCGATCCCCACGAGCCTGACCCCTTGCCGTACCAGGTACTCCGCCCCTTCGGCATTCAGCGAGACATAGTCCCTGGTAAACTCCCGCCTTTTCCATAAACCGGAGTTATCAGTCAGCAACAGCAGGCGATCCACTCCCTCAAGTGGAATTGCCGACAACTCCCGAACGCCGATCTCCAGGCAACCGCGCAGGTCGGCCACCAGTGCCCTTCCCATCAGGAGGGAAAGGGGAACCTCATCCAATGATGCGCCATCCGGTACCATGTGTGACGGAGCATCCAGGTGGGTACCTGAATGATCACCAAGGGTTATTCTGGAAACCCGTGACCCGTCGCCATGCTCCAACAACAGGACCGGCTCCAGCCGCAACTCAGGATCTCCAGGCCAGGCGGGCAAACCTTCGGCCAGCGGCACGGAAATGTCGTAAATCATCATGTTTCCTCCTGGTATTTTCGTTTGTACTTGAGCCTCTTGAATTATCTTTTTCATTCGGTCACATACCTGCAAACCAGAGTGGGCAAAAAAGGGGTGACCATTAAATCAGTTTTAAGTAAAACCCTAACGCGATCTTTTCCATAAGAATTCTTTCACCGCGAAAATATTGACAAAATTCCAGAAATTGCCGATATTCATTACTATACGCGAAAATATCATGAAACAGGAAAAAGATGATCATTACTGGATGGGGCTGGCCATCCGAGAAGCAAACAAGGCAGCAGCCCGTGGCGAGGTTCCCATCGGCGCAGTGGTAGTTCGTGACGGCGTAGTGCTTGGTCGTGGTTACAACCTGCGGGAAAAAAGCCTCGATCCCACTTCGCACGCGGAAATGACCGCCATCCGCCGAGCCTCGAAAAAGGCTCGGAGCTGGCGACTGCTGGGCGCTACCCTGTATGTCACCCTGGAACCTTGTCCAATGTGCATGGGCGCCATCATCCTAGCCCGCCTCGATCGGATCGTGTTCGGCTGTCACGACCCCAAGGCTGGTGCGGCGGGTTCTCTTTACGACCTTTCCGACGATCCGCGGCTCAACCATCGGGTGGAACTTTCAGCCGGTGTCCGCACGGAAGAATGCTCCGAGTTACTTCGTTCTTTTTTTAGCGAATTGCGGCACAAGAAGAAAACCGGCCAGACGCACGAGTCAAAATGAAAGGGACCACCCATGTCAGATCAGTTCCAACAATTGGTAAAGGAAGGAATCGCGGCTCTCAACTCGGGCAATTCATACCTTGCCCTCAAAAACTTCGAAGAAGCGGCGGAAATTGACGAAAGCCCCGAGCTCCTTTCCTATCTGGCATACTGCCTGGCAAAGGAAAAAAATGACTTCTCCCGAGCCATTGCTCTCGGCAAGGTTGCCCTCGAAGAAGAGCCGTGGAATTCAGTCCACTACCTGAACCTGGGCCGGATCTATCTCCTTTCCGGTCAACGCAAAGATGCCATCAACACCTTCCGGGACGGCCTGCTCCATGAAAATAACTCCAAAATCAAGAATGAACTTTCCCGGCTCGGAATTCGCCGGTATCCGGTCTTCGCTTCCCTTCCCCGCGAGCATTTTCTCAACCGCTTTATCGGAAAGCTTTTTTCCAAGTTGAAAATCAGATAAAACATCGAAAAAACATCTATTATCAAGAAGTTAATGGATACACAACTTCTTTGCCATCCCGTTTTTCATTGTCCGGCTTCAGACACAAATAACGTTCCTCCGTTGTGTTGATTATTTACAAGGCAAAGAGCCGCTTATTTTTACTTGCCCCGATTTGATATCTGCCCCGATACTGAATAGTTGTCATGCCGGTCCTTCACTCAACTTTCGAGTTCCCAGCATCCAGATGTAAAAACCTTGACGCCTTTGCTCTCCTTCGGATACTCTGTGAAAATGACTGAAAATGCAGGAAAAACAAGAAAACCCGAGCTGCTCGCCCCGGCCGGTTCCCTGGAAGCGTTCTTTGCCGCCATGGAAAAGGGGGCTGATGCGGTGTATGCGGGACTGACGGAGTTTTCCGCCCGGGCCAAGGCCAAAAACTTCTCGCTGCCGCAAATGGAAAAGATCGTCGCCTACGCCCATTCCCAGCAGCGCAAGGTCTACGTCACCCTCAACACCCTGGTGAAAGAAAATGAACTCCCCCACCTGGTGGAGGTATTGGCGGCTCTCTCCGGAATCGGGCCGGACGGCGTTATTCTCCAGGACATGGCGGTGTACCGCCTGATTCGCGACCACTTTCCCAGCCTGCCGCTCCACGCCTCGACCCAGCTGACCATCCACAACTCCCTGGGCGTCAAGGAGCTTGAAACACTCGGCTTCTCCCGCGTGGTGCTCGCCCGTGAGCTGCACATCGATGAAATAAAATCCATTGCCCGGCAAACCGCCATGGAGCTGGAATGCTTCATCCACGGCGCCCTCTGCTTTTCCTTCTCCGGACAGTGCTACTTTTCCTCGTACCTCGGCGGCAGCAGCGGCAACCGCGGGCGCTGCGCGCAGCCTTGCCGCAGGCTCTATCGTTACCGGGGCAAGGAAGGCTATTACTTCTCTCCCAACGATTTCTCCAGCATCGACATGCTGCATGACCTGGTAGATGCAGGCGTTTCCTCCTTCAAGATCGAAGGGAGGATGAAATCCGCGGAATACGTTGCCTGCGTGGTGGGCGCCTACCGCATGGTCCTCGACGCACCGCCCGCCAGGCGAGACGACGCCTTAGCCGAAGCAAAGGATCTGCTGAAGCTTTCTTTCGGCCGGGTCCCGACCCGCGGCTTTCTCGCCGCCCATCAGCCCCCGGACATCGCGATTCCCAGCCTGCGCGGCGCGACCGGCCGCTTCCTCGGTGAAATACGGAGCATCCGCAAGAACCGCATTACCTTCGAAACCAGGGACCGGCTCCACGTGGGAGACCGGGTCCGGGTGCAACCGAAGAAAGATACGGCAGGCCGGGCTTTCACGGTGAAAAACATCTCCCTGGGGAATAAGCCGGTGAAGATGGCGCGGGAAAAGTCACTGGTCACCGTTACCGCGCCGTTCGACTTTGCCGTCGGCGATGCCGTATTCAAGGTTTCATCAGAAACCGCATTCACCATGAGCGAGAACGCCTGCCTCCGGAAGCTGTCCGGAGTCAAGGGCAAGACCCGCTGCGACCTGGCCCTTGACCTTGACGGCGAAACCCTCAGGATCACGGCACGGGCCGGGGGTGCGGAGTGGGTCGAAGAGTACACGCTCGGGAAGCTGGAACCGTCACGGACCGAAGACATGGCAGGCGTCCTGCAGGCCCAATTCGCGAAAAGCGGCGATACGCCGTTCGTGCTGGGCTCCCTCAGCGCGCCCGGATTTCCGTCCGTTCTCATTCCGCCGCCGCAATTGAAGGATATCCGCCGCGCCCTTTACCGAACCCTTGAACAGAAACTCCTTGCGGGGAAGAAAGCCCGGCTGCGCCGCGCGAAAGAGGCTGCGCTGGCAAGCCTTGCCGGCCCGGGCCCGGGTCCGGCGGATCGCCGCGACGAACTGGCCGTCAAGGTCGACACCCTCAAGGATTTCCACCTGCTGAACCAGGAAGGAATCGATGTGCTCATCCTTCCCGTGTCAAAGGCCAACCTTCACCAGCTACCGACCTTTGCCGGAAAATTGCGGGGCCGACGCGACCGGATCATCTGGCACCTCCCGTTCATCATGTTCGAAGAGAGCCTTCCCTTTTACCGGAACGCTGTCGATATGCTGCTGGAACACGGCTTCAACCGTTTCGAGGCATCGAACCTCTGCCACTTCACCCTGTTGCGGAACCGGGAGGTGGACATCTGCACCGATTTTCGGCTCTTCTCCCTCAACACCCAGGCGCTGCTCCACTGGCAGGAGCAGGGCGCCACAGCCGCGACCCTGTGCCTGGAAGACGACTTTCTCAACATGAAAGAACTGCTCGGGGCCGAGCTGCCGATCATCCGGCGGGTAGAACTCTATGCCCCGGTTCCGGTAATCACCTCGAAGATCGTCATCAAGGGCGTGCGTAACGATGCGCCCCTCGTATCCGACCGGGGCGATGCCTATACGGTAACCACCCGTGACGGCCTGACAACCGTAACTCCCGAGCGACGGTTCGCTATTACCGGCTATCGCCGGAAGCTGCGTGATTCAGGTTGTGCCTCCTTTATCGTCGACCTGTCCGGAGAGCGGAGCGATACCCGGAAACAGCTCCTTGACGCTGCGATCCGGGGGGCTGACATCGAAGGAACCTCGCCGTTCAATTTTACCTCGGAGCTGATATGACCGACTACCTTGTCCGCATCATCACCACATCGGAAAATATCCGCGCCCTGGCCTGCGTCACCACCGACCTGGTCAACGAAGCATGCCGCCGCCACGCTACCCTGCCGACCGCCTCGGCGGCGCTGGGCCGGGCTCTTACCGCGGGAACGCTGATGGGCGCCCTGTTGAAGACGGGCCAGAGGGTGGCCCTCAGGTTCGAAGGCAACGGTCCTTTGGAAAAAATTCTCGTGGAAGCGGAAAGTAACGGCGCGGTGCGGGGAAGAGTGGGAAACCCGGACGTCCTGCTCGTCAACCCTGAGGGGAAGCTCGACGTGGCCGCGGCCCTCGGCCGGGCCGGCTTTCTCACCGTGACCAAGGACCTGGGGATGAAGGAGCCCTACCGGGGCATGGTGCAGCTGCTGAGCAGCGAAATAGCCGAAGACCTGGCCCTCTACCTGACGGAATCGGAACAGATCCCGTCAGCCGTGGGGCTTGGCGTTTTCGTAGAGCCGGACAACCGGGTTTCGGCGGCCGGTGGTTTTCTCATCCAGTCACTGCCGCCGGGCAATGAAGAAGAGGTGGAACGGCTGCTGGAACAGATCGGCAAACTGCCGCCCATAACCCAGCTGCTGCGGGAGGGGAAAACCCCGGAAGACATCCTGGCAACCCTGTTTGCCGGCATCCCCTACCAGACCCTGGAAAAGCGGACGCTGGCATTCCAGTGCACCTGCAGCAAGGAAAAAATCGAACGGGCGCTCGTTTCCCTCGGCCGGGCGGAACTGGCCGACATGGCGGAGAAGGAAGAAGAGACCGAGGTTACCTGCGAATTTTGCCGCCAGGTCTGGCGGCTTGACCAAAAAGATATGGAAAGACTGTTGTCGGAATTTGATTGACAGGCGGTCTGCCACGGAAATGCAGCTCTACCGGCCACCATTTCTTGACTTATTGATCACACCAAAATTTTTTCGCACTGGTAGGTATAAACTGCATCCTGAATCGGATTCAGATGAATACTTTGTGAGGGTTCTTTATGTCAGATTTATTTTCCCTTGTTTCACTGGCGGAGCGTGGTCGCCTGCCCGACATGATGGTTCGCCAGGGCATCAGGAAGCTCCTGGTAAAGAGATTGGCACAACAGGATAAAGGCAGCAGCAAAGAAAACCGGCAGGCACTCGAACAGTTCGCCGTGACCCTCCGGGAAAGCCCTCTCTGCCTGGAAGCCGGGGAATCGGCCCGTCAGCACTATGGTCTGCCGCCGGCATTTTTCAGGGAGATTCTCGGCCCGCGAATGAAGTTCAGCTGTTGCCTGTTTTCACCGGACGGACCCGGTCTTGAGCAGGCCGAGGATGTGATGCTCGCTGAGACCTGCGATAAAGCCGGAATGCAAGATGACCTGGATGTCCTTGATCTTGGATGCGGCTGGGGCGCCCTTTCTTTCTGGATTGCGGAAAAGTATCCCCGGTGCCGTGTCACCGCCGTAACCAATTCGCCGTCACAGAAAGAATTCATCGAAGCGGTCTGCCGCGAACGGGGAATAACATCCATTCAGGTTCTGCTCAGTGACGTCAGGGATTTCCAGCGTGAGCAGCCTTTTGACCGGATCGTGGCTTTAGAACTACTGGAATATCTGCGAAATTACAAGGAATTGCTGGCAATGCTGGCGAGTTGTCTCAAAAAGGACGGGACGGTATTCGTGCAGCTTTTCAGTCATAACCGATTTGCGTACCCTTTTGGTGATGATGGCGACGGGTCGTATCTGGGACGCTATTTCTTCACCGGTGGGATCATGCCGTCCCGCGATCTGCTGTCGTTCTTTCAGGACGACCTGGTAGCGTCAAACCAGTGGCATATCTCCGGAAGCCACTACAAGAAGACCGCTGATGCATGGTTTTCCCGGCTTGAATCCCGCAAAGAAAATCTCCTGCCGATCCTGACGGCCGTTTACGGACCGGAAGACGCCTCACTCTGGTTCCAGCGCTGGCGGATCTTTTTTATGGCGGCAACCGAAATGTGGGGCTACAATAACGGCGATGAATGGGGCGTTTCCCACTATCTCCTGAAACACCGTTAGCGCCTTCCCTTGCGGCGTTGAATCCAGATGTACACCGTGAGAATCACGACACTGGCAATGACGACAAGAACTACTGCCTGATGGGAGTAACGCATGATCAGTTCACGGTTTTCACCAATGAAGTAGCCGATGTAGGTCAGAACCGTTACCCAGGTTCCGGCCCCGAGAATGGTATACAGAGAAAAACGGATATGGCCCATCCCCGCCAAGCCGGCGGGAAGCGAGATAAGGTGTCGGACAACCGGCAGCAGGCGACCAAGGAAAGTCGAAATTTCTCCGTGACGGAGGAAAAAATTCTCGACACGGGTAAACTTTTCTTCGGTAATCCAGACGTAGCGACCGTACTTGAGGAGGAGCGGCCGGCCGAGATGGCGGGCGGCGAAATAGTTGACATAGGCTCCCAGGAGGCTGCCGAAGGTGCCGCAGAAAATCGCAAGGCCGATGTTCATCTCTCCCTGTTGGGCGAGATACCCGGCCGGCGGCATGACCAGTTCGCTGGGAACCGGGAAAATGGAACTTTCCATGGCCATGAGCAGAAAGATGCCGGGGTAACCCATGGCGCCGATGGTGGTAACGAGCCAGTCGATCAGTTCGTGCATGTATGCCGTTCTCCTGTGAAGAGCTTTGGTAAAGTGTTCATTCTATTCGGTTTGCCGGAAAAAAACCACTGGAAAATCCCTGGTGCGGCATTCCCCGCAGATGCAGGTATCCGGATCTATAAATTGTAAATCGTGTAACCGTACAACCATTCGAAGGTCAAACAGTGAATTTTCTCGAACAACTTCATGAACGGGTTCTGGTGGGAGACGGGGCAATCGGCACCATGCTCCATGCCAGGGGAGGCATCGCCGAGTCCGGTTTCGAGCGGCTCAACCTGACCGGCCCCGAACTGGTGCTGGATCTGCATGCCGACTATATCGCCGCGGGAGCCCAGGTAATCGAAACCAACACCTTCGGCGCCAACCGAACCCGGCTGCAGCAGTTCGGACTGGAGGACTCGGTCAGGGAAACCAATCTGCTTGGCGCCGCTCTCGCCCGCAAGGCCGCCGCCGGTAAAGAGGTCTTCGTTGCCGGTTCAATCGGCCCCCTTCCCAGGATCAGGGGAGAAAGCGAGCCCCTTTCCACCGAAGAAATCCAGGCCGTTTTCCGGGAGCAGGCTTTCGCCCTTGCCGAGGGTGGTGTCGATCTGCTGATCCTGGAAACCTTCGCCGATCTGCCGCAGATAAAAATAGCCCTGACCGCGGCGCAAGAAACCGGGCTGCCGATCGTTGCCAGCATGTCGTTCCTCGAGCGGGGTAGAATCTCCGGCGGCATGAGAGTAGAAGCGGTCGCGCTGGAACTGGCCGCGGCCGGCGCCCACTGCATCGGCGCCAACTGCGGCTTTGGAACCCTGGAAATGACCCGGAACATCGAGCGAATGGCAGCGGTAACGGTGCTCCCCCTGTCCGCCTACGCCAACAGCGGTTTCCCGGAATACGTTGACGGCCGCTACATCTACCGCACAACGCCCGAATACTTTGCAGCCAGGGGCTTGGAAACGGTACGGGCAGGGGCAAACCTGGTCGGAGGCTGCTGCGGAACAACACCAGATCATATCCGTCTGCTGGCTGAATCCCTGCGGGACATGCGGCCGGTAACAAGAACCATTGCTCCGCCGGCCACGCTCGGCGCGGAAAAAGCCGCTGCGTCGCCTTCTCGAACCGGCTTCCTGGCCAAGTGGGGTCGAAAAACCATCATAACCGTCGAACTGGACCCGCCAAAAGGGCTTGACTGCAGCCGGGTTCTGGAAGGATGTCGGATTCTTCGAGAGGCCGGCGCCGATGCCATCAACCTTGCCGAAAACCCACTCTCCCGGGTGCGGATGGGAAACATCGCCCTTGGCGAGCTGATCCAGCGCGAAGTGGAGATCGAGGTAATAATTCATGTGACCTGCCGCGACCGCAACCTAATCGGCCTCCAGTCGGAACTCTTGGGAGCCAGCCTGTTGGGCATCCGCTCCATTCTTGCCGTCACCGGCGACCCGGCAAGCATGGGTGAACAGTCAGGCGCTTCTTCGGTCTTCGACCTGAATTCCCTCGGCCTGATCGCCCTGTTGCGCGATCTCAACGCCGGCCTGAACGGTGCCGGGAACTCCATTGACCGGGGCACCGGCTTCACCATCGGCGCCGCATTCAACCCCAATGTCCGTAACATGGAATCGCAAGTCGCCCGACTGAAAAAAAAGATCGCCAACGGCGCCCGGTTCGTCCAGACTCAACCCCTGTTCGACCTGGAAAGACTGGACACGATGCTGCGGCTTACCAGTGACCTCAACGTCCCGATTCTGCCGGGAATTCTTCCCTTGGTGAGTGAGCGGAATACGGAATTTCTCCACAACGAGGTTCCGGGAATCGACATTCCCGAGGAGATCCGGAACAGGATGCGGGGCAAGACAAAGGATGAAGGCGTCCGGGAAGGACTCGCCATTGCGAAGGAATTCATCGACACGGCTCGTAATCGCGTGGGAGGCTTTTATCTCATGCCGCCGTTCGGCAACTACCGGATTGCCGCCGAACTGGTTCGCTGCATCAGAAGCGGAACATAGACACATCACCTTAAAAAAACAGACGGTTTCCAGTCACTATGAGGACAAAGAGCCGGATCGGCACAAAAGCGCCGTCTGCCTGGAAGCCTGATCAACCGGGAGGAAACTGGACATGCTTCTCCGAATTTTTCTGATGGGACTACTCGTGGCGGTAATGGGCGGATGCACGGCAATCAGCAACAGGACCATTGCCCACAACCTTGACAAGACTTCCAAGAAATACTGCAAGATGATTCGCTGGAACGAACTCGATCAGGCCGAGGTTCTCTTCCCGTCGGAGAAGCTGCAAGCAGAGTTCAAACAGAAAGTAATCGCGGCACAGGGTGTCAAGGTCACCGATGTGAGAATAAAGAAAATGGAATGTTTTCCCGAACGGGGTGAAGCAACGATCATCATGGATATCGATTACTATCGCGAGCCGTCCATAACCCTGAAAACGGTAGAGGACAAACAGGAGTGGAAATACGTGGATGAAGACGGGAACGAACAGTGGCGACTCATGACGCTCCCACCGGATTTCCCCTAGAATTCCTGGAAGGAAATAACCGGAGGAGGCCCTGGTCTCAAAATCAGATCAGCTGGTTTCCATCCATAAACTGCGAATAAGAAACTAGCTGAAATATCGGAAAAGGTTGCTTCCTTCTCCTTTGGCACGGTACATTGCCGTGTCCGCTTTTTTCAGCAGTTCGTCGGAATCTTCCCCGTCGACCGGATAAATGCTGATACCGATACTGACACCAATGGAAGCCGTGTGACCTTGTAGATAGAATGGCCTGGCAAGATTCCCCACGATCCTCTTGGCAACGATCGCCGCATCTTCCGGATCGACGATCTTGGTGAGAATCACGGTAAACTCGTCCCCTCCCATGCGGGCAACTGAATCGCTGAGCCGCAGCGACTGGGCCAACCGTTCGGAAACTTCCTTGAGGAGCAGATCGCCGACGGCATGCCCGTAAGAATCGTTGACCTCCTTGAAGCGGTCCAGGTCAAGGAACAGAAGGCCGACGAGATACCCCTGGCGCCTGGCGCTCAACAGTGACTGCCCCAGCCGGTCGAAAAAGAGCCGACGATTGGGAAGTCCGGTAAGGGGATCGAAATTGGCCAAAAACTCCAGGTGCTCTTCGGCCAGCTTGCGTTCGGTTATGTCCCTGAAAATTGACTGTACGGCCATTTTTCCGTCAAGAGTAAACAGCGTCGCGGCAAACTCCACATCGATCTCCCGGCCGTCAAGGCAGACGAATTTCACCTCCATCCAGGGAACCTGGTCACCATCTTCTTCCAGTTTCCGCAATCGTTCCGCAACGATCCGGCGGTGATCACGGTGAATGAATTCGAATACCGATCTGCCGATAAACTCCTCGTCATGTTCGCCGGCAAGAATCCTGATGCCCGAGGGGTTCATGAACACAAACCGGCACTCCGAAGTGATGATGATTCCGTCCGGCGATAGTTCGACCAGCTTGCGGTATCGCTCGTCACTCTCCCCGACGACTTCGAATATCCGGTTCTTTTCCTCGTTCACGATCCGCTGCCTTTCCAGTGCCTTCTTGATGGACTTTATCGGACGGACACCCTGACTGCTTGAAAAACGCCATCCCTTCTCGCCGACCCTCCCCCACCGGGAGGGAGGGTCCATTCTGACGGCCTGTAGAATCATCCGCTGCGGGTATCAGTCGGCAACATAGCGGAAACCATGGATTTATTCCCGATTGCCTTCCAATCGGGAAACGAATCAGCGAAGCGGGGTCATGGTCATGATTTTGCGCGCCATTTCGGGATACTTGGCGATAAAGCGCAGCTCATCCTCCACCAGCGGCTTCTGAGTATGTACATTCGCATAGCGCACCAGTTCGAGGATATCGTTCGCTTCCTTGTCATTGTGAAATTCGATCTCCAGCTGGTCGTACACGTTGCGGAAACCCTTGATGCCGCTGTACTCTCCCGCGGTAATTTCCCGGCCGGTATCTATGATTTCCGGCTCGCCCCGTCCCAACTCTTCGAAATCGTACAGTTCGTAGTTGCGACGATCCTTGAGGGCACCGTCCGCATGGATACCCGATTCGTGGGCAAAGGCGTTGCCGCCGACGCCGACCTGATTGATGGGAATCGGTACGCCGAAGGCATAGGAAGCGTATTTGGCAATTTTCCAGGCTTTGGTAAGATCCACCTGCTCGTCGAGAATGTATTTGCCGGCCAGACCACTCGATTTTTTGATTGCCAGGATCACGGAAACCAGGTCTGCATTTCCGGCCCGTTCGCCCATGGAGTTGATGGCGGTGTTGATATAGGCATCCACGCCACCGTCGATGGCGCCCTGGGCACCGGCAACGGAACAGGCCACGCCGAGTCCCAGGTCGTTATGGCAATGGAGTTCAACGGGAATCCCCACTGCCTCGGCGATCATCTTCACACGGCGATAGATGGTAAACGGATCGTCGTAACCGAGGGTGTCGCAATAGCGGAAACGGTCCGCGCCCGCCTCCTTGGCACGGGTGGCGAAACGGACAAGGTATTCGTCGTCCGTGCGGGACGCATCTTCGGCATTGACCCCGACGATCTCGGCGCCGAAGCTTTTCGCCAGCCGCACATTTTCCGTCATGATATCGAGAAGGTTGGGAACTGACTGATTTTGTTCGAGATTCCTGACAATCCTGCCGCCGAACTTCCCTTCGGTCATCAATTGCGAAGTGGAAATGGAAAGATTGACTGTTTTCAGTTTGCCGCTTCTGAACGAGTCCTCGATCTCCTGTTTCCGCATCGGGCACCAGCCGCTCAGCCTGATCGGCTTCAGAACGCCCATCTCCGCCAGTTCCAGGTTTGCCTCGATATAGTTTTTCTCGTGATGGGTATAGGGAAAACCGAACTCGCTCTGGTGGATCCCCATCTCGTTGAGATACAGGTTGATCATGGTCTTTTCCAGCTTGGCCAGGCCCAGGCGCGATGTTTGGACGCCGTCCCGGTTTGTCACGTCAACAATATAAATCTTCGGCATTGAATTGTTCCTTTCTCGAATGTAGCTTTGATTGTATCCCGGCACCGGCAGGTTACGGTCTTCGCTTGCCGTTCCTGTAGAACTCGCGGAACTCCGGGTAATATGGCACGTCCTCAAACAAAGGTGACTGTGCTCTTGAAACTTAAGTCTAAAGTCAATTTTGGGTAAAGGCAAGCAAAGAAAATTCAGGGATTTCCGTGACCCTTCGGTAACGCTTAACCGGGAGCGTTTGTGGTAGCATCACGAAATGATATACTTGATGTTGATACTTGAAAACCGATGGAAAAGGAGGATTCCATGGTCAGCGTACAAAAATGTCTGGGTCTGCTGGTTGCGCTTTCTCTCCTGGCGGCAACCGGCTGCGCACCCTACCAGGTCCAGGGAGGCAGTGTCGGAGCATACGCCGGCGGTCTGGCGGGTGCCCTTCTCGACCATAGAAATCCATGGCGCGGTGGTGTCATTGGTGCGGCGCTCGGCGCACTTGCCGGCGCAACCATAGCCGAAGTATCGGTACAAGGCGCTCGGCAGGCCGCTCGTTACGAAAGGCCCGTTATCTATCGGACGGACAACGTTCCGGGCGGCTACGGCGGCTACATTGCCGAACCGATGGGAACCAATGCCTACACCAAGTGCAAAAAGGTTCGGGAGCGAATTTACGAAAACGACCGTCTCGTAAGCGACCGTATCAAGGAAGTCTGCGAAGGGCAGAAATATGAACCGACATACTGAACCGGGAATCGACGCATAATTGGATGAGGGCCTGAGGTGATCAAGCAATCCTTCCGGCCTTTTTTCCAAGCTGTCGCTTTCCGCCTTCGCCCTTCAGCCTTCAGCCTTCAGTCCGACTTCAGTGCAATTCCTCACCGGTCGTCGTCATGACCAGTTTGCCGTGCTTCACGCCCTTGACGCCGATGAGTTCATCGGCGATTTTCTTAACCTCGCCGGCCTTGCCCCGCACCACCAGGACCTCCAGACAGTTATGGGCGTCCAGGTGAACATGGAGCGTCGAGACGATCTGACTGTGATAGGAGTGCTGCTGTTCCGTAAGCTTGTCGGCAAGGTCCCGCACATGGTGATTGTAAACCAGGGTCACCGTTCCCACGGTTTCGTCATCGCCCTTCTCCCATTTCAACTCCACCAGTGACGCGCGGATCAGATCGCGAATCGCCTCCGAGCGGTTGAGGTAGCCCTTTTCCTCGATAAGCTTGTCGAAGCTCTTCAACAGCTTGTCGTCGATCGAAATTCCGAAGCGGACTGTTTCAGCCATGTTTTTCTCCTGAATTACAAATTAAATTGGAACTTACTGAATCAGGTTTTGTACAATTGATTATAAATATCACAATGTCCTCCGAACTTGAATACCGTTCGTTCGCACTTTTAACGCAATGAATAGCCGCCATCTTCGGCGGTAAGCACATTCTATGTCAGACTTCCTACACTCTCACCCTATTGAAAAAGCCCTCCGAAGCCTCTCAGCAGGATCGCAAAACACTGAATCCTGCGCCAGACAGACGGGCAGATTCCTCTCAAAGAGATCTTGAATTGATAGACCTTTCCAGCTTTGACCTTCATGCGGCAATCCTCCTATCCTCTGATTTTTTCCATGTACCTGCCGAACATGAAAGAGTTCAACTCCCGCATCCGTCGCCGGATCCGCACCAGTTCAGCGTCGTCCCGCTGGACGGTCCGCAGACGCTCGGCATATCGCAGGAACTCGAACCAGAGACTCGGCGAAGAATTTTCTGATGATTCCTGAATTCCCCACCCGGAACCTCCAACTGCCGGAATCCCGTCAACGGCGTTCGCTCCCAGCGTGAAAACCCCCAGCAACCATCCCCAGACCGGAATCCAGCGGATCGCATCCTCCCCTGAAAGACCTTCCTCCTCCATCTCGATCGGCATCTCCCGGACGGTCGGGTCCAGCAGGTGGTCGAAATCGACTTCAAGGGGAGCCAAAAGTAAGGCGTCTCTATAACACTCCCGTGCGGCGTCGGTCTCGCCCTTAACAAACAGGGCGTCTCCGCGATAGGCAAAAAACCGACCCTGTTCCGGAATCCCGGAGTCGAGCGCGGAGGCAAACCATGTTTCCGCCTCAACGGTTCTTCCCGTTTCCATTAGGAGACAGCCCACATGGAACCGGGGAAAGATGAAAATGAGCTCGGGAGACGGTTCGAGTTTTAACTGCTCAATGATGAAAGAGCGGAGCCCGGCCTTGAGAGATGCGGGGGCGTACTCGTTCAGGTTTCGAAAGAGAGCGTATATCCGTTCCGCACCGGACGGAGACGAATGAAAGCGTTGCAACCGGTTCCGCCAACTCTCCAGGTTCCGCCGGGCGGAGACGACGGTCGCATCATCCGGCCATTCGGCCAGTATTCTGTCATAGAGCCCGGCCGCCTCATCCAGTTCGAGGTTGCGTAGATGCTCATCGGCCAGATTACCCAGGATGATGCGGCGGTTGTCCAGAAAGAGGTCAAGTTGCATGTTCTTTAGTTAAATGGCATCATCATAATTTCTTTGGTTCCATTTGGTCAACCTCTACGGTAATGCTTTACGCCGCAAGCCTTGAAAGCCGCGGATCATTCCTGAAAAGCACACACCATCGCGCGACGGCTGAAAGCTCCTCAACCGCTTTTGTCATTTCGCGGATATTTCGCGCATGCTCACAGGCCTGCTGTTTTGCCGCCGGATTCCCGCCCGCGGCGCATCTGGCCTTAGCGGCTTCATATTTCTCAATTTCACGCGACATCTTCTGCCAGACCTTCTTGCGTTCCTCGGTCAAAGCCTCATGCTCATTGAGTTTCAGACGTTTAATGGTCTCTTCGACGCGTTGAGCCTCCCACTCTGAAACGCCTGGTGCCGGGATTGCGTTCCCCTGTTCATCAAATGCTATCAGGCTGACGTCATAGGGATCGGTCGGATCAAGCAGGAAGGGTGTTTCGGACTCTTCGCACTGGTTATCGTAGGTTGAGATCAGGGAGCCGTCTTTCAAGGGAAACCAGCCGCCTTTCTTGCGGTTGCCCACATTGCCGCAGGCGCGGAAATTTCGGTAGTCGAAAGCCAGCCACCAGTATCCGTCGCGAGATGTCCCATCTAGGGCTTTGGCTTCCTTTTTGGGCCGGAAGTGCTCCACATCCATGTGCGAGTATATGTCACGAGCTTCGGAGAACCAGCACTTGTTGTGGGAGAGACTGAGCAGCCAGTCTTTGATTTCTCCCCAATGCGACGTGTTGTCATCGATAAGTTTGTTTCTGCCCGTGATGTTCCCTTCCTCATGGAGCTCGATCAACCGTTTGGTCAACTTATCCGATTTTTTCAGCCATGCTTCATCCGGCTTGTTGTTTTCAAGATCGATGTACCTCATGCGCGCTTCTCCTCGCGCAGGATCTCCAGGATAATCTCGTCGGCAATAGCGTCCTGCTCCCGCTGTTCCTCGGGCGTCAGCATTTCTTTGTGGAATTTGGTATGCAGGGCCATCTTTTGAGTGAACAGGGCAAAGTAAGGATCTTTGAAGTCGGACGTGGCGAATCCGAGGTCGGACAGTTCGTCGCTTAACCGGCTTAGTTCCGCGTTTTCCGCTGAAGTACGTTTCTTGCCGAGCGCGAACAGATAATTGCGGCGGTCGAGGCGGCGCAGGGTTTCGGAGTCCACGGTAGCGCGCAGGCCGAACAGCTCGCTTTTCAGCAGCCCGGTAACGCCCATGCCTTGTGGATGCAAGTCAGGTTCTTCCACCACCGATCTTCCTTTTTCCTTTCTCAGGATACGCACCTGTTCGCGCCGCAGGCATCCCACCATCATCGGGTCATGGGTGGTAATGATAATTTGGGAGTCACCTGCCAGAGTCTGGTCTTTATTTTGGTGAATCACCTCTTCGATGTCATCGAAGTAGCGAAGCTTCCAGGTTGGGTTGAGATGGGTATCCGGTTCATCCAGCAGGAAAAGGCAGTGATCCTGGCTGGTGATGCGCATCAGTCCCAGCACGGTGAGGAGTTGCAGTTCGCCTTCGGAAAGCTGGTCAAAGCTGATGTTGCCGTCGATGTCCCTGTGTTTGACGTTTATCCGCACGTCGTCGATCAGGTCGCCGATGTAAGCGCCTTCGGCGTAGCGGAAGAACCTCTCCGGTGGGCCGACCGTTTTCCCCAGTTTTTCCAGGGCTTCTTTGTCGGGCAGGAACAGGAATATCTGCTCCTGTTTTTCCGTACGACCGCGAAAGTCGATCAACTTGCTTGTGGTATGATCAATGGGGGCAACCGCCAATTGCCAGAGCTTATCCAGAAACTCGGTTACCACTGTGCCGCGTGCATACCAGAAACGGTTGTCGCCTTCGAGAATATCCCTTTCTCCAAGCTCCTTCTTCAGATAGTGCGGTTGTTTGAGAACGAACAGGGCGGAGTCCAGCTCTACGATATTGAGATCATGAAGCAGTCGGGCGAACACCTCGTCCTTTGACAACAGGCAGGCCAGCAGAACAAGTTTGCCGTGGCCGCCGCGACAATAGAAAAGACGGCGGACCAGGTCGTCCTTGCCCTGCCTCAGAAGCTGGTTGAACTTCCGTTGATGGGCCTGGAACAATTGCTCGACGCGTTCGTTTTTGCCGGAATAGTAGGTGAAAATATGCGAGGGAAGGTATTCCCTGGAGTGTTCGCAGAGGTGACCGGCGGTAGAGGTCTTTCCGTCAATCACAACCGACGGCCTTTTTCCGGTCTTTGCCCTGATTTCGATGGAGTGGCTCCTGACCTTGTAATCCAACTCGTAAGCAAAGCTTGCCACGTTGTTCAGGTCCAGATCTCGAAAAATGGTAATGACGGCCTCGATAAGGTTTGATTTGCCAGTACCGTTTTGGCCGATCACCGCATGGCTGTTGAATGTCCGACGACCACCCTCTACGCTCGGGTCATCAACACCTTCCACAAAGGAAATCTCGAAATTCTTGAGGTTGCGAAACTCAGCGATCCTGATCCGTTCAAGGTGCATCAGCTTCCCTCCAGTTCCTTCATGTAGGCCGGTTCAGGCTGGACGATCCAGCCTTTTGCCATTTCCAGCTTGAGCTGCCGGTAGAAGGCGTCGATTTCTTCCATCCCCGAATACTGCCACAACGCCTTGGCGGATAGTTCGCCTTTGTGCTTGAGGAGGATGGAAGCAAGCGGCGCTTGGTCCTTGGTGGTGGGGCTTACGCCGATTCGTAGCTTTGAGACCAGTTCGGTTTTGGGCGCTTTCATCTTTTCTTTGTCCTCCGTCCGGATGCCGGTGATGGCTGCGGTTAAAACAGTTGCAAGTGTTGAAGCCGTTGATTTTGCTTTTACAACTTTCCCTTCAAGTAGGTCACATAACGCTATTAGATGATTCGCTAGTGTAACAATTTGCTCTTGTTCTTTTGCCGGGGGTATAGGTATTGGCATTCTTCTTAATCCAGTTAGGGGAACCGTCTTTTGGGCAATGCCTGTTGCAATGTTGGAAGCATAATCGAGGGCATATTTTGAACTTAAAACATACTTGAGATACGATACTGGGGTTGATGCTACTGATTTTAATATTGCAATGTGTCTTTGAACACAAAATTTTTGTGCGCTATTAATGACAATAGGTATTCCAAATGAACCGGTAACAGTATACAAAATATCGTTTAAGGTTGGTTTGCGGGACCAATCTAAATTGTTGTAATACTCTTCTGATACAAATCGACAGCCATCAAAAGTAACCTTTCCTTTGTTTAGGTTTCCAATAACCAAAAAAGGTATGCCTGATATTGATTTTGGTGGCGGCTGATGGTCACCATCAGTCACAACTGCAAGCAAATCTGAAAGCCGTTTCCATTCCCAACCGTCCGGTAATGGAAATGGTATCTCTTTTTCATCTATCTCATGCGTATTTTTATCGAATTTCAATTTATGTGTTTTTACAAGCTGTTTCTTTTCTTCACGGATTGTATTTATAAGATCTGATGCAGGATTAAAGGAGGGATTTCGAGATGTCAATTTCCCCATCAGAGCCAATTGCAATAGGGTTTGCTTCAACTGTTGCAAACTATCAGTATTATCAAACATATAAAGTATGTTCTGATATATACGCTGCCACGCATGATGTAAATCACATGAAGTGGCAGATTTTTCAAGTGCATTCAGCGTAACTACAGCGTTGAGTTCACAAAGCTTCGTACGCTTTTGCTGTTGGTCTTCCAGCTTGTCGCACAGGGCCATCAGTTCATCAACTTTGACGACGATGCGTTCTTGTTCCTCTAATGGCGGCAAAACTGCGGGTAGGGCGAGAAGCTTATCCTGTGTAATGCCGGAAACTGTGGTACCTTTACCTAGGATATTTCTGGTCTTGTATAGAATGAAAAAGAAGTCAGGGTTGACTTCTGTTGGAAGTTCTAATGCTTTCAGGTCTTGATTTATCGCGGTAGCGATTTTGGTTATGTTAATTTTTCCCAGTCCCATGCGTGTGCATACAATAATTCGACCACTGGGAATTAGATTGCTGGCGCTGTTTTCGAGTCCGGCTTGGGTAATGCTGTCGTCTGTCCGTTCAAGATATTTATTCTCCTTCAAATCCTTTACGCTTGCCCAAGGAATCTCTCCTCCCCAATAAGTTGGGTTGGATTTTGATGGCGTTCCTCCTCCAGTAATCGTTAGGACCAGATCACCCAAACGACATTTCTCCCAATTTAGAGGTGCCTTGATTTCATGCTCAGATAAAACTGGCTGCGGTTTGACAACTTTTTTCTGTTCTGGGTAACTTGCCTTTTGCTGTCTTATAGACACTAGTAAAGGGCGAGCTGGGGTTGATAGGTCGTTCTTGACTAAACTGCCAGAAACAGCCAGTACCAGAATCATTTCCCGCAACCGTTGCACACCCCCAGGCGCCGAAGCAATATGCCGAAATTCGGCTAGAAACTTCCGTGCATCCACGCTCAGTCCACCTCGCTCTCGAAGTGGTGCGCCAACGCCGCAGCCAGTTCGTTCTTCAGCAGTTCCTGCGTCTCCTCGATGTCCGCCAGCAGTTTTTTGTACTTCTCCAGCAGCACGTCCGGGTCGTGGGTTTCTTCTTCCGGCGCATTGGGGTTCTTTATATCGAGGTTGTAAATGGGCCAGTAGAGGCGGTCTCCGGCTGCCTGGGCGTCACGGGCCTCCTGGCGCAGCTTGTCTGCCTGCTCTTTCAGCTCTGCCATCCGGTCTTCCACCGGTTTTCTTTTTTCGGCGTCTTTCACGCGCTTGATGGAATCGCGCAGGTCCTTTATTTGGCCGTCAACGGCCGAGGCCTCATTGTTCAGATCTTCGGCCTTGTTCCAATGGGGTTTGGCCTTGGCTTCGGCCTCTTCCTTCATGGTCTTGAAATCAATCTTCCAGGCCCGTTCGGATTCCTCCCGTTCGGCAAAGTCGTTTTCTTCCTTGCCCCACCAGGCTTTTTCAGCATCAAACTCCTCCAGCCGGATGGGCTTGGTTTTCGAGTAGCTCTTGTAACCCTCGGGATAGGGGTGTTCGTAGAACCAGATGGTCTCGGTGGGCTTTCCCTTGGTGAAGAAGAGCAGGTTGGTCTTGATGCTCGTGTAAGGCGCGAACACGCCGTTGGGCAGGCGGATGATGGTGTGGAGGTTGCACTCCTCCAGCAGAATCTTTTTGATTTTCGCTTTGACGCCGTCGCCGAAGAGGGTGCCGTCGGGCAATACAACCGCGCCTCGTCCGCCGTTTTTCAGCAGCTTCTTCACAATCAACGTCAGGAACATGTCGGCGGTTTCACGCGTACGAACTTCGGCGGGAAAGTCGCTTCCGACGCCGTCGTCCTCCATGCCGCCAAAGGGCGGGTTGGTTATCACGCAATCCACCCGTTCGTTCAGGGTCCACTCGTTCCATGGCTTTGCCAGAGTATTGCGGTGCTCGATCTGACTAGGCACGTCGATGCCGTGCAAAAGCATATTGGTGGTACAGAGCAGATGCGGCAACTGTTTTTTCTCAATGCCGAAGATCGATTCTTCAATGGCCTTTTCCTCGTCCGTGCCTGATTTCTTGGTGAGCTGACCGCGCAGGTGATCGATGGCGGCGGTCAGAAAGCCGCCGGTTCCGCATGCCGGGTCGAGGACGGTTTCCCGCTTGTCCAGACTCGGATTCACCATGTGCACCATGAACTGGGTGATAGCGCGGGGCGTATAGAACTCCCCCGCGTTTCCGGCGCTCCGAAGATCGTTGAGAATCTGCTCGTAGATGTCCCCCAGGTGCTGACGGGTTTTGAAGTCGTGGAAATTGACGGCCTCTTCAAGCTTTTCGATGACCCCCAGCATGAGAGTACCGGACTTCATATAGTTGTTGGAGTCTTCAAATACCTGGCGGATGACCTTCTTTTTGGGGTCATCGGCAACGTCGATTTCCTTGAGTTTCTGAATCAGTTCGTTGACGAAAGCTATCAGCTCATGTGCCGCGATTTGCGGTTTTCCGTCCACGTAGGCCGCCCAGTTGCGCCAGCGGCACTCTTCCGGCAAGGGGGACTGGTAGGTTTTTCCTTTGTCCGCCGCGTCGTCTTCCCATTCTTCTTCCCGCTGATCGAATACTTTTAGAAACAACATCCAGGTAAGCTGGCCGATACGCTGGGCGTCGCCGTCAACGCCGTCGTCCTTGCGCATGATGTCCTGGATGGATTTGATGGTACTGCTGAGATTCATTGCCTGTCCTCGTTATCAGGCGCTCTGTTTGCCGTAGAGCTCCTGTTCCAGTTCGGTAATTGCCTGCGAATATTTGTCGACGCCGCCGAAAATGCCGCGCCGTATCTGGGTCTTGGTGCCGTACCTGTCGAACGGCGGCAGCTCCAGGACCTTTGGATCTTCCATGTCGCTGATGCCGTGGTCGGCGTACTTCTCCAGCAAGGCTTCCAGTACGGCTCGCGCCTGCTCGCCGTATTTTCCAAAGTAATTTCGTTTCCGTACGTTGTTTGCGCGTTCCCGTCGAGTCAGTGGCTTCTGGTCGAAGGCGATGTGGGCGATCAGGTCGAAGACATCGAGTGCTTCGCTGTTGGGGACGGCTTGTCGCAGGGTGTCAAGGGAAACCCCTAGGTCCTTCAGTTCATCGATCACCGCCTGCTTCCGTTCCGTCCCGCTCCAGCGACGCAGGAAATCATTCAGGGAGCCGAATTGCGCCAGGAGGGTTTTCCTGATTTCTCCCTTGATGAAGACACGATAGTCCTCGGTTATCAGGTTGCCGTCCACGTCCAGGTATTGGGAGCGCTCCACCGCCGTGCGGACGTGGACATCGTCCAGGTAATATTTGGCGCGTCCGCCACCCTCTTCGCCGTCCGGATTGTCGCAATCGGGATTTTCGGACGCGAAAGGAAGGTGGACCGGTTCGCTGATGCCCCCCGGTTGTTCGTTGCCTTCAACATCCGGAGGCACTACCGGATCGCCGGGTTTCGGTTCGTAAACAACCACGGGTTCGCCGTCGAAATCCGGGTCGGCGAACAGCCGGGTCGCGCCTTTGAAATCCATGATGGTGAAGTAAAGTTTCCGGTAGTCCTCGCGGATGCGGGTCCCTCGACCGATGATCTGCTTGAACTCGGTCATGGAGTTGATGTTCTGATCCAGGACGATGAGCTTGCAGGTCTTGGCGTCAACGCCCGTGCTGAGCAGTCGTGAGGTGGTCGCTATTACCGGGTAGGGCTCGTCGTTATCGATAAAATAGGAAAGTTGGGCCTTGCCTTCGGTATCGTCGCCGGTGATGCGCATGACATAACGGCGATTGCCGGCGGCCTCAGGGATGATCTTTACCAGGGCCTGACGCATGCGCTCCGCGTGGTCCTGGTCGTCGCAGAACACTATGGTTTTGGACGTGGGGTCGGTGGCTTTCAGGTATTCCCATACCTTGTCGGCCACCAGCGCCGTTCTCTTTTCCAAAACGAGATTGCGGTCGAAATCCCTGGTGTTGTACTGACGTTGCTCTACAACTTGTCCGTATTTGTCGATTTTATCTTTTTCGGGCGTATAGCCGAGCGCGTCCGCATCCGTAACAATTCGAATAACCTTGTAAGGCGCGAGGAAGCCGTCCTCGATGCCCTGTTTGAGGGAATAGGTGTAAACCGGCTCGCCGAAATACGTACTGCTGCTTATTTCCTTGGTTTCTTTCGGCGTCGCGGTAAGCCCGAGATGGGTCGCTTGGGTGAAATAATCCAAAACCTCCCGCCAGGCCGAGTCCTCGGCCGCGCTGCCGCGATGACACTCATCCACAACTACCAGGTCAAAGAAATCAGCCGGAAATCGACGGTAGATTTGCTTCCACTCTTCCTTGCCGGTGACCGCCTGATACAGCGAAAGGTAGATTTCGTAGTTCTTTTTGACTTCGCGGTTGGTGATCCTGTGCATGACCTCGCCGAAGGGCGCGAAATCCTGCTGCATGGTCTGGTCCACCAGGATGTTCCGATCGGCCAGGAACAGGATTCTTTTCTTCTTCTTTGCCTTCCAAAGCCGCCAGATGATCTGAAATGCCGTGTAGGTCTTACCGGTTCCGGTGGCCATCACCAGGAGAATGCGATCTTGCCCTTTGGCAATCATTTCGATGGCACGATTGATGGCCACTTTCTGGTAATATCGGGGTTCCTTGCCGCTGCCGTCGGAGTGATACGGCTGCTCGACCAGTTTCAGTATGTCCGGCGTGTCCAGGCCTTTCCACTGTTGGAAAAGTTTCCAGAGTTCTTCCGGGCGCGGGAATTCTTCAAGGCTCAGTTCCCGCTCGACTGGTTGGGTCAGTCCGGTTCTGTCATGGATAAGGAAGCCGTCTCCGTTTGAACTCAGCGCGAAAGGCGCATCCAACATTTCCGCGTAAACCAGAGCTTGTTGCATTCCATGGCCAACGGAAAATTTGTTCTGCTTCGCTTCCACAACCGCCAAGGGCACATTGGGGCGGGCATAGAGAACATAATCCGCCCGTTTGGGACCACCTTTGGCGTCAGGGTTTTTCACCCTCGCCGCCATAGTGCCTCGAACCATCACCCGGCCGGCCGTTAGTTTTACTTCCTCGCGGAATTGGCTCTGCAACCAGCCTGACTGC
This sequence comes from Geobacteraceae bacterium, assembly GCA_040773465.1. Lineage (GTDB taxonomy): Bacteria > Desulfobacterota > Desulfuromonadia > Geobacterales > Geobacteraceae > RPRC01. Next base: position 59,177 of record JAXGWF010000001.1, on the reverse strand, counting down.
AAAATTGCCGGGGTTATGAATTTACTGCAAATATCGCGTTCGCTGAGTTCTTTTTTGTCCATGAGAATCAATTCCCATCTTCAACGAAAGAGCACCAAAGTCATATACATTTATTGAGAGTCTATATCAGTAGGCTCAAAGAAATTTTCACTGTTTTTCCTTGCTCATTCCAATTTTCCGCTTCTTCACTTCAGGAATTTCCTTGAAATTTTCCTGCGTCGAAACGCTTTTCCCCGATTTTCGTTCCAGATCCTTCCGGGCATTGCCCGCCACAGTCCCCCCTTCAACTGCGGCGTCGTGATTTTCCTCATACCCTTGGGCATCCCGGTTCCTGGCGATCTCGGTGGTGGATGCCTCTCCCAGCATGGTAAAGATCAATTCCAGATCGCTCATGTGGTCCCGCAGGTTGTCCCGCTGCTTCTCCAACCGCTTGAATTCCTTGTATTCAGACGGCGTCATGCCGAAGGTGGCCCGGCTGATCTCGGCGGTAAGGATGGAGTATTCCCGCTGCTCCTTCACTCCCCGCTTCTTCCATTCGTTAGTCAGCTCATCACGGATTGCGATACCTCGCACACGTTTATCTATCCATTCGTCGCTGTAGCCCTTGGCTCGGTAAAGCTCCCGCATCCGTTTGGCGGTCAGCTCGGGGTTTTCTATTTCCTCCAGTCGCTCGTAGCCGACCCGTGCCAGCCAGCGCTTGAACGGCTCAGCCTTGGGGGAAGGGATGGATTGGATAAGACGCAACAATTGTTCAGCATCGGCTACAACCGTAAGCCGTTGCTTCCCGTCAGCCGCTGTCATTTTCAAGGCGTGACAATTTGTCACGGTTTCATTTCCTTCTTTTTTTAGCCGCTCTTTCAGTTTTCGCCAGTATGCCCCCGGATCAGGGCTTGCCGTGAGCACAGAGACGACATCGATTATGGCGAAGTACCACTTGCTCTTTTCCGAATCCCATGCCGACCGGACCTGCTTTGATTCAAACAACTTGATCGCCGTTTCCCGGGTCATTGCCGTACCCCCTTATTTCCCCTTGATCACCAGCCAGGTCATAAGCTTAAAATCATCAGTTGCCTACAACCTGTTTCAGCTTGCGCACCGGTTTGCCGCACGACCTGACAAGAGTCCGCTGATATTCCGCTTTCTGAAGATATGCTTGATCGACCGTACCGCCCTTTGCAACAGGAAATCGTAACCGCTCATGTCGTTGCCGTTGAAGGTCGATACCTTGAAAAGCTCGCTCAACGATTCAAAAGCCATGGTGTGTCCGGAGGCTTCCGCCCGGAACATAGATTGGGGTAGGGATTATTGTGGACACGAAATCCTCCTTGAACGTTCTGATTTTTACCAGAAAGCCGCCAGAGGAGCCATGAAAAAATATTTAAAATGCAAGAACACTGCCGATCACAACATCTTGCGCAAAAACTGGCCGGTATGGGAACGGGTCACGGCCGCAACCTCTTCCGGAGTGCCGACGGCGATCACCTCGCCGCCACGGTCGCCCCCCTCCGGCCCCAGGTCGATGAGATAGTCCGCCGTCTTGATCACGTCCAGGTTGTGCTCGATAATGACCACCGTATTGCCCGCCTCCACCAGACGATGAAGCACCTCGAGAAGCTTGGCGATGTCATGGAAATGCAGGCCGGTGGTCGGCTCGTCGAGAATATAAATGGTCCGGCCGGTCGCCCGCTTGGAAAGCTCCTTGGCCAGCTTCACCCGCTGGGCCTCGCCCCCGGACAGGGTGGTGGCGGACTGGCCGAGCTTGATATAGCCGAGCCCCACTTTTTCCAGGGTCGTCAGTTTGTTCTTGATCCGGGGAATGTTTTCCATGAACTGCAGCGCCTGGGAAACGGTCATGTCCAGGACATCGGCAATGGTTTTCCCCTTGTATTTGACTTCCAGGGTCTCGCGGTTGTAGCGGGCGCCCTTGCAAACCTCGCACTGCACGTAGACGTCCGGCAGGAAATGCATCTCGATCTTGATGATGCCGTCGCCCGAACATGCCTCGCAACGCCCGCCTTTGACATTGAAGGAATAGCGCCCCGGCTTATAACCCCGCAGCTTCGATTCCGGCAACCCGGCGAACAGATCACGGATCTCGGTGAAGACACCGGTGTAGGTCGCCGGGTTCGAGCGGGGAGTCCGTCCGATGGGAGACTGGTCGATATTGATCACCTTATCCAGCGTCTCCAGCCCCCGGATCTCCCTGACCGCCCCGGCCCGCTCCTTGCTCCGGTAGAGCCGCTGGCAAAGGGCCTTGTACAGGGTGTCGATCACCAGGGACGACTTGCCCGACCCGGATACGCCGGTGACGCAGGTCATCACCCCCAGGGGAATGTCGACGTCCACGTTCTTGAGATTGTTTTCCGCCGCGCCGATCATGCTGAGAAACCGTTCCGCGGGTCGACGCTGTTCGGGAACCGGAATCAGCAGTTCGCCGGATAGATAGCGCCCGGTAAGGGACCGGGGATTGGCCATCACTTCCGCCGGCGTTCCCTGGGCCACCACTTCGCCGCCATGCACGCCGGCGCCCGGCCCCATGTCGATGACATGGTCCGCCTCAAGTATCGTTTCCTCGTCGTGCTCCACCACGAGCACGGTATTCCCCAGGTCGCGAAGCCGTTTCAGGGTTTCCAGCAGGCGGGCGTTGTCGCGCTGGTGGAGACCGATGGACGGTTCATCAAGGATATAGAGAACCCCCACCAGGCTGGAGCCGATCTGGGTGGCGAGCCTGATGCGCTGCCCCTCTCCCCCCGACAGGGTCCCGGAGGAGCGATCGAGGGACAGGTAATCGAGCCCCACGTTGACGAGAAAGGTGAGCCGTTCGCGGATCTCCTTGAGAATCCGTCGCGCGATCTCCGCTTCCTTTTCCGAAAGGGCGAGCGCATCGAAGAATTTCAGGGCATCGACAATGGAAAAGGCCGCTACCTCGCTGATGTTCAGCCCGCCGACCCGGACGAAGAGCGCCTCCCGTTTCAGGCGGGCTCCCTGGCAGGTGGGACAGGGCATGACGTTCATGTATTTTTCCAGGTCTTCCCGCACCTGCTCGGAATCGGTTTCCCGGTAGCGCCGCTCCAGGTTGTTGAGAACCCCCTCGAATTCCTTGTAGTAGGTATGACGGCGACCGCTGTCCTCATCCCACCAGAATTCGACCTTCCGGCCTTCGGAACCGGTGAGAATGATGCGCCGGGCTTCCTCGGAAAGCTTGGCGAACGGTGTCCGGATATCGAAGTCATAGGCCTTGGCAAGCGCCTCCAGGGTCTGGTGGAACCAGCCGGAAAGCCTCTTTTCCCACGGTGCGATCGCTCCTTCCCGCAGCGAGAGCTCGGGGTTGGGGACCACCAGGTCGGGGTCGAAATACATGCGGGTGCCGAGCCCGGTGCATTCCGGGCAGGCACCGTACGGGTTGTTGAAGGAAAACATGCGAGGGGTCATCTCCGGATAGGAGATACCGCACTCGATGCAGGCAAGGTTCTCGGAAAACAGCAGGGTTTCGCCATCGATGATCTGCACCTTGGCAATGCCATCGGCGTGGTGAAGGGCCGTCTCCAGCGAGTCGGCCAGCCGGAGTTGAATCCCGTCCTTGACGATGAGGCGGTCCACCACGATATCGATCTCGTGCTTTTTCTTCTTGTCGAGCACAATCTCATCGGCAAGATCACGGGGCTCCCCGTCCACGATCACGCGGACGAACCCCTCCTTGCGGAGTTGGGTCAGCTCCTTCCGATATTCTCCCTTGCGACCCCGGACAATGGGCGAAAGAAGGCTGATCTTTGTCCCTTCCGGCAGGGCCATGATCTGGTCAACCATCTGAGAAACGGTCTGCGACGCGATCTCCCTGCCGCAGCTGTAGCAATAGGGCCGGCCGACCCGGGCAAAGAGGAGGCGCAGGTAATCGTAGATCTCGGTTACCGTCCCGACCGTGGAACGGGGATTCCTGCTGGTGGTCTTCTGCTCAATGGAAATGGCCGGCGACAGGCCTTCGATGGATTCGACGTCGGGCTTTTCCATCTGCTCCAGGAACTGCCGCGCATACGCCGACAGGGATTCCACGTAACGACGCTGCCCCTCGGCATAGATGGTATCGAAGGCCAGGGTCGATTTGCCCGATCCGGAAATGCCGGTAATAACCACCAGCTTGTCACGGGGTATCTCCACGTCAATGGACTTGAGGTTGTGTTCGCAAGCCCCTTTTATGATAATTGTATCGCTTGCCATGAATGTCTAAAATTCCTTGCCTTTGAACCTTGCGCCTTCCTTGTAGGGGCAGGCCCCCGTGCCTGCCCTTTCCGACGAATGTAGCGATGCCGATGATCGTTCGAGGGTAGCCACGGGGGACCGCCCCTACAGATATTACGCATCTTCCTCGTCGATGATAAAAAGCGGCTCGCTGATGTGCCCGTCCCGGCAGACCGGACATCTCCCCGGCTTCGTCAACCGATCGCGCTTGTGAAATACGAATCCGCACTCCCCGCACTCGGCTGGAATAACCCGGAGTTGCCGGCCGCTTGCACGCAACGTTTTGCGGATGTGCTCCAAGTGACCGTACACCTCGCGTTCAGGTATCCTCACTTCCCGTGAAATATCCTGGGCCGAGACCGGTTCACCGACCAGGAGCGCCATGATGGCATGCCTGACCGTGTCTTCCTTTATTGAGGGGATGGGTGGATTTTTCGTTCGTACCTTCATGCTTAATATCCAGGATGCTGCAGGAAGCGACAGCCACATCAGAGCCCGACGATCTCACGCCCGGCCCGGAGGAGCTCCTCCACCGTTTGGGGACTGCCCGATTCACTGTAGAGGCGAAGGACCGGCTCGGTGCCGGAAGGCCTGATGAGCAGCCAGGAACCGTCGCCGAAGAAATACTTGAAACCGTCGCGGAAGTTTTCCCGCACCACCGGACGGGAGGCGATTTCGCTGAGAGAGCCCGAGCCGAGGGCAGCGACAACGCGCTCCTTCGTGTCGCTGTCGATGGGAAGGTCGATACGCCGGTAGTGGAAATGACCGATCTCGTCCATGGTTTCGTTCAGCAGCTTTTTCACTCCCTTGCCGGAGACGGCCATTGCTTCCAGGAGAAGAAGCCCGAGCAGGATGCCGTCCCGTTCCGGGATATGCTCCTTCACCCCGAGACCTCCCGCCTCCTCGCCACCCATGAGGATGTCGTGGTCAAGCATCAGTTCACAGATGTGCTTGAAGCCGATGGGGGTTTCGAACAGCTCCAGGCCGTACTTCTCGCAGAGAAGGTCCACCATCCGGGTGGTGGACACGGTTTTCGCCACCGCGCCCCGCATCCCCCGCCGATCCAGAAGGTGACGGAGAATTACGGTAAAGATCATCTGGGCGGTGAAAAACTCACCGTTTTCGTCCACGGCGCCGATCCGGTCGGCATCGCCGTCCAAGGCAAGACCAAGTCTGAAATTACCCTCTTTTACCAGGGCAGCCAGTTCGGCCAGGCTTTCGGGAGTCGGCTCGGGCGGCACGCCGCCGAAGCCCGGATTATCCTCGGTATGGAGTTCTATCGCTCCCGGCACCAGTTGCGGGAAAAACCCGGTCCCGGCACCGTACATGGGGTCCACCGCGACCGGAATAGCGGCGGCGTTAATACGTTCCAGGTCCACGTAACGGGCCAGTTGACGCAGATACGAATCGCCGACATCGAACAGTTCAACCATGCCGCTAGCCAGGGCGTCCGCCAGCCGCACATCCCGGATCAGCCGTCCGGCTGCTCTGTTGCGGGCTACGATTTCCTCTATCCATTTCGTCGTGGCAGGTCGTGCCGGCCCGCCGAAATACTCCTTGATCTTGAAGCCGTTATATTCGGGCGGATTGTGGCTGGCGGTAATCATGATTCCGCCGCCGGCACCCGCGTCATGGACAGCCCAGGAAACCGCCGGAGTCGGTGAATAGCGGTCGGCAAGCCTGACCCGTATGCCGTTTCCCACCGCGATCTCCGCCACCCGTTCGGCAAACAGCCGGGAAAGGAAGCGCCGGTCATGACCGATTACCAGTCCTTTTTCGGCCAGACCCTGCTCGTGAAAATAGTCCATGGTCGCCTGGGCCACCAGGGAAAGATTGTCAAACGTAAACTCGCGGGCAATGACACCCCGCCAGCCGTCGGTACCAAACTTTATCTGCATGAACACCATTCTCCGAAATATTCCAGTCGTTTGGACTTAAATAATTTCCCGCTCCGCCAGCCAACAACAAAGCAGCCATTTTCAGTACGCAAAAAAACACGGCCCGAACTATGAATTTTCAACCATGGAGGACCGTGTTGTCAACGATTTTGATTCTGGTTTTCAAAAATACCTACTGGAACCTGGCTGTTTTCTCCCGCAAAGCTCGCGCTACTGCCTCATATTCCCGCTCGATCAGAAGAAACAACTCAGCACCGGACTCAAAATCCTTGTCCTGCCCCTGAATTTCCATCTGACTGAACAGACGTGAAAGGCGAACCGCGCCGACCGTGTCGCAGGACGACCTGAGACGGTGGGCGCTTTTCTCTACTCCCATCCCATCACTCTTGATGATCAGGTCGTGAAGGGTCCGAAGGAGTCCGGGCGTCTGGGCAAGAAACAATTCGACAACCCTCCGCAGCACCTCGGGCGCCTTGTCCGGTCCATGAAAAACCCTGTTTTCCAAAGTGATCAAGTCAACGGTGGCTTCGTTTTCGGAATCCGGCGGCGGGTGGGGTTCTTCGGGTATCCTCTCCTTATTTGCGGAAGTTGCGACCATGGCTCCTTCAGCCGTTTCTTCGCAGCCTCCCTCCGGCAACCAGCGATCCATCATCGCTCGGATCTCTTCCATGGTAAACGGCTTGGAAAGATAGTCATCCATCCCTTCGGCCAGGCATTCCTCACGATCTCCCTCCATGGCCCGGGCGGTCAGTGCGATTATCTTCGTATGTTTCCCCTTTTCGGCATCCATGGCCCGGATACGACGGGTGGCCTCGACTCCGTCCATGACAGGCATCTGGAAATCCATCAATACCAGGTCGTAGGAATTTTTCGACAATGCCTCCACGGCCTCGCGTCCGTTCGGTACGATATCGATGAGAAATCCGAACGAGGTAAGAATCTCGACGCAAACCTCCTGGTTGACCTTGTTGTCTTCGGCAAGAAGAATTCTTCCGCGGTTCCCTTTGATCTGCAGATCGGAAACCTCCGGCAACGGCAAAGTATTTTCCACCCCTTCGTCGGCACCGATATCCGCCGCCGAAATATCGGACAACCTTTTCAGGGGAACGGTTATCCTGAAAACCGAACCCTCACCCTCCCGACTTTCGACGCTGAGCCCTCCACCCATCATTTCCACCAATTGCTTCGAAATGCTCAGGCCAAGGCCGGTGCCGCCGAACTTCCGGGTGGTCGATCCGTCCCCTTGGGAAAAGCACTCGAAAATCTGCGCAAGGCTTTCCGGTGAAATCCCGATCCCGGTATCCCGGACTTCAATTCCGACGTTCGTGTAGTCTTTGCCGTTTCCGCTGGTGGAAACCTTGACGGCAACCTTTCCCCTTTCGGTAAACTTGACGGCATTACCCACGATGTTGATGAAAATCTGGCGAAGGCGCCCCGGGTCGCCTTCCACCTGAACCGGAACATTCTTCTCAACTTCCAGTTCGAGGGAAATCCCTTTTCTCCTTGCCTGTTCGGAAAACAATTCAACGCTGTCGCGAACGGTTTTAACCAGGTTGAAGGAAAGATTTTCCAGCTTGAGCTTGCCTGCCTCTATCCTGGAGAAATCCAGGATATCATCGATAATGCCGAGGAGCGATTCGGCGGAACCGTAGGCCGATTCGGCAAACTTCCGCTGCTTCTGCGTCAGTTCGGTGTGAAGGAGAAGCTCGGTCATCCCCAGGACGCCGTTCATGGGGGTGCGGATTTCATGGCTCATGTTGGCGAGAAACTGGGACTTGGCCCTGTTTGCCGTTTCGGCCGTATCCCTGGTCTTTCGCAGGTCGACGATCATGTCGGCCAGTTTGGCATTGGTTCGGGATAATTCCGACGTTCGCTCCTGAACATTTTCCTCCAGCTTTTCATTGTAGCGTTCCAGTTTTTCATCACGATCCTTGATCTGCCCGAGCATTTCGTTGAACCCGTCCATGAGGGCTCCGATCTCGTCGTTGCCCACCTTTTCCGCGCGCAGAGAGTAATCTTTTTTCTCCGAAACTGATTTCATTACTTCCGCAAGACCTAGAATCGGGCGAGAAACCACCTTCTGCAGTTTGCTTGAAACGAAGAAGGCAACCAGCGAAACACCGATCGTAATAATCACCACCATGACCACGAACCAGAGCAACCTTGACAATAACTCACTGGAATCATAAAGGATTATTATTGATCCAATCATCCGTCCATCAATAATGATCGGGGTGACCACCTCAAAATACCCGTCCCAATCCCAGAATGAATTCGAACCCGCGGCAATGCCGGCAAAAGCGGCTTTGGAAAGCTTCAATTGCCGGCCGTTCCTCGGAATCGACGAATGACAGAACATTCCGCAACTCTGCATGCGCCAAGAGTCTAAGTCGTTCTTTTCGAATTTTTGCCGTTTCTTATGAACCGCCTCTGAAATGTACGACGCAAACAACTCGCGATCCTGGCTAAAGACGAAGGCTGCCAGGACATTCGGCTTGTAAACGAGCGATTCCAAGGTTTCGGCGGCGGATTTTTCATCACCGAACATGAGAGCGGCAGCGGTGTTTTTCCCCAAGAGGTCTGCCATGGATACCATATCCTGCCGGGAATTAAGGCGGTATGAAATCAGTTCGTTGACGAAGAACGCCGTGGAAGCGACCAGCAGCACGATGCAGCTCGTAAGCATCAGTATCGCCATAAGCTTGTTTTTTATGGAAAGATTTCGAAAGATGTCCTGCAAGGCCATTGTCTCTACATCTCCGTTTTTTCGTACTCGAATCAGAACCGCCAGGTAGCCTTCAGGCGAAACATCCTGCCGTCCTGTTCGATGCGGTCCTGCAGGTGTTCACCGCCGGCAGGGACGAAATACTTGCTGTTGAACAGGTTATATACACTTCCCGAAAGCTCAAGGTTTTTCAATAAATCGTGGCTGAACAAGGTCACATTAGTGATGAAGAAATCGCCGGTCCGCCCCCCGGAGAGGGTATTTTTCCGGCTCGTATACTGCTCCTCGAGCCCCAGAAACAGTTTGTCTTCGACCAGGGGCACCAGCAGGTTCACCTTCACCAGGTGACGGGCCGCGTTGGGAAGACGATCACCGCTTGTGAGCTCCCGTGCATCTTGATAGCTGTAACTGATCCGGCCATTCAAACCGTTGTCCCATTTCGTGATAAACTCCAGTTCCACTCCTTTCAGCTCGGCCTTGGAAATGTTTTCGAAAACCAGCATGTCGTCAACCGGATCGGTAATCTGGGTGATGAGGTCCTTCACCCTGGTATAGTAGCCGGTAAATCTCCCCCGCACGTGCCTGCCGATTTGCTGCTCCAGGATCAGTTCATAGGTGGTGCTCCGCTCCTCCCTGAGGCCCGGATTCTGCTTCATGGTGGAATCGTCACCGTAGTAAAGCTCATAGCCGCTCGGCGGGCGGAAGGCGGTGCCGACCAGGATCTTGACGGAAGTTTGGGAAAACGGCAGGTAAATCAGGGCAACGCGGGGGTTTACGGTACCGCCGAAGGTATCGAAATGGTCGTAGCGGATCCCGGCATTGAGAATAAGGCTGTCAAGAATCTGGTACTCGTCCTGGAGATAAAACCCTACATTCCAGGTGGATCGCCGGTCATCCAGGTTCATCATCACATCATAGTTTTGCTGAACCATGCTCAGGACGTCACGGAATTCAATGCCGCCGACCAACCGGTGCCCCTTCGGCAGTTCCTTGACAACCTGGATCTCGCCCATGAGCCAGTTGCTGCGATCTTTATCGATGTTGGTCATCAGTAACGGCGGGTCGCCCGGATCGGCCCAATCATAGATATAGCGGCCGTCGTAGATATACTGGTTCCAGGAAAAGCGTGCCATCAGGTCCGTTCCGTTTTCAAAGGCATGCCGGTATTTCAGATCCACGAACATGCTGCTGTCGGTGGATTCCGTGCCGGGATTGTTGAAAATCGTTTCCCATGGAGCCGTGGGAATGACCTTGTCCCTTCTCACATATCCCGCTTCCAGTGTCAGGTCCCTGTATGCCACCTTGAGTAAGGCGCTGCCGAAATGCTCCCGGTCGCATCCCCGTGCCCAGCCGAAGCTGGTGGCGGGTGAAGCGAATTCCGGATAGAAAAGGTCCTGCCCCCGGCTGTTGAAGAGCGTGCCTGACACGAGCACTTCCGTTGCACCGCCAAACCGCGAGCCATAGCTTACTCGCCCCCGGTATGAATCATAACTGCCCGCTTCTCCGCTCAGTTCGAAGCCGTCCAGGTCGCTCCCCCGTTTGGTGACGATGTTTACCACCGCCATCATTGCATTGGCGCCGTAAAGGGTATGGCCGGGACCGCGGATAATCTCGACCCGCTCGATGAGGTCGGTGTCCACGACTACCTCGTTGCCGATAAACCCTGTCTGGTAAATGGGATCATTCTGGCGGACGCCGTCAATCAGCAGCAGCATCCGGGTTCCGTAATCCCCGGGCAGGCCGAATCCCCTGATACCAGCATACTGGTAATTCCGGTCATTGGTCACGGAAAAACCGGGGACGCTTTGCAGGATATCGGCCAGGTTCCGATAGCCGAACTTCCTGATTTCATCCGCGGTAACGATGCTTACCGACGCCGGCGCCTCGCTTATCGGCTGTTCGTAGCGTGATGCCCCGGAAACCGTTTCAACTTCGATTTCCATCAACTCTTCGATCGTAAGGCTCGTAAGGTCCGGTTGCGCATCTTCCGGAGGGCCGCTGCTTTCAGCATGAGACAGCGACACGGACAGGAATGTGAAACAACAGAGGAAGAGCATCATCCAGGCCGGCAATCGACTCGACACCGGCCGGAAGCGTCTCAACATCGACAGGAATGCATGAATAATTCCGGAAAAGAGATTGTATCTCTTCATTCGATCACCTCCTGAGCCAGTTTAAGCAAATGGGAGCTGATCCGCAGGCCCTCCCGATGTGCCGCGATCAGGTTGATATCGAAGCCGACCCGCTTTCGAAGGAGGAGCATATTGATCATGACGCCGGAATGGCCGAAATCTTCTGAGTCACCAACCGTAAGAATGAAACGACCCTGCAGGGTTTTCAATATCCGCGGGAGTGTCCGCCTTTCCGAGGCGCTGATGAAAAGGATATCAGCCTGCCGGGCATCTTCAGGATCATCGTACCTTCTGACAATCACCCGCCTTCCTTTGACCGTTTTGCCGGCAAGAGAGTCAACGGCGCTGCCGAAGTAATCCTGACCGAGAATGCCAATGGTAAAGGTCTCCTTAGCAAGGGCTCCGTCAGGCCACTGGACAAAATTGGCGAAGTTTACAAGAAAAGCGGCTTTTACCTGGTATTCGCCGGCCTTGAGCTGTTCGGCGAAAACAGGAGGGGACAACGTGAAGGAAAGGAGCAGATAAAACGCCAGCAGCAGCAATTCCCTACCGCGCACTTTAGCATTTGATCGCGAGGCGTATCCCGACCAGGGTATGACACGAGCCTTCGATACTGAATGAACCGGAAATGCCATGTTAGTGCTCCGGACCCCAGTCTTTCTTCATCAGTGGGCACAGTGGTTATGAACCCGGGTTGAAAGTAAAGGTATAGCTTCCGCCTCACAAGGAAAAGTCCAAGGTCTTCAACCAGGCTCAAGGCCTGCCGGGCATCAATAATGACATACCTGCCGAATTGCGGATTTGGAGGCCTCCCCATTCAGCGGAACCAGTAACATGTTACCTAAAGTCAGTCTGGAAACGTGAGAAAACTGGCGCAACGGGCTGCGACCTTCCACGGCGGCTTTGTCGAACAGGGCGGAAACTTTCCACACTAGCCGATATGGATATCAAGGAATGTGTTCGACGGAAAGGCAATGAACCAGGATTTACAAGCATGCCGGCCGTCAAACAGGAAGTGAACAAGAGTGGTCGCGGATAGTGCCCGATTGTTGTAATATCCTGAAAGTTACTTGACCCTAATACCAGTTTTCCCGCTGAAATCAAAGAGAAAAAAGATCCCCCAACTCCGGGAACGCACCCCGAAGCACGTAATTCCCCTGAATACGTTCAGGTATAAACCATACCGCATAAAGCAGTAATTATATATATCGGTGACTATCATTAAAACTTGACTTCATCATCGTTTCCCGTAAGCTTGACCGTCCGCCCCACATGGAATATAAATGAAAGAGTCTGATTTCCCGCCATACGGTTCCATGCTCCCCGTTTCAAGGAGGTTGCGCCATGAGAAAAGTTCTCATCCCTATGCTCGAGGTTCTCACCCTGGGTACCGCCCTGCTCCTTTCACCCCCTGTCACGGCTTCGGCCATCGAAACGAATGTCGCTTCCGCATCCACGGTCAAGGACCAGACCGGCATGACCCTGACGGTCTACAACGACAACCTCGGCCTGGTAAAAGACAGGCGGACCATCACAATGCACAAGGGAGTTGGCGAACTTCGCTTCATGGACGTGGCATCGGGCATCATCCCGGCCAGCGTTTCCATTACCTGCCTGTCCGGTTCCGAAAAGTTCCGCGTTCTGGAGCAGAATTATGAATACGATCTCCTCAACCCACAGAAACTGCTGGACAAATACGTGGGAAAAGAGGTGCGCCTCTACCAGAAAAATCCCTACACGGAGCGGGAGGAAATCGTTTCCGCCACCTTGCTCGCCAATAATGGCGGGCCGATTTTCCGGATCGGCGCCGACATCACCTTCGGTCACCCCGGCAGGATCATCTTCCCGGGCGTGCCGGAGAATCTGATCGCTCGGCCGACCCTGGTCTGGCTGGTGGAAAACGGTTCGACACGACCGCTGAAGGTGGAGGCACGCTACCTGACCGGCGGCATATCCTGGCGGGCCGATTACGTCCTGACCCTGAATGAACATGATACCCGTGCCGACCTGGCCGGGTGGGTCACCATCGACAACAAGAGCGGCGCAACCTACCGCGATGCCGGACTGAAGCTCGTCGCCGGAGACGTGAACCGGGTCCGCGAGGAGCCGGCAATGCGCGGCCGGATGCTGAAGTCGGCCCTTGCCGAAGCGGCACCCGACTTCCGCGAAGAGGCGTTCTTCGAATACCACATCTACACCCTGGACCGCCCCTCGACCATCAAGGACAACCAGATCAAGCAGATCAGCCTGCTGCGGGCCGCGGGCGTGCCAGTGAAAAAGGAATTCCTGTTGCAGGGCGAACCCCGCTTTTTCTCCTCGTCCTCGCGGACGGCACAGGTCACCCGAAAAGTAAGCGTCTTCCTGGAAATCGAAAACCGGAAACGAAACGGGCTCGGCATCCCGCTCCCCAAGGGAACGGTCCGGGTTTACAAGCAGGACCGGGACGGCAGCCTCCAATTCGCCGGAGAAGACACCGTCGACCACACCGCCAAAGACGAAAAGCTGCGGATCAGGATGGGAGAAGTGTTTGACGTAGTAGCCGAAAGAAAGCAGACCGAATGGAAAAAAATTGCTGCCGATACCTATGAAGCGGCCTTCGAGATAACTCTCCGCAATCACAAGACCGAGGACATAGTGGTCAGGGTGGAAGAACCGATACCGGCCGACTGGACCATGCTCTCCTCATCCCATCCCTGGAAAAAATCCGATGCCTTTGCCGCGGAGTTCTCCATCCCCGTGCCGAAGGACAAGGAGGCAAAGCTTCTCTACCGCGTTCGGATACGCTATAAGGGTAAGGAGTGAGGGGTAAGGGGTAAAGGATAAGGATTCAGGCTCAACACTATCGCTAGACTTACAGGAGACGACCATCAGCGAATACTCCCGACTCTATGCCTACCTGCGTTCCTTCCGGGGAACCTATATCGGCGGTATCTTCCTCCTGGCCGGAGCGAACGGCTTCGCCCTGCTGATCCCCTGGCTCCTGAAGCGGGCGGTGGAAAGCCTTCAGTTTCCCGGTCGCGGCGTCTATTCGCCCGCCCACTTCGGGCTGCTCATCATCGGCGTTGCGATCGCTCACGGCATCGTCAGGATTTTTTCCCGCACCACCCTGCTCCATGCCGGCCGCCGCATCGAGTACCGGATCAGGGAAGACTTGTACTCAAAACTTCTGTCACTGGACCTTCCGTACCTGTCCCGGGAGCGGACCGGTGACCTCATGTCCCGTTTTTCCAACGACCTGACCAATGTCCGGATGCTGCTGGGCTTCGGCATCCTCAACGTGGTCAACACGATCATCGTCTATATCTGCGCCGTCGCCCTCATGGGACGCATCAACCTGTTCCTTACGGTATGCGCGGTACTCCCCTACCCCCTCATGATCCTTCTGGTCAAACAGGTCAGCCGCCACATCTTTCATCACTCGAAACGGGCCCAGGAACAACTGGCCGCCCTGACCAGCCATGCCGAAGAAAGCATCACGGCCTCCGTGGTGATAAAGACCTACTGCCGCGAGGAATCCCGTACCGGGGCGTTTCGCGAACTGGCCGCGCGCTACCTGGAGAGCAGTATGAAAATGGCCAACCTGCGCGGGATCGTTATTCCCTTCATGGCTTCCATGAACGGCCTCGGTACCCTGATTGTTCTCTTTGTGGGTGGCAGCCGGGTAATAAGCGGGGTCATGACCCTCGGTGATTTCGTAGCGTTTACCGGGTACCTGGCAATGCTCATCTGGCCGACCGTGGTTCTCGGCTGGATCCTGAACCTTCTCCAGCGTGGCGCCGTATCCATGGCCCGTCTCAACGCGGTGCTCGACGCGCAACCGGAAATAGTCGAACCGTCACAGCCTGAAACAATAGCGAAGTTTTCCGGGGACATCGAATTTCGCCACCTCTCCTTCGGTTACGGCAGCGATCCTCTCCTGAAAGACATCACCCTTCGCATCGGTTCGGGAATGAAGGTCGGCATCGTCGGACCGGTCGGCAGCGGCAAGACCACCCTCGTCCGGCTTATCGCCCGCATCTACCCGGTGCCGGACGGTATGCTGTTCCTGGATGGAATCGACATCAACAGACTTGCGTTGCATGACCTCCGTGAAGCAATCGGATTTGTGCCCCAGGAAAGTTTCCTTTTTTCGCGCACCATCCGGGAAAATATCGGCTACAGCCGGGAAGAGGCGTCGCGGGAAGAGGTTGAGGCGGCAGCCCGCCTCGCGCAGCTGGAAGGTGATGTTAACGGCTTTCCCGATAATTATGAAACCATGGTGGGAGAGCGGGGCGTCACCTTGTCCGGCGGCCAGAAGCAGCGCACCGCCATTGCCCGCGCCCTTTTGAAAAACCCCTCGATCCTGATCCTGGATGACCCCCTGTCCGCGGTCGACGCCCACACCGAAGAGGAAATACTCAACGGCCTTGCCCGCTACTACGGCAACCGCACGGTGCTCATTGTCTCACACCGTCTCTCGGCCTTGCGGGAATGCGACCTGATCATCGTCCTGGACAAGGGCGTCATTGTCGAGCAGGGCGCCCACGATGAACTGCTGGCCGCGGATGGACGTTACGCCGCCATGCACCGGGAGCAGAACCTGCGCGAGGAACTGGAACGATTATGAAAGGACGGAGTAATGCTTCGCCGGATAAAGAGATTATGAAAAATTTACGAAGGTGGTTGCTGTGCTGGTCGATCGCTGTTCTTTTGTTCAGCCAGGCGGTATCAGCCGGGGAACTGCCGGACGGTTTCGTTGATGTGCAATCCGTCATTCCGGATCTGCGGCTGGAGTTGCGGTACCTGACAACGAATAATTTCATCGGCCGGCCGGTCGACGGTTACCTGGCCGGGCGCTGCATTTTGACACGCCGGGCTGCCGCCGCACTGAAGGAGGTGCAGGACGAATTGCGTCCCTTTGGCCTGGGCCTGAAGGTTTTCGATGCCTATCGCCCAAGAAGGGCGGTTGACCATTTCGTGCGCTGGGCCCGCGACCTCGCCGACACCCGCATGAAAGCCTCCTACTATCCGGATGTGGCAAAAAAGGACCTGTTTCGCCTGGGCTATATCGCTGACCGGTCCAGCCACAGCCGCGGCAGCACCATCGACCTGACCATCGTGGCAATGGAGAAGAGCGGGGCATGCCGGGACCTGGACATGGGCACCGGCTTCGACCTGTTCGACCCAGCCTCCCATCCGGTCAGCACGGCCGTTACCGCGGAGCAGCGGGCCCTTCGCCTGCTGCTGCGGTCCCTCATGCTGCGACACGGGTTCGTGCCCTACGAACAGGAGTGGTGGCATTTCACCCTGGCCCGCGAGCCGTATCCCGACACCTATTTCGATTTTCCGGTGGAATGAAAAATTCCCGCTTCCGTACGTGAAAGTGATGCAAAATCACATAGACATGTCTGTTCGTGGCGGGATATGTCGCCACTAGCCGCCGATACCGACGGTAATGCCTCGGTCGGAAAAAAAACGAGCGACATCATTCACCTCGGTTTCGGCAAGAGGCGCAAGACCATGCAATGCGTACTCCACGCCGAGCTGTCGCCATTTACCTTCTCCCAACCGGTGGTACGGAAGAATGTCGAGGCTCTGCATGCTCGTAAGGCCGCGTACGAACTCGGCGGTTTGCGTGAGATTTTCCTCATTGTCATTTATCCCGGGAATCAACGGCAGCCGGATTTTCATGGGTATGCCGAGTTGGGAGATTCTGCGCAGATTTTCGAGGATCAACTCATTTGAAACCCCGGTCAGCCGTTTGTGCTCACCGTCGTCCATATGCTTGATGTCGGTCAGCACCAGGTCCACGTGGCCCAGGATGGATGCGTAGATATCCCACGGGACGAAAGAACTGGTTTCAATGGCGGTATGGATACCCCGTTCCCGCAACTCCCGGAGGGCTGCTGTAAGAAAATCCGGTTGAGCGGTGGGCTCTCCACCTGAAAAAGTAACGCCGCCTTTGCTCTGTTCGTAGAATTTACGATCACGCTCGATAATCGCTACCAGCTCGGGTATAGATAGATAGCGCCCGATAATATTGATCGCTCCCGCATAGCAGTATTTCGCGCACTGGCCACACAGGGTGCAGCGCTCCCGGTCAAAGACCAGGCCTTCTTCCGCGGAACGGCCGATGGCGCCTGCATTACAGATATCCGCGCATTGTCCGCAGGCAATACAGTTGTTGGCGACAAAGATGATCTCAGGCTTAGCCGTCAACGATTCCGGGTTCGAGCACCATTGACATCGCAGCGGACACCCCTTGAGAAAAACCAGCGTGCGGATGCCGCCTCCATCATGGACGGCAAACTTCTGGATGTCGAAAACCAGTCCCGAAAGACCGCTCTCCGGCGAGGCGATTTTATCGAAATCCAGGATCTTTTCTCTCCAGTTCATTGATGATCTCCGGGTGTAAAAAGAGACCTGCCGGGTTTTCGGAAACCCGGCAGGTCTTCATTTATCAAAATACCTGCTCAGTACGGGATATGATGTCGTCCTGCAGGGTCTTGTCAAGAGCGGTGAAGAATGCACTGTAGCCGGCCACGCGCACAACCAGGCCGCGATACTCGCCCGGAGACTGCTGAGCCTTGAGGAGCGTGTCCCTGTCAACCACGTTGTACTGCACGTGGAACCCGCCGTTTTTGAAGTAGGTTTCCGTTACCCCTATGAGATTGCGCAGGCCGCTTTCCCCTTTCACCGCGGTGGGATGGAATTTCTGGTTGAGCAGTGTTCCGTTCGAGGCGACTTCATGGTCCAGTTTCGCAACGGAGTTGACCGTGGCGGTCGGACCGGAAACATCGAAGCCGCCGATCGGTGAAACGCCGTCGGCCAGAGGAGAGCCTTTTTTGCGGCCGTCCGGCGTGGCGCCGACTACCCAGCCCAGCGGCACGTTGGCTGATGCAGGGTAAAGACCGGGCTGGAACACGCCGCCGCGCGGATTGCGGTACTTGTTGACTTCGCGGCAATAGATGTTGGCCGATTCCACGGCGATTTCGTCGGCATAGTCGTCATCATTGCCATACTTGGGAGCGCGATTGATGAGCATCTGGCGAATGTTTTCGGCCCCTTCGAAATCCTTGTCGAGGATCTCCTTCAATTCGGGCAGGCTGATGGCCTTCTCTTCGAAACAGAGCTTCTTGATGGCGGTCAGGGCGTCGCCGGCATTGGCCACGCCAACCCCCTGAGGGCCGCTGAAATTGTAGATGGCGCCGCCTTCCTGCAGCGACTTGCCGCGGCCGATGCAGTCTTCCACCAGGCTCGAAAGGAAGGGCAGGGGCACCCGTTCGCCGTGTGCCAGGTCGACCATGTTGTCGGCATGGCACATGAGGCCGACAAAATATTCCATTTGCTCGGCGTAGGCATTCATGACGTCGTCAAAGGTCTTCATATCGCTAACGTCGCCGGTCTTCGGACCCAGCTGCTTGCCGGTATTCCAGTCAAAGCCGTTGTTGAGGGTCAGCTCCACAACCTTTGCCATGTTGAAGAAGGCCGCATCGTGCCACCCCTCTGTTTTGCCGCCCACCTGCGGCTCGACACAGCCGATGATGCCGTAGTCGCGGGCGTCTTCCAGGGAAAGACCGCGGGCCAGCAGAGCCGGGATGATGGTCCGGTCGCTGAAATAGGCCGGGACACCGAGACCCATGCGAGAGACTTCCGCAGCCTTCAGGTACAACATGTCCGGCGTCCCTTCATGAATGCGAATGGAAAGGGAGGGCGCATACAGCTTGGTGTTGGCGGCCGCCTGCAACAGCATCAGCGACAGTTCGTTGGTGGCATCCTTGCCCTCGCGGTCCTGGCCACCGACGATGATGTTCATGAACATGGGATAACCGGCGAAAACACTGGTGGAAACCTCGTCACGCACCTTGTTCAGGCCATTGAACTTGATCCACAGCAGATCGAGCAGTTCCTGGGCCTTTTCGGCCGGCAGCGTGCCTTTGCTTGCCTCGTAGAAGGGATAGCAGTACTGGTCGAAGCGCATGGGCGAAATGGAGTGGCCGTTGGATTCGATCTGGATGACCAGGTGGATGAACCAGAAGGACTGGATCGCTTCCTGGAAGGTTTCCGCCGGCTGGGCCGGGACCTTCCGGCAGATGCGGGCGATTTCCAGCAGCTCGGCCTTGCGGGCGGCATCATTTTCAGCGGCGGCAAGCCGGTCGGCCTCGTCGGCAAAGCGGTTGGCAAACGCAATCACCGCCTTGTTGGCAATGATGGTGGATTCGAGGAAATGAAGTGATTTCATTTGGTTGGCATCGGCAAAGTCGAATTTTTCCTTGGCTTTTTCCGCTTCGGCGATGATGCTGTCCAGGCCTTCGCGCATGACCTTGCCGTAGTTGGCCGAAATATGGCCGACACCGTTATAGAAGTAGTTGCCGACGGTATAAACCGTTGCGTTATGGGCTTCGAAGGCTTCCGGCTTCATGAGGGCCGTAGCGTATTCATTGTTGGTCTTGCCTTCCCAGTAGGGAAACACGTCTTCGCGCAGGGTTTTCTTCACGTCTTCCGAGATCAGGAAAACGTCGGCCTTACGTTTGGCCAGTCGGTCCAGTTCGGCCTCCAGCCACTTGCAGGAGAACTCGGGAAAGACCGGCGCCGACCGGGGCTTGCTGCACTGGTTGCCGACAATGAGTTCATCGTCGTTGATGAAGATCGTCATGCCGGTCAGGATCTTTTCCAGTGCCTTGGCGCGCCGGATACTCATGGGCAGATCCTCGGTTTCCTTGTAGGATTCGGTAATGAGCTTCGCCCGTTCCGCGCAGATTTCAGGCGTAGTAGCCAGGAACCTGGCCTTGATTTTCTCGACCCGTTCAGTGGGGCCATTGGTTGCAACTGTGGGATCAACATTCACCTTGGAAGACATGGAAACCTCCTTGCAATTGAGTTGATGACGTTCTTGTTGGTGTCCGCAGACACAGTATGTTCTGCCGGACTCGATGTACTGACAACGGGAAAAACATCGCAATCAATTTAAAAACCGTGGGCCGGGATTTTCTTGAATTTTGCGCTCATGACATTTGTACAACAGGCGGCACTGATTAACAATCGCTACAAGGCGCCATTTTTGTCCCCCGAAATAGTGATTTTGGCCGTCACTACTCACTGAAAACCAATTTTCACTTTTAATGGAAACAAGGCTCATGTTATGAATATATATCCTGAATTATTCATGAAAAACCCAGCCGGCGGCGACGGTTTCTCGACAGCGGCTGGGAATTCCGCGGCAAAAAGACCCGGCACGACTCGAGTTGCGAGGATGCAAGCCCCGAGTAGCAAGGCAAACGATCTCCGCAACTGTTTTTCTCTGCCCCGCTCAGGGATGACAGGCGACTGATGAGGTAGGTATGGTTCGTCAGCAGATACAGATCCTTGATCTGATAGAAAAGGATGTCCTGGAAGAGATTGTCCGGGATTTCACCAAAGCGACGCGCGTTGCCTCGGTCCTGGTCGATCTGAACGGACAGCCGATCACGCGGGAACACAACTTTACCCGTTTGTGCAAGGATTTCTGCCGGTCAACCCCGCAGGGTCGGGCACAGTGCTATGCCAGCGACCGGTTCGGCGGCGAGGAAGGAAAGAAAATCGGCAAACCGTTCATCTACAAGTGCCTGAATGCCGGGCTTATGGACAGCGCCACACCGATTGTCGTCGAAGGGTATCACGTGGCGACGCTGGTCATGGGGCAGGTCCTGACCAAGCCCCTGTCCATTGAAGAGGCAGTTGACGCCGCGGAACGAATCGGCATCGAGGATGTCGGCGAGTTCATCAAGGCGCTCCAGAAGGTGCCGGTCATGAGCTACGAACGGCTGCAGTCGGTGGTGAAGCTCATGAACACCATCGCCAAAACCATCAGCTCTCTGGCCATGCAGAAGTACCTGTCCCAAAAGGCATACCAGAAGAACCTGCACAACATCATCAACAGCGTTTCCGAAGCCATCATGTCGACCGACACCAGCGGCATCGTTACCCTCATAAACCGTGCCACGACCAGGATGTTCGACCGCGACGCCCCGTCGATCGTCGGCCAGCCGATCTTCGATCTCTTTGCCAACCCCGACGCCTACCGTGTCTACCTGTCCGGCCTAAACCGGCAGCATGCTTCAGATGCCCCGTCGGTATTCGAGGTCCTCAAGCCTAACGGCCAGATTTTCTATGTCCAGGTATCCTGCCGGGAAATTTTCCTCTCCAAGCGGCAAGCCACAGGGTATGTAATCGTTTTGCGCGATGTAACGCAGGAAAAACAGGTGGAACAAATGAAAGAGGATCTGATCGGCATGCTCACCCACGACATGGGCAACCCGATCCTCTCCATCCAGCGGGTATTGGAACTGATGCTGGACGGTCACCTCGGCTCCCTCCACGACAAAGGCAGCGACCTTGTTTCCCTTGCCCTGAACTCGACCCACAAGTTATCCGGCATGGTTTCCAATTTTCTCGATATTTTCCTCGATGAATCAACCGGCCTCACCCTGTACCTGGTACCGGGGGATATTGATTCAACTCTTGAAGAAAGCATCCGGCAGGTGAGTTTCTCCGCCGACGAGAAAAAAATCGGCATCCGTTTCAGCCCGGGCAAAGCTGGAATGCCTATGACGGCCGACTGGAACCGCCTTCAGCGGACTTGTGTCAACCTGCTGGAAAACGCAATCCGCTTCAGCCCGGTCTGCAGCCTTATTACCGTCAAGGCCGAGATGGAACGTCGCGCAGGGTATGAAGACAGCATCCTGGTGACCATTGACGATCAGGGCGTAGGAATAGAACAGGAGAAACAATCGCTCATCTTCGAAAAGTTTTACACCACCAGCGGACGGGACAGTCATGAACGACGGGGGGTCGGCCTGGGGCTGACCTTCAGCAAGTTGATCGTCGAAGCCCATGGCGGGGAAATCTGGGTGGTATCACCGTATGTCGACGATGCAGGGCTACAAGTGCCGGGCGGGCGCTTCCGGTTCCGAATTCCCATGACGCGCACCGGGCGTCGCGACAAACCGTGGAGGACTCCCCATGCCGGATAAGCAACCCGTGAAAGTATTTATTGCCGATGATCATCCGATCCTGCGTACCGGTTTGCGGATGTACCTTGAATCCAGGTCCCACATCGAAATCGTCGGCGAAGCGGAAAACGGTTTCGACGCAGTCAATTTCATCACCAAATACCCCCCTGACGTGGTGCTCATGGATATCGACATGCCGGGGCTTTCGGGAATCGAGGCGATCCGCGTTCTGCGCAAAACGCTGCCGGACCTGAAGATCATTGTCCTTTCAACGTACACCAAGAAAGAGTATGTCCAGGAAGCCATGATGGAAGGGGCTAACGGTTACGTGGCTAAAAACACCAAGATCGACGAACTGGTAAAGATCATCGAGGATTTTGCCGAGGGACGGAAATGTTATTCACCCTACCTTCTCAACCTGGCGGTTAAATGGCAACCCAAGCGGGGCGGCGATCTGGATTATTTCGAACACTGTCTCACGAGGACTGAAATCCGCGTGTTGAAGTATATCGCCCAGGGAAAAACCAACAGTGAAATCGCCGAAATAAACTTCGTCAGCATCGAAACCATCAAGACCCATGTGCAGAGAATTTTCAAGAAGCTGGGTGTCGGCAACCGCATGGAAGCCGTGGCCGCGGCGCGGGAAAAACAAATTCTTTGACCTTTCTTCAAACAAGCCTTGCCTATTCGAGACTATCATCGTTCGGCTAAATGCGGCGTTAAACCTGTCTGCACGATGCAGCCTTTCCGTTTTTGTGGTGAAACCGACGTTTTCGGGTTACACTGTTATTTTTCGCGACCATGTCACCCACGGTTGCTAAAAACGTCAGGAATAATGAATTCTCTTTACACCGGGGTACCATGCATTTCGGCGGAATCTATGAAGATGAAATAGTCGGCAAGGCTTATGACCGAAGGCTGCTGGGCCGCTTTATCCGCTACCTGCGCCCCTACCGGGTACTGGTAGCCTGGAGCATGTTCCTCCTTCCCCTTATCGCACTGGCCAAGCTTGCCCAGCCTTGGCTCATCAAGTCGGCCATCGATCAGCACATCACGGTCGGCAAGATGGAAGGGCTTCCCCTGCTGTCGCTCGGATACTTTTCCCTTATCCTGGCGGACGGGCTCCTGACCTACCTGGAAATCTATCTGTTGCAGTACTTGGGACAGAAGGTAATGTTCGATCTCAGGACCGAACTTTTTTCTCACATTAACCATCTCTCCGCCTCTTTTTTCGACCGGACGCCGACCGGCAGCCTTGTGACGCGGGTAACGAGCGATGTGGAGGTACTGGGTGAAATGTTTACCGCCGGCATCATCTCCATCGTCGGCGATATCCTCGTACTGGTGGGTATTTTGGGGATCATGCTCTGGATGAACCTGAAACTCTCGCTGGTTACCTTCACCGTTCTGCCGGTACTCCTCTACATCGTCTTCACCTTCCGCATCAGGATGCGCACCTCCTTCCGCGAGGTGCGGGCGCGCCTCTCCAACCTCAACTCGTTCCTTACCGAAAGCATCGGCGGCATGGCCGTGGTACAACTCTTCAACCGCCAGCGGACCGAGCAGCGTGAATTCACCCGACTCAATGCCGCCTACCGGGATGCGAACCTGCCGGTCATCACCTGGGACGCGGCGCTGTTCGCCGCGGTGGAAGCCCTGTCGTCGATTGCCATCGGCCTCATCATCTGGTACGGCGGCGGAGAGATCATTCGCGGCGCCCTGACCTTCGGCGCACTCGTCGCCTTTATCCAGTACATGGAGAAATTCTTCGGCCCGATCCGCGATCTGTCGGCCAAGTATTCCATCATGCAGGGCGCCATGGCCGCACTGGAACGGATTTTCGGACTGCTGGACGTTGAGAAAAAGACTCCCGTCAAAGAAGTGAAACAGCAACAAAATGAAGACCTGCCAGGTTTCGAAAACCTGGCAGGTCTGAATTCCTCGATCGAAACCATTGAGTTCCGCGATGTGTGGTTTGCCTACAAGGATGACGATTATGTGCTGAAAGGGTTCAACCTGCGGATCAGGCGCGGTGAGAAGATCGCCCTTGTCGGTGAAACGGGCGGCGGAAAAACAACCGTAACCCGCCTCCTCTCCAGGTTGTACGAAGTAACCAGGGGAAATATCCTCATTAACGGCCGAAATATAACGGAGATTCCGCTTACCGAATTACGAAGCAGGATCGGCGTAGTTCTTCAGGAACCTTTCCTGTTCAGCGGCTCGCTGGAATACAACATTACCCTTGGTGATGACGGAGCGCGACGGCGAATGGAAGAAGCGGTGTCACTGGTAGGTGCGAACCATTTCATCGCTCGACTGCCGAAGGGATTCGACGAGGAAGTGCGGGAGCGAGGTTTAAATCTTTCCGTAGGCGAACGGCAGCTCATATCCTTTGCCCGGGCGGTAGCCTTTGATCCGGAATTTCTGGTACTGGACGAGGCAACCTCCAGCGTGGATACTGCCAGCGAACGCTTGATTCAGGAGGGGCTGAGGGGACTGCTGGCGGGACGTACGTCACTCGTCGTGGCCCACCGGCTTTCCACGGTGCGTGACGCGGATCGAATCGTGGTCATTCACAAGGGAGAAAAGGCGGAAGAGGGATGCCACGAGGAGCTTATGGCAATCGGTGGACTTTATTACCGGCTCTATCAGCTACAGTTCAAGGATTGAGCCCGGAATAAAAGCCGCGGAGACTCCCGGCCATGAACAAAGGGCCTGTCCGCACATTCCCTGTGCGGACAGGCCCTTTGCAAAGTGCACCCGTAACCTTCTCCTGCCCAAGCGACGGAGTAAGGTCTGCTCAGGCCCATGCTGAACACGCCTACCCCTTGAAAACCTTGAATGCCTCCAGGTAGTTCTGGATCACGCGACTGCCCTCGTCATCGATTTCCAGAAATTCGATACCCGAACCAAAGGTGGCCTCGTCACGTTTTTCCGCATGCTTGACCTGACCCTTGATGTCCACCAGGTCCTCTTCCAGGCCGATGGTTATCAACAGGACCTGAGCAGGTTCGAGTGGAATGTGGGTCTCCAGCAGGATGCCCTTCTCACTGATATTAAGTGTCCTCCCCATGGCGCGGGTCACTATTTCTCCCTTATCATCAATGAGAACGTACTCTAGCAGATTCAGGGAGTCCATCCGTACGTAGCGTCGCTGGCTGTTGCTCATCCTTTCCCCCTCTAAGGTGAAACCGAAGTTTCCGGTTGAAAATCGGCATATCGCATGAAGCAATCGGTATCCGGAATCCGTAGACAACGGAAGCATTATTCCCTTTCACGGAATGAATTCATTTCATATACCACATTTTTTCCCGGCTCACCATATGTATTCCTTGGCTATTTCCCTTTTATCATGCCCGAACAGGACATGAAAGACCCTGAGCTTTTTAATTTTCTGCGGAGAAAGGGACCCGAGAGGGAGGTAAACGATCTTTTTTCCCAGCCTGGCGGCGATCTGCCTGAAACAGCTGCGGGGTGGACGCGACGCCACGTAGACGACATGTTTTTCCCGCGAGTAGTCCAGTGCCGCCAACAGCAGAACCTCTGATTTACTCCGCGCAAAGGAGTAGTCGGTATCCTGCCAGACATCGAACATGCGCCGGGGCGGGTAGGAGAGGATGAGACCGCCGTATTCGCAGCGGCATATCCCCGGACCCACCACGTTGTCGGTGGGCCGGGTGCCGTAAAATGCCATGTCCGACTCCTGTTCGTGTTCGCCGAGCCAGGTCATCAGGTAGGGAAATTTTTTCCCGCCGCGATCCTCGTCGAATATTACGACCACGCTTCCGACGCCGCCCCGGACCCGAATGTTCTCGCGGACATAAATCGTACTTTGGTGAAAATTGCGGAGGGTTTCCCGCATGTCGATGCCGTCCAGGAGCGACGTGGTAAAGGGTTCGACACGGCTCTGCTCTTCGGACAGCTGCTTGGCCCCTTTTTTCTTGAGAAAACGGCCGTAGTCCTCAATGACCAGGTCTTCGGGGGGGTAGGAGCAGAGAGACGGGTCATCAAACCCTTCCAGCCATTCGCCGGGATGTTTTTCCCGCTTCCTGTTGAGGAAATGGAGCGATGAAAGCCTCTTGCCAGGCTGTCGGGTGCGGGGCCGAAAGCGAATCCGCCGACTGCCTTCGCAAATATCCTCGGGTCGCAGGGAGATGGTGGGCAGATCCGAATCCGGCTTCTGCCAGGGGTAGAAGGTGGCAAGACGGTAGAATGCATAGGCGAAGTTGTCGTCGATGCAGCCGCGGGCCGCGGCCAGCATCTGGAACAGGTCCGGAAGCAGACGGCCCGTAACCAGGGCATAGTTGCGCGAAAAGCGGAAAAAAGCCCGTTTCTGCCAGACATGAACGGTCTCCCCGGTTTCCTGGCGGTAGTGCCGCGCAGCCTCACGGAAGAGACGCAAGAGCACGCGCTGCCGATCCAGGCCTTCAGCCGGCCGCCCCACGTGATGGGCACTTCGCACGATAGCCTCGTACAAAACCTGTTCCTCGGGCACGTCCCGTTTACCGCCGGCAATCAGTTCGAAGGCATTCCAGCTCTTGCGGAGGGAAGGGCCGTCCGTGGAGGGATCCGGCGGCAAAGGGCCGCGATGCAGTTCATAGAGGGCCGACAGGAAGGAAAATTCGCCGAGAACCTCGCGGCACGATTCGGGATGGAGGTTGTAGAGGGAAATCCCCTCCCGTCTCACCCGCTCCAAGGGCGCCGCCTGGGGACGGCCGTAGTACCGCTTGATCCTTTCCAGGTGTGCCATGCCGCACACCAGGAGAATTCTGTTGAAGCGCTCCGACAACTGCTGGAGACGATACGCCATCCCCCGTTCGCGGAGGAGATCTTCACGACCCGGCTCGGCATTGCCGAAGACCTTGTGATATTCACCGTAATAGGAACCGAGCCCGATGCGCCTCACGGCATAGGAGTCGGGAAACGGCTCCTGGAAGAGGGGATAGCCTTCAATATCCACGTCTATGCAGCTGAGCGGGATATTCAGCTCACCGGCAAGACGGGCCGCTTCCACCAATGGATCGGCAGGTTCGATGAAGAGGAAGACCGACTGGCCCTCCACCGGCTTGTTTTTCCCGGAGTTACGGAGTTCATAGCGCAGCACGGAGATTTCCGGCAGTCGCCGCACCCCCCGCAGGAACTGCGCTTCCAGGGTAGGGGGGAGCTCGATGGCAATGCAGTCCGGCCGGACCCGGCCCACCGCCTGCCGCACGAGCGTGGCGAACTCCATGGTGTAATGAAGCACCGGCAGCGCGGAAACGGGACCGAATTTTTCCAGGTGGAGTCTACGGGACATGGCGAATCCGGTTTGTCAATCGAGGTAGAGCAACGCCTCTTCCCCCAGTATCCGCATCACCGCCAGGGGAATGAGTTCGTCGGTACTGCCGCCGGCTCCTTTCATCATCTTCAAGGCATAGCGGGCGATGTTGATGCCGTCCCGCACCGAATAGAGTTCATCGGCTGCATGAGCCCGCTGGAGGAAGTTCACCACGTAAGCCAAAATGGCATCATCGGCAAAAGGAAGGTTTTCCCGGAGTATGAGAAGTTCCTCGTCGGCTTCGGGAAAGTCGATGTAGATCTGCGGCTGGAGGCGGGAATGGATATACTCCGGGACCTCGAAGGTGGAGGCATCCTCGTTCATGGTGACCACGATCCGGAAATCCCGGTGAGCCGGTATGGTCAGACCGGTGATGATGGACTCCACGTAGCGCCGGTCGTCCAGGAGCGGCGCCAGCGAGGCCCAGGCCTTCTCGCTCATCCGGTTTCCCTCGTCGAGGATCAGCACGCCGCCCCGGAGCATGGCCGTAACCAGTGACGATGCGGCATACTGGATCCGGTTGTCCGGTCCGATTACCGGGGTCACGATCAGGTCCTCCGGCCGGGTATCCATGGTGGCCTGGAAGAGATATACCTCGCGATCGAGCTTTTTCGCGGCGGCATAGGCAAGGGTGGTCTTGCCGACACCCGGTTTGCCGATCAGGCGCGGGTTGAAGGGAATGTCACGGTCATCGATAACCATCCAGGCGGCAAGCAACTGGTGAAGGATATCTTCCTGGCCGATCCAGTTCAGGGGCAATTCGGCCGCATGGGCCAGGGAAAGGGAAATGCCGTCAATCGTCACGCGTTCCATGGTAACTCCTCCGGTATCTGTTATTTGTAGCATACCAGGCGGAACAATTGCAATCAACGCGGTTTGCCCTTATACTTGCCTCACCGTTCCCACAAGGAGGCATCAATGGTCACCATCGACGATCTGAAGCGGCATTACCTGTTCACCGACGAGGACACCGACCTCCTGGCATCCCTCCTTCCCCTGGTCGAAGCCAACAAGAAAGCCATTACCAACGACCTCTACGATTATCTGCTCGGCATTCCGGAGACCGCCGCGTTTCTCCAGGATGACGTCGTTCTCCAACGGCTGAAGGACTCTCAGCAGGCATGGCTCGTTGACCTGTTCTCGGGAAATTACGACAACCACTATCTCAGGAAGCTGGAAAAAATCGGCCTGGTGCACGTCCGTATCGGACTGAATGCCCACTTCGTCAACTGTGCCATGAATTTCATTCGCCAGTCACTGGTGAACCTGATCCGTGAAACCTTCGCGGACCGGGATATGCGCCGCAAGCTGACCGATGCCACGGAAAAAATCCTCGACGCCAACCTGGACGTGATGAGTTCATCCTACATGGAAGAGGAAATGAAGAAGGAGTTCCTCTCCCACCGCCTGGAATCCAAGCTGGTCAGGGCAACGGAACGCTTCTCCTACGGCCTGAACCTGGCCCTGGTGCTGGCCCTGTGCGGGGTTTCGCTCTCGGTGGTCGGGCTGTTTGTCTGGGATCTCTACCATATCTTCCACGGCGATGTTGAAAAGGGTATCCTGAGCGCGCTCGGTACCCTGCTGATTCTCTGGATGATGATCGAACTGATGGAAAACGAGATCCGGAACCTGAAAGGGGGAAGGTTCAATATCCTCGTTTTCATCGGGGTTATCATGGTCGCTCTGATCAGGGAGATCCTCATCTCCACCCTGCGCCACGACGCCCTGGAAACCCAGATGTTCCTGGCCGGCACCCTCCTGATACTCGGCATCGTCTATTTCCTGGTATCGAAAAGCCAACAGTACGAGGTGAAACGATAAAACCCGGCAGGCGGGAGCAGGCGACCCTATAAGCCGACCGTTTTCCGCACCAGATCGGCGAGACAGTCGATGAACGGGGAAGCGCAATTGAGGGAAGGTGCGCGGAGAAACCGCTCGATGCCCTTGTCCCGAGCCAGTTCGGCATAGGTGATGTCGATCTCGAAGAGGGTTTCGAGGTGATCGCAGACAAAGGAGACGGGAACCACGAGCAGGTTTCGGCATCCTTCCTCGGCAAGACGATTGATGACATCTTCGGTGGATGGCTCCAGCCACTTCACCGGCCCCGCCTTCGACTGGAAGGCCAGTTCGTGCCTTCTGCCCGGAAACCGTTCCATGACAAGCCTGACCGTTTCCTGCACTTGGGAAAGGTACGGGTCGCCCCTTTCTATGAACGATACGGGCAGGGAGTGGGCCGAAAAGAGGAGGGTGACCACTTCACGGCCGGAAAAGCCGGCAAGCCCTTCTTCCACCGTCTGAACCAGCGCCTCGATATATCTGGGGTGGTCGTGAAAACTCTCGATTCCCGTGAGCTCGAATTTGACCCTGGACAGGGCCAGCACCCGCCGCAACTCGTTATAGCTGGAACCGGTCGTAGCCCGGGAATACTGGGGATAGAGGGGCAGGGCGACCAGGCGGGAAATTCCCGCCTTTTTCACCGTAGCCAGCGCATCGATTGTCGATGGCCGCGTGTAGCGCATGACCGGGAAACAGCGGAAACCGCCCCCGAGCGTTTCTTCCAGTGCCTGGGCCTGGGCCGATGTCAGCTCCCTGAGGGGAGAGCGGCCGCCGATCTTCTCGTACTGGGCCTCGACCTTCGGCGCCCGGCGCCGGGCGATCCAGCGGGCGATGAGCGGCTGCAGGAAAGCCGGGCCGAGCCTGATGATGTCGCGATCGGAAAAGAGGTTGATGAGGAACGGCTCGACGCCGTCCAGGGAATCGGGGCCTCCCATCTGCAAGAGGAGCACCGCCGTTTTGTCTTCAGGCATGGTCATCCTCGTGCCGACAGCCGGTGGACGCATTCCACCATGAATTTCGCGTTTTCCGGCGGGGTCTCCGGCAGAATACCGTGCCCCAGGTTGAAGATGTGGCCCGGCCTGCCATTGTTTTCCCGGAGAATCCTGGCCACTTCCGCTTCGATGAGCGACTGCGGTCCGAACAGGACCATCGGGTCCAGATTACCCTGCACGGCAACCTCGGGACCAAGCACATCGCGGGCCGCTCCCAGGTCCACGTGCCAGTCCAATCCCACAACGTCGCTGCCCGCCAGCCGCACCTTGTCCAGCATGGTCCCGGCCCCCTTGACGAAATGGATGACCGGAACGCCGCAGCCCGCCAGCCCGGCGATCACCCGGGAGGTATAGGGAAGGGCATGGCGCTCGTAATCGCTCGGCGACAGGATGCCGCCCCATGTGTCGAACAACTGCAGCACCTGGGCGCCGGCCGCCGCCTGGGCCCGCAGGTAGGCAATGAGCATCTCGGTAACCCGGTCCATCAGGGCCGCATAAACCTCGGGAGCGCGATAGAGCATTTTCTTCACGGTGGCGAAGTCCTTCGAGCCCTTTCCCTCCACCATGTAGCACGCCAAGGTAAAAGGCGCGCCGCCGAAGCCGATCAGGGGGACCCGGCCGGCCAATTCCCGGCGAAGGATGCGGATCGTCTCGAAAACAAAGGGCATGTCCTCGTCCATCACCGGAATGCAAAGGGCTTCCACATCCTTCATGGTACGCACCGGGTTCTCGAAAACCGGGCCGGGAACGAAATCGAGCTGCAGGCCCATCGCTTCCACCGGGGTGAGGATATCGGAAAAGAGGATCGCCGCATCCACCCCGAGGATGTCCACCGGCTGGATCGTCACCTCGGCGGCCAGTTCCGGGCATTTGCACAGCTCGAGGAAGGAACACCCGGCGCGCACGCGGCGGTACTCAGGCAGGTAGCGGCCCGCTTGGCGCATCAGCCAGACCGGCGTCCGGTCCACCGGCAGGCCCAGGCAGGCGTCGAGAAAACGGCTATTCATAAACCAACTCCTTTTATAATAATGGGAGAGACCTGCCAGGTTTTCAGAAACCTGGCAGGTCTTAAAATCAGGGGAATAAAAAATTCGATTTAAAGTAAAATGGCTGTCTAACCTTGAACATTGAACTTTGAACCTTGAATTGTTTTTCTTTGGCCTTTAACCAAAAACTCAACACTCAAAATTCAAAACTGCTTTTATCCCTTATCCCCTTTAAGCATTATTCCTTTTTCCGCATTTTCACCGGGATATAACTGCAGAACGGCTCCTCTGCCAGGTAATCACCGTACACCGCGTCGGCCCGCGCCCGGCAGCCGCCGCAAACGTTGAGAAACTCGCAGGCGCCGCATTTTCCCTTGTAGCCGGAAAAATCCCGCAGTTCCCGGAACAGGGGCGCGTTCTCCCATATCTCCCGGAACGGGGTCTCCCTGATGTTGCCGGCGCTGCGGGGAAAATAGGAGCAGGGCTTGACATTGCCGAAGCAGTCGATGAGGCAGATGGACTGGGCCGCAATGCAGCCCTTGCCGCCGCCGGTGGAAAAGCTCAGGGAGCGGCGTTCGAAGGTGATCCCCTCCTCCTTGGCCCGCTGGGGCGCCACCCGGTAGTAGTGGGGAGCACAGGTCGGCCGCATCAGGATTTCGTCCTCGTTCTTTTCCTGCTGGTAGTGCCACTCGAGGATTTCCTCGTAATCCTCTTTGGAAATCAGCTCGTCCAGAATCTCTCGGCCGCGGCCGGTGGGAACGATCATGAACAGGTACCAGGCAACCGCGCCGAGCGACTTGGCCAGGCGGAAGACATTGGCAATGTCGGCCTGGTTCCGTTTGCTAAAGGAGGAATTGATCAGGAACTTGATGCCGTTCCTGCGCAAGGTCTCCGCCGCCCGCACCGCTCCGTCAAAGGCGCCCGGACATTGGCGGAAATCATCGTGAATCGCGGCGGTGCTGCCGTCGAGGGAAAGGGAGACCATGCGGATGCCCGAATCCGCCATGCGGCGGCAGATCTCGTCGTCAACCAAGACGCCGTTGGTCGCCATGCACATGCGCAATCCCAGCGAGGTGCCGTAGGAAGCCAGGTCAAAGATGTCGGAACGCAGCAAGGGCTCGCCGCCGGAAAGGACCACCACCGGCCGGCAGAATGCCGCAATCTCCCGCAGCAGGCGCTTTCCTTCCTCGGTGCTGAAATCGCCCTCGGGCGAAACATCGCTCGCGGAACAGCGACAGTGAACGCATTTCAGGTTGCATCTCCGGGTCACTTCCCAGGCAATCCATTTCGGGACGAATTCCTTGCTCACAACAACCCCCGTGCCTTCTCGATAACAGCATGGAGCGATGCATCCGCAGCCGCTTCTCCGCCGAGGCAGGCTTTGCAGGTTTCAAGCAGTTCCTCGGCCAGACTGTCCAGCACGGTCCAATTCTCCAGCGACATGACGGGCATACCGTCAACCAGGTCGCCCCCCAGCCACTCGGTAATGCCACCAAGCAGTTGGCCGGCCGCCTCGATGCCATAGGCGTCCCGGACCCGCAGAAACCGCTCTCCCCAGTCAACGATGTCGCCGGCCAGGGTCATGAATGCTTCGTTCCGTTCCGTTTCCATTATTCCTCGATCTTCCGATTGAAAATCCACACCGCAAGGGCAAACACCCCTGCCGCGCTCACCAGCAGGACCGTCGAATAGCGCGGATCAACAACCCCCTTCAGCAGCGCCAACCGGGCGCCTTCGAAGATGGCGGTGGTCGGAAGGAAATTGATGAAGGGCACAACCGTTGCCGGGTAGGAAGAAAGCGGAAAAAAGATCCCCGAAAGAAAAATGAGGGGAACAATGACCACTCCCTGGATCCTGCCGATATTCTCCGGCTTGTCGACCACGGTGCCACAGACGATACCGACGCAGGAAAACACCATGGAGCCGAATACGATGAAAAACAGGTAGACGAAAAAATGACTGATGGGAAAGCGAAACGGGGTAATTACAAAAATGACCGCCGCCACCGCCAGCCCTTTGAGTGCTCCCTGGGAAAAACCCGAGACGATCTTGCCGATCACAATATCATACACGGTAATGGGGGTTACCCGATAGGCCTCGATGGTCCGCTGCACCTTGCGATGGAACCACATGCTCCAGGCGCTCTCCTCGAAAGACGCGGTAACCGCGGCCATGGAAATAAGGCCGGGCGCGATGAACAGGGAATAGGGTACCCCTTCCACATCGGCGATATAGCCCTTCAAACCGACACCAAACGCCATATAGAGGGTCAGCGGATAGGCGATAACCGCCAGGAGCTCGGAAAACAGACTCCTCCTGAGCACCCGCATGTCCCGCCCCCAGATGGTAAACGCGCCTCGAAACATGCTCTCACCTTTATTATTCGCGTATCTGCTTGCCGGTCAGTCCGATGAACACATCCTCCAGGGAAGGTTCCTCCAGACAGATACGTTTGATGTCAGCGCTATTGATGGCATCCATGAGCGGTTTCAGGAACTCCTCGGCCGGCAGTACCAGCCGGAAAACCTTTCCCGTGCGCTCGAAGGACTCGATAAAGGGAAAAGAACGGAGAACCTCTTCGTAATGATCGTCATGAGCCCGGAACTCCAGCACGTACCGGTGGGAGTGGGCAAACCGTTCCTTCAGTTCTTTCGCGGTGCCGTCAACGATAGTGCTGCCGTGATCCATGATCACGATCCGTTCGCAGAGCGCCTCCGCCTCGTCCATGTAATGGGTAGTGAGAAAGATGGTCATGGTCGAACGCAGGGATTGGATGTAGTCCCAGAGGATGCGACGGGACTGGGGATCGAGTCCCGCGGTCGGTTCGTCCAGAAACAGGACCCGCGGTTTGTGGATCAGCGCACGCGCTACCACCAGGCGCCGTTGCATGCCGCCGGAAAAGGTGTCGGGAAAGTCATGCTGTCTCCCGCTCAATCCGATAAGCTTCAGCAGTTCGTCAATGCGGGGATTGTAGTCCCGGGAAGCCATGCCGTGCATCCGGGCATGAAGCGCCAGGTTTTCCCGGGCGGTCAGAAAACGGTCGAGATTGTTTTCCTGGGGAACGACACCGATCAGCTCCCGCACCTGCCTGCCATGGGTGATGATATCGTACCCCTCGATGGTCGCGGTTCCCGACGTGGGGCGCATCAGCGTCGTCAGGATCTTGATCAGGGTTGTCTTGCCGGCGCCGTTCGGTCCGAGCAGGCCGAAAATGGTTCCCGAGCGAATACCAAGCGAGATGCCGTCCACTGCCAGCAGGGATCCGTAGAGCTTGGTAACGTTCTCTATAGCGAGTGCGTTTCTCAACAGTATGAATCTTTCCTATCGCAAAATCACGGCTTATCCCCGATCCGCCTCTTTCAGCGGAAAGAGGACCGTAAAAACGCTCCCTTTTCCCAGATCGCTCTCTGCCCATAGCAGGCCTCCATGGGCATCCATAACCTTCCGGCAGAAGGCGAGCCCCAGACCGGTTCCCTTGATCTTCCCTTCTTTGCGGTTACGGGCCTGTACGAACTTGTCGAAGATGGTGCCGAGCGCTTCCTTCGGGATGCCGATGCCGCTGTCCCGTACCCGGACCATGAGATAATCCCCCGATGCCGGGATCCGTTCCACCGGATAGGTTCCCGGCGGGATCTTTTCCCGTATTCCTGTCAGCCCCGTGACCACCTCGGCCGAAACATCGACCGTTCCCCCTTCGTCGGTGAACTTGAAGGCATTGGAAAGGAGGTTGCTGAACAGGCGCCCGACCTTGTTGCGGTCCAGACGCAGGAACGGGAGGTCTTTCGGTATGGTGGCGGAAAGCGTTATTTCCGAACGTTCGGCAATGGTGCGGAAAGAGGCGAGGCACTTATTGAGAATCGCGGTGGGATCCTCTTCAGTAAGAGCCAGCGACATTTTTCCGGATTCGAACCGGTAGACGTCGAGAAGCGTATCGATCATCTCCACCATCTCACCGCAGCTTTCCGTGGCCGAGTCAAGATATTCCCGCTGCTCATCGTTGATCTGGCCGAGGCGGCGTTCCCGCACCAGGTCGATTGATCCCATAACGGCGGTAAGGGGTGTTTTCAGGTCGTGTGTCAGCATGCTGACAAATTCTTCCCGCTCCCTCTCCAGGGCCTTGAGATGGGAAATATCGCGGATTATCTCGACGCATCCCACCAGCTTGCCGGTTGCGCCGAAAAGGGGCGCCGCACTGGAAAGAACCGGAACAACCCGATCACGGCAGTAAACCGAGAAGGTAACATCAAGACAAGGCGACAGGGTCCGCAACACCACCTTGCTGGGCAGGCTATCGGGCTTTAGGTCGGTTTTCACGAGATCTTCGACCGGCATGCCGAGAGGAGCGTCAGAATCAATACCGAGAATTTCGGCCGTCGCCCGGTTTATGCTCATCACCCGTCCATCTTCATCAACCGCCACCATCATGTCGGCCATGCCCGAGAGAATTGCCGCCATCTTTTTCCGTTCCTCTTCCAGCTGTTGCTGGAGACGGAGATTTTCCTTCCGGGTCCTGTTGAATTCCAGGGCCCGGACCACCTTTTTCAGCATGTCCTCGGCCGAAAACGGCTTGGCGATATAATCGAGCGCCCCCTTCTTCATGCTCTCCACGGCAATATCCTCGCTGCCGTGTGCGGTCATCATCACGACCGCAAGCTCCTCGAGAGCCGGTCCAAGCCGCTCGAGCACCTGGATACCATCCAGCTTGGGCAGCTTGATATCCAGGAGGATCAGCGAGAAGTCTTCACGTTTAAGCAATTCCAGGGCCTCGCCACCATCCTTGGCCCGGACGGTTTTAAACCCGGCATCTTCCAACTGAAGCTTCAGGATCAACGCAATGTCCGCTTCATCATCTACAATCAGTATTCGCTCTCGTGTCATACAGACTCCCCATAGACGGGAACCGTGAAACTGAAGATGTTTCCGTCTCCCTTGCCGGCATGATAATTGATTTTTCCATGATGCCGCTCGACGATTTCCTTGCAGATAGCAAGGCCCAATCCTGTTCCACCTCGTTCCTTGGCGCGACTTCCCCGCAGCTGGGGGAATTTCTGAAACAGCTTGTCGCGGTCGGCACGCTCGATAGATTTGCCCTCGTCAATGACGGATATCACCATGAATTCTTCTTCTCTGCGTGCAGTTACCGTCACTGTTTTTCCTTCGGGCGAAAATTTAACGGCATTGGAAAGGAGATTCGTCAAGACCTGTATGAGCCGGTCGTGATCACCCAAAACCGGCGCGGTCTCAGACGGGACCGCGTTAACCAGCGTCACGCCTCGGCTACGGGCAAAACCGTCAATTTCCTGGAGCGAATAGGCAACGAGGCGGGTAACGGACTCCGGTTTCAGGTTCAGGTAAACCCCGCCCGATTCTATCTTGGAAATATCAAGGATATCATTGATCAGGCGGATCAGGCGATCAGTATTACGGTGACAAACCCTGATAAGCTCACGCTCCGTTTCCGTCAAACCCTCACCCCTTCCCAGAATAAGCTGCAAAGAACCTTTCATGGAAGTAAGCGGCGTTTTTAATTCATGGGAAACCGTGGAAATGAACTCGGTCTTCATCCGGTCCACTTCCTCTTCGTGAGTCACGTCACGGATCGACATAACGACACCGGCAAACTCTCCGGTCTGATCAAGAAAGGGGGAAAGAGCAACGCGCAGCTTCTTTTTGCCGAAGCTCGCCTCCTTTTCTTTTGCCACGAGCAGGTCGCCGGATTTTATGTCGGTTATGCCCTGTATCAGCTTGTAGAAATCTCCTTGAATATCTATTTCTTCAACACGACAGCCCATCACTTTATAGGGAGCAATTCCAAAAATCCTCTGGGCCGCGGCATTGAAAAGTATTACCCGGTTATCACCGTCCGTTACCACAACCCCTTCGGCCA
Organism: Geobacteraceae bacterium; assembly: GCA_040773465.1. Lineage (GTDB taxonomy): Bacteria > Desulfobacterota > Desulfuromonadia > Geobacterales > Geobacteraceae > RPRC01. The sequence continues at coordinate 22,198 of JAXGWF010000001.1, read as the reverse complement.
TGCTCGCCAGGATTGCCTCAAGCCGTCCTTTTTCTATTTCGAGCTCCGCCGTCCGCTCCTTGACATTGGATTCGAGGAGTTCGTTCATTTCATGAAGGCAGCGGTTGAGCATCTCCTGGTCAAAGGTCTTGTTCCTGATGGTAATATCTCGTTCGCGAAGAGTATCTGCCATCCTGTTGAATGAATCGGCAAGCATGCCGAACTCGCCGGAGGCGTCGGTGGCGACTCGGAAGTCAAGATTGCCCTCTTCTATGCACTGAACACCCTTGGTCAGTTCTTTAAGAGGAGCGGTAATGAGACGTGACGCAAAAAAGGCTATCAGGAAGGAGAGAACGGTCGCGAAGATTGCCGATGTCATCATGCCGCCGATATAGTCACGGCGCATGGTATTGAAATATTCCTTCGAAAGGGCTACTACGAGGGAACCGATAAACTCGCCCTCTGAATTGGTTATGGGTTCGAAGGCCGCATTATAGAGAGTCTTTCCCAATCGTACTTCGCCCCGGTACGTCTTGCCCTTTGCCAATATTGGAATGATTTTTTCAACGGTAGCGGCAGGAATTTTTACGTTACCATCCAGCCCGTTGATGATCTTCAGTGTCTTGAGAGTGATGGCGGTCTCGAGATCATGGCCGAAACCTTCCTGGACCTGCCGGGAAAAAATATTGTTGATGAACAGAGGTGCCGCGGCAACCAGTGACCCGAGGACCTCGCCGGTATCATCCAGAAGGGGAAAGGCTACGGCGACGGCAATCAGTTGTTCACTGGTATTTTCGAACGAGGAGGGCGCTCCCTCCCGGGAAAAAAGCTTTCTGTCGATTAACTCAAAAGAGAGTATGGCCTCCCGTTTTCTGACTCCCGTGCGCACCAGTCCGCTCAAGGCAAAGGGGGTACCGATCGGTTGACCGTTCAGGCTGGTGATTACCTCTCCCTGCCGATCGACAAAAGCGGCAAAAGGAAGAAAGGGCAGGGCTTGTCGAATAGCGTCCAAGACGCCTGCAAGTTCTTTTACCTTATGCTCTCGCAGGTAGTCTTTTACCTGCGGCCGGGTTGACGGAAAGAGTAGTACGTATCGAAGCTGATTCGCACCGGAAGTAAACTGGTAACGGAAAAATCGCAGGTTCGTTTCCAGGTCCTTGGCGGTTTTATTTTCAAGAGATTCTTCGATGGTGTGAACGGTCAGAAACAGAAAGATTGCGTAGGAGGCAAGAATGGCAAAAAGAATTGAAAGAAACAGTTTAACTCGTATGGAAAGGTGAAAATTCATGAACACCGGCCTTGTGAAGGGCTCGCCTCATTCCTTCGTCGAGAAGAATGTGACTGGTAATTTCAATTATTTTGTCCGAATTCCATTCCTTCCGCTTTCAGTTCGCGAGTCATCAGATCCATTACCGCCTGCTGAGGCGCTTTGTCTTCATAGAGAACCTGGTAGACCTGTTCGACGATCGGCATCTCTACATCAACTTTTTGTGCCAGATGGTAAGCGGATTCCGTTGTCTTGACCCCTTCGGCCACCATTCGCATGCCGCCGAGAATATCGGCCAGTTTTTTCCCTTCCCCCAACTGCATGCCAACCGTACGGTTTCGCGACAGATCGCCGGTACAGGTAAGGACCAGGTCTCCCATGCCCGCCAAACCGGCAAAAGTGGCCGAATGTCCCCCCATTGCCAATCCCAGCCGGGCCATCTCGGCAAGTCCCCGGGTAATCAGAGCGGCACGGGGATTATAGCCGAGGCCGAGGCCGTCGGAAATGCCCGCGGCAATGGCAATGACATTCTTTATGGAACCGCCGAGTTCCACTCCTATCATGTCGTTGTTGGTATAGACGCGGAACCGCGGCGTTGAAAATATCTCCTGGACCCTGCGGGCAACCGCGGCATCGGGAGACGCGGCAACAACTGCCGTCGGCATGTCGAGAGCAACCTCACGGGCGAAACTGGGACCCGAAAGGGCGGAAAAATTCGCAAAAAGGCGGGGAGGAAGCAACTCCGCGCTAATCTGGGAAATGGTTTTCAGCGTTTCAAGTTCTATTCCCTTGGCGGCATTCACCAGCAGGGTTTCCTCGGTAATGAACGGAATCGTACCGGTCATAACACCTCGAAAAACCTGTGTTGGTGCGACAAAGAGGATAAGATCCTTGCCCGTTGCCGCTTCCTCCAGGGAATTGGTGAAATGCAAACGTGATGAAAGGGTGATTCCAGAGAGGAAAACCGAATTGACAAGGGTAGAAGACATTTCCTTCACTAATTCGGCCTCATACGCCCAAAGGGTGACAGCATGTCCTTTTTTGGCTAACAGATCGGCAAGTGTGGTTCCCCAGCTTCCGGCACCGATGACTCCAATCTTTTTCATTCTTCCCTCCTCGTCTTCCCGCTAGATATACATGATGTTCGTGAAGATTCCGGCATTTCAAAGAGAATCAATCCCACAATTCTCCATCATTCCAATCCGCGCCAATGTACCGCAGGTCATACCCTTCCGCAAGCGCATCACAGGCGAAACCAAGACTTTCCAAGGCGAAACGACGCAGAAACGGATTCCTGATATAGGGTACCTTCTCGCAAGCGACATTCAAAGCCGTGCATAAGGTGCGTTCAATGAGTTCACGCTCAGTTTTGGCTTCCCGCATGAGATCCGCGGTCAGAAAAAGGCGACGTGCCAGCCTGTCCTTCTCCGGAACAACAACCTCTCGCATGAACCGTCCCAATAGCGCCTTTATTTTCTTATCTGAAAAATCGGCAGTACTTTTTTTTCCTTTGCACATGAATTCATCGACAATATCGAATACTTGTTCGCGCGCTGAAATCCATCCCGCGCAACACTCTTCGTCGAGCAGGGAATCGGCTCCTTCAAGAAGGTAAGACGAAGCCGCAATACGATCAAGATCAAATCCGGCAAAATCAGGAACATGTGGTACCGCTTTGAAAGCGTCACTACCTAGGATCCGCTGCCAAACATAGAATTCGGGTGGAATGGAAAAACCATGCTCAATGTTGTGAAACAAAGCATCCTGAAGAATCGCCTGTGCATACGAAGGAGAAACTTGCTGGAGACCCTCCTCGGAAACGGCCTTCCTGAAAAGGGTATCATGCTCTTTCGAAGTCAATTCGGCAAATCCGGCCGCTTCCGTAATGCCGCAGATTTCATGAAGCTGGAGAAACAATACTTCAACACCACCACTCTTAGCGTTCCACCGGGAAAACCACGCGGAACGGAATCCTGTACCTTCGATGGGGCCAAGCGCCGCTTGAAGCACTGCCGCATCGGGCATCATTTTCTCTCCAGGCATCGGCGAAATGCCGAGAAACGCCAGCTTTCTCAGGTTGCGCTCCGCCAGGTTCCGGTGAGCCCCGGTACCTCGGTGAAGGTAACGGAGCAGCACAGCCGCCGCACTGCTTCTCCGTATTCCGCCAAGAACACTGAGAGCTTCCTTTACTACTTCCCGATCGGAATACCCCAGTAAAATCTCAAGGAGCGTTTCCGCAGCCGGCTCCTCCCTGCCTGCCAGGCGACGAACCTTTAGAGCCCGGTGCTCGGGCGAGCAATAGCCAAGGTCTTCCAAAAATGTAACGAAACCGGTGTCGCCCTGTTCAAAGATTTCATCCAAGCCGGTCTGAGAGAAATCGCCGGTCTGTCCCAACAAACAGGAGTTGGGAAAATCACTGCTAGTAATTCCAAGACGTTCCAACCCCGCGAGAAAAACCCTTTTGGCCTCGATGTCGAGATCGTTTCGCGATAAGGTAATACGAAACAGTTCGTCAAACCAGCAAGCTTCATCAAAATACTCGAGAAGATACAGGTAACGTGCAATGACCGCAGCGCTGGTCACCTTCCGCAAGCGGCGCATTAACGGAGGAATTGCGCGCTGTCCGGCTTCTTCCACCGCATCGGCTATCTTTTCCATCTCATCGAAAGAGAGATCTTCCCGTTCCAATCGCTGGAGAAGCCGCACCAGGCCACTGCGCTGTGGCAGACTGGTATCGATTCGCGCGAAACCCTTCATGAATATTCCTTTGAATCAGATAGAGATATGATTTCTCCGGGTCTTATCCGCAATCCATGGCAACCAGCAGGCTACTCGTCAGCGTCGCTGCCGGGTTCAGTGACGATCGTCTCATCGGAAATAATCAGATCCGATTCTACCGCATCATCCTTCTCGGCAAGGCGGGCCACCGCCACGATCCTTTCCTGCTCCTCGGTAACCATCAGCTTTACGCCCTGAGTATTGCGGCCAATAACGGAGGATCCCGTAACGGCCATTCGTATTATTTTACCCTGGTCGGTAATGAGCATCAGATCGTTTTCTTCGCTTACCTGCTTTATATCGACGACACAACCATTGCGCTCGGTGGTTTTGATGGTGATAATACCTTTGCCACCCCTGCTTTGCAAGCGGTATTCATCCAGCGAAGTCCGCTTGCCGAAACCGTTTTCGGTCACGGTAAAGATGGTGGAAGAGGCCGCATTCGGGTTTATTATTTCCATGCCGATCACCACATCATTTTCCAGGGTCATGCCGCGCACCCCGCGGGAAACCCGCCCCATGGGACGGGCATCGCTCTCGTGGAAACGAATCGACTTGCCGTTTCGAGAGGCAAGAAGCACATCCTGCCTGCCGTCGGTAATGGCGACACCGATCAGTTTATCATCTTCGTCCAGGTTGACCGCGATTATGCCGCCGCTCCTGATGTGAGCGTATTCCTTGAGGGGACTCTTCTTGACCACGCCATGGCGGGTTGCCATGATCAGGTTGCGGTCGTCGTCGAATTCCTTGACCGAAAGGATTGCCGCAATATTCTCGCCGGCCTGAAGGTTCAGAAGGTTGACGATGGCCTTGCCGCGCGTCGCCCGTCCCCCTTCGGGAATTTCGTAGACTTTGAGCAGGTAGACTCGTCCCGAATCGGTAAAGAACATCATGAAGTCCTTACTGGAAGCGACGAACAGGTGTTCGACGAAATCCTCTTCCTTGGTCTTCATGCCGGATTTTCCTTTGCCGCCCCGACGCTGGGCACGATACATGGATACGGCAGTCCGCTTGATGTAGCCCGTATGGGAAACAGTCACCACCACGTCTTCCTCGACAATGGTGTCTTCCAGGGAAATTTCCGCGGTCTTGTCCACTATCTCGGTGCGTCGCTCGTCGCCGAATTTCTGCTTCAGTTCCGTCAGTTCATTAACGATGATCTTCAGGATTTCCGCTTCCGATCCGAGAATTTCCTTGAGCCGCGCGATCAGTTCCAGGATAGCGGCATATTCCTGGAGAATCTTTTCCCGTTCCAGGCCGGTCAGACGCTGGAGCCGCATCTCGAGGATAGCCTGGGCCTGTTTTTCCGAAAGCGTGGGTCGTTCGTCCTGGCGGGGAAGCGACAGGCCGAATTTTTCCAGGAAGGCCGGATCGGCAAAATTACCCGCCATCAGGCCGGCCTTGGCTTCTTCCGGGTTTTTCGAGGAACGGATCAGTTCAATGACCGCATCGAGCCAGTCAAGGGCTATCTTGAGACCTTCCAGGATATGGGCGCGGGCTTCGGCCTTTTTCAGTTCGAAAATGGTACGACGGGTTACTATCTCCCGGCGATGATCGATGAAGTGCGTCATGGCATCGCGCAGATTGAGAACCTTCGGCCTGCCGCCGGCAATGGCGAGCATGTTGATGCCGAAAGAGCACTGCATCTGGGTCTGCTTGTAAAGATGGTTGAGGATTATCTGGGGATTCTCGTCACGCTTCAGGTCGATGACGATGCGCATGCCGTCACGGTCCGATTCGTCCCTGAGGTCGGCGATTCCCTCGATCTTCTTCTCCCGCACCAGTTCGGCTATCTTCGTCACCAGGTTGGCCTTGTTTACCTGGTAGGGAATCTCGGTGACGATGATGGATTGGCGTTCGGTCTTCTTGTGGGTCTCCACGAAAGCCCGTGCCCGCATCTGTACGATGCCGCGACCGGTCTTGTAGCCCTGGATGATTCCCTCCCGACCGTAGATAAAGCCGCCGGTAGGAAAATCCGGACCGGGAATAATCCGGATCAGCTCCTCGAAGGTGAGATACGGATTGCCGATGAGGGCAATAATCCCGTCGATTACTTCCGAGAGATTGTGGGGCGGAATATTGGTGGCCATGCCGACCGCGATACCTGCGGAACCGTTTACCAGCAGGTTCGGGAACTTGGCCGGCAGCACCAGCGGCTCCTGCAGGGATCCATCGTAGTTTGGTCCCGTTTCCACCGTCTCCTTGTCCAGATCCTCCAGCAGCTCGTGGGCAAGCCGGGACATGCGAATCTCGGTGTAGCGCATGGCCGCGGGAGAATCGCCGTCCACGGAGCCGAAGTTGCCCTGGCCGTCAACCAGTGGATAACGCAGGGAGAAATCCTGGGCCATGCGAACGATGGTATCGTAGGCAGCCGAGTCGCCGTGGGGATGATACTTACCGATCACGTCACCGACCACGCGGGCCGACTTCTTGTACGGCTTGTTCCAATCGTTGCTCATGTCGTACATGGCATACAGACAACGCCGGTGTACCGGTTTCAGCCCGTCCCGCACGTCGGGCAAGGCACGGCCTATAATGACGCTCATGGCATAATCCATGTATGAGCGTTTCATTTCGTCTTCGATGTTGACAGAGGTTTTATTGATGGTTTCGAGCATTGCTACCCCATAAGTAAAGGCATGATGCCGGGCCAACGGAAGCGGGAATCAGTTTCCGCGCCTCGCGCTTTTCCGTATCAGGCCTGATTTTTTATATATCGAGATTTGAAACGTTTAATGCATTCTGTTCGATGAAATCCCGCCGCGGTTCCACTTGGTCACCCATGAGCACGGTAAAGACGCTGTCCGCTTCCACGGTATCCTCGATCTTCACCTGGAGGAGCGTCCTGTTGGCCGGATCCATGGTCGTTTCCCACAACTGCTCCGGGTTCATCTCGCCCAGCCCCTTGTAGCGCTGAATATTGAGACCCTTCTTGGCGCTTTCCATGAAGAAGGACAGCAGTTCGAGGCCGATGGTCGTGGCGAAAACTTCATTTCCTTCGTTGGATACCACGGCCCGACCACTGCCGAAGATATCCCTGACCCTGCGGAAACTATCGGCCAGAAGTCCATACTCGTACGAGCCAATAAGGTCGACCGTATGGTTGTCCAGGGCAATACGCAGGTTGCCGAGCCGGACTATAATCCGCTTGTCGTCCAGGACCTTGTAATCCGCCCCCTCGTAAACATTGGCAATGTTCGCCAGACGGGGGGCCAATCCTTCCAGGTCCTCTATGGCACCCTTGATACCGAGCCGGAGCAGAACCCGTACCAGGTCCTCGTTGATCCCTTTCCTGACGAACTTGTCGAGTAGCGCCCGGTATTCCACCAGCTGCTTGAGAATGGGAATGATCTGTTTTCCCGCATAGGTCTTGGCACCGTTCTCCAGGAACATGGTCATCTCCTCGGTACCCTCTTCGAGGAGATAGTTCTGCATTGCTGCCTCGTTGCGCAGGTAGAGTTCCTTTTTACCCCGTTTCACCTTGTAGAGGGGCGGCTGGGCAATGTAGAGATGACCCCGTTCCACGACCTGCGGCATCTGGCGGAAGAAAAAGGTGAGCAGCAGGGTAAGGATGTGGGAACCGTCAACGTCGGCGTCGGTCATGATAATGATCCGGTGGTAGCGTAGTTTCGCCACGTCGAAATCATCTTTGCCGATGCCGGTGCCGAGTGCCGTGATCAGGGTGCCGATCTCCTGGGAAGAAAGCATCTTGTCGAAGCGGGCCTTCTCCACGTTCAGGATCTTGCCCTTCAGAGGCAGAATCGCCTGGAATTTACGATCACGTCCCTGCTTGGCGGAACCGCCCGCGGAATCACCCTCCACCAGAAACAGCTCGCACAGGGCGGGATCCCGCTCCTGGCAGTCGGCGAGTTTTCCCGGCAGGTTGCTAACATCGAGGGCTCCCTTTCTCCGGGTCAGTTCGCGGGCCTTGCGGGCCGCTTCCCGGGCCCGGGCCGCATCGATGGATTTTTCCAGGATTTTCTTGGCGATAGAGGGGTTCTCTTCCAGGAACACCGACAGCTTTTCGTTCATCAGGGATTCAACGTATCCCTTTACCTCCGAGTTACCCAGCTTGGTCTTGGTCTGCCCTTCGAATTGAGGCTGGGGGATTTTCACCGAAATAACCGCGGTGAGCCCTTCACGGAGATCTTCGCCGGAGATGGAGACCTTGACATTCTTGAGCAGGTTGTTTGCCGAGGCGTACGTGTTCATGGTCCTGGTCAACGCGGCCCGGAAACCGATCAGATGGGTTCCTCCTTCATGAGTGTTGATATTGTTGGCAAAGGAAAAAACCTTCTCATCGTAAGAATCATTGTAGAGCAGGGCAATTTCCATATCGACCCCGCATTTTTCCCCTCTGAAGTAAATAGGTTTTTGATGGAGGCTGTTCTTGTTACGGTTAAGGTACTCGACAAACGAAACGATTCCTCCCTCGTAATGAAATGAATGGTGTTTTCCTTCTTCGCGCTCGTCGGTAATGGTTATCCGGACCCCGGCATTGAGGAACGCCAGTTCCCTGAGCCGCTGGGAGAGGACATCGAAGGAAAATACCGTTGTTTCAAAGATAGTATCGTCAGGAAGGAAGGTAATCCTGGTTCCCCGTTTTTTCGTTTCGCCGATAACCGCAAGGGGATTTTGTGGTTTACCACGGCGATACGACTGCTGATAGACCTTGCCTTCCCTGCGTATTTCCAGTTCCAGCTGACTGGAGAGGGCATTGACCACGGAGACCCCGACACCATGCAACCCGCCGGATACCTTGTACGAACTGTTGTCGAATTTGCCTCCGGCATGAAGAACCGTCAGGACTACTTCCGCTGCTGATCTCCCTTCCGTTGGATGAATATCAGTGGGAATCCCCCTGCCGTTGTCCTCGACAGTGACAGAACCGTCAAGGTTGATGATGACCGTTATCTCATCACACATGCCCGCCAGGGCTTCATCAATGGAATTATCAACGATTTCGTACACCAGGTGGTGGAGTCCCTGGGAGGAAGTCGAACCAATATACATGGCGGGACGTTTCCGTACCGCCGAGAGTCCTTCGAGTACTTTGATCTTGTCAGCGCCGTAATCGTTTATGACAGTATCAGACATTCGTTACCTCAGATAATACCCTTCCTTCTTGTACCGGAAAGGTGGAATAGTTGCTGATTCCCACGAGATTAATGTTATCGAGGCTCGTGGTTGTTATGAAAACCTGCATGTCTTTTTCTTTAAGAAAATCCATCAGATTGCCATTTCGGTTGCGATCAAGTTCGGATGTCATGTCATCCAGAAGCAGGATTGGCGGATTTCCCCATCGATTTCTCAGGTATTCAATTTCCGCCATTTTGAGTGCCAGAATGAAACTCCGTTGTTCACCCTGAGAGCCGTGATGGTTAAGGGGTTTATCGTTAAGTATGCACTCGAGGTCATCACGATGGGGGCCGATCAGGGTCGTTCCCCGGCGTAACTCTTCATGGGCACTTTTTTCCAATGCGGCGTAAAGCGCATTGCACAGGGATTCCCGAGTACGGTCCGTTTCCGTAATACGGGAACAATATCGCAGCTTTGCCTTGTGGCCTGGTCCGGCGATGCTGCAATAGTACTCGGTAAAAAATCGGCTGATTTCACCGATGAATGATTCCCTTTTTTCCATCAGTCGTGCGCCGGCATCGGCAAGTCGTTCGCTCCAGATGGGAAGGCCGTCGGCTTCGCCTTGCTTCAAAAGGGCGTTCCGCTGCTTCAATATCCTGAAATATTCATGGTGCACCGACAAATAACCGGTATCGCCGCTGAATATGGCCCGGTCAAGGTAACGTCGACGCATCTCCGGCACCCCACGAACCATGGCAATGTCTTCAGGCGAAAAGACCACGGTATTAATGGTTCCAAAGAAATCGGTAGGACGAACCACTGGTTTCTGATCGACAAAGGCTTTCTTCCCGGAGTTGCTTATGGAAAGAGCGATTTCTCGAACCACGCCGTCCCGCTGTCCCCATCCCTTAATAATGGCATAAGGGGAACCGTACGTTATGAGATCGGCGTTTTTCACCATCCGAAACGACTTCATGGTACCCAAGAGAAAAACAGACTCCAAAATGTTGGTTTTTCCTTGGGCGTTGTTGCCGACAATAATGTTAAACCTTTCACAGGGGATCAGTTCTGCGTAAACGATGTTTCTGAAAGAATGGATCTGTATTCTATGTAATTTCATGAACGCACCACGGTAGAAAAAAGGCCGCTCAGAAAACGAGAGGCCTTTCCGCGGTTTGGCGTGCAGAAGCCGGGTGAGGCAAGCCTAAACACGCATCGGCATGATCACCGTAAGGAAACCTTCAGCCTGATTCGGTTTCAGAATAGCCGGAGACAGCTCGTCTTTAAGTTCGAGAGTCACATATTCCTGACCCATGACAGCAAGGGAATCAAGAAGGTAACGGGCATTGAACCGGATGGAAAGATCGGGACCGGAGTATGTTACTTCCAGGGTTTCACGAGCATCTCCCAGTTCGGGATTGCTTGCCGAGATTTCCATGACGCCGTTTTTCAAATCCATCATAATTCCCTTGAATTTCTCACTGGAAAGGATAGCCATACGGCGAAGGGAGTGTATAAAGTCTTCACGTTTGACGATCACCGTCTTGTCATTTTCGGTAGGCATGACGCGCGTGTAATCGGGGAAGTAGCCATCCACGAGCCTCATCACTATGACCGTGTCATTTTTTTTCATGACGGCGCTGTTGTCGAAGAAACAGAGCATGATTTCATCGTCGTTATCGTCGGTCAATTTTTTCAATTCGAAAATGCCTTTTTTCGGAAAAATCACACCGTTTTGAAGGTCGGTCAGAGCGACTGAGGGAATGTTCCGTTCAGCCAGTGAAAGGCGGTGGCCATCGGTGGCAACCATTCGCAGTATGGAATTGCCGTCTTGTTCCAGGGATTTGACGAAAATACCGTTGAGATTGTATTTCGTCTCGTCGTGGCAGATGGCGAATGACGTCATTTCTATCATTTCCCGTAATAGAGAGCCATTGAGCGCAAGGAAGGTATGCTCGTTAACCGTGGGAAAAAAGGGAAATTCATCAGGTGAAAGGCCAACGAGATTAAATGAGGCCTTGCCGCATTTGAGATCGACCCAATCGTTTTCGAGCGTAGAGAAATGAATCTGCTCTTCAGGCAATTCCTTTATGATTTCGTACAGTTTCTTAGCGGAAACCGTTATACTTCCAGGAATCGTCACTTCAGCAGGATAGGAGCCTTTCATTCCAACTTCCAGGTCGGTTGCAATTATTTCGATCTGTTCCGGTTGGGCATTGATGAGCACATTGGAAAGGATCGGCATGGTTTTTCGGTTTTCGACGATTCCCTGGACGCGTTGCAGCGCTTTTAGAAAAGTTTCCCTTGCAATGGCAAATTCCATGGTGCCTCCAGTTTGCACAGGTTCAATGACTAATAAGGTTTAAAAGATGTTCAGTAGTATAAGTAGATGCCTGTGGATTTGTTGATGCGAAATATTTTGCTTTTTATTTCAACTGCTTTCGACTGTTGATAAAATGTGGGGTAATCGAGGGCCAGATAGCGTTTATCAACAGGAAAAAATTTTTTCCACAGGTAAAGACAGGTTACGAACAGCTTTTCCCTGTTATTCCAACAGCCCCCTTTTTATGGTTTCAATCGTAGTGTTAAGTTCGGGATCTGAGGAAATGAGTTTAGTAATCTTCTTGAATGAGTGAATGATGGTGGAATGATCTTTTCCACCGAATTTTTCGCCTATTTCCGGGTATGAAGATTTAGTCAGTTCCCTGCAGAGGTAAATAGCTATCTGTCGTGGAATTACCAGGGTTTTTAATCTTTTGTCCGATTTGAGGTCGGAAACTTTGATGGAGAAGAAATCAGCCACGTATTTCTGGATCATTTCCACCGTAACTTCCCGATTCTTTTCTACGATGATGTCTTTGAGAACTTCCTTGGCCATAGAGAGGGTTATTTCGTTTCCCGTCAGACTGGCATAAGCCCCAAGGCGAATCAGCATACCCTCCAGTTCGCGAACGTTGCTTGTGGAACTTGAAGCAAGGAACAGGGCAACATCGTCGGGGAGGGCGATAGTATCTATTTCGGACTTCCTTTTTAGGATGGCGACCTTGGTTTCTATGTCCGGAGGTTGGATGTCGGCTATGAGGCCCCATTCGAATCGTGAGCGGAGTCTCTGCTCTAGACCGGCCATATCCTTGGGAAATTTGTCGGATGAGACAACGATCTGTTTACGGGATTCATGGAGCGAGTTGAAGGTATGGAAAAATTCTTCCTGTGTTGCTTCCTTTCCCGCCATAAACTGGATGTCGTCAATGAGGAGAATATCCATGCTTCTGAATTTGTTCCGGAATGAATCCATTTTTTTGTAGCGGATGCAGTTTATCATTTCATTCATGAATTTTTCAGACGTATAGAGACAGATACGAGCCAAAGGATTCATGCTTAAAATATGATTTCCGATGGCGGTCAGGAGATGGGTCTTGCCGAGACCGACGCCTCCGTAGATAAAGAGAGGGTTGTAATTGGTTCCCGGTTTGTTTGCCACAGCCTGTGCTGCTGCATAGGCAAACTGGTTTCCCGCGCCGCATACGAACGTATCAAAGGTGTACTTGGGGTTCAGATTGGAACAGAAATCCGGAGTAACACGGGAATCGGCGGGCAGCGGAGCTTCTATTTCAGGCTGAATAAATTCAGCTCCTTCAGGAGAATCAAGCGTAAGTTTCGGGGACAATCTCAATTCCACGATGGTTTTTGACCCATTGAGAGCGGAGACAGCGTCTTCCAGCATGGGAAGGTAGTTTTCCTTTACCATTTCCCGAAAAAAGTTGTTGGGAGCTTCAAGATACAGCACATTTCCCTTCGTATCCAAATACTTGAGTGGCTGGATCCATGTGGTGAAGGTGTGGGATGTGAGAACCTTCTCCATATTGGAAAGTACTTCGTACCAGACCTTTTCCATAAAATAATATACTCGCGCTCAGGAGTTTTGCACAGGCTTATCAACATATGTTGATAAATCAAAAATGCATATTGAATCGGCAGGTTATAGCTAAAAATAGATCTCAGGAAAGGGAAAACACTTTTCCCTATTAGGGAGACTTGAACAGTACCAGAGAAGCCCTTAATTTGCAAGGCTAATTTTTCCGTTGGAAGTAAAAATAGACTTGACAAAATAGGGTGTTTACAGCTAAAAGTAAAATTTCGCCTGACAAAGATAATAACCTTTAGAAGGAGTTAATCGATATGAAAAGAACGTTTCAGCCCAGCAATATTTCCCGTAAAAGAACGCATGGATTCCTGGTTCGCATGGCAACCAAGAATGGCAAGCTCGTCATCAAGAGACGCCGTGCGAAAGGACGGAAAAGATTATCCGTCCAGATCGCGAGCAAATAAAGCTCGTGGGTGCTTCCCTTTCAAGGGATGAAAAACTCCTGAAGCGGGCTGATTATCTTCGTCTTTCCGCTTCAGGAAAAAAATTTCATACACAGCACTTCATCATCGTCTGGTCTGAATACTGTTCCGATAGGGCCAGACTCGGGATCACCGCCAGTCGTAAAATCGGTTCGGCAGTGGCGCGAAACCGGGTGAAGAGACGGGTTCGCGAGTATTTCAGACTCTCCAAGGATCAGTTTGTCGACGCCGATTATAATATCATTGCGAAAAAGGGCGCCGACCGGCTTTCCTTTCACGAGGTGCGACAAGAGCTGGAAAAGGCGATACTCCGCATCCGGAAAATGAAATGCTCAAACGGTTGCTCATAACTATCATTGTTCTGTATCAGAAATTTATTTCCCCCTTTCTGGTGAATACCTGTCGTTTTTATCCCTCCTGTTCGCAGTATTCCAAGCTCTCACTGGAAAAGCACGGACTTTTCAAAGGTCTCGCTCTCACCTGTAAAAGGCTCTTGAAATGTCATCCGTTCCATCCGGGAGGATATGATCCGGTACCCTACTCTGCAGGAGTTTTCATGGAAAAGCGCGCTCTACTCGCAGTAGTTCTTTCGCTTGTTGTTTTTTATGGCTATAATCTACTCTTCCCACCGCCTAAAAAGGCGCCGGTAAAGAGTGGCGTCCAAACGGTTGCCTCGTCGGCAAAGGTCGCACAGGCAGCTCCGCCCCCTGTACAGCAGGTCAAGAAACCGGTGATTCAGCCAAGTGTTACACTCCAGGAAATTCAGGTTGAAAATGATCTGTTTTCAGCGGTTTTTACCACTCAGGGTGGCGCACTGAAAAGTTTGACCCTGAAAAAATTTCATGAATCATCAACCCCGGGCAGTAAGCTGGTTTCTCTTGTTTCCGCAACGGGTCCGGAAGGTTTTGCTTTAGGTACAGAGTCTTCGGGATTAGGGATACCGGCCACGGTACTGTATACTTCGAGTGCAAGATCCCTCACGGTTTCAGGTTCAGAAAAAAAGCAGCTCTCATTTACCTGGACTTCTCCCCTGGGTGTTTCCATAAAAAAGACCTATACTTTTTCCGGTGACAGTTATGCTATTGCCCTGGATACGCAACTGACCAATTTCGCTTCGAACATTGTGTCGGGCAGTCTGGATATTCTGCTTCCGCATCCGTCGGAACCACCGAGCGGGTTGACGCGTTTTGAATATAACAATGCCGTAACTTTCGAAGATGATGCCTTTACCACGGAAAAGGTCAAGGACCTGGTCAAGGAACCGCAGCGGTATGTCAGCAATGTCGGATGGACCGGTTACGCGGATAAATATTTTCTTTCAGCAATACTTTCCGAGAAGAACAGTATAGCATCGGTCATGGTTCAAAAAGGAAAAGGGTCCTATATCGATACCCTGATCGCTTCTCCCGTACTTGATCTAAAGCCGGGTCAAACAAAGAGTTTACAGTATCGCATGTTTTTTGGACCAAAGGGTCTCGATATCCTCAAGGCGCAGGGTCAGAACCTGGAAAAGGCTCTGGACCTTGGCTGGTTTTCAGCCATAGCAACACCGCTGTTGCAGGTTTTGAAATTTTTCTACAAATATACGCATAACTACGGCATTGCCATAATCATAATTACCATCATCATCAAGATCCTGTTTTTTCCCCTTACGCACAAGAGCTACAAGTCCATGAAGGACATGCAGAAGATTCAGCCGAAAATGGCAGAATTGAAGGAGAAATACAAGAATGATAGAGATGCCCTGAACCGGTCGATCATGGAACTGTACCGTACCCATAAGGTCAACCCCCTTGGCGGCTGTCTGCCGATGTTCATTCAGATCCCGGTTTTTTTCGCTCTTTACAAAGCGCTCATGTTTTCAATAGAATTGCGTCATGCACCATTCATGCTCTGGATTACCGACCTTTCCGCGAAGGATCCGTATTATGTAACACCGGTTATCATGGGTGCAACCATGTTCATCCAGCAGAAGATGACCCCTTCTTCCATGGATCCGATGCAGGCAAAGATGATGCTCGCATTGCCGATAGTTTTTACCTTCATGTTTCTCAATTTTCCATCAGGTCTGGTTATTTACTGGCTGGTCAACAATATTCTCACCATTGCCCAGCAGGTGTATATCAATAAGACTCTCAAGGATGCGTAAGTAAATGCAGGGGATTTTTTGATGTATCATAAGGATACGATTGCCGCCATTAGTACCCCTATTGGTGAAGGGGGAATCGGGATAATTCGTATAAGCGGCGATAACGCAGAAGATATCGGTCGGACTTTATTCTCAAGAATACCTGGCGGTGGCTTTGAAAGTCACCGCCTTTATTATGGAAATATTACCGATCCTGAAAGTGGCGATGCCGTGGACGAGGTGATGCTTGTACTCATGCGGGCACCAAGATCCTATACTTGCGAGGATGTAGTTGAGATCCAGTGCCACGGCGGTTACCTCATTGTTCAAAATATTCTTCATCTGGTTCTTAGGGCGGGCGCCCGATTGGCAGAGCCGGGCGAGTTTACCAAACGTGCTTTCCTCAACGGTCGGATCGACCTCCTGCAGGCCGAGGCAATCATCGAGTTGATACGGGGCAAGACGGAAGCAGCAGTGGCACTGGCACAGCACCAGCGAGAAGGAATCCTGTCAAGGCGGATTGAGGTTGTCAAGGAGGGAATTATTTCTTCTCTTGCTTATATCGAGGCTTACTTGGATTTTCCCGAAGAGGAAATTGAACTTCCCGGTATCCGTCAAATTGAAAAATCGGTGCGTGAATCTCTCAATCTTCTTGAGGAATTGCTGAAAGGCTTTAAACAGGGTAGAGTTCTTAGAGAAGGGGTTTCGGTACTCATCGTCGGCAAACCGAATGTTGGTAAATCAAGTCTGTTGAATACCCTGCTCAAGGAAAAGCGGGCGATAGTGACTTCAATTCCCGGCACAACACGTGATATCATCGAAGAGGTTGTAAATATAAACGGACTTCCCGTGACGCTTCTTGATACGGCGGGCATACGTGATGCGGGCGATGAAATTGAGCAGGAAGGTATGAAGCTCACCATGGAAAAGATACCGCTTGCGGACATGATCCTGTTCGTGGTGGATTTGTCAAGAGAATATAACAATGAGGATAAACTAATATATGAGGCAGTTTATCATAAGCCATTCCTCGTTGTCGCAAACAAATCCGATCTGTCGGAGGTTTTGCGGTTGCCCGATCATTTTGACAGGAATTCGGTAATAAGGATATCAGCACGTGATGGTGAAGGTATCGAGAGCCTCCGTGATGCTATATATTCCCGATTTATTCAAGGTGAGGCTTTGGACGGAAGAGACTTTACTGCTCTTTCTCAGGCTCGTCATGCCGATGCTCTTGTTAGGGCAAAAACCAGCCTTTCTTTATTTCTGGAAAATTTTGCTGCAGAAATGCCTCTTGAAATTGTGGCCATTGATATTCGCGAAGCGCTGCGCGCCTTGGGTGAGATCACTGGGGAAACAACGCCGGACGATATTCTCGATCAGATTTTTACCCGGTTTTGTATAGGGAAATAAAAATGTTTCACGTGGAACATATCCTATGAATGCCTTGAGTTCAAGGGATTGCGCTGCTGTTTTACTGAAATTGCGATACATCGGACTGTTCAACATTACGAATTGACGCGCCTTTTTTACTGATTTTTTAAAGTTTCACAAGCATCAAGAGGCAAAGGGTCATAATAGCAGCTGTTACGACAGCATTAAAACCGAAACCTTCTATGTCTTTTACAATCGTCTGTAAATTGATTACAGTGGTGGCAAGGTGTTTAAAAGAAGCTTTTGAATGATTTAGGATTATATCCGAAGTCCTTAACATACATAAAAGGAAGTCCCGTGGTCGTTTACGATAAGCACTATGACATAATCGTAGTGGGCGCAGGTCATGCAGGTTGTGAAGCCGCATTGGCGGGAGCACGGTTGGGATGTGCTACGCTGCTGTTGTCCATAAATCTGGACGCCATTGCCCTCATGTCATGCAATCCGGCAATCGGCGGCACGGCTAAAGGTCACCTGGTAAGAGAGATTGATGCCCTTGGCGGAGAAATGGCCAAGATTATCGATGCAACGGGAATCCAATTCCGTACGCTTAATACCCGGAAAGGGCCGGCGGTAAGGGCATCTCGCGCACAAGCCGATAAACTGTTATACCGAATCAGGATGAAAGAAGTCCTGGAAAACCAGGAAAACCTTTCCTTGAAGCAGGGTGAGGTTACCGGATTGTACGTAGAGGACGGTACCGTTCAGGGTGTTGATACCCGGGTCGGGATCAGGTTCTTGGGAAAAACGGTCATTCTTACTACCGGTACTTTCTTGCGCGGTCTCATCCACGTGGGGCTCACCAGGTATGAAGGTGGAAGAGCCGGCGACCTGCCGGCGATCGGCCTCTCCGAATCATTGAAGAACTGTGGCTTTGAAGTAGGCCGGTTGAAGACCGGGACCCCGGCACGGCTCGATGGCAGGACCATCGACTACAGCAAGCTTGAACCGCAGTACGGTGATGAGCCGGCGATACCTTTTTCCTATTCGACGGAGCGGATCGATAGGCCGCAGATTCCCTGTCATATTGCCTACACGAACGAACGGACACATGACATAATCAGGGCCAACCTCGACAGATCGCCCCTCTTTGGTGGTGTCATCGAAGGGATCGGTCCCCGCTATTGTCCGTCGATAGAAGACAAGGTAGTCCGTTTTCCGGAAAAAACGCGGCACCAGAGTTTTATCGAACCGGAAGGTGCAAACACAACCGAGGTCTATCCTAATGGACTTTCCACTTCACTTCCAATAGACGTCCAATTTGCGATATACCGGTCAATCGAAGGGCTCGAGTCGGTTGAGATAATGCGACCGGCATACGCTATTGAGTATGACTACGTGGACCCGATCCAGATTCATTCATCTCTGGAAACGAAACTGGTGAGGAATCTTTATCATGCAGGCCAGATAAACGGAACATCGGGCTACGAAGAAGCAGCAGCACAGGGTCTCCTCGCCGGTATTAACGCGGCCCGTAGGGTGCAGGAAAAGGAACCCCTCATTCTCGGCAGGGGTGAAGCGTATATCGGGGTACTTATCGATGACCTGGTTACGCTTGGTACAAAGGAACCCTACCGTATGTTTACCTCACGGGCCGAATACCGGCTTCTGCTGCGAGAGGATAATGCCGATCAACGATTGCGGGAAAAGGGCTATGCGATAGGGCTGGTTCGAGACGAAGAGTACCAGGCATTCAAAATCAAGATGCAGAAAATCAAGGACGAACTGTGCCGTCTGCGGGCAAGGCGGGTGGTTCCATCGGAAACGGACAGGGAGTTTCTGGAAGAATACGGTCTCGTTGGACTGCAGAATGCAGTGACATTCGAACATTTGTTGCGGCGTCCGGATTTCAGGTACGAGGATTTGTTACGCATTGATCGGGATGCAGTGGAAATTCCTCGCGCGGTAAGGGAGCAGGTCGAGATTCAGATAAAATACCAGGGATACATTGACCGACAACTACAGCAGATAGAACGATCTGACAAAATCGAGGGAACCAGGATACCGGAGGATTTCGATTATGGAGCGTTATCCGGACTTTCCACGGAAGTAAGGGAAAAGCTGCTGAAGTTCAGACCGGACACCCTTGGACAGGCATCGAGGATCCAGGGGATTACGCCGGCGGCCATTTCGATACTTGCCGTTGCCCTCAAGTCGGGTAGGCGAAAATGAACCGCGAATCGCTGGAGTTGCTTCGCAAGTGTCTTGCTGAACTGGATGTCGAACTGACAGCGAACGAGATTGGCCGATTTGCAGCATTTGGCAACGAACTGAAAAAATGGAACCGCAAAATCAATCTGACGGCTATCAGGGGTGACAGGGACATCGTCATAAAGCATTTTGTCGATTCCCTGACGTTGCTCGGCAGGATCGGGAAAACAGGGACAATGCTCGATATTGGTTCCGGTGGAGGCTTTCCGGCAATTCCAATAAAGATCATGTGCCCGCAACTGTCAGTGGTATCAGTTGACGCTGTTGAGAAGAAAATATTCTTTCAGCGACATGCGGCACGCGAACTCCATTTCCATGGTTTCACCGCGCTTCATGTACGCGGCGAGGAACTGGCAAAGAGTCATGCCGGGCACTTCGATTGGATAGTATCGCGAGCGTTTGCCGATTTGTCCTACTTTGCATTCGTGGCGAAACCACTCCTGAAAAATACCGGACACATCATAGCCATGAAAGGGAAGGAGGGACGAGCTGAAGCAGAAGCCTGCGAAAAACAACTTCTTGAGATCGGTGTCCGTGTCACCGATTGCGTTCACTTGAAGCTACCGGTAACCGGAGATGATCGCTGCCTGGTAATAATGGTAAAACAGCTTGAATAATAACATAGTGCTATATTTTGTTTTTCATATTATTGCTTGATTGGCTCAAATTTGGCCTAAAACAGGAAATAGGATAAAAAGAATAACATCACGAGAGTCGCCTTAAAAAAAGGCGTCAAAGGTCAATTTGTGAAGCCTAATATTTAGGCATAAAAAACGATTATCGTTCCCCACCTTGAGCTACCTGCTCAACTTTTTATGTTTAGGCTCCATTCCACGAACACGCCCAAAAACATCCAGCACAAAAACAAGCTTTGCAATGCCAATTAGGCATATATTTGAAGAACATGAGTCGGGAAAAGCGCGGCACGGAAAAATCGAACTGGCTTATCAGATAAAAAGAATGAAGAAAATACCACAGGCAAGAGATGACGGATCTCGAAAAGCTGGCAGATCCACTATTATAACAAAGTAAAGTCGGTTACATAACAACGTACGTAAGAATTCAAGTGCTCGACCGGTCAAAGCGTGTCGCAAAAAAGTTAAGAAACAAATCCATAGCACCGAGAAAATTCATCGATAGTCATTGGAAAAATTGGTGCTGGCCATCATGAAATTATCCGTTATGCTATTTCTGCACATAATCATATGTGCAATGCAAAATAGTGAAAGCTTCAAGCCGTGAAGACAAATCTCGAAACCGTATTTTCCTATCACTCCGCCACGAAACATCGCTTTGATGGCTTTGCCAGGGGTCCGGGCAGGATGGACTGGTCTACGCGACCAGAACCATTCAGGAGATATCGCGGTGCACCACTGATCATGCTTGATATCGAGCAGCCGACCCGGGAACCGACCTATGACAAGGTGCTTGGCGTTCAGGGAACGATTAAACCTGCGGCACTGGGCAAGCGAAGCGTTTCGAGGCTTCTGCTGGACAGCATGGGACTGGCAGCATGGAAAACTGCTCAGGGGGCAAGCTGGCCGCTTCGTATCAACCCATCAAGCGGTAATCTGCATCCAACTGAGAGCTACTTGTTGTGCGGCTCGGTGAAAGAGTTGAGTGCAACGCCGATGGTTTGCCACTACGCACCGAAGGAACACAGCCTTGAAGTACGTGCGGAAATTTCACGTGAAACGTGGATGAAGTTAACCGAAGAATTGCCGACAGATTCAATCCTTATCGGACTGACCTCTATCCATTGGCGTGAGTCCTGGAAATACGGGGAACGGGCCTACCGCTACTGCCAGCTGGACATCGGCCATGCACTCGCTGCGCTGTCCCTGTCAGCCGCGGCACTTGGATGGAAAGCGCGACTTGTTGATAAACCGGGACGTGATGAGCTGGCAACGCTGCTCGGTGTAGCTGGCCAAACAGGCTACAATGCGGAGGAGCCTGACTGCCTGTTGGTACTGCATCCGAATGGAAAAAGGGACGGGATCGGCAGTATTAACCTGGATGCATTACAAGAATTCGAGAACCTGCGGTGGCAGGGAACAGCCAACAGCCTCAGTCCTTCCGCGGACCACTGGGAACGTATCGACGAGGTTGCCCGGGCAGCCCGCAAGCCACGGCAACAAAAGGAATATACGGCGCCACTGCTGCGAACGGAGGAGATCTCGTACCCGCTCTATACCGGATCCTTTCGGGAAATAATTCGCCAGAGGCGGAGTGCCGTGGCCATGGACGGAACCAGCTCATTGCCCGCCAGCAAATTATACCGGGTACTTGAAAGAACAGTCTGCCGCAGGAAAACCCCGCCATTCAATGTGCTGACGTGGCCTCCTTGTGTTGACCTTGCCCTGTTCGTGCATCGAGTAGAGGGGCTAGACCCGGGCCTCTACCTTCTGCTCCGTACTGGCAGGAAACGGGAGGAATTGCAGCATCGGTTCGATGCGGATTTTCTATGGCAAAAGCCCGAATCGTGTCCCGTTGGTCTTGAACTCTACCTGATGGCAACCGGTGACGCACGTGAGGCGGCCAAGAAGATTTCATGCTTCCAGGATATTGCATCGGAGGGCTGTTTCAGCCTCGGAATGCTGGCGGAATTCTCCGTTCTCCTTGAGGGAAAGGGACCATGGTTTTATCCGCGATTATTCTGGGAATGCGGGATGATCGGACAGGTGCTCTACCTGGAAGCGGAAGCGGCGGGTCTGCGGGGGACGGGAATCGGCTGTTATTTTGATGATGCAATGCATGATTTGCTGGGCCTTCGGGACGATTCCTGCCAAGACCTCTATCATTTTACTGTCGGTGGTCCAGTTGAAGACCCACGTATCACTACATTGCCTGCCTATCCCGACAAATGAGATGTGTCGGAAAAGGGAAAGAGGGCAGCATGATGAAAAAACCGTTCAGAGAAAGAAAAAACAAGGATAGAAAGAGGGAGGGCGGCATGGATGCATTTTTGGAAGCGG